>UQQM01000018.1 GCA_900543205.1 uncultured Bacteroides sp. | reverse complement strand
TTCTCTAAAAGTATTGAATTATGCCTAGATCAGTCAATTCAGTAGCCTCAAGGGCCCGCCGCAAGAAGATTCTCAAGAGAACCCGCGGTAATTTCCTGTCAAGGAAGAATGTTTGGACGGTTGCGAAGAACACCTACGAGAAGGGTTTGACCTACGCCTATCGTGACCGCCGTGCCAAGAAGCGTAATTTCCGTGCTCTGTGGATTCAGAGGATCAATGCCGCCGCACGTCAGTACGGCCTGTCATATTCCCAGTTCATGGGCAAGCTCAATGCTCAGAACATCGGCCTCAACCGCAAGGTTCTCGCCGACCTCGCCATGAACAATCCCCAGGCATTCGAGGCCATCATCAACTCAGTAAAGTAGTTTGCCGAGGTGGGCTTGAAGGATTTCTTCCGCAACAGGTGGACAAAGTTCACGATATGGGCTTTGCTCTATCTGGCGTGGGTGGTCTGGATGGGCAGTTACTGGTGGCTTCTTGGGCTGATAGTCATATTTGACATATTCATCACCAGGAAGGTCCACTGGAACTTCTGGAAGAAGAGGTACAAGCCGGGCGAAAAGCACAGCGCCGCAAATGACTGGCTGGACACGATAATCTTCGTGATAATCGTAGTTCCGCTGATCAACATCTTCCTTTTCCAGGCTTTCAAGATTCCTTCGTCGTCGATGGAGAGGACTCTCTACACGGGAGACCATCTTTTCGTAAGCAAGCTGACATACGGTCCGAGGCTCCCGGAGACTCCGCTGACCATTCCTTTCACCCACAATACCATTTTCGGAAAGGAGTCGTATTCGACGCTGATTCAGAACAAGTACCGCAGGCTGAAAGGATTCAGGGAGGTGAGAAGAGGCGACTGCGTCGTCTTCGGCTTCCCTAACGGTGACACGGTGCTCAGGAGCGCTCCCGCTGAAGACTATTACGCCCTCGTGCGCATCCTCGGCCGCGAGACCGTGGAGGGGCTGGGCGAGACGATAGTCAGGCCGACCGACAAGAAGGACCATTACGTCAAGCGCTGCGTCGCCCTACCCGGCGACACGCTTGAAGTCAGGGACGGACTTGTGTGGGTCAACGGCGAGCAGCAGGAGGTCTATCCCGGTATCCAGCTTTCATACGCGGTGAAGACCAACGGCCAGAAGATAAACTCCAAGACCGTGGAGGAGCTGGGGCTCAACCCCTCGGAGCTTTATTTCAATCCGGCCATGCCCGGCTATCCGGCGATGCTCCTGACGGCCGAGGCCCTCGCGAAGGTCAAGGCCCTGCCGAACGTGGTCGAGGTCCGGGACAATCTGGACAGGGACCCTTCGGCGTGCAGTCTGGAGGTTTTCCCCTACACCGTGGATTCAGGCTGGACCCGCGATTATTACGGGCCGCTCTGGATTCCGTCCAGGGGAGCCACCGTGAAGCTGACCGAGGAGAACCTTCCCCTGTACGAAAGGATAATAAGCGTCTACGAGAAGTCCGACCTGTCCAAGGCGATTGCCGACGGAGAATACACCTTCAAGCAGGACTACTATTTCATGATGGGAGACAACAGGCACAATTCCCTCGACTCGAGGTACTGGGGCTTCGTCCCCGAGGATCACATAGTCGGAAAGCCTGTGGTCATCTGGCTGTCGACCGACAAAAACCAGAAGTTCCCGAAAAACATCAGATGGGACAGATTCCTGAAATTTCTGTAGCTCTCTATTTGGAAATCAGAAAATTATCAGCGATATTTGCAACCCCTATAGTGTCAAGATAACAAAAGATAACGAGATATGGCAAAAGTTTGTCAAATAACCGGCAGAAAGAGAATGAAGGGCAACAACGTGGCCCATTCAAAGCTCCGCACCAAGCGTGACTTCTCCCTCAACCTCAAGCACAAGCGCTTCTGGAGCGAGGAAGAGCAGAGATATATCACCCTCAAGGTGTCCTGCAAGGGCATGAGGATCATCGAGAAGAACGGTCTCGAGGCTACCATCCGCGAGGCTCAGAAGAAAGGCTTGATTAACCTTGTTTAATTTTTAGAGTCATGGCAAAGAAAGCAAAAGGAAACAGGGTGCAGGTCATCCTCGAGTGCACTGAGCAGAGGGCCAGCGGCGTCCCCGGCATGTCACGCTACATTACGACCAAGAACAAGAAGAACACTCCCGACCGTCTTGAGCGCAAGAAGTACAACCCCTACCTCAAGAAGGTCACCGTTCACCGTGAAATTAAATAAGGAGTCTGAACTATGGCAAAGAAAGCAGTTGCAACCTTCGCCGCCAAGGCCGGCGCGAAAAGTATGGTCAAGTGCATCCGCATGGAGAAATCTCCCAAGACCGGAGCCTACATCTTTTCAGAGCAGCTTGTAGAAGCTGACAAGACCAAGGATTTCTTCAACGGCAAGAAGTAGTTCCCTTGTCCGGCTTCCGGTGAAGCCGTAAGGAGAAGCATCATAGAGCAAGCCGACCCGCGCCCGGGCCGGCTTCTTTTTCATAATAATTTGTATCTTTGTAGAATATGGCAATCAGTTTTTTTCAGAGGATATCCCGTGCGGTCATGGGGAAGTCCAGAGTGGACGACAATACTCTGGATGCGGTGGAGGAGGCTCTTGTGGAGTCCGACATGGGGGTTGACACCACCCTGAAGATAATCGACAGTCTGGAGGACAGGGTCGCAAGGGACAAGTACATGTCTTTCGACGAGCTTGTGGCCATGCTGCGCGACGAGATCAGCTCCCTGATCGATGATGGCGGAGAGCCCTTCGATTTCTCCAAGAAACCGTACATAGTCCTGGTAGTAGGCGTCAACGGCGTCGGCAAGACCACCACCATAGGCAAGCTCGCATATATGCTGAAGCAGCAGGGCAAGAAGGTCATTCTCGGCGCGGCCGACACTTTCAGGGCCGCTGCGGTCGACCAGCTCGACATCTGGGCTGAGCGTGCCGGCGTGGACATCGTCAAGCAGTCCATGGGCTCGGATCCCGCATCCGTCGCGTACGACACGGCGAAAGCCGCCGTCGCAAGAGGCGCGGACGTGGCGCTGATCGACACTGCCGGGAGGCTGCACAACAGGATAGACCTGATGAACGAGCTGACCAAGATACGCAACGTGATCCGCAAGGTCGTGCCTGACGGCCCCCATGACGTCATGCTGGTGCTTGACGCATCCACGGGACAGAACGCCTTCCAGCAGACGAAGGAGTTCTCCCGGGCTACGGACATCAGCTCCCTCGTGGTCACCAAGCTGGACGGGACTGCCAAGGGCGGAGTCGTGGTCGGGGTGTCCGACCAGTTCCATATTCCGGTCAAGTTCATAGGTGTGGGCGAGAAAATCTCCGACCTGAAACCCTTCGACAAGCAGGAGTTCGTGGAGAAGCTTTTTTCTCCCGATGATTTGAAATAAAATTGGAAAAAATATGAAACTCAGTTACAATTGGCTCAAGGATTATCTGAAATGCGAGCTGACCCCTCAGCAGATAGCGGATGCCATGACTTCGATAGGCATCGAGGTTGACGGGGTGGAGGAGCAGGAAAAGATTCCCGGCGGACTTGCCGGAGTCGTCGTGGCGGAAGTGCTGGAATGCGAAGACCATCCGAATTCGGACCATCTGCATATCACCAAGGTCAATGACGGTACGGGCGAGCCCCTTACCGTGGTCTGCGGTGCGCCGAACGTGGCGGCCGGGCAGAAAGTCCTTTTTGCGCAGGTCGGGGCCGTGCTTCCCGGAGACTTCAAGATAAAGAAGTCCAAGATCCGGGGCGTGGAGTCTTTCGGTATGATATGCGCCGAGGACGAGCTGGGCATAGGTTCCGGACATGAAGGTATCATGGTGCTTCCTGCCGACGCGGTGGTGGGCACTCCCGCCAAGGAATACCTGCATCTTGAGACCGAGGCCGTAATCGAATATGAAATCACCGCCAACAGGGTCGACGCGGCGTCCCATTGGGGAGTGGCACGCGACCTCTACGCATATCTGAAGCTCCGCGACATACCCTGCGAGCTCGTCAGGCCTTCCGTCGACGATTTCCGTGAAGGAGAGGCCGGCGGCCTTGATGTGGAGGTGCTCGACGGTGACGGGGCTCCCGAATATACGGGAATCACCATCAGGAACGTGAAGGCGGCCCCTTCTCCGCAGTGGCTTCAGGACAGGCTGCTTGCGATAGGCCTCAGGCCCATCGACAACATAGTCGACATATCCAACTTCGTGCTGTTCGAGCTCGGACAGCCCCTGCACACCTTCGACGCCGACAAGGTGAGGGGCGGCAAGGTCATTGTCCGCAGGGCTGCCGAAGGGGAGCTGATACGCACCCTGGACGGGGTGGAGCGCAAGCTCTGCAGCCGCGACATGGTGATAGCCGATGCCGAGGGCCCGATGTGCATCGCGGGAGTGTTCGGCGGCGAAGAGAGCGGAGTCTCCGACGGCACATCGTCACTCTTCGTGGAGAGCGCATATTTCGACCCCGGCTCCATACGCCGCACCTCCAAGACCCAGGGTCTGCAGACCGACGCGTCCTTCAGGTATGAGCGCGGAGGCGACCCCGAGGTGCTGGAATACGCGCTGAAGAGGGCCGTGTGCCTCATCCGCGAGCTGGCCGGAGGCGAAGTGGAGGGAAAGATTCGGAAGGTGAGCTCAAAGCCTGTCGAAAGGAAGACCATAGAGCTGGACTACGGGCGTATCGAGCGTCTCGCCGGGCATGAGCTCGGACATGACACGATAGAAAACATCCTGGGATGGCTGGGCTATGACTTCGTGGAGAAGCACGAAGGCGGCTCGACCGTGAAGGCCCCCTCATACATGGTGGACGTCTACCGCGAATGTGACGTGGTTGAGGAGCTCCTGAGAATCTACGGCTACGACAACATCCCCTTCCCCAAGCACATGAAGATGTCTGTCAACGCCACTCCCAGACCGGAGGAGGAAGCTGTCCGGAATTCGGTCTCCAACTTCCTCGCCGCCTGCGGTTTCGTGGAGATAATGAACAATTCGCTGACCAAGTCGGCATACTACGACAAGCTTGCGACCTTCCCCGCAGACCATTGCGTGCGCATAGTGAACCCTCTCAGCCAGGACCTCAACGTCATGCGCCAGAGCCTGATACCCGGAGGACTCGAGGTGGTGGCCTACAACCTCAACCGCCAGGCCTCGTCCATGAAGATATTCGAATACGGAAGCGTATATGCGAGACTGCCCGAGAAGGGCGGAGACACGCTCGAGGGTTATGAAGAGCATACGAATTTCATGCTGATGCTCACCGGCACCCCCGACAAGGTATGGCGTACCGAGGCTGGCGCAGGCAATTATTTCCAGCTCAAGGGCTACGTCGAGCTGCTGCTCAGGCGCTATGGTGCCGAGCTCTATCAGATGCGGAGCGCGGCGGCGCCTTCGGACATATTCTCCGAGGGCATGTCCTATCAGCTGCCCGGAGGCAGTCCCGTCCAGCTTGCGGTGATGGGCGCCGTGAATCCTTCGCTTGCAAGGACTTTCGGGATACGGCAGCCGGTTTTCGCCGCTGAAATCAACTGGCCCGCACTGTTCGAGCTGGTGCGCAGGGACAAGGTCTCCTTCAAGGAACTGCCCAAGTTCCCCGAAGTCCACAGGGATCTCGCGCTTCTCCTCGACGAGAACGTGAAATACGCCGACCTGCGTTCGGCCGCGTTCAAGCAGGCGAAGAAGCTGCTCAAGGACGTAAGGCTCTTCGATGTCTACAGGGGCGACAAGATTCCCGAGGGCAAGAAGCAGTACGCCCTGAGCTTCGTGATCCAGGACAATGAGAAGACCCTGACCGACCAGGATACCGAGAGGGTGATGGACAGGCTGCTTTCGACCTTCCAGAACGAATTCGGGGCCCAGCTCAGATAGCGGACGATGTCGCTGAAGGGCGGACATATCGTGGCGATGCTGGCTGCGGCTTTCGTGCTCGCGGCCTCCTGCGACAGGCCCAGGGTGATTCCCGCCGATGACATGGTCGGGCTCTACGCCGACATGTTCCTGGCGGACCAGTGGCTCAGGGACCATCCGAAGGAGCGCGAGGCGGCCGACACGACCCTGTTCTTCGACCCGATTTTCCACAAGCACGGCTACACCTTCGAGGACTACGACGCGAGCGTGCGCCACTATGTCAGGGATCCGGAGAAGTTCGGCGAAATAATGGAACGGGTCAAGGAGCTCCTCAGGGAGCAGACGGACATAAGGCAGAGTATCTGGGAGCGGAAGGTCGACCTGGCATACAGGAGGGTGGACTTCTTCTCGGACTCCCTGTGGAGCAGGGACTGGCTGACATGGACTGCACCCGTCATAGACACCACCGTGTCCCTTGTCGTTGTGCCGGACAGCACGGACGTGGAGCCTGCCGCGCCGGCTGACAGCCTCTCGCCGAAGACTGTGCCTCTGAAATTGGAATTACAGTAAACAAATAGATCTGATATGGATTATCTGGTAAAATACGGCTTCAATTGTACAGCCGGGAAGGTGGCCTCTTCATTGGCCGCCATTTCTTCCGCACTGCCCGAGAGGGCGTCCGAGGAGACGCTGAAGACCTGTTTCGCTTCGATGGACCTTACGACTCTCCATACGGGAGATACCGTGAAATCCGTGGAGGCCCTTGTGGAGAAGGCCAACAGGGTGACTGAAGATTTCCCTGGCTGCCCTTTGCCTGCTTCCGTGTGCGTGTATCCGAATTTCGCTTCCGTGGTGCGCAGTTGCAGGAAGTCCCCCGAGCTCCATGTGACCACGGTGGCCGGGTGCTTCCCCTCTTCGCAGAGCTGGCTTTCCGTCAAGGTCCTCGAGTGCCGTATGGCCGTCAGGGAGGGCGCTGACGAGATAGACATCGTGCTCGCGCTGAACTCTTTCCTTGCAGGGGATTACGCTGCCGCGGCGGAGGAGATAGCCGAAATGCGCAAGGCCGTGGACGAAGAGGCCGCCGCTGCCGGAAGGAAGGTCATCCTCAAGGTCATCCTGGAGACGGGAGAACTCTCCACTGTCGAGAACATCGCCGCCGCGTCCTTCCTTGCGATGGAGTCGGGCGCCGATTTCATCAAGACATCGACGGGCAAGGTGAGCGTGAACGCCACTCCCGAGGCCGCCTACGTGATGTGCGAGTGCATACGGCTTTTCCATGAGAAGACCGGCCGCAAGGTCGGATTCAAGGCCGCAGGGGGAATCTCGACTGCGGAAGACGCGGTATATTACTACAGCATAGTCGAGTCCGTGCTCGGAGGAGAATGGCTCGGGAAGGACCTTTTCCGTCTCGGGGTCAGCCGTCTCGGCAACAGTCTGCTCGGGGCGATTGAAAAGAAAACGGTAAAATATTTCTGATCCGTGGATTTTTTATGGATTTTATCTGGGCCGGCCGGTGACGCCGGCCCTTTCTTTATGGTTCCTGTGCGCACCGGAGCGGGTTTTCCTGTCCCGGGACGGATTTTTCTGAAATTAAACGATTGATATGAAAGAAATCGCTTCCGCCTTCCGATATTTGCCGCAGAAAACTGAATTGCGCTATGAAAAACTTCTTTTTGTTTGCAGTCATGCTGCTTGCGGCTTCCTGTTCCGGAAGCCTGACGGACGTGCCGGACTGGTCCGGAGAAGCCTACGGCCCGGACCTTTCCCATGAGATGATTGTCCTCGGTTCCCATCTCGAGGACCCCTATTCGGTGGACAATATGACCAAAGCCCTGTCTTCGCTCTATCCCACCAAGGCCGACAGGGTTGTGGAGACCACCCATCTTTATGTGCGTTTCCTGCCCGAGACCGATGCCGAGCTGGAACAGCTGGAAGGACTCGGCCTGGAACTGCTCGACCATCCTGTCGATTATCAGATAATCAGGGAGGGCGACTACTATCATGACCCCGAGGTCCCCGAAGGGAATATAACCTGGCAATATGCCGTGGTCGAGAACGGCTTCAGCTTCCCTGAAGGCATAAGGCATGAAGTTCTGGACAAGTGCCATATCCCCTCGTCCGAAGCGGAGGCGACCAAGGCCGGAGGCATAGACTGGGCTGCCGTGGAAAAGGAGTCCTACAGGCTGACCGGCAATGCTGACATGCTCGTCCCCGACTCGAAGGCCAAGGAAAGCGGCACTCCTGAAGGGCAGATATGCATAGTCGACGACAGGACGGACGAAGGTCCGGTCGGGGTCAGAGGCGTCAAGGTATCCTGCAATTCCTTCGTGAAGTTCGCCCACGGGTATACCGACGACGAAGGCTATTACAAAGTGAACAAGAACTTCAATTCCAGGCCGCGCTATAGAATAGTATTCAAGAACAAGAAGGGTTTCGCGATAGGCTTCAACCTTCTGCTCCAGCCGGCGTCCGCCTCGACTCTCGGCAAGAACTCGCCGAAGGGTCTGGACGTGACTGTCACCTCGAATTCGGACAGGAAGCTTTTCACGCGCTGCGTGGTCAACAATGCGGCCTATGAGTACTATGGAAGCTGCAGGGATGACGACAGCAGCATGCGCACACCTCCGTCCAACCTCAGGATATGGCTTTTCCAGAACCTTGAAGCCAGCAGCGCCGTGATGCTGCGCCAGGGGGCCGTGATAGACGACAGCGTAATCTCCGAATTTCTCGGGGAATACACCTTCCTGCTGAAGATTTTCCTCCCGGACCTCACCATCGGACTCAAGGGAGCGGACGACTATGCCGAAGTCTATTCCAGGACCATTCACGAGCTCGCCCATTCCAGCCATTTCATGCAGGTGGGGAAGGACTACTGGAACAAGTACATCAAGTACGTGGTGACATCCTTCGTCTCGTCGGGCTTCGTGACCTACGGGACGGGAATGGAGACCGATGCGGGGTACTGCGAAATAGGAGAGATGTGGGCGTATTATCTCCAGAGCAAATTCTACAGGGAGAGGTACGGCGAGCCGGAAGCGGCCTTCGGGACGTCGTTCTGGTTCTACCCTCAGATTTTCCTCTATCTTGACGACCGGGGGCTGAACAAATACAGGATTTTCGCCGCACTCACCTCCGACATAAACGGCCGCGACCTGCTCAAGAAGAAGCTTACGAGCATGTACCCCGAATTCAAGAGCGCCATAGTGCAGGCTTTCGGACGATATAACTGACGGACATGAAAAAGTTGAGAATGCTCATGGCGGCGGTGCCGCTCCTGCTGTGCCACGGCCTGGCCGCGCAGAATTTCGCGCTTTCCACGAACGTGCTGGGATATGCCGACTTCGGCACATTGAACATGGAGGCTTCATACGGCGTGGCCCGGCACTGGAGCCTGAACGCGGGCCTGCGCTACAATCCTTTCACCTTCGGTTCCGGGGAGCAGGAGGTACGGCGCCGCCAGCGGTCGTTCAGCACGGGGGCACGCTACTGGCCGTGGCACATATATTCCGGGTGGTGGCTTTCCGCCGAAGTCCGGTATCAGGAATACAACAGCGGCGGCCTGGTCTCTCCCGAGACTTCGGAGGGTGACCGTTTCGGGGCCGGAATCGGAGGCGGCTATACCTACATGCTGGCCCCTCATCTGAATCTGGATTTCGGCTTCGGCCTGTGGTCCGGATATGACGTCTATACAACCTACGACTGCCCGACTTGCGGACGTGTTACCGACAGCGGCGGGAAGTTCTTCATCCTGCCGGCCGACCTGATTGTCGCATTGACATACGTCTTCTAGGGGATATTTCCCGGGGATGACAAGAAATTTTATAAAATTTCAAGCCAGTTTCTGAAAAAGTTGTATATTTGCAATCCATTCGGGCGCGGGTGGCGAAATGGTAGACGCGCTAGTTTCAGGAGCTAGTGTCAATTGCGACGTGTGAGTTCGACTCTCATCCCGCGCACATTAAGGGCCGGCTGGTTTCAGTCGGCCTTTTCCATTGTCAGGCACCGCCGGAAAGGGAGGCCGCGTATTCCTTCTCGAAGATTGCGCGCAGGCGCTTTTCGTCTCTGATGATTTCCCGCAGCTCGGAAAGCCTTGCCGCGTTGTCGGATTCGGGAATCAGAAGCTTCAGATAGCCTCCTTCGGCATATTTGGCGTTGAGGTGCTCGCACATCCGCTTCCAATGGCCTTCCTTGTCCAGCTCGGGATAGTGCGACATGCCGTACTGCACCGTGCGCCTGATTGTCAGTCCGGGCTCTATCTGCCTGTCGGCTTCGGCTATTATGCGCCCGTAGATGCTCCTGGGCTCGCTGCCGGCGGACGCCCTGTGGTCTTCCGCAGCTTCTGCGATGATTTCTATCTGCTCTTCGCTGAACCAGTTCCGCAGGTTCCTGTCTTCCCTGATCATCCTCCCGGAGGCAAGGTGATGCCTCTCCCTTCCTTCGGCCAGGCCTATGTCGTGGCAGGCGGCAGCCGCATAGAGCATGTCCTGGTCCAGCCCGTAGATTCTCCCCAGTGCCAGGCTGCGCTCGATTACCGACCTCACGTGTTCCGGCCCGTGAGCCGCGTCGAAACCGAGGTATCGGGGAATAATCTCTTTTTCAATGTATAGCTTGAGTTCCATACCATAAAGATACCGCATTATTTTCGTAACTTGGGGCGAATTTTAGAACTGCTTATGGGAAATCATGTTTGGCAGTATTGCTCCCTCGGCGGAGTGATAAGGGTAAAGATAGCTTCGGGAGAAGATATCGCCCATCTTGGGGAACTGGATGAAAAGTACTGGACCGTATTGAGCTGCCCGGTGAACGGGCTAGCGATGGATTCCCATACGCTAGCCTATATCGACTCCGATTCCGACGGCAAGATCAGGGTCGCGGAAGTGGTGAGCGCCGCAGAATGGCTCTGCTCCTGCGTGAAGGACAAGGACCTTCTGCTCAAGGGGGACAGCGTCCTTCCCCTGGATTCCTTCGATGAGGGAACCGCCCTCGGGCAGAGGCTCAAGAAGTCGGCCCGCCAGATTCTCGACAACCTCGGACTCAAGGAAGAGAATTCGATAAGTCTCGCCCAGGCTTCTGACAGCGTGGCTATCTTCACGGGTACGCGCTTCAACGGGGACGGAGTCATAACTCCGGCCACGGTGGGCGATGACGAGGAGCTGAAGTCAGTCCTGGCCGACTGCATCGCGAAGGTCGGCTCGACGCCCGACCGCAGCGGCGAACAGGGGGTTACTGCCGAAATCATAGATAAATTCTATGCGGCATGCTCGGACTATTCGGCATGGCAGGCCTCCGCGCAGAAGGAGACTTCCCCCTATGCGGACAAGACTCCGGCGGCATACGAGGCTTTCTGCGCCCTCGATTCCAAGGTGAAGGATTATTTCTACCGCTGCAAGCTCCTGCGCTATGACCAGTCTGCAGCCGCTGCCGTGGACGTGAAGGTGGAGAAGCTGGAGGATCTGGAGGCGTGCCCTCTTGCCCGTCCCGATGCTTCGGGCGTGCTTCCGCTCAAGGCAGTCAACCCTTCATGGCAGGCTGCCGTCGACAAACTGCTGGCCCTCGTGCCCGCCAAGGATTTCAGTACCAAGGACGGTGTGAGCGAGGCGGAATGGAACGCCCTGGAAGCCCGTTTCGCGGGATATTCATCATGGCTGGCTTCGAAGAAGGGCGCGGAAGTCGAGTCTTTGGGCATCGACCGCGTGAACGGGATTCTCAAGGCCGGCCGCAGGCAGGACCTGCTCGACATGGTGGAGAAGGACAATGCCCTCAAGGAGGAGTCCGATTCCATAGACGAGGTGAAGAAGCTCATGTACCTCTACCGGGATTTCGGCCATTTCCTCCAGAACTACGTGATTTTCTCCGATTTCTATGACCGTCCCGGCCGCAGGGCCATATTCGAGGCAGGAAGGCTCTTCATCGACCAGCGCTGCTGCGACCTCTGCATAAGGGTCAGCGACATGGCCGGCCACAACGACATGGCGAAGCTCAGCGGGATGTTCCTGATATACTGCAAATGCAGCTCCAAGCGCAGCGCCGCATCAATGGACATAGTCGCGGTGATGACTTCCGGCGACATCGACGACCTCCGTCCCGGAAAGAACGGAATCTTCTACGACCTCGACGGAAACGACTGGGACGCCACGGTCACCAAGATAGTTGACAACCCGATCAGCATACGCAACGCCTTCTGGTCACCCTACCGCAAATTCTGGGAGTTCTGCGTCGGCCTGATCAACAAGTCGGCCGCCGACAAGGAGAACAAGGTGATAGGCCAGATGCAGGCCAAGGCCTCGACGGTGACCGCTGCTCCGGCAGTTCCCGCTGATGGAACGGCAGCCGCTCCGAAGCCCGCATTCGACATAGCCAAGTTCGCCGGTATCTTCGCTGCCATCGGCCTCGCGTTGGGCTACATAGGCTCGTTCATCACCCAGCTTGCCGCCGGTATTGCCAGAACCCCCTGGTGGCAGCTGCTCGTAGCCATCGCCGTGATTATGCTGCTGATTTCCGGACCTTCCTGCTTCATCGCATGGAGCAAGCTCCGCAAGCGCAACCTCGGCCCCGTGCTGAACGCCAACGGCTGGGCGATCAACTCCAAGGTCCTCGTGAACATAATCTTCGGAGGGAAGCTTACAACTGTCGCCAGATATCCCAAGCTCAATATCTCCGACCCCTATTTGCAGAAGGTTCCGGCATGGAAGAAATGGTTCGGATGGATAATCTTCATCCTTGTGGCCCTTGCCGTCGTCTATTTCGTCTTCATACGTGAAAAGGTGGCTTATGTTTTCTTCTGAGAAGGCCAATGTCGGACTGTTCTGCGACTGCTTCCCGCCCGTGATGGACGGGGTGTCGGTCTGCATGCGGAACTATGCCGAATGGATGCAGAAAAAGGTGGGCGGCGTGTGTGTGGTCACCCCGAACGTGCCGGGGACGGACTACCGAAGGCTGCCCTACAAGGTTCTGGATTATTTCTCCGTCCCGGTGCCCCGCAGGCATCCTTACGTGACGGGAATCGCCGAACTCGATCCGGCATATCTCGCCAGGATTACGAAAATCGGGTTCAGGATAGTTCATGCCCACTGTCCCTTCACCTCAGGCCATGCTGCCTTGAGGATAGCGAGGCTTCAGAAGATTCCTCTGGTCGCGACCTTCCACTCCAAGTACCGCGACGATTTCGAGAGGGTCCTGCCCAAGCCGGCGACCGACCTGATGATAAAGGCGATAGTCGATTTCTACGAGAAGGCCGACCTCGTCTGGGTGCCCCAGGCCTCGGTCGAGGACGTGATAAGGGAGTACGGCTACAAGGGTGAGGTGGAGGTCATGGACAACGGCTCCGACCTCGTGGCCGATTATCCCGAGGGTTTCTTCGCGGAAGCCAGGAGGCGGATAGGCGTGGAGCCGGGCGAGTTCGTGCTCCTTTTCGTGGGCCAGCATATATGGGAAAAGAACCCCAGGCTGGTCATAGAGGCCCTGGCGCTGCTTCCTGACCTCCCTTTCCGCATGTTTTTTGCAGGGAACGGGTATGCCGCCCATGCGATGCGCCAGCTCGTGAGTGAAAAGGGCCTGGATTCCAAGGTGACTTTCCTGGGAACCGTCATGGACCGCAAGGTTCTTACGGACTATTATGCTGCGGCCGACCTCTTCCTCTTCCCTTCGCTCTATGACAATGCGCCGCTTGTGGTCAGGGAGGCGGCCGCCCTGCATACGGCGTCCGTGATGGCGAAAGGCTCGACGGCCTCGGCCATACTGACCGACGGCTACAACGGCTTCCTGACGGAGAACGACCCTGCGGAACTCGCGGCCATGCTGCGCCGGCTGGCGGCCGATCCGGAACTGGTGCGCAGGACGGGCGACAATGCCTCCCGGACCATAGTCCGTTCGTGGGAGGACTGCGTGGTCGAGGTGCTGGAGCGCTACAACGGACTGCTCCGCAGCCGGGGACTGCCGCCCATAGAGAAAATGTAGTTTTTATAATCGGATATGCTTATGGCAAATGAACGTAGTGGAGATCTGAGGACGGCGGAGGCCGTTCTCGGGAACATGGCTTCACGCAGGAGCGTCAGGAGCTATGAAGACAGGAAGGTGCCTCATGAGATGGTGGAGCGGCTGCTGCGTGCGGCGATGGCCGCCCCTTCGGCGAAGAACCGCCAGCCCTGGGAGTTCGTGGTCGTGGACGAACGCGGAATCCTGGACGCCCTGGCCGCCAGGCTCAAGTATGCCAAGATGCTGGCCCAGGCCCCTCTGGCGATAATAGTCTGCGCCGAGACGAAGATCAAGCATTCCGACGGTTCGGTCACCGAGAATCCTTTCTGGGAGCATGATGCGTCAGCCGCCACGGAGAATCTCCTTCTGGCCGCCGAAGCCCTCGGCCTCGGCGCCGTATGGACTGCCGCTTCCGATCCCGAGCGCTCCTCGGCCGTCAAGTCGGTCATAGACATGCCGGAGACCGTGATGCCGCTTTGCGTGGTGCCCATAGGCTTCCCTGCGGGGGAGGAGAGACCTAAGGACAAGTGGAATCCCGCGAAGATTCATCATAACAGATGGTAACATTCAAAATACTTTCGTCATGTGCAGATTAAGAATCCTGTCAGTGCTTTTTGCGCTGATGTTCTGCGGAGCCCTTTCCGCCCAGGACGTGATTTCCATGAAGGACGGGAGGGAGATTGAGGCCAAGGTGCTGAAAGTGAGCACGGAAGAGCTCGTCTACAAGAAATGGAGCAATCCCGACGGGCCGGAATACCACATCCAGATTTCGGATGTCCTGCAGGTCCGCTACGAGAACGGTGAGGTCGAGACCTATGGAACCCAGGGAACTGAAACCGGAATGGTCAGGAGGTTCCGAGGGCAGGTAGGAGGTTACGATACCGACCTTTATCTATACTCCGAATATCCGGAGGGGACGCTCTATCGCGACGGAACGTTGCTGCTTGTCAAGGGTGCGCGGGTCTCTCCGGGAGCGGTGCTCGATCCGGATTTTTACGACCGCTGGCGCTCCGGCGAGTCCATGAGGCTCTGGGGAATGAGCACATGGCTGGTCGGCGGTGCCGTCGTGTGCACGGGGCTTTCTTTGTTGAGGATGCCCGGCAACGGGGCCACGGCCGCGCTCCTGTCCGGCGGCGTGCTGCTGCTTGTCGGCATTCCGCTTCATCTGTCGGGCAATGATATACTCGAGAAAGTGGTTGACGAGCAGAACGCGCGGCGCGAGCCGGGTGCCGCCTTTGCCCCTTCGCTGGACTTCGGGGCGCAGCGTCACGGAATAGGTCTCGCCATCAATTTCTGAACCCGCTCCGGAACTCCCGCGCGACGTTGCTTATACTTGAAAATGAGCAAAATAAATTTGGAAAGAGCGGGAAATTGTGTAAATTTGCAGGCTTTCGCCTTTTACGGGAAAGCATGTTGTAATATTAATCTTAATTTTTTGCTGAGAAATGGCTGAATATTTGCTGCCTGAGAAAAAGCAAGAGATTTTCGCGAAGTACGGAAAGTCTAATAAGGACACCGGCTCTCCTGAGAGTCAAGTTGCTTTATTTTCCTACCGTATCGCTCACCTCACCGAGCATGTGAAGAGGAACAAGAAGGACAATGTGACCCGTCGTTCCCTCCTCCGTCTTGTCGGCAAGAGGCGTCAGATTCTGGACTATCTCCAGGAGATTGACATCGAGAGATACAGAAATATCGTCAAGGAGCTCGGACTCCGCCGATAGTCACGATAGGGAGAATCAGGGGATGGTTCCGAGGGAGCCATCCCCTTTTATTGAAGAGAAAGACGTAAAGAAACACGATAATGAACATCATCAACAAAAGAATCGAGCTCGCGGACGGCCGCGTGATCGAAATCGAGACCGGCAAATTGGCGAAGCAGGCAGCCGGCTCTGCCGTGGTGAAAATGGGTGGCACCATGCTTCTCGCCACCGTCACGGCAGCGGAAGAAGTGAAGGAAGGCACCGATTTCATGCCTTTGACCGTAGACTACAAGGAAAAGTATTATTCGGCAGGCCGCTTCCCCGGCGGATTCATGAAGAGGGAGGGCAAGTCCAGCGACTATGAGATTCTTATCTCACGTCTGATCGACCGCCCCATCCGTCCTCTGTGGCCTGACGACTTCCATCTTGAGGTATTCGTGAACGTCACGCTGATTTCCGCCGAGAAGGACATACAGCCTGACGCGCTCGCCGGACTTGCCGCTTCATGCGCGCTCGCGACCTCCGACCTGCCTTTCGGCGGCCCGATCTCCGAGGTGCGCGTATGCCGCATCAACGGCGAATTCGTGATCAACCCCAACTTCTCCCAGATGAAGGATGCCGACATCGACCTCATGGTTGCGGCCACCGAGGAGAACAT
Source organism: uncultured Bacteroides sp. (assembly GCA_900543205.1). GTDB lineage: Bacteria > Bacteroidota > Bacteroidia > Bacteroidales > UBA932 > Cryptobacteroides > Cryptobacteroides excrementigallinarum. Next base: position 27,915 of record UQQM01000018.1, on the reverse strand, counting down.
CATGATGGTCGAGGGCGAGATGAACGAGGTGAGCGAGCACGACATGCTCGAGGCCATCAAGTTCGCCCACGAGGAGATCAAGAAGCACTGCCGCGTGCAGAAGGAGCTCATGCACGAGCTCGGCACCGACGTGAACAAGAGGGACTATCCCCACGATGTCGAGGACGAGGAGCTGAAGAAGGCTGTCCACGATTTCTGCTATGACAAGTGCTATGCGCTCGCCAAGTCGGCCAAGCCCAAGAAGGAGCGTGAGCAGGGCTTCAAGGAGATAAAGGAGGAGTTCCTGGCCACCATCCCCGAGGAGGAGCTCGAGGAGAAGACCCCTCTCGTGGAGAGGTACTACCACCACGAGGAGAAGGAGGCCATGCGCAACATGATTCTGGACGAGGGTGTGCGTCTCGACGGCCGCAAGTGCGATGAGGTCCGCCCCATCTGGTGCGAGGTCGACTATCTGCCCTGCGCGCACGGATCCGCAATCTTCACGCGCGGCGAGACCCAGTCGCTGGCTACCGTGACCCTCGGAACGAAGATGGACATGAAGGAGACCGACGAGGTTCTTATCCAGGATGACCAGCAGTTCGTGCTGCACTACAACTTCCCTCCTTTCGCGACCGGAGAGGCCAAGCCCCAGCGCGGTGTCGGCCGTCGTGAAATCGGACATGGAAACCTTGCCCTCAGGGCCCTCAAGCCCGTGGTTCCCCTCGCTCCCGAGAACCCCTACGCGGTGCGCGTGGTATCAGATATCCTCGAATCCAACGGCTCTTCTTCCATGGCTTCCGTCTGCGGAGGCTGCCTCGCCCTCATGGACGCAGGCGTGAAGATCAAGAAGCCTGTGGCCGGCGTCGCCATGGGACTTATCACCGATGAGGTTCACCCCAATGACCGCTATGCGATTCTCACCGATATCCTCGGAGACGAGGACCATCTCGGAGACATGGATTTCAAGGTGACCGGAACCGCTGACGGAATCACCGCCACCCAGATGGACATCAAGGTGGACGGACTTTCATACGCCGTGCTCGAGCAGGCTCTTGAGCAGGCTCGCCAGGGCCGCATGCACATCATGGGCGAGATGATGAAGACCATCAGCGAACCCCGTGAGGACTACAAGCCCTTCGTGCCCCGCATCGAGCAGCTCAGGGTTGCAGCCGAGTTCATCGGAGCGATTATCGGCAAGGGCGGCGAGACCATACAGAAAATCCAGAAGGAGACCGGCACTGCCATCAGCATCGATGAGGAGCCCATCCCCGGAACCAATCTCACCGAGGGCGTTGTCGACATCGCTTCCGACAACAAGGAGAACATGCAGAAGGCCATCGAGTGGATCAAGGCTATCTGCGCGGTTCCCGAAGTCGGCAAGGTATACCACGGAAAGGTGGTTTCCATCCTTGAGTTCGGTGCTTTCGTCGAGATTCTTCCCGGAAAGGAGGGTCTGCTTCACGTTTCCGAGATTGCATGGAACAAGACCGACAGGGTTGAGGACGTGCTGAACGTGGGCGACGAAGTTGATGTCAAGCTGCTGGAAATCGATTCCAAGACCGGCAAGATGCGCCTCTCCATGCGCGCTCTCACCGAGAAGCCCGAAGGCTATGTGGAGCCTACCCGCAGGCCCCGTCAGAACGGCGGCGACCGCGAGCGCAGGTCCGACAGGCCCGAGAGGCGCGGCGGTGAGCGCAGGGAGCGCCGTGAGTTCGACCGCGGCGAGCGCGGCGAGCGCAGAGGCCCCAGGGGACGCAGAAGCAGCGGCCCTCGCGAGGACGTACCCGCTCCCGAGGTGAACGACTACAAGGAACCCGTCGACGAGCTCTTCTAGCGGAACTCTGACGGAAAGAACAAAGGGGATGACTCAAAAATGAAAGTCATCCCCTTTGTTTATTATTCAGCTGCCGTTCAGATTTCGTCGGTCAGTATGATGTGGTTGCCCAGCCTGTTGGCGAAGAAACGGTCGAGGTCGGCCTCGTTGTCGAAACGGAAGGCGACCTGGGTGCGGCACCTTGCGGCCACGTTCGTGTTTGCGGTTATGGTTCCCGACGCCCAGAAGATTCTGTCGAGCCTCCTTCCGCCTATCTTGACTATGGAATACCTTCCCGTAGGCAGAACGCCGGCCACTCCTACGCCTATGCCCGATTCGAAATGAGTCGGAAGGCTGAAGGCGGTGGTCATCGACGTCGGAACCGTGCAGTGTGCGAAATCCACCCTGAGCCTGCTCCTGTCGGAAGATGAGGGGTTGGCCATGAACGGAGCCTTTCCGCTGTGGGCGTAGACTGTCATCATGGTCCAGAGCGAGGGGATGTCTCCCTCGCATCCGCAGATTATCCCTTCGTCGTTGAGTCTCGCAAGCGCGAGGCAGGCCGTGGTGCGGCAGCTGCCCAGCAGGTCGAAGCATTTTATCGTGAGCGCGTTTAGCCCGTAGCGGCCGACGATGGCCCTGAGCGCCTTCTCCATGTTCCCTGCAGCTTCAAGCCTGCCGGTCTCGCCCTGCGGGTCTTTCACGGAGCCTCCGCTCAATTTCATGTATTCGTCGGCCAGTTCGGCTATGTCTATGTCCACGAATCTTGTCCCGAATTCTGATTGTATGTATTTGAGGTCGACGTCCGAAGCTATCAGCCACGAGGACGCCCCTCCTATCAGACCTACCGTGCTGTTTGCCAGATATTCGCGTACTCCGGACGTATAGATGTTGCCGAAGCGGTTTTTGCTTTCGGATTCCTCGGGCAGGGCTTCGGTGTCGGAGCCGTCGGGAGGCGCCGGGATATTGACCATGCGGACGCCTATCCCTTTCCTGTCGAGGAAACTTGCGATTTCGAATGAGGCGGCCAGGGAGTTGTGGTAGCCGTCGCTCAATAGGATTATCTCCTTAGGCAGCTGTCCGAGCCTGTCTGCGAAAAGCTCTTCGGTTCCGCCTGTCCCGATGAAGCACACCGCGTCTTCGGTAGGCAGATTCTCGCAGGAGCTGCTGTCGATGATGTTGAGTTCGCCTTCTTCCGGCAGTCCGTATTCCTTACGGTAATCCCTGTCCCTGAGTTTTTCGAACAGATCCTGCCGGCAGGACATGACACTGGTTGCGTCGTGGAGCGGCGATGCAAATATTATGAGATTCATTCTTGTTTAAGTCTTGGAATTAAGTTCCAACCTGTAAAGATACGCAAAAATGTTCGTTTTTCGTAGCTTGTGGCTAGCGTCCGGAGAGTTCGGAATAGACCGCCCCGGAGATGTCGGCTATCAGTTTCTCGTTCTCCTCCATCCCGAGCGCGGAGTCGCTTATGAATACCGCCAGCGTATAGCTCCGTCCGTCGGGGAGCAGCACGAAGCCGACATCGTTGATACCTGTCCAGCGTCCGTCCGCCTCCCGGTCGGAGGTGCCGGTCTTGTGTCCGATCAGGGCGCCTGACCCCTCGAGCGGGAGCGGCAGGCGGTTCAGCCCGGTCCTGCATTCCAGCAAGGTGCTGCGTATGAAGTCCGCATATTCCTTCCCGAGCGGAAGCGTGCCGGAAGCCAGCCTGTCCATGAGGTCCGCCGCCGACAGGGGCGAGCTGACGTTCTCTCTGCATTTCTTCAGGTCGCGGTGCATTTCGTCTTCGGTCGCGGCTATGCGGAAATCGCGGAATCCCATGCTTCTGATTATGCTGTCGACGTGTTCGGGCGCAGCGAAGCGGTCGAACAGAATGTCACAGGCGTTGTTGTCGCTTTGCTGCAGGGTGTAGCGCAGCAGTTCCGCGACGCTCATGTCGAAGCCGCCTCCGGGACGGGCGTCCCTCAGCGGGCTCCAGGTTCCGGCTTTCAGGTCCTGTACGTATATATGCACGGTCGTCGTGAGCGGCAGGCCGCGTTCTTCGAGAATCCTGGCCACGGCTACGGCCTGATGGAGCTTCATCACGCTCATCAGCGGATAGTCGGGGCTGCCGTTGACCGTGAGGGTGTCGCCATCGGCTATCACGGCAACTCCCACCCGGGCGTCGGCGCCGGCGATGATTTCCCGTATCTGCGTCTTCAGGGTCCCTTCCGCGGATGCGGATGCGGCGGCCGTGAGAGCCAGGGCAATCAATAGGAAGAGTCTGCTTTTCATCTTGTGTCTCCCGGCGGCAAACTGCCGGAAAGACAAAGATAGCGAATCCCGCCGAGAACGTCCGCAGCCGGAATTGGCATGTATGTTGCCATTATGGGATCCTGAAACAATTTATAGGAGGTTAATATGAAAAGAATCATTTCAATGCTGATTCTGCTGTCGTTGTCGCTGTCCGCCATGGCGCAGGGCAGGACGACGCTGCAGGAGAGGATGGAGCAGTGGAAGCGCGACATGTACGAGTTCCAACAGAGGAGCGCTCCCGACCGCGCCGCCCAGGCAGTCGTTGACACTTTGACATGGCATCAGGCCGGAGCGGCGGTCAACACCAGGTCTTTTGTCCTGGAGGCGGAGGCTCTGACTTTCCGTGACGGGACTCGCGTATATGTCAGTTCCACCACCAACTTCATCGCAGTGGACGGCGACAGGGGAGTCGTACAGATTTCTCCGAGCCGTTTTCTTTCGGGACCCAACGGAGTCGGCGGGGTGACTCTCGACGGCAGGGTCACCGGCTTCACGGTGACTTCCGGGAAGAATGACGTGGTGCATATCCGCGCCGGCATCACGGGCGCCGGCATAAGCGCTGAGGTCGACATTTCGCTGTATCCCGGCTCCAATGAAGCTTACGCCGTCATTTCGCCCAATTTCAACTCCCGGACCATCAGGCTCGAGGGAAGGCTCGTGCCGTATGAACAGTCCCGGGTCTATGAGGGCATGTCTTTCTAGGGGCATGCCATGTCAATTGATAATATGGAGGATATGATATGAAAAAGTATATTCTGTTTGCGGCGGCCGTCATGATGGCTTCCGCATGCGAGAAGGTGCCGAGCGCATCGGTGTTCGACGGAGAATTCCTGGTATATACCGCCCATAGCGAAGATGCCGGAGACTTTTCACGCTTCGACACGTTCACCGTGGCCGACAGCCTGCTGGCGATAGACGGTGACCACGGCCGGCTTTTCCTCAACGACTGGGCGAAGAGCGTCAGGGAACAGTATATCAGGGAGATGGAGGCGAAGGGGTACAGCTATGTGGACGAGGACGCGGAGGCGGATCTCGGAATCCAGATTTCGTATGTGGAGTCCACCTCGTATTTCACCGCATATTATCCGTCATATCCATGGTGGCTCGATTACCCCGGATACTGGTATCCCTGGTATTGGGGTGACTGGGGCTCATGGCATTATTCTTTCCCGGTGACTTACGGCTACTCGTCACGGTCGCTGCTGACGGACATGGTCGACCTTACTGCGGATACGGGAGAGGACAAGCCCCTTCCGGTGGTATGGAACAGCTTCATCGACGGAGCTATGGGCGGTGCGGCTTCTGACATGGCCCGTTTTTCAAGGGCCATAAGCCAGTCGTTCGAGCAGTCGGAGTATCTGGGTAAATAAAGGAGGGTTTCAATCATGAAAAGAATCATAGGAAACATGTTGGCTGCGGCGGTTCTCTGCATCGTGCTTGCATCGTCGGCGGACGCGCAGCCCGGAAGAAGATACTACATTGATGCCGGATGGCAGTTCAACGGAACGGTCGGCAACGAATTCGTCTCCAATGCCAGCGGCTGGGGCGCATACGCCGAAGGAGGCTACTATATCCTTCCGAGGATAGCCGTGGGCGCGTTCGTGAGCTATAACACGAACAATGAATACATCCCCCGGCGGACGGTGGTCAATCCCGACGGTTCCGCGCTTACCACGGATGCCTGCAACTCCCTGTTCCAGGTTCCGTTCGGGGCCACTCTGAGGTATCGTCTCGGCTGGAAGGAGTTCCAGCCGTACGCCGAGGCCAAGATCGGAGCCGACTATGCTCGGGCTTATACCTATTTCCCGAATGCAGGTTTCCGCGACACGCAGTGGGGTTTCTATGCGTCTCCGGAGATAGGCTTCACCTGGCATCCGTTCTACAAGAGCAATTTCGGATTCCAGTTCGCGGTGTACTACAGCTATTCGACCAACCGGAGCGAGGCTTTCGGCCTGGACGGCATCAACAACCTTGGCTTCAAGCTCGGAGTGTCGTTCTAGCCTCAGTCGCCGTCTTCCAGGGTGAAGATGTCTTCGACCTTCACTCCGAAGTGTCTGGCTATCTTGAGCGCCAGTACGGTGGAAGGGACATATTTGTTGTTCTCTATCGCGAATATGGACTGTCTGCTGACCTTGATTGCGTCCGCGAGATCCTGCTGGGTCTCGCGGACCTTTGCTCTTTCGACCCTGATGCTATTTTTCATTGCGGGCCCTCCTTACGGCGGCGGTCAGCCGGATTTTATATATGACGATGTATATCCAGAACGCGAACAGCGGTGTTCCTGGCCATGCGCCCAGACAGGCGAGCCGGGGTGCGGCCAGGTAGGCCTGCCCGAGGAATTTCATGACTTCGGCGGGCATGTCGGGGAATGCCTCCAGGAACGTCATGTACGCATAGGGTATTCTCGAGGCGTTCATGGCCTGCGAGACGGCGGGGACGGCTCCTGCGAGGAGGTTGATGAGAATGAACCAGAGTCCGGCGGCATACGCGCTGATGACCACGGATTCCGTCCGTATCGTCCCTATGTATTCGTCCTCGACCTTTTCTCTTGAAAAGACTATCAGGCCCGAGCCGAGATAGAGCATGATCAGGATCCCGCCGTATGGGAATTTGTCGAAGACGGAGCCGAAGTCGATTGATTGCCATGTGAGCATTACGAATATGGGGAAGATCAGCGTGAGCGCTATCAGCACCCAGCCGGCGATTTGGAAGCCCCAGGGCAGCAGCCATTGATGTCGTTTGTTCATGTTTGTGAGGGTTTTGTTTCTGCAAATGTAATGTATACTTTACAATATTGCAAGAATTAAGTACAAAAATTTTATAGTTCTTGTCTGTTTGTTGCGGTTTGTTGCAGTTTGTTGCAGTTTGTTGCAGTTTGTGATAGTTGTTTTTGTCCGTCCAATTTTGTCCAGCCGGATTTGCGATCCGCCGCCCTGCCGCTGCCGGAGCCCGGCCTCCGGCAGTAAGGCCTCCCGCACAACCCTATACTGCCGGCATGCCGACTCCGCAGCGGCGGATGAAAAATACTTTTGAGCACCCGTCGAACTGGAATCCAGCTCCGGCTGTCCAGCTCTCCATCCAGATGGATTTGCATTACAGACTTATGTTCCAGCGGATTGCGAATCACGCCGGAACGTATGGCGGATGCGGACTGCGGGCGAGGGAGGCTTGTCCCACGTTTTCGCCTCGCGAGCCGCAGTGCCGCATCCGGCGGCCCGCTTCGCGCAAAGCACCTTCCATAGCAGGATGACCGACGCGGCATGCAACCTGGCCCCGGTATGGACGGTGCGGACGATTTGTCAGCATCGTCCATACTGCCTCTCGGCTCAATGTCTGCATTGCATGTCATATTGGAAGGTATTTTCCCCGAGAGGTGGTATATCTGACATTCTTGGTCGGTGAGAATGATAAAAGTGGTTGGTGGAAAGCAACCGCGGACGGCTAGCCTCCTCAGCGGAAATCCCCGCACTTGCGCTGATTGATTACGCATTAATCTTGTCCGCTCAACCTAAACGTGGAGTTGAATTATGGTTGTGCAGATGCAATTTGCAATTGGCTGTCAGTCAGTGAATTTCGATTCCGGAGTGCCCGGCCCTGCACTTTTGGAAGCCGATGGTTGTGCATTGGATCTGCCGGAAATGGCCTCCCAGGGCCATGCAAGGCCGTTTTTGGAATAGAGGCTGCACAAGAAGAATTTTACTGCCGTTTGCCGTTCGGACTGCTGCCTACGGAGTGATTTGCACCCCGACATGCTTCGTGAAATTCATCGGGAACGGCCATGCCCGGCCGAGATGCGCCAGAGGCGTCCAGGTGCGCCAAATGGAAGGGATTCCTGTCCACCAGGCGCAGTTGCCCCACGTGCAGCGCCATTAAGAGCCCGTCGCCGTAGCCTATGAATTTCACGAGTGTTTCTACAGCAGACCCGTGAGGACCGATGCTGGAATGCTCGGCCTGAAGAATGTGAACATCTTCTTGCCGAGATCCTTCAGCGAAGCGCCGATGTGCCAGACTTCTGCACCATCTGTTTCAGCAGATTGTAATCTGCTGAAGGATTCAGCGCCGGGCATACGCAAGGAGAGCCTTCCGCGGAGCTCCCCGCCGCGCGTGTCCGGCACCCGGGCTACAGATTGCAAGTCCGCTCGACAGATTCATTTCCTTGCTCGAATGCCTCGACGACTCTTCAAATCGCCTCCTCATTGGGCTCGGAGTGGGAAAATTGGTATTTCCGGAGGGGGTTCTGTGGGACAAGGGAAATCGGCCTTGTAGCTCGTTCTGCGAGGGGTATGGACATAAAAAACAAGGACAGCGCCGAGGCGTTGTCCTGTTTGGTAGCGGGAGGCGGACTCGAACCACCGACCTCCGGGTTATGAGCCCGACGAGCTACCAGCTGCTCTATCCCGCGATATTGGACTACAAAAGTAGGTATAATTTTTTAATTAACAAAGAGTTTCTGGAAATATTTCTGCCTGCCGTCTGGAAAGACCGATGATTATCCGCAAAATTCCCCTCCATAATCGGAGCACGGCTATCGGCCGTCAGGATAGCTCTAAAAAGTCAGGAACAGAACCGTCGGCGAAATCCGCAGTGCAACCGGTTCCAGGAGGGTTTTCAGCAAAAACTCTGCGCTTGCGTCGGATTTCGGAGTGTTGCCCAAGCACAGGGATTTCTGCGGAAAATGCATTCCACGGCCATGCGAAGCAGCTTTTCCTGATTCGCTTGTACTCCACTTTTTGCACAGGTGGATTTCGAGGCCTTCCGTCCTGATCCCGGGAAAGACCAATGAAAAACCTTATTTCAGGAATTGCAGAATCTCCGTGATGCCGTCCTTGGGGAAACTGCGCTGCTCGCCTGTCACCAGGTTTTTTATGTTTACTGTCCCCGACGCCATCTCCGACTCGCCGGTAATCGAGAGGAAGGGTATCGAACGCCTGTCGGCATATTCGAACTGCTTCTTCAGTTTTGCCGCATCGGGATAGATTTCGACTATTTCGTCCCTGTCGCGCAGGGCGGCGGCAAGCGGAAGGATGTACTCCGTCTCTTTCGCGCCCATGTTCGCGAACAGCAGTGTGGGTACGTTCCCGAGCCCGGAAGGGAAGAGCCCCAGCCCCTTCATCACGTCGTAGATTCTGTCGGCGCCAAAGCTTATGCCCACTCCCGACAGTCCGGGAAGGCCGAAGATTCCCGTGAGGTTGTCGTAGCGTCCGCCCCCGCCTATGCTGCCTATCTGCCAGTCAAGGGCCTTGACCTCGAAAATGGCTCCGGTATAGTAGCTCAGCCCCCGGGCGAGCGAGAGGTCGAGTTCGGTCGTGGTCTTCACGCCGGAAGCCTCGATGTAGCCGAAAAGCTCCTCCAGTTCGTCCAGGCCCTTCATGCCGTCTTCCAACCCTGCCATGAGTTCCCTCATGGCGGCCAGTTTCTCCGCATTCGACCCTTTGAGGTTCAGTACGGGGACGAGTTTCGCGATTGCCGCCTCGTCCAGTCCCTTCGCCTGGAGCTCTTCCCCGACCGCTTCGAGCCCGATCTTGTCAATCTTGTCGATAGCGACCGTGATGTCCACGACCTTGTCTGGGCAGCCGCAGATTTCCGCGAGACCGGTCAGCACCTTGCGGTTGTTGATTTTCAGGGACACCCTGATCCCCAGCTTCCTGTAGACTTCGTCGACAATCTGCACGAGTTCGAGCTCGCAGAGCTGGCTTCGGCTGCCGACCATGTCCACGTCGCACTGGTAGAATTCGCGGTAGCGGCCCTTCTGCGGCCTGTCCGCCCGCCATACCGGCTGTATCTGGAAACGCTTGAACGGGAAGACTATGTCGTTCTGGTGCTGCACCACGTAGCGCGCGAAGGGCACGGTAAGGTCGTAGCGGAGACCCTTTTCGCATACCTGGGGAGTGAGTGGCCTGTCGAAATCGGCATGGGCGAAGGCGTCGCCCGAATTCAATATGCGGTACAGAAGCTTGTCGCCCTCGTCCCCGTATTTGCCGAGCAGGGTCGAGAGGTTCTCCATCGCCGGAGTCTCGATCTGTGCGTATCCGTATTTGCGGAAGACCTGTCTGATGATATTGAATATGTAGTTTCTTTCCGCCATCTCGGCATGACCGAAATCGCGCGTCCCCTTGGGTATGGAAGGTTTCTGTGCCATTTTATATATTGTATTGTCCTGCAAATTTACTACTTTTGATAAAATTTGCATTTCAAATGAAAGATTTCCTCAAGTACACGGCCGCCGTCATCTGCGGCTTTCTTATAGTGACGGTGCTCATGTTCATGCTCGGTTTCGGTTTCCTCGGGGCGATTGTCGCGTCAGGCAGCTCGACGCCGTCGATTCCGAAGTCAGGCGTGCTTGCGATAGACATGTCAAAGGTCACCATCGGGGAGCAGAGCCGCGATGGCAGCACCCTGTCGATGCTGGGCGGGGAAGGCTCTTCCACCATAGGCATCTGGGACGCCGTGCAGGCCGTCAACACTGCGGCGACCGATCCCGCCGTGAAATACATCTATCTGCGCACCGACGGCTCGATGAGCGGTATTTCCGCACTTGAGGAATTCCGTGCGGCGCTTGCGGATTTCAGGACCTACAGCGGAAAGGCAATAGTCTCATATATCGAATCGCCTGCCAGCGGAAGCTACTGGCTCGCCTCCGTGGCCGACAAGGTCTACATGACGGCCCATGAAGGCGCGACCACGATGATAAACGGAGTCTCAAGCCAGATGATTTTCATCGGGGACCTTCTGGACAAGCTGGGCGTCAACGTGCAGCTGATACGCCATGGCAAATACAAGTCCGCCGGCGAGATGTACACCAGGTCGTCAGCAAGCCCCGAGAACAGGGAGCAGTACCAGCGCATGGTGGATTCGATATGGGAGACCATGGCGTCCGAGATTGCCGTGAGCCGCGGAATCACCGTGGAGCGCCTCAACGAGGCGGTTGACGGGCTGGAGCTCAACGCGCCCCAGGATTTCGTGGACTGCGGTCTTGTGGACGAGCTCATGACTTCAGAAGAGCTCAAGGAGCAGCTGGCCGTCCTTGCCGTCGAGGATGATTTCGAGGACGTTTCGATGATACCTTTCTCCGACTACGTGGCGGCCAGGCGTCCCGTCTCCAAGGCCTCCAAGAAGATAGCAGTGGTCTATGCGGAGGGCAACATAGTGGACGGATCCGGCAAGTCAGAAGTCGCCGGCGACCGCTTCGCGCAGATGCTTGCGGATGTCAGGGCGGACTCCACCGTCAAGGCGGTCGTGCTCAGGGTCAGCTCTCCCGGCGGCAGCGTGCTGGCTTCCGAGAAGATCAAGACCGAACTGGACCTGCTCAAGCAGACCAAACCGCTCGTCGCATCATACGGCGATTACGCGGCGTCCGGCGGCTACTGGATTTCCGCCAACTGCGACAGGATATATTCGGACGCGACCACTCTCACGGGCTCCATAGGTGTCTTCGGCATGGTCCCCGACTTCTCGAAGACGGCGAACGACCTGCTCCATGTCAATATCGAGACGGTTTCCTCCAACAGGCACGGCGACATGTACAGCGGAATGAGGCCTTTCGACCAGGCGGAATACGACTACATGCTTGAGTCGATCGAATCCATCTACGACCGCTTCACCACGATAGTTTCGGACGCCCGCTCTCTGCCCAAGGAGACCGTGGACGCTGTCGGGCAGGGACGCGTGTGGACCGGCTCGGACGCCATGGTAATCCATCTCGTCGATGAAATCGGCGGACTCGACGATGCCGTGTCATACGCGGCTGTGGCCGCCGGCGACCCGGATATGTCTAACTGGAGCGTAACGGGCTATCCCAAGCCCATGTCCCAGATGGAGGAGCTGCTTGAAATGTTCGGCTCGGGAGTCGTATCGGCCTCCGTTCAGGAAGGCCTGACCGGCAAGGCGGAGGCCCTGACGGAAAAGCTTGAAGACCTCTCCAGGCCCGTTGTCCTGGCCAGGATGGACGCCGAGATAGAAATCAGATAGCGGCTACAGCAGCAGAATCACCGCGCATACATAGAGGAGGAAAGCCTGGAGCTTCAGCTTGGCAGGGTGGTTCTCGGTGACCAGGGATTCTATGGGGTCCGTCGAAGCCAGCTGCTCCAGCTTTTCCGTGTCCGGAAGCCTGTTGACCGGCCATTTGGTGACTATCTGCCCGTCGGAGATGAATGTTGCGCCTCCGTTCGAGCGGTTGAGTGTCAGCAGGGTCTTGCGGTCAGCGAAGTAGATGTAGGGGAGCAGTTCCGGTGAGGATACGGTCTCGGTGATCATATCGGGAGTGGAAGCCGTCAGCACCAGGGGAGTGAAGCCCTTGGCGGCGGCCCTGTCCGCAAGCTGCGAGAGTTTCTGCCATTCCTTCGAATCCATCTTCTCGGGATTGTAGACCGAGGCCGCGATGACATCGCCCTGCAGGGCCAGGGAGTCCGCGTACTGTCCGTTGGCGTCGCTGAATGAGAGCAGCACTATGTCTTCGCTCCGGGTCCAGTCCACGGTTTCAAGCGATGATAGCTCGGTTCCCGGCTTGTAGTCTGTGAAGTCAACCATGGGGATGGAGAAAACGGAGTACAGCAGGAAGAGGCAGACAGAGACAGTGGCTATGGAGAAGCTGACGTATTTGACCTTGCGCGTGGGTTCCAGGCTTCTCATCGGCAGGTATGCGAGCGCCCAGAGCCCGAGGAGCACCACATTCTTGATCAGGCTCTGCAGATGTGTGAGGTGTACGGCCTCGCCGAAGCATCCGCAGTCCATCACCGGATTGAATATCACCAGCGCGACCGTGAGCAGCGTGAAGGCGCCCATGAAGGCGAGGGTCAGGTAAGAGAAGAACTTGCGCCATACCCCCGTGATCAGGGCTATGCCGATGACCGTCTCGAGAAGAGCCATGGCGGCACCGGCGAAATACGATGCCGGCCGCAGGAAGTCCAGATGCAGGAATTTGAAATATTCCTCCATGACCAGACCGGCCCCGACGGGATCCATCAGCTTGAGCAGTCCGGCGATGAAGAAGGTGAAGCCGAGTATTACGGCGCTAATTCTTCTTAAAATTCTCATAGCAGTCCTTGACCTTGTTGAATATGACTTCCGGCGGGAGCATCTCCCCGGTTTCGTCTCCGCAGTCTATGGTGATGAAGCGGCTGTCTTCGGCGGCCTGCCTGCGGTAGATATCCCTGACCCTTTTCTGGAATTCGATGTCTGCCTCATGTATGTCCTGATGCCCGTGGAGGTAGCTGCGTTCGTCGCCGCTCCTCTGCTTTCCGAGGCTCTCGCGGACGAAGCTTATCGGCACATCGAGGAAGATGTTGAGGTCCGGGCGCGGCAGCCCGAACTGGCCGTATTCCGTGTCCAGTATCCATTGCCTGAGCTCCTCGGCTTCCTTCCCGTCCTTCAGCTTGGCGCACTGGTAGGCGATGTTGGAATAGACGTATCTGTCGAGCAGGACCGTGCCTCCGGCGTCCAGGGTGCGGCGCATCTCCGGAACGGCGGTCCGCCTGTCCTCGGCGAAGAGCAGGGCCACAAGCTGGGGGTGAACCGCTTCGTTGGAGCCGAAATCCCCACGAAGGAACCTGCTGATCAGGCCGCCGTAGACCGGGGCGTCGTAACGGGGGAAATGGATGTATTCCAAGCCGGGAGAGTTGCTTTCCAGATATTTCCTGAACATTCTGACCTGGGTGGACTTTCCCGCTCCGTCCAGGCCTTCCAACACGATAAGCATAGATACAAATATAAGAAGCTTTTTATAAATTTGCCTTCATGGCAGCAATAATGGGAATAATCAACCTTACGCCGGATTCCTTCTTTCCGGACAGCCGCTGCTCGGTGCAGGATGCCGCCGCCCGGATAGCCCGGATGCTGGACGACGGGGCCGACATAATCGATATCGGAGCCGTCTCGACGCGCCCCGGCGCCGGGGATGTGGGAACGGAGGAGGAATGGCGCCGCCTGAGCCCCGTGCTGCCTATGCTTGAAGGCGTGCGCTTCTCCGTGGACACCACCAGCGCGGAGATAGTCCGCAGGGTCTTCCGGGAGGCTGGCCCGTTCATCGTCAACGACATATCGGCCGGCGAGGATGATTCTGAGATGCTGCCCGCCGTGGCCGGACTGGGGCTGGAGTATGTCGCGATGCACAAGCGCGGCAACCCGCGGACCATGGACTCACTGTGCTCCTATCCCCGAGGGGTCGTGGCCGAGCTGGCCGGATATTTCCAGAATTTCGCGGACAGGGCGGAAGCCCTGGGGATACGTAACTGGGTGCTGGATCCCGGTTTCGGTTTCGCCAAGACCGAGGAACAGAACCTGGAACTGCTGGAACGGCTTGGGGAATTCAAGGCCTTTGGGCGCCCGATTCTGGTGGGAATCGCCGACAAGCGCTTCACGCACGGAGAGACGGAGAAGTATCACCGCATCGCTCTGCGGAACGGTGCGGACATACTGCGCGTCCACGATGTGGCCGCCGCGAAGAAACTGGCCGTCATGGGTTGACCACTGTGCCGGGCGTTGCGGGACGTCAGGCCGAAGGCTCTTCGAACAGCGATGTCACCTTGTCGCAGTTGCCTTCGGGGGATTTCAGCGGGATGCGTGCGAACACCCTTGCAATCAGCACGAGCAGCAGCGCGCAGCCGGCGAAGACAATCCAGTACAGCGGCCCGGGGAGCACGTCCATCCAGCTGTCCATCTCCTTGAGGGAGTCAATGTTCGCAAGAATCAGGGAGAAGCTGTTGTTGGTGAAGTGCATGAGCATGGTCAGCTTGAGCGAGCCTGTCCTGTAGTAGACATATCCGAAGAGGCAGCCAATGAGGAATGCCGGCAATGCCTGCCAGGGATTCAGGTGGATGACGGCGAAGAACGCGGCGGAGATCACTATGGCCCAGACCGGTCTCACCTTCCTGTTGAGCAGTCCGCGCAGGACCATGCCTCGGCAGAGCCATTCCTCGAACAGCGGGGCGAAGATGCTCACGCTCACGAAATTGGCCCAGAACACTCCGGTTGTCATGCTGTCCAGCATCTCTTCCATCCATTCAGGCATTTCGGGAAGCAGCCTCTGGACTATGTCCAGGCAGTAGCCGGCGGCGAGAGTCGCAAGCATCACCAGCAGTGCGCACGGGACTGCGCCGCACCTGCCGAAGTTGTTGCTGTCGAGCTTTACGCCTTCGTTGTTGTAGGAATTGAGCCTGCTCCATGCGCCGGCATAGAGCATCGCCGGGATGAACATCACGGGATAGGCTATGAGCATCGCGTAGCTGGAGGCGGCTTCGGCCCCTCCTGCGAGGCTGAACAGAAGGGTCACCACGTTGCCGAGAACCGCACCCACGAGCAGCATCAGCAGCAGGACGAACATCTGCCCGACGCCTGGCACATACCAGCTGTAGCCCTCCAGGAACTTGAAATTGCCGCGCTTCCTGCGGCTTTTCACAGAGTTGTCCATGTCCGGCTATTCGTAAAGAGGCGAGGGATATACGCCTTCGGCCGCGAGCTCCGCGAATTTGGCGACCACGGCCGGACGGTCTTCCTTGTAGGTCACCCCGAACCAGTGCGAAGGGGTGGAGAGCACGTCGCATCTTACCTCCCCGCCGCGGATCATGCGGTCTATGGCGTAGGGTATATAGAATTCGGCCTTGAGTTCGCCGCTGTTCTTCCCGAGGAATTCCCTGAATATGGCCTCGCTCCTGACGAAGTAGTCCGGGGTGAAGCACCACAGGTTCATGGAGCAGAGGTCCTTGCCGTTGAGCCTGACATGCTCTGAGGTCAGCGAATTGTCGCCGCTGACACTGCCGTCGGCATCTTTGGATATATTGAGGTGTTCGACCACATCGGTGAGGTGCCTGTCCGCGTCATAGTGGCAGATTCCCCTGGACACTCCGCCCGATTCGCTCAGGGTGTGGTCCAGCTCGAAGCCCACTATCGCGTATACGCCTTCGCTTCCTGCATGGGCGCGGCACCAGTCTCCCGCGATTCTGAATGACTCCCTGCCGTAGAAGTCGTCTCCGTTTATGACGGCGAAAGGCCCGTCGATGACGTCCTTGGCCATAAGTATCGCGTGGGCCGTCCCCCAAGGCTTCTGCCTCTCAGGGTTGACGGTGAAACCTGACGGAATCTTGTCGAGCTCCTGGGTCACGAACACCAGTTCGAGAGGGCTTCCGTCGGAGCATCTGACTCCGCTGTATTTCTTTCTGACGCTCTCCCTGAACTGCTCGAGGAAGTATTCGCGCACGATATAGACGACCTTGCCGAATCCGGCCTGGACGGCGTCATATATCGAATAGTCGATGATGGTCTCCCCATTGGGCCCGAGTCCGTCCATCTGTTTGAGTCCTCCGTAGCGGCTGCCCATTCCGGCAGCGAGAACTAAAAGTGCAGGCTTCATCTTTTTTCTGTAGTTTTCGGCAAATTTAGCTAATTTTGCCGTGATAGCGAACATGATTTTCAGCAGCGATGGGCAAATTCCGCGACTTATGGGACAGAAGCAAGGACGGGAACCGCAGGGAGCAGCGTTCTTTCGTCCGCTATGCCATTGTCGCGACTCTGCTGTGTCTGGTTTTCCTCTGCGTCAAGAAGGACAACCTTATAACCTGGATCAGCTCGGGCGTCACTCTGCACAGCCAGCGCAACCGGATAGAGAGTATCGAGGCCGAAAACGCCGCCCTTGAGAGCAGGATACGGCAGCTGACCGAAGACCGCGATTCCCTGGAGCTTTTCGCCCGCGAGCAGCTTCGCTTCGCCGAGCCCGGCGACGATGTCTATATCCTTCCGGACAGATAGCAGTTTCCATAGGCCGCCGGTGGGCCGGGTATGCGGGATGAACCGAAGCGGAACCTCTGAAGCCGGATGCCCGCCTCACCGGCGGGAAGAAACTTTATTCCAAGATAATGCGGAGAACGCGCACGGTGGCGTCTGTGACCTTTACGGAGTCGTCGATGCGTTCGCCTATCAGCGCGGCCACGTGGGAGCCGTCCAGCTCCAGCACCAGCGCCCTTCCCTTCTCGGTCAGCGGGACATGGAGATCCGTGAACATGTCAGAAATCTTCTTGCGGCCGCGCATTCCGAGAGGCACCATCCAGTCGCCCGGTCTCCATGGCCGTATCTTCAGCGGCATCGGAATCCGGTCGGCGTCGGCGACAAGCACTCCCTTCTCCTGCTTCAGCGATTTCAGTGCATCCCTGTCCAGGATTTCCGTATGGACTCCGGCAGGGGCTGCGGCTTGGCCCACGATGAGCCTGCCGGAGGCTCCTGTCACGGGGCCGTAGCGCTTTCCGGCTATCTGCCTGCCCTCTTCCAATGCCCTGCAGAGCGAGGCGAATTCCTCGGCGGAGATGCCGCTGTCCTCGAGCAGCCTCCATAGCAGGAATTCCCGGTGCCTGTCAGCCTTCAGGGCGGAAATTGAGATGCTTCCGTCGGGAAGGAGCACTTCCGGCAATGCGGCGCGCAGATATTCCTCTGCTATTTCGTCGGCCTGGGCGAATCTGCGCATGTCGGCGTTGAGGGTACGGATGAACGAAGGGTTGATTCTTTCGAAGAGCGGGAATACCTCGTTGCGTATGAGATTGCGCCTGTAGCCGTTGTCGGAGTTGGTGCGGTCTTCGCGCCACGGGCGGCCGTGCTCCGACATCCACTTGCGGATGTCGGAGCGGCTCGTGCCGAGCAGAGGGCGCAGCACGCCCTCCCGGCCGCCCATGCCCCTTATCCCGCGAAGTCCCGTGCCCCTGAGCAGATTGAGAATCAGGGTCTCGGCGTTGTCATTGGCATTGTGGGCAATCGCCACGGCTTCGAAGCCGTGCTCCCTGCAGAGTTCGCCGAACCAGCCGTAGCGCAGTTCCCTGGCGGCCATTTCGATGCTGATTCCGTGGCTGCGGGCGTAGCCTTCGGTGTCGAAGCGCTTCGTGAAGCAGACTAGCCCGTTGTCCCGGCACCATGACCTTACGAATTCCTCGTCCCCGTCGGACTCCTCGCCCCTCAATGCGAAATTGCAGTGGGCAACGGCGAAAACAGCCCCGGGAAAAAGTTCCGGGGCTCTGTTTGCAAGGTACATCGAATCGATGCCTCCGCTGACTGCAAGAAGTATGCGGCGCATGCTACTAGTTCGTGATCAGCCAGGTGAAGTTTATGGAGAAGGACTCCTTGAACTGTACCTGCTGCCTTCCGTCGATGAGTACGATAGGGTCGTAGATCAGCCAGGTGCTCAGGCCTATCTTGAAGAACTTGGTGAACTGCCAGGTGATCTTGTTGTCCCAGTTGATTCTGTTGTACCTGAAAGGCTTGTTGAGGTAGTCGGTGAAGAGCACGAGCTGAGTCTCGTAGAAGAACTTCTCGTTGATGGAAGTCTTGAGGTTCATCTTGATCTGGGCACCGGACTGGAAGAGGGCGCTCTTGTAGTTCGCCCCGACGTTGGGGTCAAGCCCTTCCTCCTTGAGCTTCATACCGTAGTTTTTCTTGAGCTCGTCGATGTTGCATATCGTGAAGCCTCCGGTCAGTGGCGCGATGTTCACGTTGAACCAGTCGGTCGGGGCCCATTCCATACCTATCGCGAGGTTCGTGTAGGCGGGGGCCAGGAAGCCTGACTTGAGGGTTCCGGACCACAGCCCGGTCTCGCTGTCCTGCACGTATGAATCGTAGCTGTTGGAGAACTGCGAGCGGAAGTCGAAGGAAACGGTGTAGTTCCACTTGCTCTCCCCGGAGGTCTTGTAGGCGAAGCGGCTCTCGAGATAGATCAGGTCGTTGGTCTTCTGGAGCAGGTTCTGCTTGTCTTCCGACCAGAGGAAGCCGTACTGGAGCTGGAGCCTGTTGTTCCAGCTGCTCTGGTCCTTGGCGTAATTCGCCTTGGTGTCGATTCCTGAGTTCAGGTTGATGGTGGGGTAGCCTCCGGCGGCCCAGCTCCAGAGGTCGGTCTGGTTGAATCCGAGGTCCACCTGGAACGAGTTGGTCCAATAGTTGGGCTTCTCCACCTCTTCTTCTGCCTTGGGGGCCTTGAGCAGGGCGGCGGTAGCCTCTGATGCGGCCTTCTGTACTTCGTCCTGTGCGAATGTTGCCGTCACGGCGCAGCACAGCACCATAGTGGAAATAATGATTCTCTTCATGGGCTACACCAATTAACCAGATGAACTGTCGTTGAATCCTAATACGCTATTCCGAACACTACGCGCCTGTGGGAGGGCTTGCCGGAGAAGATGTCCTTCCCCTCCTCCTCGCACACGTAGCTGTCGACGGGTATGCACCTGATAGTGGCCTTCGTGGCGTCCTTTATCGCCTGCTCGGTCTCGGGCGTGCCGTCCCAGTGGCAGAGCAGGAAGCGTCCGGTCTGGATTTTCTCCTTGAACTCCTCCCAGTCGTCGCACTTTTCGACTCTGGACTCCCTGAAGGCGAGGGCCTTTTCGTATATGTTGCGCTGAATGTCGTCGAGCAGGGCGGGAATGTGGCCTGCGAGGTGTTCGAGAGGCATGGTCTCCTTGGTCAGGGTGTCCCTGCGGGCCACCTCCACGGTGCCGGATTCGAGATCCCGGGCTCCCATGGCGAGGCGCACGGGCACTCCCTTGAGCTCCCATTCGGCGAATTTGAAACCGGGCCTGAGGGTGTCGCGGTCGTCAATCTTCCAGCTGACTCCGAGCCTGTCGAGGTCGTCGGATATCTCGTGCATCTTCGCGAGCACCGCGCCGCGCTCGTCATCTCCCTTGTAGATGGGCACCATGACCACCTGTATGGGCGCGAGCTTCGGAGGCAGCACGAGTCCGTTGTCGTCGCCGTGGGCCATTATGAGCGCGCCCATGAGGCGGGTGCTGACTCCCCACGAGGTCGCCCAGACGTATTCCTGCTTCCCTTCCTTGTTGGTGAACTGCACGTCGAAGGACTTGGCGAAGTTCTGTCCGAGGAAATGCGAGGTTCCGGCCTGGAGGGCCTTGCCGTCCTGCATCATGGCTTCTATAGTGAGGGTGTCGAGCGCTCCGGCGAACCTCTCGTTGGGGCTCTTGTGCCCCATGATTACGGGCAATGCCATCACGTTGCGCGCGAAGTCGGCGTAAATCCTCACCATCTGCTCTGCCCTTGCCTGCGCCTCTTCCGCCGTGGCGTGTGCTGTGTGCCCTTCCTGCCAGAGGAATTCCGCAGTGCGGAGGAAGAGTCTGGTGCGCATTTCCCAGCGCACCACGTTGCACCATTGGTTGCAGAGTATCGGAAGGTCCCTCCACGAGGTTATCCAGTTCTTGTAGGTGCTCCAGATTATGGTCTCGGATGTCGGGCGCACGATGAGCTCCTCCTCCAGTTTCGCCGAGGGGTCGACCACGACTCCGTTGCCTTCGGGGTCGTTCATCAGGCGGTGATGGGTGACCACCGCACATTCCTTGGCGAATCCCGCCACATGCTCGGCCTCGCGGCTGAAGAAGGACTTGGGGATGAACAGGGGGAAATAGGCGTTCTGCACGCCGGTCCGCTTGAACATGCCGTCGAGGACGTGCTGCATCTTCTCCCATATTGCGTAGCCGTAGGGCTTTATGACCATGCAGCCCCTGACCGCTGACTGCTCCGCGAGATCGGCCTTCAGGGCCAGATCGTTGTACCACTGAGAATAGTTCTCAGAGCGCTTGGTTACCGCTTTTGCCATATTCTTGTTGAAATATCTGCGTTTTTTTAAGAAATTTGCATCTATATAAGTGGTCAGGGCCCCACGGTCCGGACTTTGCGTGCAAAGATACAAACTTTTATTATTATGAAGATGAACCGGTGCTTAGTACTCGTACTGCCTCTGCTCTTCGTGATGTCTTCTTGCGGAACCACTGCGCAGTTTGCGCAGCAGCGCTTCCAGGACGGCATCTACAGCAGGCCGGAGCCTGTCGCCGAGGCGGTTCAGATTTATTCGAAAGATGATTTTGCGGCCATGGCCGCAGCAAATATCGCCCGCGAGGACAATCAGAAGGACACCGTATACGTGGTGGTCCGCGACGAATATTCCTGGTATGACTCCCCCTGGTTCGCATGGGGGAGCGCGTGGGCTTTCTCCTGGCCCTACCGTTACTGGTGGAACGACCCCTGGTACTACGGATGGGGGCCCTACTGGCGCAGCCCCTGGTATTATTCATGGTATTGGGATCCCTGGTACTATGATCCATGGTTCCGTGACCCCTGGTATTACGGTTCATGGTACTACGGCTCCTGGTACTGGCGCCCGCACTACCACCATTGGCATGACTACCATCATTGGCGCAGGCCCGGCCTGTCCGCTGACGGAAGGCATTATTACGGACCGAGGTTCCTGACTCAGGGCGGAGGTTCGAGGGTGTCCGTGCCCGGCAGCTCCGGCTCCTCCGGCTTCACCAGGAGCTATACCCGCAGCTACACGACTTCGGGAAGCAGTTTCGGCTCCTCCGGCAACCGCACCTACAGGCGCGGAAGCTCTTCGGGGACTTCCGGACGCGGGACGATACTGAACAGCTCCGGCAGCAGCGGAAGTTCGACCGGAAACACCGGCAGGCGCCCGAACAGCAACTACAACTATTCACGCGGCTGGTCGTCAGGCTCGAACAGCGGCGGCAGCTACAACAGAGGCAGCAGCAGCCCCTCACGCAGCTATACGGCTCCGTCGGGCGGCGCTTCTTCGCGGCCTTCATACTCGGCCCCTTCACGCAGCTACGGCGGCGGAGGTGGCGGTGGAATGCGCAGCGGCGGCAGCAGCTACAGCCGTGGCCGCAGATGATGAACTTTAACTGAAATCACGATGAAAGCGATCAAGATCTTATGCGCTGCGGCGCTGATGGCCGCGACTGCGGCAGTCTCCGGCGCCCAGAACATGTACGATGCGATAAACATCAGTCGCAATGAGTACTACGGTACGGCGCGGACCATGGCGCTCGGCAATGCCGTGACCGCAATCGGAGGCGATGTCGGAAGCTTCGGCATAAATCCCGCCGGCTCCGCCGTGGCCAACTATAACCAGCTTGTCATCACGCCCGGCATCTCCGTGTCGGTGGTCGGGGCTTCGTACTCTCCTTCGGGGGAGAGCGGCTTCGGCCCTGAATACGGGTATGACAGGACAAGGATGACCCTGCCCAATTTCGGAGCGACCGCAGTCCTCTACACCGGACGCTCCCGTGGGCTCAAGTCGTTCACCTTCGGCCTGATCTCCAACCAGACGGCCCAGTATAACTATTATGCCGACGCCTACGGCCAGACTTCCCTGAGCTCCAAGGCCGCCGAATTCGCTGCGGCCGCTGCGGGCCTTGACGAGAGCATGCTCGTCGGCAACAGCGCATACGACAACGGGGTCTCATGGGACATAATCTCGGCGTATCAGAGCGGAATGTTCGGCTCCTACGGCAAGGGGAGCAACTATGTCGGCGTGACGGAGACCATAGACGAAAGCGGAGCCTGGCATTATGTCCCCGGCCCTCTCGCCCAGCATTCGGCGGTCCAGAAATGGGGCAGCAAAAATGATGTGATAGTCAATTTCGGAATGAATTTCTCCGACAAGGTCTTCTTCGGAATCAATGTCGGCTTCCCCTATGCCACGTACGGCTATTCGGAGTCGTTCTATGAGTCGTCGGTGAACCCCGAGCAGTTCCCCATAATATACAATCTCGACGACGGCTCTCAGGCCGAGACATATTTCCTGTCCTCCAGCTTCAGCAACAGGTATATAGCCGACATGAGCGGAATATACGCCAAGATAGGCGTGATAGTCACCCCGTTCGAGGGTCTGCGCCTGGGCGCCGCCATACAGACTCCCGCCATGTATACGATTACCGAGCACTGGCAGTATTCGGCCACGACCAGCTTCGCCGACGATTAT
Organism: uncultured Bacteroides sp.; assembly: GCA_900543205.1. Classification (GTDB taxonomy): domain Bacteria; phylum Bacteroidota; class Bacteroidia; order Bacteroidales; family UBA932; genus Cryptobacteroides; species Cryptobacteroides excrementigallinarum. The sequence goes on along the minus strand of UQQM01000018.1, from coordinate 5,080 downwards.
TTCAGCGGCTATGCCAATTCTCCGGAGGGGGAGTATTCGTACAATCTGATGACCCCCTACTCCGCGAACTTCGGAGTGGCGTGGACTTTCGGCGACAGGGCCTTCGTGAGCGTGGACTACGAGCTTACCGACTATAGTGTGATGAGGTATCATGAACTTCATCCCGGAGGAGCTCCCATGAACGACATATTCTTCGATGTCAACGAGACCAACAGGCATTTCGCCGGCGTGGCGCACAATCTCAGGATAGGCGCCGAGCTCAGGCTCACTCCCGTATTCTCCCTTCGTGCCGGATACGGAGTGGCGACTTCCCCGGTGCGCCACTGGACGAACAACATGGGGGATGACGTGACGGCCGACGACTTCCTCGCCGAATACGAGGACTACTATCTCTCCGGTCTCAAGTATCTCGTGGACAGCAGGTACTACGGCGACAGGACGAGGTCTCTGTCGTTCGGTGTGGGCTTCTCGTCGCGCGGGTCGTTCTTCGCGGACCTCGGCGCGGTGCTGACCTCCTATCCGGACAGCGTGTTCATGCCCTATTATGACTATGACAATTTCGACGCGGAAGGCAATCCGGTGAATGCCGCGTCGCCTAGAATATTGAACCGAAGCAAGCTCTGGAATGTCGCCCTTACGATAGGCTGGAGATTCTGATGAAAAAAACCGATTATGGAATTTACTGCGAAGCAACTTGCAGAAGTGCTGAAAGGAACCGTTGAAGGCGACCCCCAGGCAAAAGTCACATCATTCGCGAAGATCGAGCACGGCAAGCCCGGACAGCTCTGCTTCTATGCGAACCCCAAATACGAGCACTATGTCTATGAGAGCAAGGCTTCGGTGCTGCTGGTGAATTCGGATTTCGTCCCGAAGCGTCCGGTGGCTCCGACCATGGTGCGCGTGGAGAACGCCTACAATGCGCTGACCGAACTGCTGGACTTCATGTCCAGGCAGAAGAAGGCGTACAGGAGGCACCGCGGGCGCTGCCGCATAGCTTGGAGCGCCAGGCTGGGCAAGAAGGTGCATGTGGGGGATTTCGTGACCATAGGCAAGGACTGCCGCATAGGCGACTATACGAAGATATATGACAACGTGACCATAGGGGCGGGGACCAGGATAGGTTCCAGCTGCATAATCTATCCCGGAGTGCACATATTCCCGGGCATGGTCATAGGCGACAGGGTGATTCTCCATGCGGGATGCATAATAGGCGACGACGGCTTCGGGAACGCCCCGCAGCCCGACGGCACCTGGCGCAAGATAGAGCATCTCGGCAACGTGGTCATAGGCAACGACGTGGAGATAGGCTCTAACACCACTGTGGACAGGGCTCCGATGGAATCCACGATAATCGCGGACGGGGTGAGGATAGACAACCTCTGCCAGATTGCCCATAACGTGGTGGTCGGCGAGAACACCGTGATGGCGGCACTGACCGGCATAGCCGGATCCACAAAGGTCGGGAAGAACTGCGTGTTCGCCGGCCAGGTGGGCATCGCGGGACATCTTACGATAGCCGACAACACGACAATCGGAGCCAAGTCAGGAGTCATGGGGAACATACGCAAGCCCGGCCAGGTGTATTTCGGAACACCCATCCTGCCGCACAGGACTTTCCTGCGCGCGTATGCTAAATTCAAGCAGTCAGGAGAAGAATAAGAATTTTTATATTATCTTTGCAGCCCATTATGGACCAGCAGACATTAAAGAGAGAGTACAGATTCGAGGGGAGAGGTCTTCATACGGGCAAATATGCCCACCTGAAGCTCTGCCCTGCGCCGGAAAATTACGGAATCCGTTTTTTCCGCAGGGATGTGGGTCAGGAGATACCTGCAATCGCGCCTAAAGTTACAAGAACCGACAGAAGCACGACCATTTCGGACAACGGGGTTTCTGTCGTGACGATAGAACATTTGCTTTCAGCCCTTACGGGCCTCGGAGTGGACAACGCCAGGATATTGCTGGACAACGAGGAGGTCCCAATTCTGGACGGAAGTGCCGAAACCTACGTCAGGGCCATCGCGCCCGACGGGCTTCAGGTTCAGAACGCCGAGAGGAAATATATTGAGATAAAGGAGACTGTTGAAGTCAGGGACGAGCAGACCGGCTCGTGGGTCAGGATCGAACCCGCCGACAGGATGTCGTTCGACGTCACCGTGGATTTCAATTCCAGGGTGCTCGGCGTGCAGACCGCCCATTGGAGCGAGAATTCCGACTATGTCGGACAGGTCGCTCCCTGCCGCACCTTCTGCTTCTTCCATGAGCTTGAGGCCCTCGCCGCATACGGACTGATCCGCGGAGGGGATGTCGACAACGCCATCGTGGTGGTCGAGAACCCCGTGACGAGGGAGCAGCTGGACAGCATGAGCAAGCTGTTCGGACAGCCGAGGCTCGCGGTGAAGGAGGACGGCTACCTGAGCAATATAACCCTCCATTTCCCGAACGAGTGCGGGCGCCACAAGCTGCTCGACCTTATAGGAGACACGAGGCTTCTCGGGGGATTCCCCAAGGCCCATGTCAGCGCGTACAAACCTGGCCACAAAATTAACAGTATCGCCGCGAAGACGGCTTTTTCAAAACTTTGATTCTTATGGTTAAAATTCATCCTCTCGCGACTGTGAGCGCGAACGCAAAATTGGGAGAGAACGTGGAAGTGGGGCCCTACGCCTTCATTGACGACAATGTGACCATCGGCGACAACTGCAAGATATACCCCCACGCCAACATCTTCTCCTACGTGACCATGGGGAACAACTGCCAGGTCTTCCCGGGAGCTGTCGTGGGCGGAATTCCCCAGGACCTCAAGTTCCACGGCGAGGAGACTTTCGTGGAGATAGGCGACAATGTGACCATCAGGGAGTGCGCCACAATCAACAGAGGCACGCAGGCCAGCGGCAAGGGGGTGACCAGGATAGGCAACGAGACGCTGATAATGTCGTACGTCCATGTCGCGCATGACTGCCGGGTGGGCAACCACTGCATACTCGTGAGCTATGTGGGCATCGCCGGAGAGACGGATGTCGACGACTGGGCCATCATAGGCGGCAACACCGCGGTGCACCAGTTCTCACATATCGGAGCGCACGCGATGGTAGGCGGCTGCTCCGCCGTGAACAAGGACATCCCGCCCTATTCCATCTGCGGCAGGACTCCTATCTGCTATGCCGGTATCAATATCGTCGGGCTTCGCAGGCGCGGCTTCTCCTCCGACACCATGCGCACCATCAAGGACATATACGATACGATCTACTATCAGGGCTACAACATTTCCGACGGCTGCGCCAAGGTGGCCGCAGGCTTCCCCCAGTCGGTCGAGCGTGACACCATACTCGAGTTCATCAAGAACTCGAAGCGGGGCGTGGTCCGCGCCGGAGATTCTTCGTCGAAGGGCTCCATCGAATAGGACTTGACGCTTACCATAGCATATTTCCCTCCGATAGAATACTTTGCGCTGCTCGCAAGGTATTCTTCGGTTTATATGGAGGCCTGCGAGAACTATCAGAAGCAGTCCTACCGCAACCGCTGCCGCATCTATGCCGCCGACGGGGTCCAGAACCTGAATTTTCCCATAGTGCATTCCGGCGGGAGCATCAACATCCCGATACGCGAGGTGCTCGTGGACTATTCCGTCCCGTGGCTGGAGAAGACCATGCGCTGCATAGATACGGCCTATCATTCCTCCCCGTTCTTCGATTATTACCGCGACAGCCTCTATGAAGTCCTCTGCCGCCGCCCGGCGACGCTGTGGGAGCTGGACATGTCCATAATCCGGTATTTCATGCAGAAGATAGGGCTGAATACCGAAATCCGCCTGACCGTGGAGTACGCCTCCGAGCATGTGGACATACATCCGAAAAGGCCTGACTCAATCCTTGCGGAGCTTGGACTGGACAGGCCTTATTATCAGGTTTTCTCGGGGAAGTCCGGTTTCATTCCGAACCTTTCGGTGATGGACCTCCTGTTCAATGAAGGCCCCGGCTCCCTGGACTGGCTGCTATAGGTTCTGCACCGAGCCGCTTTCGGTGTCGCCGGAAGGCTGCCCGGATTCGTCTTCATGGCCGGCGACCCAGGTATAGTAGCCTATGGTCATGTAGGCGTCGTCTCCGGTCATCACGAGCGAATACTGAACCCACTCCCTGTCTGTGGTGTCGCCCTTCTCGTCGACCTCCACCTTGAGCAGGCTCATCAGGTAGTCCTCGTCAATCTTCTCCAGCGTCTTGTCGAACAGGTCCGATCCGTACTGGGTGGCCTCGTAGCTGGTTCCGGTGAACGTCTCGTTGTTGTCGAAATCGATTATGGATTCAAAATACTCCTGGATGGCCTTGCCTGTGGTCTCGGTGTTCCCTTCTAGGACGTGATACCTTCCCCCGTGCTGGAAGGAATAGGTTCCGTACATGTCAAGATTGCAGGCGCTCAGGCAGAAGAGCCCGGCAGCCGCCATCACGAATTTCACAAACGTTTTGTACATAAAATCAGATTTTGGCAAAAATACAAATTAATTCGTATATTTGCAGAGTGAAAGAGATGGAAGGCCGGGGAGGTCTTCCTTTTTGTTTGAATGGAAAAGGACAGATTTCAGAAAGTGGTCGAAGATGCGGCGCGCGGGCGCGGCTGCACCGTCGTGGACATTGACTTCAACGATGACGACAATGTCTTTGAGGTTACATTGGACAAGGAGGACGGCAGGGTGGACCTGTCGGACTGCGAATACGTGCACAGGGCCGTGCTCGGAGCCTTCGACAGGGATGTCGAGGACTATGCGCTGACCGTCGGGTCCGTGGGGCTGTCCCCGGACGAGGCAGACCAGATGCTGGATACAATAAAAGAATAGATATACTGATGGAAAAAGAGAAAGTGATAACGCTCATAGACGCGTTCAAGGACTTCAAGGAGGAGAAGAACATCGACCGTCCGGTGATGATGCAGGTCCTCAAGGACGTCTTCCTGACCCAGATAGCCAAGACCTACGGCTCGTCCGACAACTTCGACGTGATCGTGAACGTCGACAAGGGAACCTGCGAGATCTACCAGAACTTCGATGTGGTCGAGGAGGTGGAGAACCCGAATTCGGAGATAACGC
>UQQM01000017.1 GCA_900543205.1 uncultured Bacteroides sp. | reverse complement strand
CTGTCCGTCGCGGCTGAAATAGTCGGGCGGGGCGCCGGCGGTGGAGTCGAGGTTGAACAGCTGGGGATGCCAATAGGCTTCGGCGCTGTCGCCGCTGACCCCGATGGGCAGGTCTCCCTTCAGCGATACTCCCTTGGAGCGGGCGTACTTCGCTTCCGCATAGAGCTGCTTGTCGAGGTGGTACTGCATCCAGCTATAGTATTCAGGCTCCAGTTTGTCCCTCTTCGCGCAGAATCCGGCGTATTCCGGAAGCCATTCCGCGTTCTCGGCTTCGAATTTCCTGTAGGAGGGACTCTGCATATCCTTTGCACCCCTTCTCAGGAAAGCCTTGCGTATGTAGCCCATCTTGGCTTCGAAGACCCTGGGCCAGTCGATTTCAGGCAGGGAGTTGAGCTCCTGCTGAAGTTTCTTGAATTTGACACCTTCCTTGATTCCGAGCGCCTGCAGGTTCATGAAGATGGGATGCAGGGCGAAAGCGGACACGGGGCTGTAGGGATAGGAGTCCTTCCATTCCCCCTTGCGGGTCGTGTCGGTGACCGGAAGGAGCTGGATGATGCACTGGCCGGTCGCCGCCGCCCAGTCTATGAGGGCGTGCAGGTCCTTGAACTCCCCGATTCCGAAGTCGTCCTCGCTGCGGAGCGAGAACACGGGTATCGCCGTTCCTGCGCCCCGGAAGCCCGGCTGGTCGAAGATGGCCGCCTGGTGCGCCCTGGGGAAAGGGCAGCCCGGGATGGGGCAGTCTATCCATTTGTCCTCTATGAGCGGCGTCATCCTGGTGCAGCGGTGGCCCGACCACTCGGTGCGCCAGATCAGCCCGTCCTTCATCACCACATAGCTGTAATCCTTGAGGTCCTCCCTGCGGCAGTCCCTGACGGTGACGCTCCATACGCCGCCGTCATTCCAGTCCATCGGGTAGCGTTTTCCTCCGAGCATCAGGGTCAGGCTCTCTCCCCACTCGGTGTGGTATTCAATCTTGAAAGTTGTCTGCATATATTTGATTCAGTTTTAGTTTCCAAAGGCACAACCGGCCACATTGCCCCTTAGCGCAGTGTGGCCGGAATCGTCAGCTGAAAGCTTGCTTCAGACCTACAGCGGCTTGAAGGCTACGGCGAATCCTCCGCCCGGGGCCATGCGTATCTTGAGCTTGTCCTTTGCGGTGACTTTCTTGCTCTTGATTTCGTAGGCCTGGGGGTTGGTCAGGTAGTGGGCGTCGGGCGCGTCGGTGTATATCTCGGCGGTGTACTTGCCCTCGCCGAGGAAGTCGAGCTTGATCTCGAACTCACGCGCGTTCTCGTCGGTCACTCCTCCGCAGAACCACTGTCCGTCGTCCTTCGCCTTCCTTGCCACCACGATGTAGTCGCCGGGTTCGGCGTAAAGATAGCGACTTTCGCTCCAATCTACAGCAACATCCTTGATAAATTGGAAGGCGTCCATGAATTCGGAGTAATGTTCGGGCGTGTCGGCCGCCATCTGGAGGGGCGAATACATGGTCAGGTAGAGTCCGAGCTGGTTGGCTATGGTGGCGTTAACGTGCGAATTGTTGCCGCACCACTCCTGGAGGTTCATCTCGAAGATGCCGGGGGTGAAGTCCATGGGGCCTCCGTTCAGACGGGTGAACGGCAGTATGGTCACATGCTTGGGCTGGGTGCCTCCGAAGGCCTGGTACTCGGTTCCACGGGCGGATTCGTTGGCAATCAGGTTCGGGTAGGTCCTGCAGAGACCGGTGGGGCGCACCGCTTCGTGGGCGTTGACCATGATCTTGTGCTCGGCGGCCTTCTTCACCGCGTAGAGATAGTGGTTCACCATCCACTGCCCGTAGTGGTATTCTCCGCGAGGGATGATGTCGCCCACGTAGCCTGACTTGACGGAGCTGTAGCCGTATTTGTTCATGAGGTCGTAGGCGGCGTCCATGTGGCGCTCGTAGTTGCGCACGGAACTTGAGGTCTCATGGTGCATGATGAGCTCGATTCCCTTGGAATGGGCGTATTCGTTAAGTGCCTCGATGTCGAAGTCGGGGTAGGGGGTCACGAAGTCGAACACGTAGTCCTTGCTGCAGTTCGACCAGTCCTCCCAGCCGATGTTCCATCCTTCCACGAGCACTGCGTCGAAACCGTTCTCTGCAGCGAAGTCGATGTACTGGCGCACCCTCTCGTTGTTGGCGGAGTGGCGTCCGTTGGGGGTCGCCTTGGAGTAGTCGAAGCTGTCGAGTTTCACGGAGCTGGCGTTGGTGTATGCCCAGCTTCCGTAGCCGGCTATCATCTCCCACCATACGCCCATGTATTTCACGGGGTGAATCCAGTTCACGTCATCGTAGGCGCAGGGCTCGTTGAGGTTGAGCACCAGGCGGCTGGCGAGCTGTTCGGTCGCGGACTCGGCCACCTGGACGGTCCTCCAGGGAGTGTTGCAGGGAGTCTGCATGTAGCCTTTCCAGCCCTGGGCGTCAGGAGTCAGCCATGAGCGCAGCACATGGGTCTTTCCGTCCACGAGCAGGTGCATGCAGGGATAGTTCACGAGTGCGGCCTCATGGATGTTGATATAGAGTCCGTCGTCGGTCTTCATCTGGAACGAGGTCTGCACGCCGCTGGTGCTGAAGAAGGTCTGCGAACTGTTGCCCACCACCTGCTTCTGGAAATTCTCGCTGATTTCGGAGAGACGGCATTCGCCGTATTCGTATTCCTGGGTGTCGTAGTCGCCCGGAATCCACCAGCTGAAGTGGTCGCCGGCCATCGCGAACTCGGTGAGCTCCTCCTTGATTACGAAGTAGGTCAGAGGCTGGCCGGAGGGGAATTCGTAGCGGAAGCCGAGTCCGTCGTCGAAGAGGCGGAAGCGCACGTTCATGAGCTTGTCGCTGTCGGTCTGGCGCAGCTTCACGAGAAGTTCGTTGTAGTGGTTGCGTATCTGGGATTCTTCTCCCCAGACGGGCTCCCAGACCTCATCTAAGCTGTCGGTCTCGGTGCCGGTCAGTTCGAAACCCTCGGCGAAGGAGTAGCAGGGCCTCACGTCGGTCTTGGTGATTTCGTCGCCTTCGAAGCTTATCTTCTCGGCCTTCACGGTGCCGCGCAGCTCGAAGCCGAGGAGGCTCGGAAGCACGACGTCCGTACCCTTGTGGGTCAGGGAATACTTGGGCACTCCTCCCTCTTCGAGCCAGAAGCTCAGTTCGAGGTTGCCGTCGGGAGACTTCAGGGTTGCGGCGGGAACTGTGCCGCCGAAGGCATGCAGCCCTGACGTCAGGGCTGCAAGTGCAAGTAGTATCTTCTTCATCGGTATTCTATGATTATGCTTGATTTTGCAGGTATTGTGCAGTTGTCGGGGTTGAAACTCTCTCCGGTGAGCACGTTGCGGCCCTCTCCGGTGAGCCTGCCGGTGAATTCGGCATAGTCGCTCCAGGGCAGCTCCCTCGGGGCGTCGTTGTTGTTGATGTAGACGAACACGGCCTGGTCGTCAGTGTATCTGAAATAGGCGTAGGTGTTGTCGCGGGTCAGGAAGTGCAGGGTGTTTCCGTTCTGCACGGCGTCGGAAGTCTTGCGCCAGTTGAGCAGGGTGCTCACATAGTCGTGCATGTCCTTCATCACGGGATTCTTCTCCCAGTTGAGGGGGAAGTCCACGCGCAGTCCGCCGTGGCCCTGCGAGCGGTCGCGTGAGACCACGAGCAGCTCGTCTCCGGAGAATATCTGGGGATAGCCTCGCAGCGTGGCCATCAGGGTCATGACAATCTTCTGCTTGGCGGGGTCGGCGCCCACGATGTCACCGATTCGGTCGGTGTCATGGTTGCCGGGGAATATCATCATGTTCTGCGTGTTCTGGTAATACTGGTCGTTGGCTATCGAGTTGTAGACCTTGGTGATACCCTCGTCCCAGCTCTCCCTGTCGGCGTTGATTCCGGCGGTGATGGCGTTGAGCAGGGGGAAGTCCATGATGGACGGGAGGTTGGAGTTGAAACCGTCGCGGTTGGGGTTCTCCGCCTGCCAGTAGGCCACCTCGGGTACGTTCCCGGACCAGACTTCGCCGACTATGTTGAAGTTCGGGTATTCGGTGCGCACTGCCTTGCACCACTCCGACATGGGAACCTTCTCGTTGTAGGGATAGGTGTCCACGCGGAAACCGTCGAGGTCGGCCCATTCAATCCACCATACCGCCCACTGCTTGAAATACTGAAGCAGATAAGGGTTGTCGAGGTTCATGTCTGCCATGGAGGTGTCGAACCATCCGCTGGTCATGTTGACGCGGTCGAGCTCGGAGCAGTAGGGGTCGTTCTGCGCAGAGAACGCGCAGTTGGAGTGGGTGTATTCAGGCCACTGGTGTATCCAGTCCTGGAAAGGCAGGTCCTCCATCCACCAGTGCTTGTCGCCGCAGTGGTTGGTCACGATGTCCATGATGACTTTCAGGCCCTTCTCGTGTGCCATGGCGACCATCTCGCGGTATTTCCAGTTGCTTCCGAAGCGCGGGTCGATGTTGTAGTAGTCTGTGCAGGCGTAGCCGTGGTAGGACGATGCCGGTTCGTTGTCTTCGAGCAGCGGAGTGCTCCAGATGGCGGTGAAGCCGGATTCCGCGATGTAGTCGAGCTGGTCCTCGATGCCCTGGATGTCGCCTCCGTGGCGTCCGAAGAAGGCGTCATGGTCGGCCTTCTCGGTCATCAGAGGGCTGCTGTCATTGTCCGGATCTCCGTTCACGAAGCGGTCAGGCATCAGCAGGTATATCGCATCCGAGGTGCCGAAGCTCATGCGCTCTGCGGAGCCTTCGCGGCGAGAAAGTATCTCGTAGGGCTTGCGTATGGTCTGTCCGTCCTTGCTGAACACGAGGGTGTAGATGCCGGGCTGCGCGTCGGGCGCGACATCCATGTCCACGAAGAGATAGTTCGGGCTTTCGGCGGTGTGGACTCCTGCCACACTCACGCCTTTGCCGCCTTCTACCGCCACGTCCCACGAGCCGATGCCTTCGCCTTGGACGAGCAGCTGGAGGTCAGTCTTCATCCCGACCCACCAGCACGGAGGCTCCACGCGGCTGACGAGGTCGGAGGGCGAGCTGACGCTCCATGCCCACGGTGCTTCAAGCTGCACGCTCACGGTGACCTCGTCGCCGGCGTTGCTGCGCCTGAACACAAGGGTGTTGTCGTCGGTCGAGAGTATCTCGAACTCACCTTCTCCGGCGTTGAGAGCCGGGTGGGAGTGCTTGAGATTGCCGAGCCAGCGGTAGAAATCGGTCACTGCGTTGGTCTTCCAGTCGGTGATGGGGTCCTTCTCGAAGAACTCGAAACTGTGGTCGTAGCCAATCTCCTGGCCGGTGTAGATCAGGGGCTGCGTGTTCGGTAGGGTCCAGCAGAGTATGGTCATGGCCTTCCAGGCTTCGCCCATGCGGTCGAACTCGGTGCCGCTCCACGAGTTCTCGTCGTGGTTGGAGGTGAACGCGAGCCTGAGGGCGTCGGCGGGATATTCTTCCTTGTTCCAGCCGATGTAGCTTACGAGGCTGTCGACGTTGGCGCGGCCCTGGGCTATGTCGTTGAGCATGTGGTGCAGTTTCCATGAATAGGTGGCGTCGAAGCCCGCCTCGTGCAGCCACTCGTCCTCTCCTTCGGCGAGGAAGTAGAGGTCGCCGTATTCGCTGCGGAACTTGCCTATGACGTCGGCCCAGAAGTCCTGGGGAACGAGAGAGGCCATGTCGCAGCGGAAGCCGTCGACTCCACGGTCGAGCCAGAAGCGCATGCACTTCTCCATCTCGGCGCGCATCTCGGCGTTGTCATAGTTGAGCTTGGCGATGTCGGTCCAGTCGTACTCGACTATGGTCTTGCCCTGTTCGTCGCGCACGTACCAGGAAGGATCCTTCTCGGTGACCCATGGGTGGTCGGGAGAGGTGTGGTTGGCCACCCAGTCCACGATGAGCTTGAAGCCCATCTCGTGGGCCTTCGCGAGGAAGTCGTCGAAGTCGTCGAGAGTGCCGAATTCCGGATTGACCGCACAGTAGTCGCGGATGGCGTAGTAGGAGCCGAGCGTGCCCTTGCGGTTGAGCTCGCCGATGGGGTAGGGCGGCATGACCCAGAGTATGTCGACTCCGAGTTCCTTGAGCACTGGAAGCCTTTCTGCGGCGGCCGCGAAGGTCCCCTCGGGGGTCATCTGCCTGATGTTGAGTTCGTAGACCACTGAACTGCTCTTGTAGTCCGTGGAATCCGTCTGTCCGGGCTTGTCTCCGGAGGCGCAGCCTGCCAGCAGCAGGGAGGCAAGCGCGGCGATGGAATATAAAAGCTTTTTCATATCTGTGTTTAAAGTTCGAAAACTACTGATGACAGGCCGCCGAGCAGCAGGCGGGCGGCGTCGTCTCCAGTGCCTGTCTCGGCCGTGCCCATCAGCGCAACTGGCCTGGAGAGGTCGTCGTCCGGGAGGTCGAGGACGAAGGAGTCTTCGCCGAAATTATGGATCACGAGCATCTTCTCTCCCTCATATACCATGTACCATGCGGCTATCTGTCCGGCTTCGGGATTGCTCTCGTTGTAGACGGGGTGCTTCTCCATGTGTCCGAGGGCCAGGGCGGGATAGGTGTTGCGCAGGGAGCCGAAGGTCCGGTAGACGTTCAGGATGGACTCCTCGTCGGACTCCTGGGACTCTACGGAGATCTCGGAACTGAGCATGTTCATGTCCACCTTTCCGCTGAGACTGCCATCGGCGAGGCCGGAGCCGTCGGCGTTCCACATTATCGGCGTGCGAACATATTCGTCTCCGTTGTTCTTGGTCCCCCAGTAGCCGAGTTCCTCTCCCTGGTAGATGTAGGGTTCTCCCTGGGCGGTGAGGAGCACGGCGGCGGCCATCTTCATCTTGTCGATGTCCTGTCCGAGGTCGGAGCCTGCGCGGTCCTCGTCATGGTTGGACAGCTTGGTGGCCTCGATGTAGTCAGCCCTGTACTGCCTGTAGAGATCCTGATATCCGAGGATGTCGTTCATGAAGTAGCCGCCGGTTCCGTTCTGCAGGGCCCATTTGAGCCTGTACCAGAACGAGAATTCGAAGAGAGCTGGCAGGCCTTTGTAGTAGGGTGCCACGTTCTGTGCCTCGTCCAGCATTTCGCCGACCATGTAGAAGTCGCCTTCTCCGCCTGCGGCGTGGTAGGACTCGTTCATGCGGTCATAGAACTTCTTGAGGAAGGTGGGATTCTCATCGCTGTTCTGGTTATGGTAGATGTGCTTCACGGCATCGAGGCGGAATCCGTCAACGCCCATCTCCACCCACTTGTCGGCGGCTTCGGTCACGGCGGCGAAGGCTGCCGACTGCTCGCACTCGGAGGCTTTGCCGTAGTTGAGGTCTGCGAACCAGTCGGTCCAGAAGTGGGAATGGTACATGGTGGTGCGGGCGCCGGGCATCAGGATGTCAGTGCCGTTGTTGTTGGTCAGAGTCAGGGGCTCTCCCCATGAGAGCTGATTGGCGCCGGAAGGGGCTCCGTATTTATGGCTGTCCCATTCCGTGGTGCTGGTGCGTATAAGCAGGCCCCAGCTGCTCTCGAAGTCGAGGCTCAGACTGCACATGGTGCCGTCTGTGTAGAATTCTTCCATTAAAGCATCGCCGTAGTAGAGGTAGATGCCGCTGTCCTGGGTGCCGGTGTTGCTGATTTCGTCGACCTGCTCCACCGTGAGGGTCTCGGGTTTCCCGTCCCCGTCGAGACTCAAGGTGAATTTCACCTTCTGTGAACCCGCCGCCGAGCTGACTGCAGGGAACCATTGTCCGGCGTCATATCCTGCGGCGCCCTCGGTAGCTATCTGGTCAATCCTGCCCGCAGCTATGTCGGCAGCGGGGTCGTCGGAGAACACATAGTAATCCCTGTAGGGGCTGTCGGGGCTGGCTTTCGCGTCGAGGAACCAGGGATGGTCCTTCGAGGAGTGGTTGAGCACGTAGTCGAGATATATCTTGATTCCGTGGCTGTGCGCCTCGTCGATAAGCGTCTGAAGATCGGCCTCGCTGCCGAATGTCGAGTTGACGGCAGCATAGTCCTTCACGTCGTAGCCGTGGTATGAGGATGAGGGATGGATGGGCGAGAGCCAGATGGCCGAGACTCCGAGTTCGTCGAGGTAATCCAGCTTCGAGGTCAGGCCCCTGAAGTCTCCGATGCGGTCGGAATCATCGCTGTCGGCGAAGCTGTAGACAAGGGCCTGATAGGATATTGCCGCCCTCTTGTCTCCGTCCCACTCCCTGGGTGCGGGCACGACGGCTTCGCCCTCGAACTCAGGCTCGATGAACGCCGCTTCCTGGCTTATGCGCAGTTCCACGGCTTCGCATCCGGGAGCGGAGAAGGTGAGTGTCGCGGTTCTGGCCTCTCCTTCGGGATTGGCCGGGGCTTTCACCCAAATGGTGGTGGAGGCGTTGCCGGAAGTCCTCTCGGGTTCGCACCAGTCGGAGCCGGAGGCCGGTTCAAGCGTCCAGGAACCGGCGTTGGTCCGGACTTCTACATATTCGGTTCCGCCGTCGGCGGTGAATGAAAGGCTTTCGGGAGTTACGCTGAGCGTATGCTCCTCTTCCTGTACGGGCTTTACGCAGCCGGCCGCAAGAAAGGCCAGGGCCGCTGCGACAAAGGTCAGATATCTGTTCATCGGCATTAGCGTGGTTGTGGTAAATGGCGGCATACGGACCGGTCAGGGTCCGTATGCCAATGAAGTTTCTATTCTTCGGGGGTGCGTCCTTCGGACATCACGTAAACCGTTGAATTATCGAGGTCGAAGTAGATGTCGTAGGTGCCGTCAAGTGAGACTGACATGTTCTGCGAACCTCCTGATGTGACGACTGCGACTCCGGTGTTGATGTCAATGGCTCCGCCGGATGCCGTGCCGTAGTTGGCCGCGTCATTCCATTCGTTGTTGTAACGGATCTTGAACTGGTCGGTGGTGGTGAGGACGACTCCCTTCCTTACATAGTATCCGCCTTCTTCGGTCATGGCGAGGTCTCCGATGTCACCCCAGCCGTTAACCGTTCCGCAGATTCCGTAGGTCTCGGGTACATACTCGGGTTTCACTCCGGTTTCGGTCACGTAGCCGCGTCCGAGTTCGGGAAGGATCCAGTAGTCGTATGTGCCGGCTTCCACGATGTTGGCGTTGGTGGCCGTGGTGGATACCGTGAATGCGGTTCCGATGGTCACGTTGTAGGGGTTCGCTCCTGCTGCGAAGCCGTTGTCTACAGCGTACCACTGTCCGTCGGGGTCAAGGAAGCCGAACTGTGAGTTCGCGGCAACCTCCACGCCTTCGGCCTTGTAGGCTACCATGTTGGAAGACGCTGAAACCATTTCAACATCCCCCCATTCAGGGAATTCTACGGTCTGACCGTGAACTCTCCACGTAGTTTCCGGCTCCGGTTTGGGGTCGGGCTCCTCGCCTCCGCCGGTGCCGTAGTCAGCCGCGTTGAGCTCCCAGGTCATCTCGTCAGGATTGTTGAGGTTGACGTAGAGGCGGTAGTTGCCGGAGGCCGGTATCTTGATGTTGTCCTGCGTGTTCAGGCCGCCGTCCGCCGTGCCGCCAAACCATGTACCGTTGTCTGTCAGCACCTTGATTTCGTCGCCTTCGTTCAGCGTGTAGTCTATGTAGAATAGCTGGCGCTCCGTGTCGAAAGTCATCTGATTCTCGGGTTTCGAACTGTCCCAGGTCAGCCCGGCTGCACTACCCACCAGATAGAGCGCGTCGAAGCTCAATTCATTGGTGAGCACGAGGGTGCTGCGGTTGAAGCTGAAGCGGTAGAAGTTCTTCGAGTAAGCCATGATGTTGCCGGAACCGCCGCTGCTGATCAGCGTGATGGATTTGGCTTCGGCCTCGGGTGCTGCGGCTTCGCCGTCGACACCCCAGTTGCTGTCGTCTGACCATCCGGTCTCGGTGCCCCTGATCTTGAAGCCGTTGGAAGCCATTCCGCCGAAGCCGATGACTCCGGAGTAGTTGACCTCGTCGCCGGAGAAGCTGAAGAGCTCCTGGGTCTGTCCGTCAGCCCAGCCGCAGAAGTCTCCGATTACGTATATCATCGGATAGGTCCTTTCGGCCTGGGTTACGGTCATGGTCACGGGAATGCCCTCGGAATAGTAGGTTCCGAAAGTGTTGCCAATGGTGGCGCTTACGAGGAAATTGACCTCGGTAGGGGTGCCGGAAGTGAGCCCCAGACCTCCGTCCTCAGCCGCGAGGGCGAGGGGAGTGTTCAGGGCTTCGTAGGTCATCTCGGCCGAAGTGGCGGTCAGACCGGTCATTACGGCCAGGGTGTCGCCTCCATAGGTCGCTTCGATGGCGTAGTTGATCTGGGTGCTCACGCCGAAGTCGGCAGCATCCCAGGTGAAGGTCACGACCGTACCCATGTTCTCGGAGGTCACGGCGATCTCCGAAACCGGCTCGCCGTTAAGCTGGATGCCGCGCAGCACGGGCGCCACGACATCCTCGGGAGCGTAGGTCTGGATCATCTCCAATTCCTGGCAGGCGCTGAACAGGCCGGCTGCGGCTGCCAATGCGGATATGTATCTAAAAATTTTCATTTCAGTTTCGTTTTAGATTATTCTACGGTGGCGTAGCCGGGGTTCTGATGAAGCTCGGGGTTCGCCGCAAGCTCGGTGGCGGGGATGGCGAATATCTCGAGATGCTCGTCGAAGCCCTGGCCGGTGTAGTTTCCTCCCTTGTAGGTCCAGAGGAATGAAGAAGAAGAGAACTTGCCGAGACGGATGAGGTCGGTGCGGCGGTGTCCTTCCCAGAGAAGCTCGCGGAAGCGCTCTTTCACGAGCCAGTCTTCGTTAATCTCGGAGGCCGAGGGAGCTGTGGTGAGCCCTGCCCTTTCGGCAAGAGCCTCGACATAAGGCATCGCGGTGTTGAGCTGGCCGAGATTCATGCAGGCCTCGATGTAGATCAGGTAGATTTCACCGAGCCTTATCATAGGGAAGTCAATGTCGCTGTAGGCCTTGGAAACTGCGGTTTCGGCATATTCGGCATCGGTCATGTCGTGGGGGATGTTGTTGAACTTGAGGCAGCTCCATCCGTTGAGGAACACGTAGAGCGCGTCGTTGAAGGACTCCTGTCTGCCTTTGATGTAGAACACTTCGCCCCTGACGTCACCGTTGGCCACGGTGTACTCGCCGGTGGTGTAGTCCTGTCCGGAGATGTTCCAGTTCTTGCTGAGCTCCTCGTAGGGAACCCTGATTCCGCCCCAGCCGTTGTTCACGCCGTTGGGGAACGAGGTGCTGGAGACGTCGGTCGCCGCGATGGCAGCGAGGGTCAGATAAGAGGTTCCTCCGTATGACTGGGTCTGCTCGGCGTCGTAGGCGACTGACCAGAGCATCTCCTGCATGGCTTCGGGGTTCTCCCCGTTGTCACCGCTGAACAGGGCCTTGTATTCGGGGCAGAGGGCGTATCCCATGCCGAAGATGGTCTCGCAGGTCTCCTTGGCCTTTTCCCACATCGCCGTTCCGGTGTAGACCTCGGCGTTCAGGTACATGCGGGCGAGAAGTCCGTTAACCGAACCCTTGTCGGCGCGCGGGTAGTTGCTCCTTGCAGCCGGCATGGAGCTCTGGTCGGAGGCCAGATAGGTCAGCTCGGAGATGCAGTAGTCGAACACGTCCTTCCTGCTGGCCTGGGTGGGGTTCACCCCGCCGCCGAAAGGAGACTCCTCGGTCGTGAAGGGCACGTCGCCGAAGGTGTCGAGGGCCATCCAGTAGAAGTATGCGCGCAGGAAGCGGGCTTCGTCGCGGAACTGCTGGATCTTGGCCGCCAGGTCGGCTGAGACGCCTCTTTCATCGAGCTTGTCGGAAGCGGTCTGGCGGAGGTACTCGTTCACGTAGGATATTCCCTGGAGGGTGCGGACATAGACGGCGTAGGTGGCGTCGTTGTCAGCCTCGGACCAGGTGTTGGTGTTGAGGGCGCGCACCCATGCGTCGTTCTCCCATGCGCACTTCGCCTCGTCGGTGGTGCACTCCTGGGTTGACCAGAATGCACGTATCAGCTCCGACGCGCCTCCGTCGGCGACCTGAAGGTCGGTGGTCTCGTTGGACACGAAGTGGAAGTATATCTTGGTGAGTCCGGCGAGGTAGCCGTACTCGTCCGTGCCGTAGACGGTCTCGGATACGGCGTCCGACTCGTTCAGAGGCAGCGTATCCAGATCCCCGATGCAGGAGGTGCTCATCAGAGCCATTCCTGCGGCGGCCAGCATAAATATTCTATTCTTGAATTTCATTGTCTAGTCTGTTTAGAAGTTGATGTTCAGGCGGAGTGAATAGGTGCGGGGACGGGGCCAGATGGATCCGTCGATGCCGTTCACGCCGGGGATTTCAGGATCGACTCCGCTGTAGCCGGTGATTACGAATACGTTCTGCACGGAGAAGGCCAGACGGATGTCGGACTCCCATTTGCCGAGATGGCGGAAGGTGTATCCGAGGTTGATGTCGTCCATGCGGAAGAATGAAGCGTTCTCGAGGAACATGTCGGAGTACCACTGCTCGCCGCTGTTGGCAGCCGTGAATCCGGTCTTTGTCACCACTGTCGCGAAGTTGGGGAGGTTGCCTGCGTTCACGTCCACGTTGGAGGTGGAGTTCGCGGAGGCGAAGTCGTTGAATACGTAGTTGCCGACAGAACCGTGTCCGTTGAAGCCGAAGTCCCAGTTCTTGTAGGACAGCTTGACGTTGATTCCGTAGAAGAAGTCAGGGTTGGGGCTCTTGCCGGTCATGTAGCGGTCGGCCTGGGTGATCACGCCGTCGCCGTCCCTGTCCACCAGGGCATTCTGCACGGGGTTGCCCTCGCTGTCATATACCTGCTGGAAGGTGTAGAAGGTGTAGGGTGCGTAGCCCACCATGTGCCTCTGCAGAAGGCTTCCGGTTCCCTTGGAGATGCCTCCGGTCTGGATGGCGTAGTCAGGGTCGTCGGTGTTGTTCAGCTTGGTGAACTTGGTGTCCTGGAAGGTTCCGTTGAGGCCGATGGAGAGGTTCCAGTCGTTGGTCTGCACGGGAATCAGGTTGAGCGAGAACTCGAGACCCTTGTTCCTCATGGAGCCGATGTTGGTCAGCACGGTGTTGCCGAAGTTGGAGCCCATCGGGGTGAGCACGCTGTTCAGCAGGTCGTCGGTGTCCCTGATGTAGGCGTCGACACTACCGGAAATCCTGTCGTTCAGGAAGCCGAAGTCGAGACCTACGTTATAGGTTGTGGTGGTCTCCCACTTGATGTTCGGGTCGTAGGCCGCAGGGGTCAGGTAGAACATGTATCCGTCCTGTCCCATCAGGTACTGCTTGTAGACGTCGGTGGACATCGAGTAGCGTGCCAGGTAAGGATAGTTGGAATAGATTTCCTGCTGTCCGGTCTGTCCGACACTGAGACGGAGCTTCAGCGCGGTGACGGGCGATACGCCCTCGAGGAAGCTCTCCTCCTTTATGTTCCATGCGAAGGCCGCAGAGGGGAAGAGACCCCAGCGGGTTGACTTCGAGAAGCGTGAGGAAGCGTCGTCACGCAGGGTGAAGGTGAAGAGGTAGCGTGAATCGATGGAGTAGTTGATACGTCCGTAGAACGATACGAGGTAGCTCTCCTGGTCGTTGTAGGGGTAGCGTGAGTCCTCTCCCTTCTGCAGCCCGGTCTCGTTGAAGTAGGTCACGGAGTGGTCGGAGCTGAAGAAGTGCTGCCAGGAATATCCGGCCATCACGTCGAGGTGGTGGATGCCCCACTCCTCGTTGTAGTTGGCGTAGAATTCGAGCACCTGGTTGCGGCGGAAGTTGGTGGACTTGGTGAACTGGCCCCAGCCGCGCGCCTCGGTGTCGGTGTAGGCCTGGAAGGAACCGGGGTTCACTCCGTCGTAGATCTTGGTGTTGGAGATATCCATTCCGAGGCTGAGGTTGAACCTCAGGGCTTCGAAGCCGTGCACCTTGTAGTCGAACTGGGCGTTTCCGATGAAGCGCATTGCATCGGCGTAGTTGTCCCTGTCATAGAGAATTGACAGAGGGCCGGCTCCCAGCAGGGTGTTGGGAGTGAAGTCCTCGCCTCGGCCCGAACCGTAGTTCCAGAAGCCGTTGGTGGTGGAGTAGTCGATGCTGCCGTCCTCGTTCCTCCAGTAGGGGTCGATAGTCGGGTTGAAGAAAGCAGCCTTTCCTACCGCGCCGCTGTCGGCGTAGCGCTGGTGGGTGTATACGCCCTTGGCGCTGAGGTTCACGGTCAGGTGGTTGTCAAAGAAGTTCGGCGAGAGGCTCAGGTCGAGGGTTCCCCTGTCGTACTTGGAGGTCTCGAGGGTTCCCTGCTGGCTGGTGTAGCCCACTGAAGCCCTGTAGGGCATCCTCTCGTTTACGTTGCCGAGCAGGCTGACGTTGTGGTCATGCGAGATGGCCGTGCGGAAGATCAGGTCCTGCCAGTCGGTGTCGTACTCGCCCATCTGTTCGTGTACGTAGTCTCCGGTCGTGGTGCCGGGGATGAAGGTCTGGTTCACGTAGTCGCGGAACTCGGAAGGGGTCATCACGGGCAGCTCCTTGGAGTTGGTCTGCACGCTCACGCTTCCGTTGTAGGAAACCTGGGGAGTGTTTCCGCGGCCTTTCTTGGTGGTGATGATGATGACGCCGTTGGACGCCCTGGAACCGTAGATGGCGGCTGAAGACGCGTCTTTGAGCACTGAGAAGGACTCGATGTCGTTGGGGTTGATGGTCTCGAGAGGGTTGGCCATACCGGCACCTCCGTCGACTGCGATGGGCACTCCGTCAATCACGAAGAGAGGGTCGTTGGACGCGTTCAGGGAGGCTGCTCCACGGATACGGATGGTCGAGCTGGAGCCGGGGCCTCCGTCGCCGGGAATCACGTGCAGCCCGGGAACCTTACCCTTGAGCAGTTCCTGGGTGGAGGTGATTGCGCCACGGTTGATTTCGTCCGCCCTGATGGCGGTGACCGAACCGGTCATGTCGTTCTTCTTGACGGTACCGTAACCGATGACCACCACCTCGTCGAGGAACTCATTGTCTTCGGAAAGGGTGACGGTCGCGGGGACTTCAGACGCCTTGTAGGTCTGGGTGGCGTAGCCTATGCAGCTGATTTCCACCATTGCGTCGGCTGAAGAGACGGTCAGGGTGTAGTTTCCGTCGAGGTCTGAGACCGTTCCGGTCGTGGTGCCCGGTTCCATGACCGTCGCTCCCACCACGGGGCCGATTTCATCGACAATCACACCCTTGACTTCGTATCCGCTTTGAGCGGATGCATTGGCGGACAGGCCCGCTGAGAGAGCGATGGCCGCCAGCAAAGTTAGGATTCTTTTCATATCGAAATGGTTAGACACAATTGTTATTTGGTTTGTTTGGTTTCTTTTATGAAGGCCACGGCCAAGCAGCCGCATACCAGGAGCGCCCCGGCAAGCACGAGCATGTTGGCCTGCACTCCGCCCAGCAGCTTGAGGACGACACCTCCGAGGGCCGCCGCCACTATCTGCGGGAGGCAGATGGTGCAGTTGAACAGGCCGAGGTAGCTGCCTATGTGCTCACCTGACAGAGAGTTGGTGAGCAGGGTGAAAGGCAGGGCGAGCATGGCCGCCCAGGCGGTTCCGATGAGGAAATACGACCCGAACAGCAGATATTGGTTGTGGATGAATGCGATGGAGACGAAGCCGGCGGCGCCTATGAGCAGGCTGACCACGTAGGCGGTCTTGAGCGACCTGAAGCGGGGAATCACCATGGACCAGAGTATGGAGCCGACCGCCTGTGCGGCGAATACCACCCCGACCCAGTTGCCGGCCGCCTGGTAGCCTTCGGACGCGGGGTCGGATGTGCCCCAGCAGTTCACTGCCACGGCTCCGTTGGTATAGGTCCACATATACATGAACGCGGCCCAGCAGAAGAACTGCACGAGCCCTACAGTCCAGAAAGTGGCGGGGGCGTGGATGAGCAGCTTGAGCAGGCCGGGCTCATTTTTGCCGGATTCCTGCTGCGCCGCAGGGTCGACTCCGTGGAATTCGGCATATTCCTTCGGCGGCATCTCCTTCACCTTGACGAAGGAGTAGAGCACGCAGAGAATGAGTATGGCGGCCCCGCAGTAGAAGCTCCATATGACGGAGGGAGGAATCACGCCCTTGGGCGCGGTGTTGGCAATCCCTATCCAGGTGAAGAATATGGGGAAGAGGTAGCCCACGAGGCTGCCGGCGTTGCAGAGCAGGGACTGTATCGAGTAGGCCTTGGCTTTCTGTTCCTCGCCGACCATGTCGCCCACCATCATCTTGAAGGGCTGCATGGCCACGTTGATGGAAGTGTCGAGCAGCATCAGCGAGAACAGTCCGAACCACATGGCCCCGTTGAGGCCCAGCAGCAGGCGGCTCGAGAAATTGAGGCTGCCGGCGTTGGGCAGGAAGACCATGACCAGCACGGCCACGATGGCTCCGAGAAGCAGGTACGGCTTGCGGCGGCCCATGCGGCACCAGGTGCGGTCGGACCATTTGCCTATGAGGGGCTGCACTATCATTCCCATCAGAGGGGGCAGGATCCAGAAGAAGCTAAGCTGGTGAGGGTCGGCGCCGAGGGTTGCGAAGATTCTGCTGATATTGGCGCTTTGTAGGGCGTATGCTATCTGGACACCGAAGAATCCGAAGCTCAGATTCCACATCTGCCAGAAACTCAATGCTTGTCGCTGCATATAGTGTTATTTTCAAGTGGTGAGGCAAAGTAACTAATAAGCCTCCATTTATAAAAAGAGGAAAAGATGAACTGCGGTTTTTTCGGGATGAATGGCAGGATTTTAAGGATTTGTCATTATATTGCAATAGATAATTAAAAATTTGAAAAATGCTTGGATCATACAGGGCTTCGCGGTGCTGCATGCGGCGGTCTCGCTGGGATGCCGTGCGGTGGGCATCGCCGATGACCTTCTGCTCACCCTCCTGACCATGCTCATGGTGGTAATCATCTGCCTCCGCAGGGCCACCAATGTCGTGTATATGTCCACGGCGGTCATCCTCGCCAACATAGTGGGCTTCGGTCTCGGAATGGGCCTGGCCACCCTGTTCGACCTGACTTCGGTGCCCGATGCCGTAGTGCATCCGCTGTCGACCTTCATCTGCACCCAGGTGATAGGCTTCCTCGTGGAGTTCTTCGCGAAAAGCTCCGTGTCCGGAATCGGCGGCGCCAAAGGGCTGCGCTGGATGCTGCTCGCGTTCGTGCTCATCATCATCCTGCGGCTCGTCATCACCATTGCGAACACGGATATAGGCAACACCCGCAATTTCTTCATCGAGATGATGGTGGACTACATCTTCAGCTGCCTTGCGATAGTGCTCGTGGCCGAATATGCGATACGCTTGCGGGAGCAGGCCGAGAAATCGGCGGAAGAGGCCAATCTGGCGCATTTCAAATACCTGAGCCTCAAGCAGCAGGTGAATCCGCACTTCCTCTTCAACTCCCTGAACATGCTGGACTGCATGATCCAGAGCAATGCCAACAAGGAGGCCAGCGAATACACCCACAAGCTCGCGGACGTCTACCGCTACATGCTCCGCAGCGAGGACGAGTCCGTGGTCAAGCTGCGCGAGGAGATGGAATTCGTCTCCAGGTACATGGACCTTCAGAAGCTGCGCTTCTCGAGCGGGCTGGAGCTGGAGGTGAACATACCCGAGGAGGACCTGTCGAGGAGCGTTGTGCCGTGCAGCGTGCAGCTTCTGATCGAGAACGCCATGAAGCACAACGCGGTGAACCAGGACAATCCTCTCAGGATAAACATACATACCACCAAGAGCAGCGTGGTGGTTTCGAACAACAGGATACCCAAGCTCACGCCGCCCCGGTCCGCCGGACTCGGACAGAAATACCTGCGCCAGAGGTACAAGGACATCGCAGGCAAGTCGATAATAGTCCGCGAGAGCGAGGAGCGGTATACTGTAATTCTGCCTTTGTTATGAGAACTCTGATTGTAGAAGACGAAGTGATGGCCGGCAACATGCTGGCCAGGACACTGACAGAAAACTTCCGCGACATCGAGGTCGTGGGAATCACGGAATCCGTGCGCTCCACCGTCGACTGGCTGAACGCCCATGCGGCCGACCCCCCCGATATCATTTTCATGGACGTGGAGCTCTCGGACGGGGACTGCTTCGAAATTTTCCGTCAGGTCGAGGTGCGGTCGCAGATCATCATGACCACGGCCTATGATACGTATGCGGTGAAGGCTTTCGAGACAGGGAGCATAGATTATCTGCTCAAGCCCATAGGGCTCGACGCCCTCACACGGGCGGTGAATCGTTGCAGGGAGAGGCAGAACGCGGCCGGGGAAGTTGAGCAGATACTGAAGGCCCTCGGAGGCAGGATTCCTTCAAAACCCCGCTACAAGAACCGCTGGGTGGTGCGTTTGGGCGACAAGATAATCCCCGTGGATATAGAGGATGTGGCGTATTTCCTGTCGGAAGACAAGTCGAACAGTATGGTGCTGTCCGACGGCAGCCGCTATATAGTGGATTTTACGATGGATACGCTCGAGCAGCAGCTGGATCCGGAACAGTTCTTCCGCATATCGAGGGGATGCATAGTCTCACGGCATGCCGTGAGGAGCGTCACCCGGCACCTCAACGGCCGTCTCAAGCTGAACCTGACCCACGAGGGCGACGCCGGGCTCCTGGTCTCCCGCGCCCGGGTGGACGATTTCCTGGCGTGGCTGGAATAGCATGCGCATCGCGGTAATCGGAGCGGGGGCTTCGGGCTGTTTCTTCGCGGTCGAGGCGAAGCGGAGGATTCCGGAAGCGGAGCTGACGGTCTACGAGGCCGGCAGGAAGCCCATGGCCAAGCTGGCGCTGACCGGAGGGGGCCGCTGCAACATCACCAACACTTTCGAGTCTGTCGGCAGCCTGTCGCGGGTCTATCCGCGCGGGGACAAGTTCATGAAGCGCGCCCTGAAATGTTTCGGCCCCGGCAACGTGCTGCGCTGGTTCGAGGCCGAAGGGGTGCGTTTCGTCAGCCAGCCGGACGGCTACGTGTTCCCGGAGAGTCAGGATGCGATGCAGATTGTCCGCACGCTGGAGCGCCTGATGCGGCAGCTGGGAATCCGGGTGGTGTGCGGGCGGCGTGTGGTGCGGCTGCATTGTGCCGTCGCAGGTTCTCCGGCGGACGGCGGTGCAGGAGCGTTCGTCCTGGAGTTCTCGGACGGCAGCAGGGAAAGCGCCGACAGGGTGCTGCTGGCAAGCGGGGGAAGCAACGCCGCATTCTTGCGGAACATGCTTCCGGAGAGCGTGGAGATTGTGCCTACGGTGCCGTCGCTGTTCACTTTCAGGGTCGCCGACGAGAAACTGCACGCCCTGATGGGCACCGTGGTCGAAAATGCAGTGGCAGGCATCGCGGGGACATCTTTCCGCTCGGAAGGCACCCTGCTGATCCCCGACTGGGGTTTCAGCGGCCCGGCAGCCCTGAAGCTTTCGTCGTATGCGGCCAGGTATCTTGCGGAGCATGGCTATGAGGCTCCGCTGATCGTGAACTGGTGCGGATGTGCGGAGGACGGGGTGAGGGCTTGGCTTGCGGATGCGGCCGAAGGCAACCCTCGCAGGCAGCTGGATGGAGTCCGTCCCGCCGGAATCACGACGAGGCTTTGGGAATTCCTGCTGACGAGGGCGGGGGTGCGGCCCGGGATGCGTTGGGCCGAACTCGGCGCCAAGGGGGCCAACCGTCTGGCAAGCGTGCTTACCGCCGACAGCTACGGGATATGCGGCCGTGCGGCGTTCAAAGAGGAATTCGTGACCTGCGGCGGAGTGGCCCTGTCTTCGGTCGACCCCGGCACCCTGGAATGCCGCAGCGTGCCCGGACTCTATTTCGCCGGCGAGGTGCTGGACATCGACGCAGTTACCGGAGGCTTCAACCTTCAGGCCGCCTGGAGCTGCGCCCATGTCGCCGCGAGTGCGCTGAAATAGCTGCAGGTTCCCTGTGGATAATGCGCAACGGCTTGATTTCCAGCGGTAAATCCTGGAGGCTGAACCAATTTGAGGAAAATTGTTATCTTTGCGGCGTACTAAACAACTAAAACCTATACCATGGAAAAAACTCTGAAGGAGATTTGTGCGGCCTACACGGCGCCGCAGGAAATAAAGGCCCAGGGTCTCTATCCTTATTACCGACCCATCTCTTCCGGACAGGATCCGGTGGTGACCATGGCCGACGGGCACAAGGTGCTGATGTTCGGCTCCAACTCCTACCTCGGCCTCTCCGATGACCCCAGACTCAAGGAATCCGCAATCGCGGCCATTCGCAAATACGGGACCAGCTGCTCCGGCAGCCGCTTTCTCAACGGAACTCTCGACATACATGAAGAACTCGAAGCCAAGCTCGCCAAGTTCGTGGGCAAGGACGAGGCTGTTACCTACAGCACCGGGTTCCAGGTCAATCTCGGCGTGGTCAGCACGCTCGGGATGCGCGGAGGATACACATATCTCGACGCCCTCGACCATGCCTGCATAATCGACGGCAGCCGTCTCGGGTTCGCCGAAGTCCGCAAATTCGCCCACAATGACATGCGCGCCCTGGAGAGGAAACTCCGGGCCGCCTCGCCCGAAGCCTCGAAGCTCATAGTCGTGGACGGGGTGTATTCCATGGAAGGCGACATCGCACCCCTGCCCGAGCTCGTGAGGCTCTGCGAGAAGTACGGTGTATTCCTGATGATAGACGATGCCCACGGCCTCGGGGTGCTCGGAGAGAACGGTTCCGGAACCGCCAGCCACTTCGGCCTTACCGGGGATGTGGACCTGATAATGGGCACCTTCTCCAAGAGCTTCGGCTCTCTAGGAGGGTTCATCGCCGGAGACAGGGAGGTCATAAACTTCATCAAGCATACCTCGCGCTCCCTTATATTCAGCGCGTCCATGACGCCCGCATCGGTCGCGGCGGCTTCAAAGGCTCTTGACATAATGATAGAGGAGCCCGAGCGCCGCGAAAACCTCTGGAAGGTCACGAACCACGCCCACAAGGCGTTCAAGGATGCCGGATTCGACATCGGCCGCACCGAGACCCCCATCATCCCGCTTTTCGTGCGCGACACCATCAAGGCCATGAAGATAGTCCGCATGGCATACGAGCGCGGCGTGTTCATCACCCCGGTGATAGCCCCCGCAGTGCCCGAGAAGGACGTTCTTATACGCTTTGCGCTGATGGCCACACACAGCATCGCGCAGGTCGACGAAGCCGTGGAGAAGCTCACCGGCATTTTCAGGGAAGTCGGGGTAATCGCCTAAAGGTTTACGGAAGATGATAATACTGATAACCGGAATCTCCTCCGGCTTCGGCAAGGCCATGGCCGGGCGGCTTTCTTCGGAAGGGCATAAAGTCTACGGAACCTGCCGCCGCAAGGTCGAGCATATTCCCGGAGTGACCTACATTTCAGCCGAAGTCACCGATGACGCCCAGGTGGAAGCGGCTGTCGGGCAGGTCGTCGATGCCGAGGGGCGCATCGACGTGTTCATCAACAACGCCGGAATGGGCATAGGCGGGCCGCTGGAGTTCAACTCCATAGAGGAGGCCCGCCGTCAGATGGACGTGAACTGGCTCGGAATGGTGCGTTTCCTGCATCATGTGGTTCCGGTGATGCGCCGGCAGGGCGGAGGGAAGATAATCTGCCTGAGTTCGATCGGCGGTCTGATGGGCCTGCCTTTCCAGGGTCTGTATTCGGCTTCCAAGTTCGCGATAGAAGGCTATTGCGAGGCGTTGAGGCTGGAGACCAAGGCTTTCGGAATAAAGGTCGTGGTCATAGAGCCGGGTGATTTCTCGACGGGCTTCACCGCCCAGCGCAAGAGCGTGGCCGACCCGGAGGCGTACAAGGTCTACCGGACCTACGCCAAGTCTCTAGAAAGCATCGAGCACGACGAGAGCTCGGGACTGAAGCCCGAGGTGCTGGCACGCAAGGTCTCTAAGATTGTCAGGAAGAGGAATCCCCGCTACAGCTATGTGGTGGCTTCGCTGGAACAGCGCCTGTCGGTGTTGCTCAAGGCTGTTCTGCCGCCGAGCTGGTTCGCGGCGATACTGTCGTCATATTATAAACTGTAGAGTTGCCTGCCGATTCTGCCCTGCGATAGGCTGGAAAGGCCTGTCTCGGAGCAGTATGGCAGACTGCACGTCAATTATATTGATTCTGCCCTGCGGCCTCCAGGATGAATGTCGCGGTTTCTTCGACATAGCGCGGCGTGTCGATGAAATACGGGGCGTCCGTCCCTCCGTGGCCTGCGTTTTCGAATATGGAAAGCCTCTTGAACGTGTCTTCGGGGAGGGCGTCGTAGATTTTTTCCGCCATCCATTGCGGCGTCCGGTCGTCCTTTGACCCGGCAATGATCATGATAGGTTTTCCGAATTCCGGAGCTATGAGCGCGGGCATCTGTTCCTTCGGGAAGTCTTCGGGCACGATGAGTTCGGCTTCGGTCTTCCCGGCAGGGTGGTTCCTGACAAGGATGGGGATGATTTCCCCGAACGTGGACGGGACTCCGGAGAGGATGCAGCCGGCGGCGTTCTCATCGTTGTATGCCGTAATCATGCTCAGATATGCCCCGGTCGACCATCCCATCAGGAAGATGCAGTCTCCGTCGACCTCCTCCTGCCCTTTGACGGCGGCCAGCACCGCCCTGTAGTCTTCCAGCATTTCAGTGTAGCAGAGATAGTCGTCGTCCATTTCGAATTCCGAACTGGCCCCGAACCCTCTCCAGTCGAAAGTCACCACATTGAATCCGCAAGCGGCGTAAATCATCGCGAGGTCTATCTGCTGGTACGACATGTTCCCCGCATCGCCGTTGCAGATGACCAGGGTCGGTCTCTGTTCTTCATCGATGGTACTGTACGGCAGCATGTCCTGCCGCCCGCTGTCCTCTCCGGGAAAATCCTGTGCGGGATAGAACCATGTTTCGATCCGGAACCCGTCTCCGGTGGTCACGTCCAGCTTCCTGTAGATGAGACCGGCTTCCTGGGGCAGACGTAGGTATTGCCGGTCAGGAATTATCGCGTTTGCCTCCGGCAGAAAAAGCAGCATTCCGAGAATGGCCGGCAGAATGTATTTCCCTGTGATTTGACGCATAGCATTGTGAATCAGTGATATAGCGCGCTGTCGCTCTTAAATCGCTCTTAAATCGCTCTTAAATCGCTCTTAATTTATTGCTTGATGGACCATACGGAACTATTGCCTTTTGTGACATTGGACAAGATGCCTTTTTTCCTCAATTTAGTCAGCAAGTTTCCTATTTTAGCCTTTTTCTGGGTATCATTCAACTGATCAGACAGGACGGGCCATAAAAGTAAGTCAATGTCCTGTCTTGTCAATTCGCCGTGATCCTTTAGTGAATCGACAAGGAGGCTTTCACAGGATTTGCTGATCAGACCCTTATGTCGGGAGTATTCGACTTTCCGGTCCGTATGTTGTGCCAGTGTCTTTGCAATATAGAATTTCGGTTTTCTTCCCTCTATCAGCTTTTTCTTGCGTAGGATACTGATTGCGTTGTCGCTTAATGTTTTACCTTTCTGCACCATGTCAAGTAGAACGGCTTCGGTCAGAGAAATGTCAGCGTTCTCCATTAGCATCGTGCTGTAGTTGACATCGATTACGGAGCCGGGCAGGTGCATTATGACATGTGATTCGTCTGTCCCTTCATAATCAGGCATTGGAAGATAGCGCTCCTTTTGCCGCATATACATATTGTGAATACCGAAACCTTGAGAGTCTATCATCTTCACGTTCAGCATGGCTTTCACAAGGAAAGGATTACGATACTTTTTCGGAGTCTTCTCTCCAAGGATATATTGTTCGTAATCACCCTCATAAAAGCAACCGGCATTTTCGAATGTCAGTTTCTCCTTATCTTCAGTAACGATGATGCGCTCGTCCTTGGTATAATCCTGATGCGCAATGCAGTTATGCAGCCCTTCAAGGATGCTTCTGATGTCATATTTCCATATTTCTGCCGGAATCAATGAATTGTGAGGGTATATTTTGATTCGGTAGTTTCTGATTTTCAACATCAGTTCAGTCGTTGTTTTCAAGAATGGGATTGTGAACAGCTGTCCGATTATTTCTCCATCTTGAAAGCATTTCCAGTCCATTTGGGCAATGTGACCAAGTTTGTAGGCTTTTTCCGGCTTGCCCACCAGCAGCATTGCCGTCCGTGTTATCTTTCCGTCTATGGTCAGTCCTGCCTTGTCGAGGAAGGTTGCATCATTCCAAGTCTGCAATGTTTCAGAGAAATCGGGGAAGCGTTGCCCGTATCCTTCCCATGCTGATTGGATGGCGTCCTTGTCAAGGTCTTCGATGGTTGCATCTTCTATAATCTGAGCTGTCCAGTCTGTTCTTGAATTGTATATTTTACGAATCCACTCGGTATATGGTGCAAGGTCGGTTGTATGGCTGTCCACACGGATCCATGATTTCTGTTTAAAGCAAGTAGGCTGGCCGACAGCTGCCGGAATCTTGAATACTACAAGGCGCAGGGGGTTACCATTCTTCTGATAGGTGAAATCCTCTATTGAGAAATTGATTTTCGGGGATATCATCACTCTAAGATACAATTCCAGGGACTGGTTCCCTTTGGCTTTCTCTTTTGATGGGTCAAATGATGTTCCGGTTATTTCCAGGGTTTTATCCTGAACTCCGAAATACAGGTAGCCGAAATCTTTCCCGTCCAGACATGCGCCATTAGAGAGGGCGGATATATATTGCCCCAGTTTATCGGGATCCTGATAATTGGACTTGAATTCAATGTGTCTGTTTTCTTTTTGAATGGATGCTATCTGCTCATCCAACAATCTGCTATATTTGGCGTTCTTGTCCATGTCCGGTCTGTCCGATTTGATACAAATGTAGCAAAAATGAAGGATGTGGCAACGAAGAAATCACTTGTCGGTTTCGTAGCTCGCCTCGTTGCCTTCGCATTCGCGGACATCCACCCGCCAGCATTTCGGCACCTGCTCGCAGATCCAGCGGGCGAGGTTCTCGGTGCTGGGGTTGAAGGGCAGCAGCTCGTTGAGGTTGCCGTGGTCTAGGTAGTCGTGGATGCGTCTTTCAATGTCGAGGAAGTCCACGACGAGGCCGTCCTCGTCAAGTTCCTCGCTGCGGCACCACACCGTCACCGTCCAGTTGTGCCCGTGCATTGGCTCGTCGACTCCCGCCTTGCTGAAATGCAGGCTGTGGCTCGCCGAAATCTCCATCGTCTTCTTGACCTTGTACATTTTGTGTTCTGTTGTTTCTCAGATTTTCCCGACATACGACAGGAACTCATTGCGCACTTCGGGATTGTTGCGGAAGGCTCCGGTCAGGCAGGTCGTGGTCATCATTCCGGGCTTGCGCGCGCCGCGTCCCTCCTTGCACATGTGGCGTCCGCGCATCATCAGGGCCATTCCGCGCGGAGGGTTCTCGGTGCCGAGCGCTTCGGTGAGCATTTCCACCACGTCGTGCACCAGCCTCTCCTGCACCTGCAGGCGCGAGGCGCAGTAGTCCACGGCGCGGGCGATTTTCGAGAGGCCGAGTATGCGCCCCTTGGGGTTGGGCAGATAGGCGAACCAGTATTCTCCGAAGAAGGTGCGGCAATGGTGCTCGCAGACCGAGTAGAAAGTGCCCGAATCCACTACCATGTTGTCGTAGACTATGCCGTCCTGTCCGTTGGGGAAGGTCGTTATCTCCGGCTTCTGCGCGGGGTCGTAGCCCCGGAAAATCTCCCTGAACATCCTGAGCATCCTGTCCGGAGTGTCCTTGAGCCCCGTGCGTGAGGGGTCCTCGCCTATGTATTCGAGCAGTTCCCTTATGTCCTGCCTCGCCTGTTCTTCAGTAATCATCGCTTTTTTCTTTATTGTGCCCGACGGGCCGGGCGGGAATCCGTCAGTCAAAGATCCCCCGGCACGTAATCCTTGATGTACACCGCCGTGTTGCCGCTTGTCTCCTGCACGCTGACCTTGTAGCAGCCCGGCACCTGCCCGCATATCCATCTGGCGATGTTCTCCGAGGTCGGGTTGAACGGCAGCACTTCGTTGAGGTCGCGGTGGTCGAGCACGTCGAACACCCGCGCCTTTATCAGCCCGAAGTCCGTCACCATCCCGTTCGCGTCCAGCTCCTCCGAGCGGCAGAATATCTCCACCCTGTAGTTGTGGCCGTGCAGCCGCGAACACTTGGTCGGCGGTTCGGTCGTCAGATGATGGCTTGCGGCTATCTCGAGCTTCTTGGAAACGTAGTACATCCCTTCTTTCTTTAAGAAAGGCAAAGGTAAGGAATTATTCCCAATCAATGCCGGCCGGTCTGAATAATTGTTATCTTTGCAAATTCGGAAGATAACGACACGAGATATGTACAGAACTCACACTTGCGGAGAACTCCGGCTCTCCGACGCCGGAAAGAAAGTCACCCTCGCGGGATGGGTGCAGAAATCCCGCAAACTCGGCGGAATGACCTTCATCGACCTGCGTGACCGCTACGGCATCACCCAGCTCGTGGTTGAGGCCGATGCTGACCATGTGCTTGTCGAGACCGCCGGCGGCCTCGGGCGCGAATACGTGATTCAGGCTGTCGGAGAGGTGGTCGAAAGGGCCAGCAAGAACCCCAAGATGCCCACCGGCGACATCGAGATAAGGCTGGAGAGCATCAATGTGCTCAACAAGTCCGTGACCCCTCCGTTCACTATCGAGGAGGTCAGCGACGGTGGTGAGGATCTTCGCGCGAAGTACCGCTACCTCGACCTTCGCCGTCCGCCTCTCCAGCGCGCCCTTGCACTGAGGCACCGCCTTGCCCACGAGGTGCGCAACTACCTTGACAGCCAGGGATTCATGGAGATAGAGACCCCCTATCTGATAAAGTCCACCCCGGAAGGAGCGCGCGACTTCGTGGTGCCCTCCCGCATGAACCCGGGCACTTTCTACGCGCTGCCCCAGTCTCCCCAGACCTTCAAGCAGCTGCTGATGGTGGCCGGATATGACCGCTATTTCCAGATTGTCCGCTGCTTCCGCGACGAGGACCTCAGGGCCGACCGCCAGCCGGAGTTCACGCAGATTGACTGCGAGATGAGCTTCGTGGAGCAGGAGGACGTACTGAACACCTTCGAGGGCATGATGCGCACGATGTTCAGGAACGCGCTCGGCGTGGAGATACCGGACCCGCTTCCCAGGATGAGCTGGTACGACGCGATGGACAATTACGGTTCCGACAAGCCGGACATACGCTTCGGCATGACCATAAAGGACATCACCGCTTCCGTGAAAGGCTGCGGCTTCGGAGTTTTCGATTCAGCCGACTATGTGGGTGCCATCGCGGTTCCCGGCTGTGCCGAATACACCCGCAAGCAGCTTGACGAGCTCACCGAATGGGTGAAGAGGCCGCAGGTGGGCGCGAAGGGCCTGGTATATGTGAAGCTGAATCCCGACGGAAGCGTCAAGTCCAGCGTGGACAAGTTCTATTCTCCGGAGAAGCTTCACGGAATCGCGGCGGAATGCGGAGCGCAGAACGGCGACCTGTTGCTCGTGCTCTGCGGCCCTAAGCGCAAGACCCAGACCCAGCTCGGAGTGCTGCGTATCGAAATGGGCAACCGTCTCGGCCTGCGCGACCCCCATGTGTTCGCCCCGCTCTGGATCGTGGACTTCCCTCTGCTCGAATGGAGCGAGGAGGACGGCCGCTTCTACGCGATGCACCATCCGTTCACGGCTCCCAAGCCCGAGCATGAGAAGCTCTTCTACTCCGACCGCAAGGAGGACCTCGAGCAGGTGTGCGCCAACGCCTACGACTTCGTGCTCAACGGCACCGAGCTCGGCGGCGGCTCCATCCGTATCCACGATGCGGCCATGCAGAGCCGTATGTTCGACGTGCTCGGCATCAGCAAGGAGGACGCCGAATACAAGTTCGGATTCATCATCAACGCCTTCAAATACGGCGCGCCCCCTCACGGAGGCCTCGCTTTCGGTTTCGACAGGGTCTGCGCCCTCTTCGGCGGACAGGAGACCATACGCGACTACATCGCCTTCCCGAAGAACAACCAGGGCCGCGACGTGATGATAGATTCTCCTTCCAAGATTGACCAGAGCCAGATGGACGAGCTCTGCCTGGCTTCAACCTGGAAGGGCGAATGAGGATAAAGTTCGACTACGACCTCTCTTCGATGAACACGTTCAGGATGAAGGTGTCCTGCGCGTGTTTCGTCGAATATGAGAGCGTGGCGGAGCTGGAGGGCCTGAACTTCGACAGGCTGCCCGGCCCGCTGCTCCATATAGGTGAGGGAAGCAACCTGCTGTTCACCGGCGACTTTCCTGGCACCGTGCTCCATTCCAACATAGAATACATAAAATATGTGGACGTGGGGCTGGACGAGGTGCCCGTCATGGTGGGGGCCGGGGTGAATTTCGACAGCTTCGTGGCCGAGACCTGCCGCCACGGCCTCTGGGGCGCGGAGAACCTGTCGCTGATTCCCGGAGAAGTCGGAGCGGCGGCGGTGCAGAACATCGGGGCATACGGCGCTGAAATCAAGGACATTATCTCGGGGGTCGTGTGCTACGACCTCAAGGAGAGGAGGAAATGCCGTTTCAAGATGTCCGAGTGCGGTTACGGCTACCGCAGTTCGATGTTCAAGGAAGAAGGGAGCAAGGGCCGCTATGTGGTCACCAGCGTGCTTTTCCGCCTGACACGGAAAGCGAGCCCGAGGCTGGAATACAAGGGGCTGAAAGAGGCGCTGAACGATTCGGACGGCCTGACCCCGCAAAAGGTGCGCGAGGCCGTGATGGGAATAAGGCGCAGCAAGCTCCCCGATCCGGAGGAGCTCGGAAGCGCCGGCAGCTTCTTCAAGAATCCCGTGGTGAGCGCCGAAGAGTTCGCGAGGATTTCGCCCGACGGAAGCGCTCCGCATTACGATCTGCCGGAAGGCGGCGTGAAGATTCCTGCGGCGTGGCTGATAGACAGCTGCGGACTCAAGGGTGCGGTGCACGGGGGTGCGGCGGTATATGAGAGGCAGCCGCTCGTGATAGTGAACGCCAGCGGCGGGGCGACGCCGGAGGACGTGCTGGCCCTGGAAAGAAGAATAGTCGATGAGGTGAAATCCCGCTACGGGGTCGAGCTTCATCCGGAAGTCGAGCATATATGAGTTCATTCGTGATAGAGGGCGGACACCGCCTGAGCGGAAGCATAGAGCCCCAGGGCGCCAAGAACGAGGCTCTGGAGGTCATCTGCGCCGCATTGCTTACTTCGGAACCGGTGAGAATCACCAACATTCCGGAGATTCTCGACATTTTCAACCTGCTGGAGCTGCTGAGGTCCATGGGCGTGAGCGTGGAGAGGCACGCGAAGGGTGACTACACCCTCACGGCCAACCATATCAATGAGTTCTACATCAGAAGCGACGACTTCGTGGGCCAGTGCGCCAAGCTGCGCGGGTCCGTGCTTGTGGCCGGCCCGCTCCTGGCCCGTTTCGGACAGGCCTATTTCCCGAAGCCTGGAGGCGACAAGATCGGCCGCCGGAGGGTGGACACCCATCTTGAGGGCATGATGCGCCTCGGCGCCTCCTGTGAGTACGATTCCGCGAAGAAGGCGTACAGGCTCTCTGCAGACAAGGGGCTCGAGGGCTGCTACATGCTGCTCGACGAGGCTTCGGTGACGGGAACCGCGAACATAGTCATGGCGGCCGTAATGGCTTCCGGGCGGACGACGGTCTACAACGCCGCCTGCGAACCATACGTCCAGCAGCTGTGCCGCCTGCTTGTCGCCATGGGCGCGAAAATCGACGGCATAGGCTCCAACCTGCTCACCATCACCGGTGTAGGCTCGCTTCACGGGGCTGAGCACCGCATCCTGCCGGACATGATAGAAGTCGGCTCATTCATAGGGATGGCCGCAATTACGCAGAGCGAGCTTACGATAAGCGACGTGTCCTGGACCAATCTCGGAATCATACCCGAGAGTTTCCGCCGGCTGGGCGTCCGCCTCGAGCAGAGGGGCGACGACATCTTCGTGCCGGCCCAGGAGAGCTATGAAATCGAATCTTTCATCGACGGCTCCATAATGACCATAGCCGACGCCCCCTGGCCGGGCCTGACTCCCGACCTGCTGAGCGTGATGCTTGTGGTAGCCACCCAGTGCAAGGGCAGCGTGCTGATACACCAGAAGATGTTCGAGAGCCGTCTGTTCTTCGTGGACAAGCTCATAGACATGGGCGCCCAGATAATACTCTGCGACCCCCACAGGGCCGTCGTCATCGGGCATGACCACAAGATGAGCCTCAAGGGCAACCGTATGACCTCTCCCGACATCAGGGCCGGAATAGCCATGCTGCTCGCCGCGATGTCGGCCAAGGGAGTTTCGCAGATAGACAATATCGAACAGATAGACCGGGGCTACGAGAATATCGAGCAGAGGCTCGGAGCCCTCGGCGCAAAAATACAGAGAATCTGATGCAGGTACTCAAGTTCGGCGGCAGTTCCGTCGCGGATGCGACGAGAATTTCCACGGTGATGGACATTGTGGAGGCGGCCCTCGCCAGGGACCGCGTGATTCTGGTGTGCTCCGCGATAAGCGGATGCACCGACGCCCTGATTGAAATCGGAAAGGCCTCGCCCGAGGCCAGGGCTGAACTTGCCGGGAAGCTGAAGGAGAGGCATCTCCGGATTGTCCGCAGGCTTTTCACGGGAAGCCAGAGGTCGGACACGGAGAGGCTGGTGCTCAATATCTTCGAGGAAATCGGCCGTTATGCGGGCGATTGCATCGAGTCTTTCGGCGAGATACTTTCGACCGTCATAATCGAGAGGAAGTTCGCCTGCGAGGGCATACGTTCCAAATGGCTTGATTCGCGCCAGCTGGTGAGGACTCGCGGAGGCGAAGTTGAAGAGGGCCCCAGCTATTCCGCCATGGCGGCCGCCGTGGGCTCCGAGCCCGAAGTCAGGCTGTTCGTGGCCCCTGGGTTCATCGCCTCCGACGAGAACGGCCAGGTCACGACGCTCGGCAGGGGAGGTTCCGACTACAGCGCGGCCCTCTATGCCGCCGGAACCGGGGCCGACACTCTGGAAATCTGGACCGACGTGCCCGGAATCATGACCGCCAACCCCAAGATTGTGCCTTCGGCGCAGACCATTCCCGACATATCCTACAAGGCCGCGCTGGAGCTGGCCGAGAACGGGGCGAAGGTGCTCTACGCCCCGACCGTGAAGCCGGCGATGGAGAAGGGGATAGACATCAGCATACGCAACACTTTCGACCCGGCGCATCCAGGCACGTTGATCAGCGGCAGGGTCCGGACGGCGGCGGACGCCTGGATAGGCGTCACGAGCCTCGCCGTCCCGGGGCGGGACGAGGCGAGGCTCTGCGTCGTCGGCGAAGCTGTCGCCAGCCGACGCGCCGCCGTCGGCCGCATGGTCTCAGCCCTGGCCGAAGCCGGAATCAGCCCATTGGGCGAAGTCTACGGCGAAGGCGGAGTGTTCTTCATCAACGTCAAGCGGCTGGTGGAGAACGAGTCTGTGGCCGCATTGCACCGCGAGTTCTTTGAAGACAGGGCCGTGGCCGGCATCAATGTCTTCATCGCGGGCTACGGCGCCGTGGGCAAGGCCCTGGTGGACCTTGTGGAGCGCAGCCAGGCCCGTATCGGGGCAAGAACGGGCCGCAGCCTCAACATAGTCGGAATCTCCGACAGCCGGCATTTCGTGATTGACATGCGCGGAATCCGCGCCGGGGACATCGCGGCGCGGCTCGCCGAAGGGGAAAGCGCCGAAGGCGGGGCCTACATAGCCGCAGTCTGCGAGGCCGCGCCGCGCAAGTCGGTGTTCGTGGACTGCACCGATGACCAGAAGCTCTATCTGCGATACGGGGAGCTCATGCGCTCCGGCCTCAACGTGGTCACTTCCAACCGTCGGTCCGTGGCCGTGCCATACGTGCAGTATGCTGCAATCAAGGCGGCGGCGAGGGAGAACGGAGCATATTTCCGCTACGACACGACCGTGGGCAACGCCCTGCCCATACTTGAATCGATTGCGGGCAGCGCCAACTGCAGCGACGGGATAGAGTCCGTGGAGGCCGTCGTGTCCTGCACCCTGAACTATGTCATAACGGGCTATGACGGGGCCCGCAGCGACAGCCTTGCGACCCTGCTGCGCCGTGCCCAGACCGAAGGCCTGACCGAAAGCGACCCCCGCATAGACCTCGGAGGCCGCGACGTGCTCCGCAAACTGCTGATAATCGCGCGCGAGGCCGGCATCCCTCTCGAGGAGGACGACGTGGAAATCACCCCGATGCTCGGCCCCGAGTTCTTCGACTGCCCTCTCGACGAGTTCTACGCCCGCCTCTCCGCATACGAGCCGCGCTTCATCCAGAGGGAGGCCGAACTCGACAACGCGGGACTCAGGCAGCGTTTCGTCGCCTCGCTGCGCAAGGACACTTCCTCCAGACTCGGCTACAAGGCCGAGATAAAGATGCGCCTGGTGGGCATGGACAGCCCGTTCTACTGGATAAGCGGCACGGAAAATGTCACCGTGATACGCAGCGAGTATTCTTCTCCCCTCGTAATCAAAGGCGCCGGAGAGGGCGTGAGGCTCGCCGCAACGGGGATAATAAAGGATATACTGATGCTGTGATGGACGGATTCTTCAGGGACATACTGGAAATTGACTCCACCTCGGGCCGGGAGAGAGCCCTCGCGGAATGGCTGCTGGCCCATGTCGAGGCCCCTCGGGCGGAAAGTTTCGAGGTCGGCGACGGCACCCTGAACCTGCTTTTCAGCTGGGGACGGCCCAGGCTTGTGTTCTGCACCCATATAGACACGGTCCCTCCATATATCGCCCCTTCCTTCGACGGCGCGTCCGTCCATGGCCGGGGGAGCTGCGACGCCAAGGGGCAGATCTATGCGATGTACAGAGCATGCAAGCTGCTCGAAGCCGGAGGAAAGAGCGGCTTCGGCCTGCTGCTGCTCAGCGGGGAGGAGACGGGTTCGTTCGGCGCCAAGGCGTTCTCGCGCGGCGGTTTCAGCGCCCCGTATCTGGTGATAGGCGAGCCGACCGACAACTGTATGGTCAGCGCATCCAAGGGTACACGGTCCTTTGACCTCCGTTTCACAGGGAAGGCCTTCCATTCCGGCTACCCGGAGTGCGGGAGAAGCGCCGTCGAGATGTTCGTGGACTTCATGAACCGCCTTCATGCCGAGGCTTTCCCGCCGGACGCGGAGCTCGGGGAGACCACATTCAACGTCGGGCAGCTGCGCAGCGACAACCCCCAGAACATCCTGAGCCCTTCGCTGGAGTGCCGTCTGTATTTCCGCACCACCTTCGCCTCGACTGAACGGGTGGACGCCTTCATGGCTGCCTGCGCCGGACCGGAGCTGACGGTGGCGGCCAGGGGCGGCGATGACCCGGCGGCCTATATGACCCTTCCGGGTTTCCGCACCAGGGCCGTGTCCTTCGGGAGCGACGCCCCTCATCTGAAGAACTTCACCCACAAGATGATATGCGGCCCGGGCTCCATCAAGGTGGCCCACCGCGACGACGAGTGCGTAAGCCTCGCCGAAATAGACGA
Source organism: uncultured Bacteroides sp. (assembly GCA_900543205.1). Taxonomy (GTDB): domain Bacteria; phylum Bacteroidota; class Bacteroidia; order Bacteroidales; family UBA932; genus Cryptobacteroides; species Cryptobacteroides excrementigallinarum. The sequence goes on along the minus strand of UQQM01000017.1, from coordinate 12,485 downwards.
AGCTGTTGAAAACTATACGAAGATATATGAAAGTTGTAATTAGCGGATACGGAAAGATGGGCCACATGGTGGAGGCCGCGCTTCACAGGCGTGGCATCGAGCCGGCCTGCATCACCGAAGACGTCTGCGCGGTTCCCGACGGGCTCGCGGCGGAATGCGTCTGCATAGATTTCACGACTCCCGACGCCTTCAGGGCCAACTATCCCGAGATAGCGCGCAAGTTCAAGGCGGCGGTTGTAGGGACAACCGGCTGGAATGACATAAAGGAGGACGTGTTCTCCGAGTTCGGGAAGCAGGGCACGCCGCTGATATGGGCGTCCAACTTCTCCATAGGGGTGAACGCCTTCTTCGCCGCGGTCCAGCGCGCCTGCGAGGTGCTCAAGGGGCACGGCTATGTCCCTCACGTGGAAGAGATTCACCATATACACAAGCTCGATGCGCCCAGCGGAACCGCGAAAAGCGTGGCCGGCATCATTGAGGCCGCACTCGGGGAGAAGCCGGATATAGGCTCGCAGCGGATAGGTGAGGTGCCCGGAACGCATATCGCCGAATTCGGCTCGCGGGTGGACAAGCTTACCTTCACGCACGAGGCCTTCTCCCGCGAGGGTTTCGCCGAGGGTGCGGTCGCGGCGGCATTGATGACCGAAGGGCTGGAGGGCGTACATGAATTCAAGGATCTGATATTATGAGCAAGCTATATCTGAAAGGCTGCGGCACCGCACTGGTGACCCCTTTCAAGGACAATTGCGAAGTGGACTACGAAGCCTACGCCGCCTGCGTGGACAGGCAGGTGGAGGCCGGCGTGCATTTCCTGGTGCCCCTGGCGACCACGGGCGAGACTCCGACCCTGGGCCCCGGGGAGAAGAAGGAACTCCTCCGCATCACACGCGAACACGTCGGCGACATGCCTCTGCTGGCTGGCTGCGGCACCAATTCGCTCGACGGCACCCTGGCCAATATGGAATTGCTCGACGACTGCGGCGCCGATGCATGGCTGGTGGTCGTACCCTACTACAACAAACCCACCCCGGAGGGCCAGTACCGCTATTTCAAGGAGGTCGCGGAGCGGAGCGGCAAGCCAATAGTCATCTACAACGTGCCCGGCCGCACCGGGGCCAACATGACTGCGGACACCGCAATACGCCTCGCCGAAGACTGCCCGAACATAGTCGGAATCAAGGAGGCCTCCGGCAGATACGACCAGGTGAGCGAGATGATACGCCGCGCACCCGAGGGCTTCTCCGTGCTCAGCGGCGACGATGACATGACCCTGGCCCTGATGGCCACAGGCGGACAGGGAGTGATTAGCGTGGCCTCCAATGTGGCTCCGGCCGAGGTCAGCGCGATGTGCGACGCCATGCTCGCCGGCGACCTGATTGCCGCACGCGGGCTGCACCACAGGCTTTTCCCTCTGTTCAAGGGTTGTTTCGTGGAGTCGAATCCGGTTCCGGTCAAGGCCGCGATGGCCTGTCTCGGGCTGATGTCGCCGAAGGTGAGGCTGCCCCTGTCCGAGGCTGCTCCCGCGACCATGGAACTGATGACCAGGATAATTGAGGATTTATGGAAACAAGCATAGAAAGATTCAACGAGGTCATGGCCGGTCTCGAGGCCGGGACTTTGCGCGTGGCCGAGAAGCGTGAAGGCCGCTGGCAGGTGAACCGCGAAGTCAAGGAGGTGATACTTGCCGGCTTCAGGCTCGGAAAGATTGCCGACATGTCGGAGGGGAAGTTCCCGTTCTTCGACAAGGACACCTTCCCCGTACGCCGTTTCAGCGAAGCCGACGGGGTGCGCATCGTGCCCGGAGGCAGCAGCATACGCCGGGGAGCGTACGTCGCGCCCGGTGCCATAGTCATGCCTCCCTCCTATATCAACGTCGGCGCGTACGTGGGTGAGGGCACGATGGTCGACAGCCATGTGACCATAGGCTCGTGCGCCCAGGTCGGCAGGAACATACATATCTCGGCCGCAACCCAGATAGGCGGAGTGCTCGAACCTGCCGGCGCCCTGCCCACCATAATCGAGGACGGGGCTTTCGTGGGCGGCAACTGCGGTATCTACGAGGGTACGATAGTGCAGGAGAAGGCCGTGATAGCCTCTGGAGTCATCATCACCTCCTCCACTCCGATTTTCGATTCCACGACGGGTGAGTTCGTGGAGCGCAACGCTGACGGCAGGGTGGTCGTTCCCGCAGGTGCCGTGGTGGTTTCGGGCAGCCGTCCCATACGCAAGGGCGTGTCCGCCGGCTCCGGCGTCTGCCTCTACTGCCCCGTGATTGTCAAGTACCGCGACGAGAAGACCTCCGGCTCCGTGACCCTGGAGGATCTCCTGCGCTGATGGTGCGGATGCCGAAGGGGCTTCGGGTCAGATCCTTTCCGCCGGGCCGGTGAGGTAGACCTCGGTGGCTGCGGCCGCCGGAGGCAAGACGGCACCGGGGCGGCAAGACGGGATGAAATCCACTGAAAGTTGATCTGTGCGCGCGTGGAGCAGGTATTCCGCGCGCGCTTTCTCGTTGTGCGTCGGAGGCACGCCCTCGTACCATGCGGCTATCGCGGCGGCTGTGATTCCCGTGCCGCAGGCGAGCGTCTCGGCTTCGACCCCCTTTTCGAAGGTCCGTATCTTCAGGGAGCCGTCCGTCATGCGCGAAACGAAGTTGACATTGGCGCCTTCCGGCGCGAATTCCGCATCGTGCCGCAGCCTGGAGCCTTCCGAAGCGACGTCCACCTTGTCCGCGTCTTCCGTGAAAAGCACGAAATGCCGCGTGCCGGTGTTCAGGAACCAGCCTCCGAGCACCCGGCGCAGCCCGAATGCGTCTATCATCTTGAGCCTTACGGTGCAGCGGCGGATCTGCCGGGAAATGATTTCTCCGGAGTGCAGTCCGTCCGGCGCCTCGAACACGAAGCTGTTCCCGGCAGACGGCTTCAGCCCCAGGAAATCGGCGAAGGCCACGATGCAGCGGCCTCCGTTGCCGCACATCATGCCTCCGGAGCCGTCGGAGTTGAAATACTCCATGCGGAAATCGGGAAGCCTTGCGGTCCGTGCCTTTCCGTCACCGCCCTCAGGAAGGGAGAGTATCATCAGGCCGTCAGCCCCAGTGCGTCCGTCTGCGGCCCGGAAACCGCTTCTCCGGTCGCAGATCCTGCCTATCAGAGCCGCGTCGCGGTAGGCGGAAACGTCGCATGACCAGCCGGAAGCGTCATATCCCGGGGCTCCTCCCGGCACGCCGTCGGCCAGCACCACGAAGTCATTGCCCGCGCCGGAGTATTTATAGAGCTGAAGCGATGACATCTGCGAGCAGTTTTATGCCCTCCTCCATGCGGGAGCTGTCGAGGAAGGAGAAGTTGAGCCGCATGGTGTTGCGGTGGCTTCCGTCGGGGTAGAAGAACGAACCGGCCACGTAGGCGACTCCGGCTCCCAGGGCCCTGTCGTAGAGGGCGACGGTGTCCACCTGCGGCGGCAGGGTCAGGAAGAGGAAAAGTCCGCCTTCGGGTCGGGTCCAGCTCACGCCTTCCGGCATGTGGCGCTGCAGCAGCGAGAGCATCAGGTCGCGCTTTGTGCGGTACAGGTCTATGCTCTTGCGCAGGTTGGCGTCCAGCCTGCCGCCGGCCATGAACTCGGCGGCCATGTACTGGTCGAGCACTGGAGGGCAGAGGTCGAGCGACTGCTTGCAGACGTAAATCAGGTCCAGCAGCTCCTCGGGGCCGAATATCCAGCCGAGGCGGAAGCCCGGAGCGAATATCTTCGAGAAGGTGCCCAGGTGCAGGGTCCTGCCGGGCGCGAGCGAATATATGGTCGGAACGGCTTCCCCGGAATAGCGCAGCTCGCGGTAGGGGGCGTCCTCCACTATCACGAAGCCGTATTTCTCCGAGAGCGCGCACAGCTGCCTGCGCTCCTCCAGGCTCATGGTGGTGCCGCCCGGGTTCTGGAAGTCGGGGATCACATAGCAGAACTTCGCGCGCGTCAGGGTTTCGGCGGAGACGCCGCAGCATTCTTCGCTGAAACCGTCGACGGGCACTATCTCGGCGCGGTAGGACCTGAACGACTGTATGGCGCCCAGGTAGGTCGGCTTCGTGGTCAGGACCACGTCGCCCGGGTCGACGAGTATTCTTGTGCAGACATCAATTCCCTGCTGCGAGGAGGTCGTTATCTGTATGTTGGCGACGGGGACGCCATAGCGCCTGGAAACCGCCTCCCTGAGCTCGGGCACGCCCTGGGTGGCCCCGTACTGCACGGCTTTAGCCCCGTATTTGTCCAGTACGAGCGCACAAAGCTCCTTTATGTCATCCAGGGGGAAGGTGGCCGCATCGGGATAGCCTCCGGCGAACGAGCATATCGCCGAGAGGTCCACCTTCTTGAAGATGTCCCTGACCGGCGACCGCATGAAATTCCCGGTGTCCTTGGAAAAAAGCCTGCTGTAGTCTGCCATTATCTGTATTCTTCAAAGTCCGGCATGGCGAGGCTCGACAGGAAGTCCTTGAGCTTGTCCATGTCGCGGGGGCATATCATCAGCACGTCGTGGGTGTTGATAACGATGAAGTCCTCCAGTCCCCGGAGGGCGAGCAGCTTGTCGGGGTTGTCCGAGTAGACGATGTTGCCCTTGCATTCCTTGATCAGGCCCTTGTTCAGCAGGTTCATCGCGTTGCCGTTCTCGTCATGGTGCGCCATGTAGTCGTACAGGGTGTCCCAGTTTCCGATGTCGGCCCATCTGAAAGTGGCCGGGTAGACCCATGCGTGGTCGGTCTTCTCCATCACGGCGTAGTCGATTGAGATTCTGGGCATGTCGGTGTAGATTCTTTCAATGAATTCGCGTTCCGTGTCGGTGCCGAGGTTGCTCTGCCATCCCTCCCAGAGGTTGGTTATCTCGGGTACGTATTTCTCCAGCTCATCCTTGATCACCGAAGCCCTCCATGCGAAGATGCCCGAGTTCCAGAGGAATTCCTTGGTGTCGATGAACACCTTGGCCAGCTCGGTGCTGGGTTTCTCGGTGAAGGTCTTCACCTTCACGGGGCTTCCGGGCTCCGGCTTGCCCGCCATCTGTATGTATCCGAAGTTAGGGTCGGGCCTGGTGGGAACCACGCCTATGGTTATCAGGGCGTCGGTGCCGGCGGCGTAGGCGAGGGCGCTGCTCAGGGTCTCGTTGAATGCCTTGTGGTTGTGGATGATGAGGTCGGCCGCCGTCACCACCGTGACCGCCAGCGGATCCCTCTTGAGGATGGAGTAGGTGGCGTAGGTGATGCAGGGTGCGGTGTTGCGGTTGTAGGGTTCAAGAAGCAGGTTCTCGTCCTTGAGCTCGGGGATGTGCTTCTTGACCTCCTCCTTGTAGCGGGTGAGGGACACGACGATGATGTTGTCGTCGGGGATGACGGCCCTCACTCTTTCGTAGGTGAAACGGAGGAAGGACTTGCCTTCCGCCGTGAAGTCCAGGAACTGCTTGGGCTTGTCGGCCCTGCTGATAGGCCAGAAGCGGGAGCCGATCCCTCCGGCCATGATTATGCAGTAGAAATGGTTATTAAGCATAAGTGGGTATAAAAGCTTGTGGATAGTAATTCAATTCAAAGTCCGGGCCGTCAAAGAGCAGGGTGACGATGTCGAAGAAAACTTCCAGGTCCGGCGGAAGATTCCTGCGGGCGGCAGAATTCAGGAAGGCCAGGGCGGCGGAAGCGAGCTTGCGCCGTTTCGCCGCGTCCACGTTCGTCTCCGGGGCCGCTTCGGCCGGAGCCGTCCGGCTCTTGACTTCCACGAAATGCAGCCCGTTGCCGCACAGGCTGATGATGTCCACTTCGAGGCGGGCGTATCTCCAGTTCCTCGCGACTATCCTGTGTCCGAGTTTCTCGAGATGCCTGCAGGCTTCGTCTTCTCCTCTTTTTCCGATGGCTTGTCTGAAATTTCCCATAGTCTAGAATTTTACTACCGTGACTCCTGTCCCTCCCTGTCTCACGTCCTCGTCGCTGACGCTGAGCCCGGGTATGGACCTCAGGTATTTCTGTATCTCTTCGCGCAGCACTCCGGTGCCCTTGCCGTGGATTATGCGCACCGAGCCCACGTTGAGCATTATCGCATCGTCGATATAATGCATGACCGTGTTGAGGGCGTCGGCGAGGCGCTCCCCGCGTATGTCGAGCTCGGGCGAGAAGTTCAGCTTACGTTCCGTTATGGAGCTGTCAACCTTCTGCATGGGGGCGGCGAAGGCCTTGCGGGAGGCCTCGCGGAACTCGTTGGAGGATATGCGCTCCACCTTGTCCGGGGACATGGTGCTCGTGACGTTGCCTATGATGAGGGTCACGGAGCGGTTTGAAATCTTCGCGACCTCGCCCACGAGCCCGTTGTCCTTGATTCTCGCCTTCTCGCCCACTTTCAGGGGCTCCTGCTTCTGCTCCTTCACGGGAGCGGTCTCCTTCTTCTTCCTGCGCTTCTGCAGCTGGTCGAGCTTGCGGTCCAGATATTCCTCGCGGCTCTTCTGCTCCTTCGCCTTCTTCTGCTCGAGTCCGCCGAGGAAGCCCTGTAGTTCCTGCCTTGCTGCCTTGGTCTGCTCCTTTTCTGCCTGTGCCTCACGGATTTCCCTGATAGTCTTCTCGACCTGCCGTCCGGCCTGGCGCACTATCTCCTCGGCTTCTCTCCTGGCTTCTGCCAGTATGGTTTCGCGCTGCCTGCGTATGTCCTCCAGTTCCTTCCCGTATTTTTCCGTGAGCTCGGTGAGCTCCCTGTCGCTGTGCTTCACCTTCTGCAGCTTCTCGTCGAGGGCGCGGCGGTTCCTGGCGATTCTCCTGAGGTTGCGCTCCATTCCGACGAATTCGTCTCCGGCGCGGCTCTCCGCATCCTTGACTATGGGCTCCGGAAGCTTCATCTTGCGCGCGAGCTCGAAGGCGAAGGAGTTGCCCGGCAGACCTATCTCCAGCTTGAACATGGGCTCTATCTTCGAAGAGTCGTAGAGCATGGCGCCGTTGGTCACGTGCGCCCCCTGCGATGAGGCGTAGAGCTTCAGGTTGGTGTAGTGGGTGGTGATGACCCCGTAGACGCCCCTCTTGTCCAGCTCGCTGAGTATGGCTTCGGCTATCGCGCCTCCGGCCGCCGGCTCCGTGCCCGAACCGAACTCGTCTATGAGCACCAGGGTCCTGTCGTCTGCGGTCGCGAGCATGTCCCTCATGTCGGCCAGGAAGGAACTGTAGGTGCTGAGGTCGTTCTCAAGGTTCTGGTTGTCGCCTATGCTGACGGAGATTCTGTCGAATATGGGGAGCTCGGAGGTCTCCGAGGTGGGTATCAGCATGCCCCACTGGAACATGTACTGCAGCAGTCCTGTGGTCTTCAGGCACACGGACTTTCCTCCCGCGTTCGGTCCGGAAATCAGCAGCATGCGCTTGGCCGGGGTGAGGGTGATGGTGAGCGGGACCATGTTGCGGCCTTCGGCCTTCAGGGCCTTTTCGAGCAGCGGGTGCCTGGCCTTCCGGAGGCTGAGGCTGCCGTCGGTCGAGATTACAGGCATTCCGGCGATGAAGTCCAGGGCTGTCTGGGCCTTGGCCATCAGGAAGTCGGTCTCGCCGAGGAAGGCCGCCCCCTTCAGCAGTTCGGGGATATAGGGCCTGAGGAATTCCGTGAAGTCGTAGAGTATCTTCTGTATTTCCCTGGCCTCCTCGAAGTGAAGGGCGCTGATATCGTTCTCGAGCTCTATTATTTCGGCTGGTTCGATGAAGGTGGTCTTTCCGGATGCGGACTCGTCATAGACGAAGCCTGGCAGCTTGCGCTTGGAGGAGCTGCTGACGGGGATCAGGAACTTGCCGTCGCGTATGTTCACCGAGGCGTCGGCGTCGGTGATGCCCGCTTCCTGGGCCTGCTTGAGTATGGCTCCGGCGCGCTTGGAAATGGCCGCCTCCTTCGAGCGTATGGCGCTGCGTATCTCCTGCAGCCTGTCCGAGGCGGAGTCCTTGATGTCCCCGTATTTGTCCAGGATGCCCTCTATCCTGCGCTGCACTTCCGGAAACGACCTCACCGGCGAGGCCATGCGCTTCAGCTCCGGGTAGACCTCGTCCTTTATGCTTCCGAAGAAATGCAGGATGCGGCGTATGGTGTCGGTGGCGGTCTTCAGCTTGCCGAGCGAGAGCACGTCGATGCAGGAGCCGGGCTTCTCGAGTGCGCTCAGAAAGGGTATGGCGTCGATGTATCCCGTTGAAGGGAAGTTCTCCTCGAACATCATCACTAGGCGCATCTCGTCGGTCAGCTTCAGCCGGCGGCCGATGACTGAGGCGTCGGCCGAGAATTCCTCGCCGGCGACCTTTTCCGCCGCATAGTCCGTCATGCAGCGGTCGGATATCGTCTTCCGGATCTTGTCGAATCCGAGTTTGGCTTCAAGTGTCGCGTCTTTCATTCGCCAAGTTCTCCCGCCAGTAGCAGTTTCAGGTTGTTGATGCTGTCGATCGGCCGGACTTTCCCGGCCCTTACGAAGGAGATTCCTCCCGTCTGTTCGCTAACGACCACCACGTCGGCGTCGCTCTGCTCGGAGATGCCCACGGCGGCCTTGTGCCTCATCCCGAAGCGGGGAGGCAGGTCGGACCTGTCGGTTATGGGCAGGGTGCAGCGTGCGGCGATTATCCTGTTGTCACCTATTATCATGGCTCCGTCGTGCAGAGGGGAGTTCTTGTAGAAGATGTTCATTATGAGCCTCCTGCTGATGCGGGCGTCGGTCACGTCCCCCGTGTCTATGATTTCCTGCAGGGTGTCCTTCTTGCGTATGATGATCAGGGCCCCGGTCTTCTGTTCCGACATCTCGCGGCAGGCCTCGGCTATCTCGGTGACCGACTTCGCATCGACGGTCTGGAGCATCTGCCTGGGGAAGAACCTGCGGAGGAACGACCTGTTCTCCAGGGTGTCGCCGGCGCGGCGTCCCAGCGAGTTGAGGAAGCGCCTGATTTCGGGCTGGAAGATGATGATCAGCGCAATGGCGCCGACGTTTATCAGGGTGCCCAGCACCGAGGATATCATCTTCATGCCTATCGACGAGGCTATTATGTAGACCAGGAGGACGAGGATTATCGCAACGAATATGTTGACTGCGGTGGAGCCCTTTATCCAGCGGAAGGCCAGGAAGATCAGGCCCGTCACCATCAGGATGTCGAGGAAGTCTATCCAAGTGAAGTGCAGAAATTCGAGCATGTCCCTTCGTCAGTCATTGAATAGTACAAAGATACAATGAAAATATGGGAAAGCAAGTTTTTGCTTTTTGCCAAATAAATTGTATATTTGCAGCCCGCTTTTTAGGCGGACTTTTTAATGTATTTATAAACAATTAATTATCAAACCAATGCCTGGATTGATTGGAAAGAAAATCGGAATGACTTCCGTTTTCGGTGCCGATGGTAAGAACATACCATGCACCGTTATCGAGGCTGGTCCGTGCGTTGTCACGCAGCTCCGCACCGTGGAGAAAGATGGATATTCCGCAGTGCAGCTCGCCTATGACGAAACCACCGAAAAGCACGCCAGCGCGCCTCTGATGGGGCATTTCAAAAAGGCAGGTTGCGCTCCCATGAGGAAGCTCGTCGAGTTCAGGTCTGACTTCGGCGAGATCGGTCTCGGCGACAAGTACACCGTCGCAGACTTCTTCTCCGATGACGTGAAGTTCGTGGACGTAATCGGCACTTCTAAAGGTAGGGGCTTCCAGGGCGTAGTGCACCGTCATGGCTTCGCCGGAGTAGGCGGTCAGACCCACGGCCAGCACAACCGCCTTCGTCACCCCGGTTCAATGGGTGCATCCTCTTGGCCTTCACGCGTCCTTCCCGGAATGCGCATGGCCGGCCACATGGGCAACGAGAGGGTGAAGGTGATGAACCTTCAGGTAGTGAAGGTGATTCCCGAGCACAATCTTGTCGTAGTTAAGGGTTCCGTTCCCGGAGCCAGGGGTTCTTATGTAATTTTGGAGGCTTAGTTATGCAGTTACCAGTTTTGAAGATTGACGGAACTCAGTCCGGCAAGCAGGTCACCCTCGATGAGAAGGTATTCGGCGTGCAGCCCAACGACCATGCCATATATCTTGATGTAGTGCAGTATCTCGCCAACCAGCGTCACGGCAACGCCAAGACCAAGGACCGCAGCGAGAACTCCCACAGCACGAAGAAGCTCGGACGCCAGAAGGGCGGCGGCGGAGCACGCCACGGAAGCCTCAAGGCGGGCATCTTCGTAGGCGGCGGCCGCGTCTTCGGACCCGTTCCCCGCTTCTACCACAAGAAGCTCAACAAGAAAGTCAAGGCTCTGGCCCGCAGGTCAGCCCTCTCATACAAGGCGAATGAGAATGCCATCATCATTCTTGAGCCTTTCACCCTGGAAGCTCCCAGGACCAAGGATCTCCTCAAGATCACTTCGGCCATCAACGCCGGAACCCGCAAGGTCCTCTACGTGCTTCCCCAGAATTCAGACAACATCTATCTTTCATCCCGCAACCTTCCCGAGGTGAACGTAATCACCGTTGACGAGATCAACACCTACGCCATCATGAACTCCAACAAGCTCGTGTTCATCGACGGTGTGCAGGACACTCTCGCTGAAAGGAATCTGCGCTAATTGTTTACGAAGATGGGAATTATAATTAAGCCAATAATAACAGAGAAGCTTACGGCTCAGGGCGAGAAGTTGAACCAGTACGGCTTTATCGTGGATCGTAAAGCCAACAAGCTTCAGATCAAGGAAGCGGTGGAGCAGATGTACAATGTCTCCGTCGCAAGCGTGAACACGCTCAACTATCACGGCAAGAGGAAGAGCCGCTACACCAAGACCGGCATTCTCCGCGGCCGCATGAATCACTTCAAGAAGGCGTATGTTACCCTTGCAGGTGATGACAAGATAGATTTCTACGCTAACATTTAAGGGAGGGACAGACAATGGCAGTAAGAAAATTCAAGCCGGTAACCCCCGGCCAGAGGAACAAGGTGATCAGCGCATTCGACGAGATTACCGCCAAGAAACCCCAGAAATCATTGCTGGAGCCCCTTAAGAGCACCGGCGGACGCAACAATACGGGTCAGATGACCGTACGCTACAGAGGCGGCGGACACAAGAGGATGTACCGTATCATCGACTTCCGCCGCAACAAGGACAACTGCCCTGCTACGGTTCTCACGATCGAGTACGATCCCAACCGCAGCGCCCGCATCGCCCTTGTGCAGTATGAAGACGGAGAGAAGAGATATATCATCGCTCCCAAAGGACTCAAGGTGGGCCAGGTGATCGCTTCCGGAAGCGGAGTCGCTCCCGAGCTCGGCAACACCCTGCCCCTGAGTGAAATTCCTGTTGGTACGCTTGTCCACAACATCGAGCTTCGTCCCGGACAGGGCGCCGCGATGGCCCGCTCGGCCGGAACCTTCGCACAGCTCGCCGCACGTGAAGGAAAGCACGCCGTGCTCCGCCTGCCTTCAGGCGAGACCCGCATGGTGCTTGTCACCTGCCGTGCCACCATCGGAGAAGTTTCCAACTCCGACCACAATCTGGAGAGCCACGGAAAAGCCGGCCGCAGACGCTGGCTCGGCATCCGTCCTCACAACAGAGGCGTCGTGATGAACCCTGTCGATCACCCTATGGGTGGTGGTGAAGGACGTGCTTCCGGCGGACACCCCCGCTCACGCAAGGGTCTGCCTGCCAAGGGCTACAAGACACGTAATCCTAAGGCCTCTTCAAACAAGTTCATCATTGAAAGAAGGAAGAAATAACAGGAATTAAACTTTAGAGATTATGAGTCGTTCATTAAGAAAAGGTCCATATATCCAGGAAGCCCTGGAGAAGAGAATTCTTGCTATGAACAATGGTAGCAAGAAGAAGGAGGTGGTCAAGACCTGGTCGCGCGCCAGCATGATCTCTCCTGACTTCATCGGCCACACCATTGCTGTCCACAATGGAAACAAGTTCATTCCTGTTTACATTACCGAACAGATGGTAGGCCACAAGCTCGGCGAATTCGCCCCTACCCGTACATTCAGAGGTCATTCAGGCAACAATAAGAAGTAATTATCATGGGAAAGCGTAAAAGACTAATGGCAGAACGCCTCAAGGAGGCCAAGAAGTCAACGGCTGTCGCCAAACTGAATGACGCGCCTACTTCTCCCCGCAAGATGCGCCTTGTCGCCGACACGGTCCGCGGAGTTGAGGTCAACCGCGCTCTCGATCTTCTGAAATTCTCGAAGAGAGAGGCTTCAGTCCGTCTCGAGAAACTTCTCCGCAGCGCCATCGCCAACTGGGAAGCCAAGAATCCGGACAAGAGCAAGGAGCTGGATAACGGCAATGTCTATGTCAAGACCATTATGGTTGACGGCGGACGCATGCTGAAACGTATCCGTCCCTGTCCCCAGGGTAGGGCCGGACGCATACGCAAGCGCTCCAATCATGTTACCGTGATCCTCGATGTAAAACAACCAGTGGAGAATAAGTAATATGGGACAGAAAACAAATCCTATCAGCAACAGAATCGGTATCACCCGTGGTTGGGACTCTAACTGGTGCGGTGGTAACTA
>UQQM01000016.1 GCA_900543205.1 uncultured Bacteroides sp. | reverse complement strand
TGATGGTCCAGGGCTGGGCCTCCTTGACGGTGATCTCGAATCCCTTGAGGTAGATTTCGCGCAGGGCGCGGGTGTCTACGCGGGAGTCGTTCTCCATGCGGTTGGTCTCCTGGTCGTTGGCCGCGAAGTGCTTCACCGAAGTGCCGACTCCGTTGGACTGGATGCCGCGCACGTAGGCCGCGCCTATCTTGCCGGCCAGCACGGGATCCTCGGAGAAGTATTCGAAGTTGCGTCCGCAGAGAGGGTTGCGGTGGATGTTCATAGCCGGCGAGAGCAATACGTCCACGCCGTATTCAAGCACCTCGTTGCCCATTGCGGAGGTCATGTGCTCCACGAGCTCGGTGTCCCATGATGATGCGATTGCGGTACCCACGGGGAAGCCGGTGCCGTAGTAGGTGCGGCTGTCGCCCTCGCGGGTCGGGCTGATGCGGATTCCGGCAGGGCCGTCAGGAAGGGCGGTCGCGGGAATTCCGAGGCGGGGGATTGCGAGGGTTGTTCCGGCAGCACCGGGAACGAGCACGGTGCTGCTGAAGGTCAGCCCGCCGAGCTGATAGCCGCGTCCCGCTCCGACGCAGAGTGCGGCCTTCTCCTCGAGGGTCATGGCCTCAAGTACTTCGTCGATGTTGTCCGCGCTGAGCTTGGGCTGCGCGGAAAGCTGGAAGGCACTGATGAGCGCGCCTAGAACCAACAGAGTTTTTTTCATGATGTTAGTGTTGCGTTATGTGTGTATTAATATAAAAGGTCTACGTTGAGCTCCTTGAACATGTCGACCTGTTCCTTGCTTATCTTGCTGTCGGTCACCACCGTGTCCACGAGGGAGATGCGGCCGAGGCTGGCGAACGAAGTCTCCCCGAATTTCGACGAGTCGGCCAGCAGGAAAACCTTGTCGGACACCCGTATCATCGCGGACTTGACCGTGAGGTCGCTGAAGCTCGGATAGGTGAGCATCATGTCGGATGAGATTCCGGCCGTGGCGAGGAAGAGCTTCTGCACATGGATGTTCTTGAAGGTGCTGGCGGCCATCTCCCCGGAAAGCGAAAGCGTGGGCGCCTTGAACTCGCCGCCGGAGACTATGAGGTTGATGCCCGGGTTGCCTCCGAGTATCAGGGCGATGTTGAGCGCGTTGGTCGCGACCGTGAGATTGTGGTAGCCGACCAGGAGCTTTGCGAGTTCGGTGGTCGTGGAGCCCGAGTCGAGGATGATGCAGTCCCCTTCGTTGATGAGCTTCACGGCCTTCTTCGCGATTTCCTGCTTCTCCTCCATGTGGGTCTGGTTGAACAGTTTGCCTGTCTTCGCAAAATCTCCCACATCCTTGAGGAACGCTCCTCCGTGCTCTCTCTGTACGTAGCCCATCTGCTCCAGGATTTCAAGGTCCTGCCGTATGGTGACCTCCGATACATTGAATATCTTTGCGAGCTTCTGGACTTTGGCGTGGCCGTCTTCGCGGATAAGGTTCAGGATGTCTTTGCGACGTTGAATCAATGCTGCCATAGGGAAATCGTTCTACATTTCCAAATATACAAAAAAATTCTCAACGGAACAATTCCAATCCGAAACTATAAAACAACAACAAACGAAAATATTTATTTTCATTTTCTTTCGATTTCTCTTGGAAAAGACAAATGCTATTGCAATATTTGCAGAAACCAAGAAAAAACGAAACCACGTATGGACGCTAAAACTTTGAAGCTGACTGCGGAGAAGAACAGAAAAAGGCTCTTGGAGGTCATTTATAACGCTGGTGCGGGACATACAGGCGGTGACCTTTCGTGTCTGAATCTGCTTACCGTTCTCTATTTTCACAAGCTTTCGCTTGACCTTTCGAATCTCAAGAATCCCGAAAGGGACAGGTTCATCCTGAGCAAGGGCCACTGTGTGGAGGCCCTGTTCGTCGTGCTCGAAGCGAAGGGCATATTGCCCAGGGAGGAGCTCGACACCCTCGGCAGGTTCAAGTCTCCTCTCGCGGGCCATCCCACGGTGAACGTGCCCGGCATTGAAGTCAATTCCGGAGCTCTCGGCCATGGTCTTTCCATCGGAGTCGGCACGGCACTCGCCGCGAAGATGAACGGGAAGCCCTATATGACCTACGTGCTGATGGGCGACGGGGAGCAGGGCGAAGGGTCCATCTATGAGGCCGCGATGGCGGGCAATCAGTACAAGCTGGACAACCTCGTGGCGTTCATCGACCGCAACGGCCTGCAGATTAGCGGCTCCACCGAAGACGTTATGGCCATCGAGAACATCAGGACGAAATGGTCGGCCTTCGGCTGGGACGTGGTGGAGATGAACGGCGACGACATCGATGACATCGTCCGCGTGCTGGACGGCATACGCGCCGAAGGCGGAAAGCCGCATCTCGTGATTTCCCATACGACCAAGGGACTCGGAGTGTCCTTCATGGAAGGAGTGGCCAAATGGCACCACGGCGTGCCCGACGAGGCCCAGTACAGGCAGGCCGTCGCCGAAGTTGAAGAAAGAATCAAAAGAATCGAGGAGGGACAATAATGATCGCTTGCAGAAAAAGTTTTACGGACACCCTGCTGGCCCTTGCTAAACAGGACAAGGACATCATAGCGGTGACCACCGATGCCAGAGGGTCGGTTACCCTCGGGGATTTTGCAAAGGAGCTCCCAGGACAGTTCGTGGAGTGCGGAATTGCCGAGCAGGACGCGATAGGCATCTCCGCCGGACTCGCCAGCTGCGGCAAGAAAGTGTTCTGCTGCGGCCCGGCATGCTTCTATGTGGCCAGGAGTCTCGAGCAGGTGAAGGTCGACATCGCCTACAGCGGTAATCCCGTCACGGTGCTCGGCGTCAGCGGCGGCGTCGCTTACGGCGCTCTCGGAGCCACCCACCACAGCCTGCACGACATAGCCGTGCTTCGCACCTTCCCCGGAATGAACGTGATTCTGCCCTGCGACGCGAGGCAGACCGCGAAAGTGGTGAAGATGCTGGTGGACCATCCTGCGCCTACCTACGTCAGGGTCGGACGTGCCGCCGTTCCCGATGTATATGAGAACGACGACTTCGAATTCCGTCTCGGCAAGGCGAACACCCTGGCTGAAGGCGACGACCTCACCGTCATAGCTGCCGGCGAAACGGTATACCATGCCCTGCAGGCGTCCAGGAGCCTTGAGAAGAAAGGCATACACGCCCGCGTGCTCGACCTCTCCAGCATCAAGCCCTTCGACGCCGAAGCCGTCAGGAAGGCTGCCGCCGAAACGGGAAGGATAATCACGGTCGAGGAGCACAGCATCTACGGAGGTCTCGGCGCCCTCGTGGCCGAATGCCTCTCCGAGCATCCCGTTCCCGTGAAGATACTCGGCATCCCCGACGAGAACGTGATACATGCGACCTCGCCCGAGATATTCGCTTACTACGGCATTGACGCCGCAGGTATTGAAAAGGCTGCGCTTTCGTTTGACTGAGAATCGCTTATGAAAAGTTACGTTATAGCTGTAGACCAAAGCACCTCCGCAACCAAGGCTCTGCTTTTCGACGAGAACGGGGCTCTGCTCAACAACGTCAGCATAGCCCACAGGCAGTATTATCCCCGCGAGGGCTGGGTTGAACACGACCCCGTGGAGATATATGCCAACACCGTTGAGGCCATACGCAAGGTCGTGGCGGGATATGACGGCAGCTTCTCGCTTGCGCTTACCAACCAGAGGGAGACCGTGGTCGTATGGGAGCGCGCCACCGGCAGGCCGGTATACAACGCCGTGGTATGGCAGTGCCTCAGGGGCAAGGACATCTGCGACAGGCTCAGGGCCGAAGGCTGGTCCGGGCTCGTGAAGGAAAGGAGCGGACTCCTGATCGACCCCTATTTCGCAGGCAGCGGCGCGAAGTGGATACTCGACAACGTCGAAGGCGCGCGTGAGGCAGCGGAGAGGGGAGAGCTCTGCATGGGCACCGTAGATTCATGGCTTGTGTTCCGCCTCACCGGAGGCAGGGTGCACGCGACCGACTACACGAACGCATCAAGGACGATGCTGTTCAACATACATACCCTCGACTGGGACGACGACCTCCTGCGCATGCTCACGATTCCGAGGAGCATGATGCCCGAACCCCGCCCCAGCGATGCCGAATACGGCGAGACCACGGTCGAGGGCCTCTTCCCCGAGCCGATTGCGATAGCCGGCGTGCTCGGCGATTCGCACGGAGCCCTCGCCGGGCAGATGTGCTTCGCCGAGGGTCTCGGCAAGGTGACCTACGGCACCGGCTCGTCGGTGATGGTCAACATCGGAGAACGTCCTTCCGACCCCCCGAGGGCCTAGTGACGTCTGTGGGCTTCGCCGCCCTCGGCAAGGTGTTCTACGCCTTTGAAGGCAATATACACTGCACCGGAGCCACCATAGCATGGCTCAAGGACGAGCTCCGGCTCATCGACAGCCCTTCCGAAATCGAAGCTATCGCCACTTCCGTCGAATCCAACGGAGGAGTCTATTTCATCCCGGCATTCGCCGGACTGGCCGCGCCCTGGTGGCATCCTGAAGTCAAGGCCCAGATATGCGGGCTGACCCTGGGTTCCGGTAAGGCGCAGGTGTGCCGTGCGGCCCTGGAGTCCATAGGCTATCAGGTCAAAGACCTCGTGGACGCCATGGTCGGAAGCGCCGGCATCAGCCTCAGGGAGCTCCGGGTCGACGGCGGCCCCACCAAGAACCGTTTCCTCATGCAGTTCCAGGCCGACCTCCTCGGAGTTCCCATCGTGCGCTCCGAGGTTGAGGACGCCTGCGCCTACGGAGCCTTCATAATGAACGGTTTCGCCCGCAGGAAATGGAAGAGCTTCGAGGAGGCGGCGGAGCACTGGGCCCGCGAGGGCGGCTGGCTCCCGCGTTCCGGAAACGAAGCCCGTGTGGCTTCCGACTACGCAGGCTGGCGCGAGGCCGTGAACCAGCTTATCAAATGACAACACCTCAACACTATAAACCAATAACAATGTACAAGAACAACAAAAAGATGTGCTTCGGTGTCATCATCGGCACCAGGGCCTATTTCAATTCGGCTCTTGCAAAAGATGTCCGCGCCCAGCTGCTCAAGACCCTTGACGAGCTGGGTTATGACTACGTGATTCTTCCCGAAGATGCCACTCCCACGGGATCCAGCAGCATCGAGACCAGGGAGGATGCCCTCAAGTGCGCCAAACTCTTCCGTCAGCACAGGGACGAGATTGACGGTATCATCGTCTCCCTTCCCAACTTCGGATTCGAAATCGGCATCATCAACGCGATCAGCGCCGCAGAGCTCAACGTGCCCGTCCTCGTGCAGGCCTGCGACGACGACAACGACAAGGTAGACCTCGACCACCGCAGGGATGCGTTCTGCGGCAAGATTTCAGTATGCAACAACCTGTATCAGTACGGAATCCCCTTCACTGACACCACCCTGCATACCTATTCAATCTATTCCGACCTCCTGAAGAAGGATCTCGTGAAATTCGCCGGCGTCTGCCGCGTGGTGAACGGACTGCGTCACTGCCGCATAGGCCAGATAGGCACCCGTCCCCTCGGATTCAACACCTGCCGCGCCAGCGAGAAGCTGCTGCAGAAGTACGGAATCACCGTGGTTCCCGCCGACCTCTCGGAGGTGATCTTCGCGGCCCAGAAGCTCGCCCTGGACGACCCCCGCGTGCTCGCGAAGCTCGAGGAAGTCAAGGCCTACGCCCATATCCCCGAATCATATCAGGACAAGCTTGCCAACCAGGTGCGCTTCGGCGTTGCGGTCGAGGACTGGATTGCGGCCAACGATGTGGACGCCGTGGCACTGCAGTGCTGGGATTCGCTTGAGAAGAACTACAAGTGCGCTCCCTGCATCACCATGGCGATGCTCGGCGACAGGCTGATACCTTCGGCCTGCGAGACCGACGTGGCTGGAGCCGTCTCCATGTATGCCCTGACCCTCGCCGCCGGAACTCCTTCCGCTCTCGCCGACTGGAACAACAACTTCGCCGAGGATCGCAACATGTGCGTATGCACCCACTGCGGAAACTTCCCGAAGAGCTTCTCCAAGGCTTCTGTGGAGCTCGGACCTCTCGGCGTCCTCGGCCGCACCCTCGGCAAGGTGGACACTTTCGGAGCCGTGTTCTCCAAGGTCGCTGCCGGTGACTTCACCTTCTTCCGCATATCCACCGACGACGCGCGCGGCGTTATCAAGGCCTACACCGGAGAGGGCGACATCACAAATGACCCTTACGACATGAACGGATGCATAGCCGTGACCAGGGTCAACAATCTCCAGAAGCTGATGAAGCATATCTGCAGGAACGGATTCGAACACCATGTCGGACTCGTGCGCGGCCATGTGGCCGACATCCTCGAGGAAGCCATCGGCAACTATCTCGGCTGGGATCTCTACGTACATGAATAATATCCGCGATTATGGTATTGGTTCATAATTTCACTCTCGTCCTTCTCTGCTGCATATACTGCTGTATATGCTGGGGCTCCTGGGCCAACACCCAGAAACTCGTCCAGAAGAAGGACTGGAGTTTCCCTCTGTTCTATTGGGACTACATCTTCGGTTTCTTCCTCACTGCCGTGATAGGCGCCTTCACCCTGGGCAGCCTCGGTTCTGAAGGGGAGTCATTCCTCGAGAACTTCAAGACCATGGACTGGACCAGCGTCGGCTGGGCCATGCTGGGAGGAATCGTGTGGAACGCGGCGAACATCTTCCTGACGGCCGCCAATGCCATCGCGGGCATGGCGGTGGGTTTCCCCATCGGCGGCGGCCTCGGATGGATAGGCGGAGTCGTGTTCAACTACCTGCTGGTAGTGCTTGCGGGGCAGAAGTATCCCGGCAACGAAGTTCTGCTCTGGGTCGGCCTGGTAATCGCAGTGGCGGCCATACTCTTCTGCGCCAAGGCATATAGCAATCTCACCACGAGCCAGCACAGGACGCCCAAGTCGGGCATCGTCATGGCCGTCATCTCCGGAATAGGACTCATGTTCTTCTACGGACTTGTGGTCAAGTCGATTTCTCCCGAATACGTGTCCGGCGGCACCGGCACCCTCACTCCCTACAGCGCCGTGTTCTTCTTCGCCCTCGGAGTGCTCATCTCCACGCCCATAGTCAACGGACTGGCGATGGCGCATCCCGTCGAAGGCGGCCGCAAGGTCACGATGAAGGACTACTTCACAAAGGGGGACACGAAGACCCATCTGATCGGTCTGCTCGGAGGATTCATCTGGATGAGCGGAATGGTGATCAGCTTCATGGGCTCCGGCGGAGGCAACCCGGCCGTGAACTATGCCCTCAGCAATGCGTCACCGGTAGTGGCAATGATATGGGGCGTGCTCATCTGGAAGGAGTTCAAGGGAGCTCCCAAGGGCACGAACAAGCTCCTGTTCGCGATGTTCTTCCTGTTCGTCGCAGCGCTCGTGCTGATATCGATGGCAAACTAGTATTAACCATATATTAATTATCTAACCAAATGAAACGATTTCTGATTTTGGCGTTTTCGCTTCTTTTCTGCGTGAACATGTTCGCGCAGCAGAGCGTAACGGTTACCGGTGTCGTGAGCGACCCCAGTAACTATCCTTTGGTGGGTGTCGGTGTTGTCCAGCAGGGCACGACCAACGGCGTTATCACCGACATCGACGGCCGCTATGAGATAGAGGTGCCTGCGGGTTCCACTCTCGAGTTCTCATGCCTCGGCTACAATACTGTCACCAGGACGGCAGTCGCCGGAACGCTAGACGTAACCCTTGAAGAATCTACGCTCTCCATCGAGGAGACCGTCGTGGTCGGATACGGTGTGCAGAAGAAGAGCGACCTCACCGGCTCCATCTCTTCAGTGGGAGCCGACGACCTCGCCAACCGAAGCATCACCTCCGTGGACAACGGACTTCAGGGCAAGACCGCAGGCGTGCAGGTGGTTACGACTTCAGGTGCCCCGGGCGCCGAGTCTTCCATCCGCGTGCGCGGCTACAGCTCCAACTCCGACTCCACCCCTCTGTATGTGGTGGACGGTCTGCGTACCCAGAACATAGCCTACCTCGATCCTTCCGACATCGAGTCAATCGAAGTGCTCAAGGATGCGGCCTCAGCCGCCATCTACGGTGCGCAGGCAGGTAACGGCGTAGTGCTCGTGACCACCAAGAAGGGTGAGGAGGGCACCAGCCGCATCAGCTACGACGCACAGTACTCCATCCAGAACATCGGACGCATTCCCGAGGTGCTGAACGCCGAGGAATACATCCAGTGGGCTGTTGTTGAGGGCGGACTCGTTTCCCAGGACCGCATCGACCAGTACTATGACGGCGTGACCGACACCAACTGGGCCGACGTGGCCTTCGAGAACGGCTACATGCAGCGCCACAACGTGAGCTTCTCCGGAGCCAACAAGAACGGCTCCCTGTTCGCCTCCCTCTCATACCTCGGCAACAACGGACCTATCATCGGCAAGGAGGATATGCAGAAGCGTATCACCGGAACCATCAACGCCGACTACCAGCTGAAGCCCTGGCTGAGCATTTCATCCAACAACAGCTTCGGCAAGTTCAGCATGACGAGAGTCCGCGAGGGCGGCATGTACTCCATGCTGAGCTCCGTAATCCAGATGGACCCTCTGACCCCCGTGATCTACTCCAAGGACGACGTGCCCGCGCACATGCAGGCCCTGATGGACATGGGCCACATGTTCCTGACCGACGAGAACGGCGACTACTACTCAATGTCACCTTTCCAGGAGTCCAACAACATCAACCCCTACATCATGAGGGACGGTAACACCCAGAGCAACGAAGGCTTCATGGTCCGCGGTTCCACGGCTTTGAACATCAAGCCCTTCAAGACCGTGACCTTCACCTCTCGTCTCGGCTACGACTTCCTGAACGTGAGCAGCTACAGTCTCCAGTGGCCCCACACCGTGAATACCGACACCAACATGGACTATGTCAGCATCTCCGCCGGCAACCAGTCCACCAGGTACTACCAGTGGGAGAACTTCGTGAACTACAACGAGACCTTCGCCCAGAAGCACAACGTGAGCGCGATGGTCGGTATGTCATTCTCCGAGAGGACGACCTTCGGCGTTTCAGGCTCGATTGCCGGTACCAACTCTTCCAACATCGGTATCACCAAGCTTGACAAGAACTACGCATACTTCGCGAACGCTACCGGAACCGCCATCAAGAACATCTCCGGCGGTGAGAAGCGCACCTACACCGACCTCTCATACTTCGGACGCGTGGGCTACGACTACGAGGGCAAGTACTACATCCAGGCTTCCCTGCGTGCAGATGCAGCCGACCTCTCCATCCTTCCTCTGAACACCAGGTGGGGCTTCTTCCCCGCAGTTTCAGCAGGTTGGACCATGTCAAGGGAGGACTTCTTCCGCGACTGGAACGTCAACGCCATCTCCTTCCTGAAGTTCCGTGCGAGCTGGGGACAGAACGGCTCGATTTCCGGACTCAGCAACTACATGTACGCATCCAACATCGTGAGCGACATCCAGTATCCCTTCGTGGACGGTTCCTATCAGGTCGGCTCCATGCCTTCCGCAACCGGTAACAACAACCTGAAGTGGGAGACCTCCGAGCAGCTCGACCTCGGTCTCGACCTGCGCATGTTCGACGACAGGCTGGCGTTCACCATGGACTGGTACCGCAAGGAGACCAAGGACCTCATCATGAGCAACGTGAAGAGCTCCCTGGTTGTCGGCAACACCATCTCCCCTCTGAACGCTGGTAACGTACTCAACACCGGTTTCGAGTTCGACCTCAGCTGGAAGGACAAGATAGGCGACTTCTCATACGGAATCAGCGCCAACCTCTCCACCCTGCACAACGAGGTTACCTACATCTATCCTACGCTGAGCCGCGTGGCCGGAACCAGCGGCGGCTCCGGAGTGGGCTGCTACTTCGAGAAGGGCTATCCCATCTGGTACATGAGAGGCTACAACTACCTCGGCGTCAACCCCGATGACGGTTCGCCCATCTTCGAGGACGTATCCGGCGACGGAATCATCTCCGACGACGACCAGACCATGATCGGCTCCGCTATTCCCGACCTGACCTACGGTATCACCCTGAACTTCGCATGGAAGGGACTCGACCTCATCGTGTTCATGAACGGAACTGCGGGCAACGACATCTGCTACGCCATCCCCCGTTCGACCCGTATGCAGGCCAACACCCTGAAGTACTTCTACGACAGGCGCTGGACCACTCCCGGACAGAATGCGGAATACATCGCGGCTTCTCTTCCCGACTACGCCCACTATGTTCAGAGCTCGGCTCTGGTATTCGACGGCTCTTATCTGAAGATCAAGCAGATCCAGCTCGGATACACCTTCCCCAAGTCTCTCCTTGAGAAGACCAATTTCCTCACCAACCTGAGGGTCTATGTCTCACTTGACGACTACTTCACCTTCACCGAATATCCCGGATTCGACCCCGAGGTTTCAATGAGCGGAAGCGGTCTCGGACTTGACTACGGCCAGTACCCCGTGACCAAGAGGATGACCTTCGGTATCAACGTTTCATTCTAATAATTGGAGGAATCAATCTATGAAATTCAAATACATTCTGACAACTTTTGCTGCTGCGGGCGCTCTTATGCTGACCTCCTGCGAGGGCATGCTTGACATCCCCCAGCACAGCGTATCCCCGGTCGAGGGCTACTACGACACCGACGCGGGCGCCGAGGAGGGCATAACCGCCGTCTACGGCATGATGCGCAGCCTCGAGAACGGAATGTGCGCGTTCTCACAGTTCAAGGACTTCCTCTCCGATGACGTATGGACCGGAGGAGGAAGCCACTACGACGGAACCTTCTACATGCTCAACGACTATACCTTCGGAACCGAGTACGGTACACTGAGCACGGTCTACGGCAACCTCTACAATATGATCTATGCCGCCAATGTGGTCATAGAGAATGTCACCGGGGACTCTGACGTGATGCGCAGGGCAGTGGCCGAGGCCAAGGTCTTCCGCGCCTACGCCTACTTCCAGCTCGTGACGCTCTGGGGTCCCGCCCCTCTCGTGGACCACACCCTCTCCGAGGATGAGTACATGCAGGGCAACTCCACCGTGGAGAAGCTCTGGCAGTTCATCGAGACCGACCTCAACGACGCCATCAACAGCGGCGCCCTGACCGAGAAGACGAACCTCAACGACAAGACCGCCCGCATCACCAAGCAGTTCGCCCAGGCGATGCTCGGAAAGTCCTATCTCTTCCAGGAGAAGTTCCAGCAGGCTGCCGATGAGCTCGACAAGGTGATCGACTCAGGACTCTACGACCTGAACCCCGACCTCTCCAACCAGGGCACCCCTGACGGACCCCTGAGCTATGAGTCCCTGTTCGAGATCAACTCCCTGCAGGATAACACCCAGCAGTCCAACAACAACATGCGCTGGACCTTCATGGGCCTGCGCGGCGAGAAGTACAGCTACACCGACGAGAACATCTTCGCATCTTCAACCTTCGGCTACATGAACCCCCGCAAGGAGCTCTACGATGACTTCGTGGCAGTGGAGGGCGAGGACGGATACCGTCTGAGCCAGACCATCAAGACCCGCGAGCAGATGGCCCAGTGGTGCACCAACATCATGGAAATCACCGACAACGAGGGTTACTGGTGCTACAAGTACAGGATTCTCAGCAAGTACTGGGCAGGCTACTTCTACGCCAACAACATCCGCGTGATGAAGTTCAACGAGGTGCTGCTGCTTGCGGCCGAGGCCCATGTGCGCGGCAACTACGAGGCCGACAAGGCAGTGGAGTACTTCAACCGCATCCGCACCAGGGCTCAGGCTCCGACCGTGTCTTCAGTGACCTTCGAGGACATCAAGAGGGAACTGCGTCTCGAGACCTGCTTCGACGGCTGCCGCTACCAGAACCTGATCCGCTGGGGTGACGCCGCCACCGAGCTGGCCCACAACGGAGAGCAGAACCCCGCCCTCCAGCCCGACGGAACCGTGACCTGGCAGCGCTACAACGACAACACCGAGTGCGGCTTCAAGGTCGGAAAGCATGAGCTTCTTCCTTTCCCTGCAACCGAGATGAACGTCAATCCCAACATGACGCAGAATCCCGGCTGGGGCGGCGGAAGCGCGAAATAAAACCTTCAGGGTCCGGCCTGGTCAGCCGTGGCGGGCCGGACCTTTTTAAAAATCAATTGTTCCTATGCGTAAATTAATCATATCAGCTTTTGCACTTCTGGCTTCGGCTTTCGCCTTCGGCCAGCAGAACCTCTTCATCTCCCAGGACATCGAGTCCGCAGTGGTGAACGAGGACAAGACCGTCACCTTCCGTTTCCTGGCGCCCAAGGCGCACAGGGTGCAGGTGGTCGGTGACTTCGTGCAGGCCAGCGCCGACAGCCACATCAACGGCATGGTCGGCTCCGGCGCGGTGGACATGACCGAGAAGGAAGGCGGCCTGTGGGAATATACCACCGAACCCCTGCCTTCGGAGCTCTACAGCTATGAGTTCATGGTGGACGGCATACCTACGCTCGACCCCAACAATCCCCATGTCTACAGGGATTTCGCCACCATCACCAACGTGTTCCTCGTAGGCGGCGGACAGGCGGACCTCTACGCTGTGAACGACGTACCCCACGGCACCCTTTCAGCCCGCTGGTATCATTCCGACGGTCTGGACATGGACAGAAGAATCAATGTCTACACCCCCTACGGCTACGAGAACAGCCATAAGAAATATCCCGTGCTCTATCTTCTCCACGGAATGGGAGGCGACGAGGACGAGTGGATAATCTTCGGAAGGGCCTGCCAGATTCTCGACAATCTGATCGCCCAGGGCAAGGCCGAGCCCATGATACTCGTGACCACCAACGGCCATACCGCCATGCAGGCCGCTCCGGGCGAGAGTTCGCTCGGCTACTACAAGCCCCATTACTTCGAGCATGGCACGATGGACGGCGAATTCGAGACCTATTTCCCCGAAGTCGTCAAGTTCATCGACAGCAACTACCGCACTATAGCGAAGAAAGACGGAAGGGCCATCGCGGGACTCTCCATGGGAGGTTTCCATTCGATGAACATCTCCGCCAACTATCCCGACACCTTCGGCTACGTGGGCCTCTTCTCTGCGGCCCTCGGAGTTTCCGACAGCAGCGTGTCGCCCATTTACCAGAACATAGAGGAGAAGCTCGTGAACCAGTTCAAGAAGGGCGTGAAGCTCTACTGGACCGGAATCGGAACCGAGGATTTCCTCTACAATGCCAACAAGGAGTTCCGCGCCATGCTCGACAGGGACGGACTGCCTTACACCTACGTTGAAACCGACGGCGGACACGTCTGGAAGAACTGGAGAATCTATCTTTCGGAGTTCGTGCCCTTGCTTTTCAGATAAAATAGCATAATATTCAGACCATGAAGAGAATCATAAGAACATTGCTTCTTTCCGCTGCGGCTGCCGGCATGCTGACGGCCTGCGGACAAAAGGCCCCGGTACAGGTCCAGGACCAGAAGGCGAGGGTGATAGTCACCTGCGATCCGGAGCTCGACGACAACAACTCCATGATACGCTTCCTGCTTTTCGCCACCGACTTCGACATCGAGGGCATAGTCCTTACCAGCAGCCAGTTCCATTGGAAGGGCGACGGCAAGGGCACGACCCAGTTCATCCCCGGAGCCGAGTATGACAGGGGCAATGTCCACCTCGGCCCCCAGACCGAGTGGCGCTGGTATGACGACTTCATGGACAATCTGATCGCGGCCTACGAGGAGGCTTATCCCAACCTCGCCGTCCACGATTCCCGCTACCCGACCCCCGAATACATCAAGTCAGTGACCAAGGTCGGCAACATCTACTTCCAGGGAGACTACAGCTATGACTCCGATGGTTCGCAGCTGATAAAGAAGGTGCTTCTCGACGACGAGCCGGGCCCCGTGTTCGTGCAGGCCTGGGGCGGAGCGAGCTCCATAGCGGCGGCCCTGAGGTCCATAGCCGACGAATACGAGGGAACCCCCGAATGGGATTCCATATATGAGAAGGTTTCCGGGAAGATGGTGTTCTGCGGCGGAGACCAGGACAATGCGCTGAACGGCTACATACGCGTGAAGTGGCCCGACATCCATATCCAGTCGGTGAGCGGCAGCTTCATGCCCATAGCCTACAACGGCCAGGACAGGCTGCCCGACAGCCTGAAGTTCTACTTCGAGCCCGAGTGGGTGGCCGAGAATCTCAGGATAGGTCCCTTCGGCAAGCTCCAGAGGGTATGGGGCGACGGAGTCCAGTATTCTCCCGGCGACATCTATGACTACTTCTGGGAGTCCGGCAAGACGGCCGACCAGCTGAGGGCCGAGGGCTACGTGGTATGGAGCAATCTCCAGAAGAAGGGCTCCTTCCTTGCCGAGGGTGACAGCGGCTGCTTCCTCAACCAGATTGACAACGGCCTCCGCGCATGGGAGGACGAGAGCTGGGGAGGCTGGTCAGGACGCAGGGCGCCCGGTGCGGCTACCAGCATAATGACCTTCGGCGGAGGGGATTCCTCCGATGAGGACGTCGCCGCAGCCATGAGGCGCAGAATGGGTCCCGACCCCGTGCTTCCGAACTTCTTCCCCGAGGCCATGGATCAGCTGGCCGCCAGGTTCCACTGGTCTGCGACTTCCGACTACGATGCCTGCAACCACTATCCCGTGGTCAACGGACCTCATGACATCTCCGCCGCTCCCGGCGAGACCGTGCGCATAGAGGCCGAGGTGGGCGACCCCGACGGCGACAGGCTCGACCTCAGGTGGTGGCAGTTCAAGGTGGGAAGCTATGAAGGCGACTGCGCGGTCGACGACCCCGCTTCTCCCGTGACCACCTTCACGGTGCCCGCCGACGCCAGGCCCGGCGACACCATACATCTCATCCTCGAGGCCAACGACAATGGCCAGCCCAACCTCAAGAGGTATCTCAGGACCATAATAACAGTAAAATAACCGACCAATGAAAATCAAGCTTCTTGCAATCTCGATGCTTGCCGCGGCTTCGCTGTTCGCGACCGGCTGCGGCGGCCAGAAGGATGGAGTCTACCAGAAACCGCGCACCATCGTGACCTGCGATCCGGAGCTGGACGACAACAACTCGATGATACGCTTCATCTTGCATTCCACCGACTTCCGTATCGACGGACTTGTCTACACCAGCAGCCGCTTCCACTGGAGGGGCGACGGCAAGGGAACGACCCAGTTCATCGAAGGGAGTGAGTACGACCAGCTCGGCCTCGGCCCCCAGACCTCATGGAGGTTCTCGCCCGACGAGCGCTTCATCGACGACATCGTCGACGCCTACGAGGAATGCTATCCCAATCTCAAGGTCCATGACCCCGGATACCCCACTCCCGAGGCCCTGCGCTCCGTGATCGCATGGGGCAACTGTGACTTCGAGGGAGACTATTCTCAGGACACCGAGGGTTCTGACCTCATCAAGAGGAACATCCTCGACGACGAGCCCGGCCCGCTGTTCATCCAGGCCTGGGGAGGTTCGTCGTCCATCGCGGCAGCCCTGCGTTCCATCGAGGACGACTACAAGGGAACCGCCGATTGGGACGCTGTCTATGCGAAGGTCTGCGAGAAGGTGGTCCTCTGCCTCTCCGGCGATCAGGACAACGCCTACAACAAATACATCGCCGTCAACTGGCCTGACATCTATGTCCAGAACCTCAGGGGCTCGATGGGCAGGTACGACAACAGCGAATACTCCTACCTGACTTCTCCCGACTGGACCGCCGTGAACATGCGCATAGGGCCCATCGGCGCCCTTGTCAGATGCTGGGGCGACGGCAAGCAGATGGTGCCCGGCGACGTTATGGACATGATAGGCCCCTACAAGGGCGAGAGCATACAGGAACTGGCTGATATGGGCTACATCGTGTGGACCCGTCCCCAGCCTGTCGGAACCCTCTACGGCGACGGCGACAGCGGCTGCTACTACAACCTCATCGACAACGGACTCCGTGCCTGGGAAGACCCGACCTGGGGCGGATGGGCAGGCAGGTGGGATCCCAAGTCGGGCCAGCCCCGCTCCGGCCATCCCAGCTATATGTCCACCGACATCATGCGTATGCACAGGATGAACGTGGACGCCGCCAACGGCAAGGGCGAGCCCATGAGGTTCCCCGGCTTCGGTTCGGCTTCCGAAGAAGTCCAGGGAGCTCCCCAGTTCCCCAACTTCTATCCCGAGAGGAATCTTTCAGAGGCGGCCAGGATGAAGTGGTCGGTGACTCCGAACTATGAGGACGCCAACCACTATCCCGAGGTCACCGGACCGTTCGACATACTTGCCGCTCCCGGTGAGACCGTGACCATCAAGGCGAAGGCGGTCGACCCCGACGGCGACGAGCTCAGCCTGAAATGGTGGTATTTCCCTGTCGGAACATACGAGGGTGAGCTTGCGGTTGACGACCCTTCTTCCGCCAGAACCACCTTCACCGTTCCCGCCGATGCGCTTCCCGGACAGACGATCCACTTCGTGCTGCAGGCCGCCGACAACGGAACACCCCAGCTCGTAAGATACCTGAGAACCGTTATTACCGTTAAATAGCCAGATATTCATGAAAAAATTCATCCTTGTCGCCGCGCTTGTGGCGACGCTGGCCGGGACTCAGCTTTCCGCCCAGCAGAACCTCTTCATCTCCCAGGACATCGAGTCCGCCGTCGTGAACCCCGACAATTCGGTGACCTTCCGTTTCATCGCCCCCAAGGCGCACAGCGTGCAGATAGCCGGTGACTTTGCAGACGTGGTGGCCGACAACCCCATCGGAGGCATGGTCGGAACCGGACTCATCGACATGGTCGAGGGCGAGGACGGACTCTGGGAATACACCACCAAGCCGCTGGAGTCCGAGCTCTACAGCTATATGTTCGTGGTTGACGGCATCGCCACCATCGACCCCAACAACCCCCACGTCTACCGTGACTTCGGAACCGTGAACAACGTGTTCCTGGTAGGCGGCGGCCAGGCTGACCTCTACGCCGTGAAGGACGTCCCCCACGGAACCCTTTCTGCGCGCTGGTACCACTCCGACGGCATAGGCAAGGACAGGCGCATGAACGTCTACACCCCCTACGGCTATGAGAACAGCAACAAGCGCTATCCCGTGCTCTACCTGCTTCACGGCAGCGGCGGCGACGAGGACGAGTGGGTCGTATTCGGACGCACCTGCCAGATCATGGACAACCTGATCGCCCAGGGCAAGGCCGAGCCGATGATCGTCGTGATGCCCAACGGCCATGCCGAAATGCAGGCCGCTCCCGGCGAAAGCTCCCTCGGATACTACAAGCCCTTCCATTTCAGGGATCCCGAGAACAAGTTCGTGAACAACTTCATGGAAATCGTGAAGTTCGTCGACAAGAACTACCGCACCATAGCCAAGAAGAGCGGCCGTGCAATCGCAGGCCTCTCGATGGGCGGAGGACATACCGTGAACATCTCCAGGAAATACCGTAACACCTTCGACTATATCGGAGTCTTCTCCGCCGGCATAGGCCGTGGCAACACCGTGGACCAGGCCGTGCTCGACGAGGAGTTCACCCAGCAGAAGAACGACGGGGTGAAGCTCTACTGGATAGGCTGCGGCAATGAGGACATGGTATACAGCTCTTGCGAGGCCCTGCGCAAGGAACTCGACAAGGTTGGTATGGAATATACTTATTACGAGAACGGAGGAGGGCATGTGTGGAAGAACTGGAGAATCTATCTCTCCATCTTCGCACCCCAGCTTTTCAAATAATGATCGCTCTGTTTGGGTTAATTGGTTAATTGTGTTGTGCGAGTCCCGGCGCTGTCGTCGGGGCTCCGTTTTTTACGATGAATTGACTGCCTTTTCAAGGAATTTCAAGATTCATTGCCTATATTAGTACATTCGATGACCATATTATGAAAGGAAAATTCTTTATCGGAACCATGCTGGCCGGAGCCTGCCTTGCATCGTTCTCCACGCCCGCCGGAGCGGACGGCGGCGACAATTTCGTACTAGTCACGCAGGAAGGCGGCAAGACCCTCGGGTATTCGCCTTCGTCGGGAGTGAAGATCATTGAAGCCGACGGATTCAAGTTCAAGGACCTGAACCGCAACGGCAAGCTCGACAGGTACGAGGACTGGCGTCTTCCCGCCAGGAAGCGCGCGGAAGACCTCGCTTCGCAGCTCAGCATTGAGGAAATAGCCGGTCTCATGCTCTACAGCGCCCATCAGGCTATTCCCGGCACGGGCGCCAGGGCGGCCACCTACGGGGGCAAGTCCCTCGAGGAGAGCGGGGCCGACCCTTCCGATATCAGCGACCAGCAGCGCAAGTTCCTCGTGGAGGACAATCTGCGCCACGTGCTGATAACCAGCGTGCAGTCACCGCGAGTGGCCGCCGAGTGGAACAACAAGGTGCAGGCGCTCTGCGAGGGCATAGGGCACGGCATCCCGGCCAATAACAGCTCCGACCCGCGCAACGGAACCACCGCCAACACCGAATACAACGAAGGCGCGGGCGGTCAGATTTCCCGCTGGCCCGGACAGCTGGGCCTCGCGGCGACCTTCGACCCCGAGGTGGTGCGCCGTTTCGGCGACATCGCCTCCCATGAATACCGGGCGCTGGGCATAGCCACCGCTCTCTCTCCCCAGATAGACCTCGCGACCGAGCCCCGCTGGAGCCGTGTGAGCGGAACCTTCGGTGAGGACTACGACCTCGCCACCGATATGGCGCGCGCCTACTGCGACGGCTTCCAGTCCAGCGAGGACAACGGAGGCGGCTGGGGAATGTACAGCGTCAACGCCATGGTCAAGCACTGGCCCGGCGGAGGCCCCGAGGAGGGCGGACGCGACGGACATTTCGACTACGGCAAATATGCCGTCTATCCCGGCAACAACTTCGAGAACATCCTGCGGCCCTTCACCGAGGGAGCGTTCAAGCTCGAGGGCGGCACGGAGATGGCCGCGAGCGTCATGCCCTACTATACGATTTCCTACGGCCAGAACGGCGGCACCGGAAGCAACAGGGGCAACAGCTACAACCGCTATCTGATCACCGACCTGCTGCGTGAGAAATACGGCTTCGACGGAGTGGTCTGCACCGACTGGATGATTACTGCCGACGTGAGCGGCGTGTCCAAGTTCGAGGGCAAGTGCTGGGGAGCCGAGAACCTCAGCGTGGAGCAGCGCCATTACGAAATCCTCAAGGCCGGAGTGGACCAGTTCGGAGGCAACAACGACAAGGAGCCCGTGATAATGGCCTACAAGATGTGGAAGGATGAATTCGGCAGCAAGTCGGCGCGTGAGCGTTTCGAGCAGTCCGCCGTACGCCTGCTGATCAATATCTTCCGTACCGGGCTTTTCGAGAATCCCTACCTGAACCCCGCGCTGAGCGAGGAGATTGTGGGCAATCCCGAATATATGCAGGCCGGCTACGAGGCCCAGCTCAAGAGCATTGTGATGCTCAAGAACTCCGACAATGTGCTGCCTCTCAAGAGCAAGAGGCTCAAGGTCTATGTGCCCAAGCGCTTCGTGAAGGGCGTGGCTGACTGGTGGGGCGTCAAGGCCGAGGACAGGATGGAATATCCCGTAAGCCCCGAGGTGGTGGAAAAGTACTTCAAGCTCACAGACAATCCAGCCGAGGCTGACTTCGCCCTCGTGTTCATCGAGAGCCCCAATGGAGGCACCGGCTACAGTGACGAGGACGTGAAGGCCGGAGGCAACGGCTATGTGCCCATCTCCCTCCAGTACGGCACCTATACCGCCGCGACCGCGCGTGAGGTGAGCATCGCCGGCGGCGACACCTTCGAGGACTTCGACAACCGCAGCTACAAGGACAAGACCGTGACCGCGAGCAATTCGACCGACGCCGACATGGTACGCGACACGCGCAAGCTTATGGGCGACAAGCCTGTGATTCTTTCCGTGAAGTGCTTCAAGCCCTGCGTGCTGGCCGAGGTCGAGCCGTATGCCGACGCGATAGTCGTCGACTTCGAGACCCAGGCCCAGGCCGTGCTCGACATCGTGAGCGGCAAGGCCGAGCCGAGCGGACTGCTCCCGATGCAGTTCCCCAAGGACATGCTCACGGTTGAGGCCCAGTTCGAGGATGTTCCCCGGGACATGGTTCCCTACGTTGACAGCGAGGGCAACGCCTACGATTTCGCATTCGGCCTGAATTGGGACGGAGTCATAGACGACGAGCGCGTCGAGAAGTACAAATAGACGGGTTACGCATGAAAATCCGGCTCTTGCCTCCTCCGAGGGGCGAGAGCCGGATTTTCATATTTTACGGGCGGGACTAGCGTTCTTCCTCCTCGTAGACGAGTTCCTCCTCTTCCTTGTCCTCGCTCTCCTCGTCATCTTCGTCTTCATCGTCCAGGTCATCGTCATCATCGTCCTTGCCGGTGAAGGACGGCTGCCCTGGCAGCTTGCGCTTCTCCTCGGGCATGTCCTCAAAGGCTACGTAGCCCTTCTCGAATTCGGCGGGCACGGGCCCCTTGCTCTCCGTGAGCTTGGGCGATGTCACGCGCTCCCCGGGGACTTCCCCCTCGAGCGTGATTATCACGCTCTTCTTGTTCTGTATATCATAGAAATAGACGAAGCTCTGCGCTCCGGCCTTGATGGTGTCGGCAATGGTCACGGAGTCGACGGTACCGTAGCCTATGTCCATCAGCGCATAGCGCGCCACCACCTGGCCTCCGGCGTCGAGCGCCTTGAAAAGAATAGGCTGGTCCATAGGGAATTCGAGATCGGAACGTATCTGCTTGTGGAAAGTGTAGAGTGAATTTCCTCCGTCGACCAGATACACGCGGAAGAATCCCTTCAACCCGGCGAGGGTTATTCTATATTTGTAAACCATATTGCGAAGATACTAAATAATCGCTAATTTTGATTAAAATGACGATTGATGATACATACCGCAGCATAGCCGGACCCTCGCAGGGGCTGTTCAAGGACAGCGGAAGCAGGTTCATAGCCCTGGCGTATCCGGTGGAGACCGAAGTCGAGGTGAAGGAGCTGCTTTCCCGGGCCCGCAAGGAGTACCACGATGCCAGGCACCACTGCTGCGCGTACAGGCTTGGCCATGACGGCGCGACATGGCGTGCCAGCGACGACGGGGAGCCGTCGGGCTCCGCCGGCAGACCCATACTCGGGCAGATAGACTCCGCCGGGCTGAGCGACGTGGCCGTGATAGTGGTGAGGTACTTCGGCGGCATCAAGCTGGGTATCCCCGGCCTGATACGCGCCTACCGGACCGCGACCGCCGATGCGCTGGCTTCCGCCGTGACGGTCGAGAAGGTCGCCGGGAGCTGGATGAAGCTGGATTTCGGCTATGATTCCCTGCCGGCGGTGATGAAGCTCCTTAAGGACATGTCGGTGCCGCAGCGCGCGCAGTCATTCGGGAACGAGTGCTCCCTGGAGGCCTTCGTCCGCCTCTCCGCCGAGAAGGATTTTTTGGAAAGGATTGGAAAAATAGGTATATTTAGAAACTAACTGATCATAATTATGGGCAAGCATGTTTTCAACGCCGGTCCCTGCCTTCTTCCGAAGGTCGCAATCGACAATGCCGTCGAGGCTCTCAGGGACTTCAAGGGTACAGGAGTTTCTCTGATTTCGACTTCACACCG
This sequence comes from uncultured Bacteroides sp., assembly GCA_900543205.1. Lineage (GTDB taxonomy): Bacteria > Bacteroidota > Bacteroidia > Bacteroidales > UBA932 > Cryptobacteroides > Cryptobacteroides excrementigallinarum. The sequence goes on along the minus strand of UQQM01000016.1, from coordinate 24,464 downwards.
CAGCAAGGTCTGGGTGGAGGTCATGGACGAGTGCCGCGCTCTCTGGAAGGAGCTGCTCGACATCCCCGACACTCACGAGGTGCTGTTCCTCGGCGGAGGCGCGAGTCTGCAGTTCCTGATGGTGGCAATGAACTATCTCGAGAAGAAAGCGGGCTACCTCGAGACCGGAGTATGGGCCCGCAAGGCCCTCAAGGAAGCCCAGGGCCTGGGTGAGGCGTTCGCCGTCGCAAGCTCTGCCGACAGGAACTTCTCCTATATCCCCGAGGGCTACGAGATTCCCCGTGACATCGACTATTTCCATATAACCACCAACAACACCATCTACGGCACCGAGATTCACGAGGACATCGACTGCCCCGTGCCTCTGGTCGCCGACATGTCGTCCGACATACTCAGCCGCCGCGTGGACGTGAGCAGGTACGCCCTGATCTACGGAGGCGCCCAGAAGAACGCAGGCCCTGCCGGAGTGGCGTTCGCCATAGTCAGGAAGGACTCCCTCGGCAAGGTGAGCCGCCACATACCCACCATGCTCGACTACCGCGTGCATCTTGACAAGGGCTCCATGTTCAACACCCCTCCCGTCTTCTCCATCTTCGTGATGAACGAGACCCTCAAGTGGCTCAAGGGCATGGGTGGCGTGGACGCGATACATGAGGCCGATGTGCGCAAGGCGCAGACCCTGTATTCCGAGATAGACCGCAACGACCTTTTCGTCGGGACAGCCGCCGTGAAGGACAGGTCGATAATGAACGTCTGCTTCGTGATGGCGCCCGGACGCGAGAACCTCCAGGACGAGTTCCTGGCGTTTGCCGAGTCACGGGGCATGGTCGGAATCAAGGGACACCGCTCCGTGGGAGGCTTCCGCGCCTCCATCTACAACGCCTGCACCCAGGAGGACGTGGATGCCCTGGTGCAGTGCATGCGTGATTTCGAAAGGAAAGTATGCCTATGAAAGTCCTTGTAGCCACTCAGAAGCCTTTCGCGCCGGTGGCGGTGGAAGGCATCAGGGAGATAGTCCGCGAGGCCGGATATGAATTCTCCCTGCTCGAGAAATATGAAGACGAGTCCGAGCTCATCGCCGCCGTTGCGGATGCGGACGCCCTGATAGTGCGGTCCGACAAGGTGACTGCCGCCGTGCTCGCCGCCGCGCCGAGGCTGCGCATAGTCGTGCGCGCGGGCGCCGGCTATGACAACATCGACCTTGACGCCTGCACCGCGAAGGGAGTGGCCGCCATGAACACTCCTGGGCAGAACTCCAACGCCGTGGCGGAGCTTGCCGTAGCGATGATGATATTCATGGCCCGAGGCCAGTTTACCCCGTCCACGGGCTCCGAAATCAGCGGAAAGACGCTCGGAGTGCAGGCTTTCGGCAACGTTGGCCGTCTGGTGGCCCGCAAGGCCGGGGCCCTGGGCATGAAGGTGCTCGCGACCGACCCTTTCCTGACCCCGGAACAGATACGCGAAGGCGGGGCCGAACCGGTGGGGAGCGTGGAGGAGCTGTATGCCCGGAGCAATTTCGTGAGCGTGCATGTCCCCGCGACTCCGCAGACCGTGGGAAGCATAGGCCGTGATTTGATATGCCGCATGCCGAAGAACGCCGTGCTCGTGAACACCGCACGCAAGGAAGTCATCGATGAAGCCGGACTGGAGCAGGCCCTGGAGGAGCGCCCGGACCTCAAATATGTCACGGACGTGGCTCCCGGCAATTATGAGGCGCTGCGCGGGAAGTTCGGACTCCGGGTCTTCGCCACCCCCAAGAAGATGGGCGCCCAGACCGCCGAAGCCAACATCAACGCCGGACTTGCCGCCGCCAGGCAGATAGTGGCATATTTCCGCGACGGAGACGAGAAGTTCCGTCTGAACAAGTAGTATTATGGTAAGAGTGAAACCTTTCGCCGCCCTGCGTCCGCCCAGGGAGCTGGTGACCGAAGTCGCCGCCCCTCCCTACGATGTGCTCAACTCGGCCGAGGCCAGGGCGATGGCTGGGGAGAAATCCCTGCTGCACATAACCAAGCCCGAGATAGATTTCGAGCCCATGCTCCAGGACCACGACCCCAGGGTCTATGACAAGGCCGTGGAGAACTTCCGCAAGTGGCAGGAGCGGGGCTGGCTGGTGCGCGACCCCCGTCCCTGCTACTATGTCTATGCGCAGACCATGGACGGCAGGACCCAGTACGGAATCGTGCTCTGCGCCCATACCGATGACTACAGTTCGGGAGCCATAAAGAAGCACGAGCTCACGCGCAAGGACAAGGAGGACGACAGGATGGTGCACGTGCGTATCCAGAACGCCAACATCGAGCCTGTGCTCTTCTCCTACAAGGACAATCCGGGGCTGTCGGAGATAGTCGCTGCGGCCGTATCCGTCCCTCCGGTCTACAGTTTTACCGATGAGAACGGCTTCGGCCACGAGTTCTGGGTGATAGGCGACGAGGCTCAGGTCTCCCGCATATCGGAGATATTCTCGTCCGAGGTTGACGCCTTCTATGTGGCCGACGGGCATCACCGCACGGCGGCTGCGGCGAGGGTGGGGGCCGAGAAGAAGGCGCAGAACCCCGGCCATACCGGGAATGAGGAATACAACTACTTCATGGCCGTCTGCTTCCCCGAAAGCCAGCTCAGGATAATCGACTACAACAGGGTGGTCAGGGACCTTGCCGGCATGGACGCGCAGACCTTCATCGGAAGGCTGGGCGAGGATTTCGAAGTGGAGCGCAGGGGCCGCGAACCCTGGCGTCCTGACAGGCTCCACAGTTTCGCGATGTACCTTGAAGGGGAGTGGTATTCCCTGAAGGCACGTCCAGGACGCTATGACGACTCGGATCCCATAGGGGTGCTGGACGTCACCGTGCTGTCCAGGCTCGTACTCGACAAGCTGCTGGGCATCAAGGATCTCCGTACCGACAAGCGCATTGACTTCGTCGGCGGCATACGCGGGCTCGGGGAGCTGTCGCGCAGGGTGGACTCCGGGGAGATGAAGGTCGCTTTCGCCCTTTATCCCGTGTCCATGGCGCAGCTCATCGACATAGCCGACAGCGGCATGATAATGCCGCCGAAGACCACATGGTTCGAGCCCAAGCTCCGTTCCGGCCTGGCCATTCATACTTTGGACTAGAAATTCAGCATTATGAAAGCAGATCCTGACCTGATTCGGACGACTCTCAAGAACTTCTTCGGGTACGACACTTTCAAGGGCGACCAGGAGAAGATAATCCGGCATCTGATCGGCGGCGGAGACTGTTTCGTGCTCATGCCGACGGGAGGCGGAAAGTCTTTGTGCTATCAGCTTCCCGCCCTGGTCATGGGCGGAACCGCAATAGTCATATCTCCGCTGATAGCGCTGATGAAGAATCAGGTGGATTTGCTCCGGGGCTTCGTCAACGGCGACGCCAGCATAGCCCATTTCCTCAACTCCTCGCTCTCCAAGCAGCAGCTCGACGAGGTTAGGGAAGACCTGCTCGCCGGCAGGACCAAGCTGCTCTACGTAGCACCGGAGTCTCTGGCAAAGGAAGAGAACACGGCCCTGCTGAAGGAACTTGAAATCTCTTTCTATGCCGTGGACGAGGCCCACTGCATCTCCGAGTGGGGGCATGACTTCCGTCCCGAATACCGCAAGATAAAGTCGGTGGTGGACCAGATAGGCAGGAGGCCGATAATCGCCCTGACCGCGACCGCGACCCCCAAGGTGCAGAGCGACATCCTGCGCACTCTCGGCATAGCGGACGCCGAGGTGTTCCGCTCCTCGTTCAACCGACCCAACCTCTATTACGAGATCCGTGACAAGGTGGAGCCGGAGAAGGACATGGTCAAGTTCATCCGCCAGAATCCCGGCAAGTCAGGCATAATATACTGCCTGAGCCGCAAGAAGGTCGAGGAGCTCGCGGAACTGCTCTGCATCAACGGGATAAGGGCCCTGCCGTATCATGCCGGGCTCGACGCCAGGACCAGGGCGGAGAACCAGGACAAGTTTCTGATGGAGGAGGCCGAGGTGATAGTGGCGACCATAGCCTTCGGCATGGGCATAGACAAGCCGGACGTGCGTTTCGTGATACACTACGACATCCCCAAGAGCATAGAGAGCTACTATCAGGAGACCGGACGTGCCGGACGTGACGGCAGGGAAGGCCTGTGCATAGCGTACTACAGCTACAAGGACATACAGAAGCTCGAGAAGTACATGCAGGGCAAGCCCGTGGCCGAGCAGGAGATCGGACGCCAGCTGCTGGCCGAGGTGGCCGCCTACGCCGAGTCGAGCCAGTGCCGCAGGAAACTGCTGCTGAACTATTTCGGCGAGTCCTATGCCCAGGACAACTGCAACTGCTGTGACAACTGCCTGCACCCGCGTCCCACTTTCGACGGCAGGAAGGAGATGTCGCTCGCCCTCAGCCTTGTAGCCTCGCTCCCCGAGCATTTCAAGCTGGAGCATCTTGCCAACATTCTCACCGGCGAGACCAATTCGATGATAAAGTCCTACAGGCACGACGAGCTCGAGCTGTTCGGCGCCGGTGCGGAGCATTCCAGGAAGTTCTGGTTCGCGGTGCTGCACCAGGGCCTGATAGCCCATCTGCTGGAGAAGGAGATTGAGGCCTACGGACTCATACACATCACGGACCTGGGTCTCCGTTTCCTCGAAGAGCCCTGGGAGCTCCGTCTGGTCGAGGACAGGGTGTTCGTGGGTGACACGGAGCCCGAAGAGGACGACGAGGAGAGTGCCGCGGCGGCTTCGGCGATGAAGTCGGGCGGCGCATCCGGCGACCCCGTGCTGCTCGCCATGCTCAAGGACCTGCGCAAGGACATGTCCAGGCGCCTGAAGCTCCAGCCCTGGATAATCTTCGGCGATCCCGCCCTTGAGGACATGGCCATAAGCTACCCTGTCACCCTGGACGAACTCAAGAACTGCCAGGGAGTCGGCGAAGGCAAGGCCCGGAAATTCGGCGCGGAGTTCGTGGCGCTGATACGGAAGTACGTTGACGAGAACGAGATAGAGAGGCCCGACGACTTTGTCATCAAGTCGGCCCCCAACAAGTCGGCCAACAAAGTCTTCATAATCCAGAGCATCGACAGGCACATGTCGCTCGAGGACATAGCCGCCGCGAAGAACATGGACATGGACGAGCTCATGGGCGAGATAGAGGCCATAGTGGCGAGCGGCATGAAGCTAAATCTCGACTACTATATCGAGGAGAACCTCGACGAGGACATCGTGGAGGACATCTACGGCTATTTCAGGGACGAAGCCACCTCCGACGACGTCCATGAGGCCATGGCAGCCCTGGGCCCCGACTACTACGAGAATGAGGTGCGGCTGGTGCGGATCAAGTTCCTTTGTGAGATAGCGTCGTGATACCCCAGGAAACCGTCAGTCTCATTCTCGACACGGCCCAGATAGTGGATGTTGTCAGCGATTACGTGACGCTCAGGCGGCGCGGGGCCAATTATGTGGCCTGCTGCCCTTTCCACAACGAGAAGACCCCTTCGTTCTATGTATCGCCGGCCAAGGGCATATACAAATGCTTCGGCTGCGGCAAGTCCGGGACTGCGGTCGGCTTCGTGATGGAGGAGGAGCACTGCTCCTATGTGGAGGCGCTGCGCTATCTCGCGAGGAAGTACAACATAGAGATAGTCGAGGAGGAGGAAAGCCCCGAAGAGCTTCAGCGCAGGCAGAAGAAGGAAAGCCTGCTCCTGGTTTCGGAATACGCCCAGAAGTTCTTCCATTCGCAGCTGGCGTCGGGCGAGGGGCATGATGTGGGCTACGCCTATTTCCGCTCCCGGGGCATAGAGGACGCCACCATAGAGAAATTCGGGCTCGGCTGGGCCCCCGGAGGCCGCTCGACCCTGGTCGGCGCGGCGGTTGCGGCAGGCTACAAGCCCGAGTACCTCGTGGACGCCGGACTTGCGGTGCGCCATGACGACGGAAGCCTCGGGGACAAGTTCCGCGAAAGGGTGATGTTCCCCATACATTCGGTCAGCGGCAGGGTGGTGGCCTTCTCGGGAAGGACCCTGCGCTCCGACAATCCGGCCAAATACGTCAACTCCCCGGAGACCGAAATCTATGTCAAGAGCCGCAATCTGCTCGGAATCTGGTTCGCCAAGTCCGAAATCTCGCGTCAGGACAAGTGCATACTTGTGGAGGGGAACATCGACATGGTGATGATGCACCAGCTGGGCATCTGCAACGTCGTGGCTTCGTGCGGCACTTCGCTGACGGTCGAGCAGGTGAGGCTGATACACAAGTTCACCGAGAACATGACCATAATGTATGACGGGGATTCCGCCGGCATACATGCCGCGCTGCGGGGGATAGGCCTGGTGCTCTCTGAAGGGATGAACGTCAGGATAGTGCTGCTCCCCGAGGGCGATGACCCCGACTCCTTCTGCCGCAGGCACACCCTGGAGGAGGTGCAGGCCTACATCGCCGAAGGGGAGAAGGATTTCATAGCCTTCAAGACCGAGCTGCTGCTCGGGGAGGCCGCCGGCGATCCGCTCCGGAAGGCCAACCTGATCAACGACATCGCCGACACGATAGCCGAGATTCCGGACGCGGTGAAGCGCGCGACATACGTGGAGTTCACCGCGCAGAAGTTCGGGATAGAGACCCAGATACTGTTTGACAGGATAGCGTCCGTGCGCAGGAAGCGCAGGGACGAGAAGCGCGCGGAGATGCGGAGGGCGGCCGGAGCTTCCGCCGCAGCCCCTTCGGAAACGGTCCGGGCCGGAAGCGACAGCCCGTCCCTGCCGGAGACGCAGGAATGGACCGAGGAGAACAAGGTGCTCGCGGGGACCGAGAAGGATCTGCTGTATTTCCTGCTTTCCCACGGGCGTGACACCATGGAGTTCGAGAGCGATTCCGAGTTCTATGCCGATGACGGAGAGGGCAGGCCGAGCGTGGCCGACTTCATCCGCGAGGCTCTCGAGAGCGACGGTACCCGTATGCTCAACACGGCCTACGACGCCGTCTACGCCGCATATTTCGACTACTACGACAGGGGGCTGTCGCAGGAGGAGATAGTGAAGTCCCTGCTCGACTCGCCCGACAGGAGGGTCGCTGCGGTGACTGCGGCGCTGTATTCCGAGAAGTACGAACTTTCCGTGAGCACCTTCCGCCGTTCCATGACTACCGTCCCCTCGTGGCTGGTCGCCCAGGTCCCCAGGACCATACTGCTCTATGCCGACAGGCGCCTGCAGGACAGATACGAGAAGCTCGTGCGCCGGCTTCCCGGGCTGTCGGACGAGGAGCAGCTGAAGCTGATGAAGGAGATGAAGAAGATACAGGCGGCCCAGCGGCGCATCAGACAGAAGACGGGAAGGGAGAAGAGTTAGCCGCGCTTCCATTTGTTAAAGTTGATTTTATGAGATAATTTTGCCGTTCGACACGAAAATGTAGGTTTAGGATAATGGATTCAAAATTCAAGAGAACGCTTGTAACCTGCGCCCTGCCGTACACCAACGGCCCGGTGCATATAGGACATCTGGCCGGAGTCTACGTGCCGGCCGACATATACGTCAGGTATCTTCGCCTGAAGGGCGAGGACGTGCTGTTCGTGTGCGGCTCCGATGAACACGGGGTGCCCATCACAATCAAGGCCCGCGAGCAGGGCTGTTCGCCCCAGGACATAGTGGACAGGTACCACGGCCTGATACGGGACTCCTTCGCCGGGCTGGGCATCAATTTCGACGTCTACGGCAGGACGACCTCCGCCATACATGAGAAGACGGCTTCGGACTTCTTCCGCAAGCTCTACGATGAAGGCAAGTTCATTGTCCGCGAGACCGAGCAGTACTACGACCCGGAGGCCGGGACCTTCCTTGCCGACCGCTACATAGTCGGCACATGCCCCAAGTGCGGGGCCGAAGGGGCCTACGGCGACCAGTGTGAGAAATGCGGCAGCACCCTGAGCCCGGAGGAACTGCTGAACCCCAAGAGCAAGCTCAGCGGAGCCACTCCCGTAAAGAAGAAGACAACCCACTGGTACCTTCCCCTGCAGGACTATGAGCAATGGCTGCGTGAATGGATACTGGAGGGCCACAAGGAATGGAGGCCCAATGTCTACGGCCAGGTCAAGAGCTGGCTGGACGGAGGCCTGCAGCCCCGCGCCGTGACCCGCGACCTCGAGTGGGGCGTCCCGGTGCCCGTGGAGGGGGCCGAGGGCAAGGTGCTCTACGTGTGGTTCGACGCTCCCATAGGCTATATCTCCAACACCAGGGAGCTTTTCCCCGATGATTGGGAGAGGTGGTGGAAGTCCGATGACACCCGCCTGATACATTTCATAGGCAAGGACAACATAGTGTTCCACTGCATAGTGTTCCCCTCGATGCTCAAGGCCCACGGAGGCTATATCCTTCCGGACAACGTGCCTTCCAACGAATTCCTCAACCTCGAGGGCGACAAGATATCCACTTCGCGCGACTGGGCCGTATGGGCGCACGAATATCTCAAGGACTTCCCCGGCAAGGAGGACGTGATGCGCTACGTGCTGACCGCCAACGCTCCTGAGACCAAGGACAACGATTTCAGCTGGAAGGACTTCCAGCAGCGCAACAACAGCGAGCTCGTGGCGATTTTCGGCAACTTCGTGAACCGCGCCGTGGTGCTTACCCACAAGTATTTCGAAGGCAGGACCCCCGCGTGCGGAAGCCTGGAGGACATCGACCGCGAAGTGCTCGGCCAGATACCCGGGCTCAAGGCTTCGCTGGAGAAGAACTTCGAGAACTTCCATTTCCGCGAGGCGCTCAAGGACGCGATGTCTATTGCGCGTCTGGGCAACAAGTACATCTCCGATACCGAACCCTGGAAGGTCATCAAGACCGACCGCGACAGGGCCGCGACCATACTCAACATCTCGCTTCAGATATGCTGCGACCTCGCGCTTGCGTTCGAGCCCTTCACGCCTTTTGCGGCGGAAAGGCTGCGCAGGATGCTCCGCGTGGGTCTGGACGCTGGCTTCGACCATCGTCCCGACAGGAACGGAGCGGCCCAGCACACCGACTGGTGCGGCTCGGCCGTTGCGGAAGGCCCTGTGCCGCACGCATCCTCCGAGGCCATTTCCCTGAACTGGGGCATGCTGGGCAATCCCGGGATTCTCCCTGCCGGCCATCAGCTCGGCGAGGCGGAACTCCTGTTCGCCAAGGTGGAGGACGATGCCATAAAGGTCCAGCTCGACAGGCTTGCCGCAATCAAGGCGAAGCATGATGCCGCCGCTGCCGCCGAGGCCGCGAAGAAGGTGGCTCCCCAGAAGGAGGAGTGCAGCTTCGAGGATTTCGAGAAGATGGACATACGCACCGCCACTGTCGTGGAGGCCGAACGCGTACCCAAGACCGACAAGCTCCTCAAGCTCACCATCGACACTGGCATCGACAGGCGCGTGATAGTCTCCGGCATAGCCGAATACTACAGCCCCGAGGACATGAAGGGCAGGCAGATATGCATCCTTGCCAATCTCAAGCCCCGCACGATACGGGGGATAGAGAGCCGCGGCATGATACTCATGGCCAGGCAGGGAGACGGTAAAATGCGTTTCATTACGCCACAGGAGGTACTCGCTGACGGCGCCCAGATAGGCTAGCTTATGAAGGTTCTGATAATAGACGACGAGCGTTCCATACGCAATTCCTTCGGAGAGATTCTCACCGACGAAGGCTATGAGGTGGAGACTGCCGAGAACGGTGCGGCTGGCATCGCTCTCGTGGACAAGGAGCATTTCGATGTCATCTTCTGCGACATAAAGATGCCGGGGATGGACGGAATCGAGGTGTTGGACAAACTGATGGAGATGGGGGTCGACTCCGCCGTCGTGATGATTTCCGGCCACGGAGACATCGACACCGCTGTGGAGTGCATCAAGAAGGGGGCTTTCGACTTCGTCAAGAAGCCCTTGGACCTCAACCGCATACTGATTACCATACGCAACGCCACCGAGCGTACGACTCTGACCATACAGAACAAGGCCCTCAAGAAGAAGGTCTACGGCGCCGACATGATAGGCGAATCCGCCCCGATGCAGCATGTCAGGGAGCTGATTGCCAAGGTTGCCCCCACCGATGCGAGGGTGCTCATCACCGGGCCCAACGGTTCCGGAAAGGAGCTGGTGGCGCGTAACCTGCACCAGCAGAGCAACCGCAGCGCAATGCCCTTCGTCGAGGTCAACTGCGCGGCGATTCCCGGCGAGCTCATCGAGAGCGAGCTGTTCGGCCACGAGAAGGGGTCCTTCACCTCGGCCATCAAGCAGCACAAGGGCAAGTTCGAACAGGCCGACGGCGGCACGCTCTTCCTCGATGAGATAGGCGACATGAGCCTTGCCGCACAGGCTAAGGTGCTGCGCGTGCTGCAGGAGAGGAAGCTCTCGAGGGTGGGCTCAGACAAGGACATAGAGGTCGATGTAAGGGTGATTGCCGCCACCAACAAGGATCTGGTGAAGGAGATTTCGGAAGGACGCTTCCGCGAGGACCTGTATCACCGCCTTAGCGTGATTCTGATACGGGTGCCTTCGCTCAACGACAGGCGCGACGACATCCCCCTGCTGATCGATTTCTTCCTGAAGAAATATACCGAGGGCGGCAGGGCCCGCAGCTTCTCCAAGGAGGCTGTGGAGCTGCTCCGCAAGAAGGACTGGCCGGGCAACATACGCGAGCTCGACAATGTGGTGGACCGTCTGCTGATATTGGGCGACGAACCCGTCACCGCCGAAAATGTCCGCGAATACGTGAACCTCTGATTAGTTCTTCCGTATGACCGACAGGCCGTCGCGGAGCGGAAGGATTACGACCTCGACCCTGGGGTCGGCGGCCACGAAGTCATTGAATCTCACGAGTCCGGCGGTCTGGGAGTCATTGGGCACCGGGTCGGCGTAGACTTTGCCGTCCCAGAGCACGTCATCCGCGACCAGCACTCCGCCGGGGCGCAGCAGCGGCAGCACCAGTTCATAGTATTCCAGGTATTCCCGCTTGTTGGCGTCGATGAACGCGAAATCGTATGTCCCGCAGGCGGCATTCTCTTTGGGGAGCAGTTCTGCGGCGTCGCCCAGATGCAGCCTTATCTTGCCGCTGACGCCCGCGCGCTCCCAGCCTTCGCGCATAAGGTCCTCCAGCTCGTCGTTTATCTCGAAGGCGTCCAACGTCCCTTCGTCCGGAAGCCCGAGTGCGATGCAGGTGCTGGAATAGCCGGTGAACGAGCCTATCTCCAGAGCTCTGCGAGCTCCCGAAATCCGTACCAGCAGTTTCAGGAGCTCCCCCTGGACGGGCCCCGAGAGCATCTGCGGGTATTTCGTGCGTATGTTGGTCTGCTTTTCTATCCAGGAAAGCTCTTCGCAGGGGAGGCTGCTGTGCTCCCTGAGGTATCTATTGAGCAATGATTCCATTTCTCTGGCGGAATTGTCGTATCTCCGACTTGGTGAATGCGGCGTCCTTCGAGCCCTTGTATTTCGCCTTGCGGAAATAGAGGAGTTCGTGGGTGTCGGCGGCGATGAGCATCTTGTAGCAGAAGCTGTCGAATGATATATTGGTGGGAGCTATGACTATGCCGGCGACCGCTCCTGGCGTCCCTTCATGGAACGCTGCATCGGCCCTGTCGGGATCCACATGGACGGTCCTGCCGGAGAGCGTGCGCTGGTTGTATGACTTGAGGCCGGTGTAGGCGGTGCGGTCGGAGATCATCGCCTCCTCGACGAACGCCTGTATGATGTCGATGAACGCTCCCATATACATGAGCTCTCTTCCGCTCGGGTCGCCGAGACTCGCTATGGGCAGCCTGACTACCTCGAAGGGTTTTCTGAAATTGTCGCTTTCGTCCTCCTTGCCGCCCTTGGAAAGTATGAGGAAGGCGATGCCCTCTTCGGTGCCGAGATGGAGGAAGTAGTAGCCGTTGTCCTCCTTCAGGCTCTCATATTCCCCGACGGTGCAGAACTCGAAGGGGGAGACCCTCCATCTGGACGAGATTTCCTCCTTGAGGCTCAGCTCCAGGAACGAATTCCCTCCGGCCACCACCTTGAGCGTCCTGGTGGGGAAGTCCGCGAGACGGGCCTTGCGGGTATACATCTGCTGCGCCTGCGCCGGAAGACAGGCGGACGACAGCACGAGAAAGAGAAAAAATCTTTGCAACAGAGCTTTCATATCCCAAAGTTACGAATTAATCATTACATTTGTAATCTATGTCAGACTATGTTGTATCAGCCAGAAAATATCGTCCTGACACCTTCGAATCGCTTATAGGTCAGGACAATATAGCAAAGACGCTCAAAAACTCGATACTGCGCGGACAGCTTGCCCACGCCTATCTCTTCTGCGGGCCGAGAGGAGTCGGCAAGACGAGCACCGCGAGGATTTTCGCCAAGACCATCAACTGCTCCAATCCCGGCCCGGACCTGACTCCCTGCGGGGAATGCGAATCCTGCATATCCTTCAAGGAGGGCCGCTCCTACTGCATACACGAGCTTGACGCCGCTTCCAACAACGGGGTCGACGACATCAAGAACCTGATGGACCAGGTGCAGATTCCTCCCCAGACCGGAAAATATTCCGTGTACATCATAGACGAGGTGCACATGCTCTCCGCCGCAGCGTTCAACGCCTTCTTGAAGACTCTGGAGGAGCCTCCCGCACATGCTATCTTCATACTCGCGACAACCGAGAAGCACAAGATACTTCCGACCATCCTCAGCCGCTGCCAGACATACGACTTCAACCGCATAGGCATCTCCGACATCGTGAGGAACCTGCGCGGGATAGCCGCGAAGGAGGGGGTGGTCATAGATGACGAATCCCTGCATGTGATAGCTTCCAAGGCCGACGGCGCGATGCGCGACGCCCTCACGATATTAGACCAGACGGTGGCGTTCTGCGGTACGCAGGTCAGGTATGAGGACGTGCTGCGCAACCTCAACGTGCTCGACTACGAATACAGCTTCCGCCTGGTGGACAGTTTCCTCGCAGGGGACTACGGGACTGCGCTGCTGATTTTCGACGAGATTCTTTCGAAGGGCTTCAACGCCCTGTATTTCATATCGGCCCTGGGCTCGCACCTGCGCGACCTGCTGGTGAGCAGGACGGGAGGGCTCGAATCCCTTCTGGACCTTCCGGAGTCCCTGCGCCGCAGATATGCCGCCCAGGCGGAGCGCTGCAGCGTGAAGTTCCTCTATGACGCCCTGGGCGTGTGCTCCCAGTGCGAGGCGGGCTACCGCAGCTCGTCCAACCAGAGGCTGCATATCGAGTTCGCCCTGATGAAGATGGCTTTCCTGAACGCCACTCCCGCCGCGTCGGCCGGAACCCTTCCGGAAAAGACCGCTCCTGCGGCCGTACCCGCATCCGCCGGGTCGACATCCGTGCAGGCTGCCGCCCCGAAGCCCGCTTCTGCGGAGCCTTCCGCAGCAAAGCCTGCCGTTGGGGAACCCGCAGCCCCGGTTCAGGCGGCTTCCGCACCGGAGCCCTTACCTGCCGCTCGGCCTGCGGCGGAATCCCCCGTGAAACCTGCTGAGGAGCCCGCCCCCGCCCGGCGCCGTCCGGCCAAGTCCGGCGCCTCGCTGTCGCTTTCGTCGCTGATGGACGAGGACGAGGAGCTTGCCGCGCCTGCGGAGCAGCATTCCCCTTCGTCGGCCCCTGCCGGGCCGTCCTTCCCCACGGATGAGGAGATTGCAGCCAGATGGCCCGAGCTTGCCGCGATGTACGCCGCCAAGCCCCGCCTGTCGAACGCGCTGTCGACCACCAGGCTGAAGTTCGATGGCGGAGTGCAGGACGGACGCAAGCTCGTGGAGTTCTCCGTGACCAACGAATCCCAGAGGAAGTGGATAGAGGAGAAGCTGCTGAGGGACATGGAAGCCAGGTTCTGCAGGCTTATGGGCTGCAACGCGCTGAGGCTCCAGCCCTACGAACTGCCGGACGACAGGCCCCAGGAGGCGAGGAAATATCTGCCTTCCGAGAAGGCGGAGGACCTTATGAGCAAGAACGAAGAGGTCAAGAACCTGGTCGTGGACCTCGGTCTGGACATCAAATAACGAATATTGGAGATGAAACTTCGCTGCGAAAATCTTGTAAAGAAATACGGAATGAGAACCGTGGTCAAGGGCGTGTCCATGGAGGTGAACCAGGGGGAGATAGTAGGCTTCCTGGGGCCGAACGGAGCAGGCAAGACCACGAGCTTCTATATGATTACGGGCCAGATAGTGCCCAATGAGGGCCGGGTGTTCCTCGACGACGAGGAGATTACCAAGCTGCCCATGTACAAGCGGGCCCAGAAGGGGATAGGCTATCTTCCGCAGGACGCCTCGGTCTTCCGCAAGATGTCCGTCGAGGACAACATAGTGTCGGTCATGGAGATGAAGGGCATGTCCTACAAGGACCGCCACGAGAGGCTGGAGTCGCTGATTGACGAGTTCAACCTGTCCAAGGTGCGCAAGTCGCTGGGCATACAGCTTTCGGGAGGCGAGCGCCGCCGCTGCGAGATTGCGAGGGCTCTGGCGATAGACCCCAAGTTCATCCTGCTCGACGAGCCTTTCGCCGGAGTCGACCCGATTGCCGTGGAGGACATCCAGTATATAATCGCCAAGCTTAAATACAGGAACATAGGCGTGATCATCACCGACCACAACGTCGGAGAGACGCTGGCGATCACCGACAGGGCTTACCTGCTGTATGAAGGCTCCATCCTTCAGGAGGGTACGCCCACCCAGCTGGCTTCCGACGACGACGTGCGCACCAAATACCTCGGTTCGGGCTTCATCCTGAAGCGTTCCGTATCGGTGGAGAGGGCGAGGGCCGAATATTTGGCGAAGCAGGCAGAATCGGCAAAAACGGAGTAAGACCATGAACATACCCGACATAACCATAGCGATAGACGGCTATTCCTCCACCGGGAAAAGCTCTTTCGCGAAGCTCATAGCCAGGAAGTTCTCTTTCCAGTATCTGGATTCCGGGGCCCTATACCGTGCGGTGACGCTGTTCGCCCAGGAACGCGGCCTCATCACCCGCGACGACGACATACTCCCGGAGCTGGAATCCGCGCTGGGGTCTCTGGAGGTGCATTTCGGCCCTGACTGCCGGACATACATCGGGGAGCGCTGCGTGGAGAAGGAGATACGTTCCATGAAGGTGTCCTCGCAGGTCAGCCCCATCGCCACGGTCCCTTACGTCAGGGAGTGGGTGGACGCCTGCCTGCACAGGCTCGCGGCCGGAGGCCGGGTGGTCATGGACGGACGTGACATAGGCACTTCGGTGTTCCCGGACGCCGAACTCAAGGTCTTCATGACGGCGAGCGCCGAGGTCAGGGCCCGCAGGCGCTTCGACGAGATGGCCGACAGGGGAGGCAACCCGGTCTACGAGGAGGTGCTCGCGAACATCCAGGAGAGGGACTATATAGATTCCCACAGGGAGGCGTCGCCGCTGCGCCGTGCCGATGACGCTTTCGGACTCGACAACTCCCATATGAGCCTCGACGAGGAGCTGGCCTGGATTACGGGCCTGATTCAGGGTAAATTCGGCATATTATGATGCGTGTCGAGATAGACGCGAATTCGGGATTCTGCGGAGGGGTCATCAGGGCCATACGGGCGGCCGAGGGGCATCTTTCCGAATATGGCGGCCGGCTCTATTCGCTGGGCGCGATAGTCCATAACGAAGAGGAGCTCTCGCGTCTGGAATCGCTTGGCCTGAAGACAGTGGATGTTTCGCAGCTTGGCTCCCTTGAGCGGGGCGAAGGCGAGCCTCTGCTGATAAGGGCCCACGGCGAGCCTCCCGGAGTCTATGCGAAGGCGGAAGAGCTCGGCTACAGGATAATAGACTGCACCTGCCCCGTGGTGCTTAAGCTCCAGAAGGACATACGGGAGGCGTACGCGCGCCTGGCCGGAAAGGGCAGGGTGGTCATCTTCGGCAAGGAAGGGCATCCGGAGGTTCTGGGCCTCGTGGGGCAGGTCGGAGGCGATGTCCTCGTGGTGCAGAGCCCTGTACGGGCCGTGGAGCTGGTCGGCGACGGCACGCTCGACACCTCGGTGGACATAGAGCTCTTCTCCCAGACCACCATGAGCCCGGACGGATATGCCGAGCTGTGCGGCTACCTCCGGAGCTGCATGAAGGGCGGTGCGGTGCTGTCGGTGCACGATACGATCTGCCGGCAGGTGGCCTCCCGCCACCGTGAGCTGGCGGAGTTCGCAAGAAGCCACGATGTGATAGTGTTCGTGTCCGGAAGGGAGAGCTCCAACGGGAAGGTGCTGTACGGCCTCTGCAGCGGAGAGAATCCCAGGACGGTCCATGTGCGTTCTGCCGGAGACCTTCGTGCCGAGTGGTTCCGGGAAGGCGACCGCGTAGGCGTATGCGGAGCGACCTCTACGCCCAAGTGGCTGCTTGAAAAAGTCGCCGCAGAGATTGAAAATTTGCATTAGTTCCGACTAATGACTAATTTTGCACGATACTCCTGAAAGGATTAAAGAAAAATACATACCTATGGCAACAACAGCAGATTTCAAAAACGGTCTTTATCTCAAGTACAACGACAAGCCCTGCCAGATAGTCTGGTTCCAGCACGTGAAGCCCGGAAAGGGGCCTGCCTTCGTGAAGACCAAGCTCCGCAACCTTGAGAACGGCCGAATCCTGGACAATACCTTCACCGCCGGTGCCAAGATCGAGACCATCGACGTGGAGCGCCGTCCCTACCAGTTCCTCTATGCCGAGGACGACGGCTACAACTTCATGCACGAGGAGACATTCGAGCAGATTCTCCTCCCCAAGGACGTGGTGGAGAACGCCGACCTCATGAAGGAGGGACAGCATGTTGAGATGATGTTCGTGGTCGGAGAGGAAAGGTGCCTTACCTGCGAGCTCCCCACCTACGTGACCCTCGAAGTGACCTATTCCGAGCCTGCGGTCAAGGGCAACACCGCTTCTACCTCGGCTCTCAAGGAGGTGACCCTCGAGACCGGCGCCAAGATCATGGTTCCGCTGTTCATCGAGACCGGCGACAAGATTACGGTGAACACCACCGACCGTTCATACGGCCAGAGAGTCTAGTCTCCGTCCGGCGGAATACGTTGGAAAAATAAAATCGGGCGTCCTTACGGGCGCTCGATTTTCAGTTGCTGTATCTTGTAGCCGTCACCTTTCGAACTTACGAAGATTGTGACCATGTAGCTCTCTCCTCCCGCCGTAAGGTTGCCGACCATGTATTTCATGTTGGCTTTTTCGGCGGCGTGCGTCACATCGAAGGACTGGGGAGTGTGGGCCGCGAAGAAGGCCTTGATTATCTGCCTGGCCTGCGCCTTGCTGGCAGTGTTCTCGTCGCTGCTTATGCTGATGTCGAGGTTGTCGTCGAACCACGCCGACAGGCATTCCGCGTCCCCCTTGACCATGTATTTCGTGATGGGCTGGAACACGTCATAGCTTTCGGACTGGGCCGAAAGGCTGAAGCAGGTGAAGAGCGCCGAAGCCGCTGCCGCTATTTTGATGAAGTTTCGCACGACCCTGTATTTTGCAAATATCAAGCCACGTAAGTATATTTGTACCACGCCCAAAGCTGTTAGGAATGCGCATTACTCTTCTGACTGTCGGAAAGACTGACATCGCCTGGGTGAAGGCGGGGCTCGACATGTACGTGTCGAGGATTTCGCATTATGTGCCTTTCGTGACGGACGAGATACCCGAGCTCAAGAACGTGGCGTCGCTGAACCGTGAGCAGATAAAGGAGAAGGAGGGCGCCCTGCTTCTCAGGCACGTGAAGCCCTCGGACTATGTCGTGCTGCTGGACGAGCACGGCAGGAAGTTCCGTTCGCTCGGCTTCGCGTCCTGGCTCGAGGACAGGATGTCCCGCGCAGGGGCGAACATCATATTCATCATAGGCGGGGCCTACGGATTCTCGGACGAGGTGTATTCCAGGGCGGATTTCAGAATCTCCCTGTCGGACATGACTTTCTCCCACCAGATGGTTAGAACGATTTTTGCAGAGCAGCTCTACCGGGCCTTTACCATAATCAGGGGCGAACCCTATCATCACGAGTGAAGATCGGTCGTAAAATAAAGGATATCATTGCATCGGCGCTTGTCCTGCTCGGCGTGCTGCTGATGCTGTTCTCTTTCGGCCCGTTCACCATATCGAACGACACCCCGTCGGTCGCGAAGCGGGTCTCATCACTGGTGGAGCGGAGAGTGGTGACGCTGGAACACTTCATGCAGGAGGCGATGGACGGCGACCATTCTAGCTGGCTGGAACTTGACGGCCTGCCCGACGACATGGTCATCTACCGCTATTGCGGGGACACCCTGCAGTCGTGGTGCAACGAGTTCCCGGTCTACAACGACAATCTCCAGTACAGGGTCTACGCCCCGCTGCTCACAAGTTCGGACTATTCGCTCGAATCTCCTCTCTCCGCCATCGGCGAGACGCTCAGCTATGTGAATCTCGGCTCCAAATGGTATCTCGCGAAGACGATGAGCTCCGACGGCTGCATGGTCATAGGCGGTCTGGAGATTGCGGACACACGCCAGGTCAGGGGACGCGGCCCGGTGAACCCCCAGCTTCATGTCCCGTCTCCGCTGGATGTCAGGCCTCTGGCATACGACGGGGGCTCGCCGGTGACGGTGATGGGACAGCCGCAGTTCAAGATAGTCAGGGAGTCGCTCGTGAATTCGGTGCGCCCTCTTTCGTACATTCTCTGGATAGGGCTCGCGCTTGTATGTATCGGCGCGCTGCTCTGGCTTTCCGTCAGGAGGACCCTGTTCCGGCTGCGCCTGGTGCTCCTCGGGCTGGCGGTAGTGCTGGCCGGAGTATATGCCGCAGGCTGGATGATCAGCGACCAGTATGTGATGTTCTCGCCCAGGCTCTACGCCGGAGGCGGCATACTGTATTCGCTCGGTGCGGTCATACTCATCAACCTGGCCATACTCATTCTCGCCATAGCCCTCTATGTCGCAAGGGACGCCGTGTGCGGACTTGTACGCAATAGGGTGGCGTTCAGGACCGCTGCCGCCCTGCTGGCCGTTTCTGTGGCCGGTATTTTCGCGTTCACCTTCTTCGGGTTGAGGAGCATAATCATCAATTCCGGCCTCTGCCTGGAGCTGTACAAGCTCTCGGAGATTGGCCCGTTCGGCATAGTGGTCTATATTTCGTTCGTCACCATGCTCATGAGCGTGCCTCTGCTTCTCCAGACCATGAAGGGGCCCGTATACGAATACACCGGGGTGAAGCTGGACGCCTTCTCGCAGCTCAACAGCATCGTCTACGCCCTGCTGATCGCCGTGTACCTCGTGTGCACGACAGGCGTTCTCGGCTTCCGCAAGGAGCAGGACAGGATGGAGATGCTGGCCAACCGGCTGGCCTTCGACAGGGACATCTCGCTGGAGCTCTACCTGCGCGGCATAGAGTCGCAGATTGCCGACGACCCGATAATCGCCGCGCTTTCCGCCTTTGACAACGCGTCCGGCATGATACAGAACCGCATAGTCGCCACGTTCTTCTCAAGACGGAACATGAACTATGTGGTCACGGCCTACGTGTTCAACGAGAGCAACAGCAGCCCGCGTTCGGCGGCGCAGTACAACGCCCTGGTGAGAGGCGGTCAGGCGGTCGCCGACAATTCCCGTTTCCTGTATGTGCGCAGGGACAACGGACGCTCGTATTATGTCGGGGTCTTCATGTATCTGTTCGAGGACGGCGGCATATCCAGGGTGGTGCTGAGGCTGGAGTCGAGGGACATGGGCAGCAGGCGGGGATATGCCGGAATCTTCGGCATCAGTCCTCCCGGCAGGATAGCTCTCCCGGAGGGCTTCTCGTTCGCGCTTTACGAGGACAGCGAGCTCAAGGAGAGCCGAGGCGGCTACCCCTATCCCACCAGGCTGGAGGAGGGCGAATATGCTGCGGTGTTCTCCGCATCGTCGGGCCATTTCATCAGGAACGAGTCCTCGCATTTCGTGACCAGGATAAGCGAACATGAGTCCGTCGTCCTGTCAAGGGCGAAGATAAGGCGCTTCGACTACTTTGTGAGCGGCATGGCTATCGCCGTCATCGTATATCTTCTGCTGGTCTCCCTCGGGAAGGTGGCCGGGGAGGAGAAGGAGCGTCTGTTCTCGAAGAGCCATTTCAGCTACAGGATCAAGGCCATCCTGCTGATTTCGCAGATATGCACGCTTGCGGGAGTGCTGATAATCAGCGTCGTGTTCATACATTCGCGCAACGAGAGCAATGTCCATGCGGCCGTATCGGACAAGATAAGCTCGATCATCGCCATGGTCGAGGCCGAGGCCGGGGATGCCGGCAGTTTCTCGGAGATGGACCGCGGACGCATGCTCGCGATGATAAGGAAGGTCAGCGACGACACGGATTCCGACATCTCGCTGTATTCCCCGTCCGGACGCGTGCTCGCGACCACCACCCCCTTCGTGTTCGAGAGGATGATGCTCAGCGGCAGGATCAGCGGCGAGGCATACGGCAGGATAATGTATGACCACCAGCGCTACTGCATATTGCAGGAAAGGCTGGGACGGGAAAGTTTCTACAGCATGTACGGCCAGATTCTCGGCGACGACGGCGACATAGTGGCGATTGTCAATTCGCCCTACAGCGAGGACAGCTCCGAATTCAGGAACGACGCCATCTCCCATCTGGTGACCGTCATATCCATGTTCTGCCTGCTGCTGGTGGTGCTGAGGTTCCTTGCTACGGCCGTGGTGGACAAGATGTTCCGGCCTCTGAACGAGATGAGCCGCAAGATGGACAACGGAGGCATAGACTCGATGGAGCCGATAGACTACGAGGGCAAGGATGACGAGATTTCCACCATAGTGCAGGCCTACAACAGCATGGTGGCCAAGCTTTCGGAGAGTTCGAAGCAGCTGGCTGCGGCCGAGAGGGACAAGGCATGGGCGGAGATGGCGCGCCAGGTCGCCCATGAGATCAAGAACCCCCTGACGCCCATGATGCTCCAGGTGCAGAGGGTGCAGCGTCTGAAGGCGAAGGGAGATCCCCGCTGGACGGAAGTCTTCGACGAGGCCAGCGCGGTGCTGCTCGAGCACATAAAGCTTCTCGCCACCACGGCGGAGGACTTCTCGACCTTCGCGAAACTGTATTCCGAGACGCCCGTTGAGGTGGATCTGGACAGGATGCTTCAGGATGAAGTGTTCATGTATGACAACAGACCCAACATCAAGTTCGATTACCTCGGCCTCGAGGGGGCCAGAATCATGGCGCCCAAGCCCCAGCTTACCCGCGTGTTCATCAATCTGCTCAACAATGCCGTGCAGGCGATAGGGGACATGGAGAACGGGCGTATCGCAGTGGCTCTGCGCCGTTCGTCCACGAAGGACGGCTATTATGACATAGTCTTCGAAGATAACGGGCCCGGAGTCGCGGAAGGGGATGTCCAGGGACTTTTCACCCTCAATTTCACTACGAAGACTTCGGGCTCGGGCATAGGTCTGGTGGTGAGCCGCAGCATTCTGGAGAGGAGCGGGGCCACGATCAGCTACAGCCGCTCGTTCTCGCTCGGCGGCGCCTGCTTCACCATCTGCTACCCGGCAATCCGCCCGCAGGACGGCGCTGACGTCTGACAAGCCTCCCTCGCCCGCAGACCGCATCCGGCTTGCGTTCCGGTGACGCGACAATGACGGTGCGCCGGCGAAGACACACGAGACCCCGCGCATGGCGTGGCTATCGGGACAAAGCTGAAACTGCTATTTCTGGCGGCAGTAGATTTGTACGGGGCAGCCTGTCAGGCTGAAATTCTTCCGGAGCTGGTTTTCCAGGAAGCGCCTGTAGGGCTCCTTGACATACTGCGGCAGATTGCAGAAGAACGCGAAAGCCGGGAAGCGCGTGGGAAGCTGGGTGATGTACTTCACCTTCACGTACTTTCCCTTCCATGCCGGCGGAGGGGTCTCCTCGATTATAGGCAGCATGATCTCGTTGAGCTGCGCCGTGGGAATCTTGCGCGAGTAGTTGGCGTAGACCTCGGTGGCGGCCTGGAGCACATCCTGGATGCGCTGCATCCTGACCACGGAGGTGAAGATGATGGGGATGTCGTTGAACGGGGCCAGCCTCTGCCTGAGCGAATCCGAATAGGACTTCAGCGTGTTGGAGTCCTTGATGAACAGGTCCCATTTGTTCACCACGACCACGCAGCCCTTGCGGTTCTTCACTATGAGGTTGAAGATGTGCATGTCCTGGGCCTCCATGCCGGTGGTCGCGTCTATCATGAGGATGCAGATGTCGGAATGCTCAATCGCCCGTATAGAGCGCATCACCGAATAGAACTCGAGGTCTTCGCGGACCTTGGTCTTGCGCCTGATGCCGGCGGTGTCCACCAGCATGAACTCGAAGCCGAACTTGTTGTAATGGGTCTCCACGGCGTCTCGGGTCGTGCCTGCGACGGGGGTGACTATGTTGCGCTCCTCGCCGAGCAGGGCGTTGGTGAGCGAGGATTTGCCGACGTTGGGTTTGCCGACTATCGCTATCCTTGGCAGGCCGGCGTATGGGTCGGGCCCGTCCGACGCTTCGGAGGGCAGCGCCTCCACCACTGCATCGAGCAGTTCTCCGGTTCCGCCGCCGTTGGACGCTGAAATGCTGTAGAGCTCCCCGAGCCCGAGCGAATAGAACTGGAAGGTGTCGAATATCCTGTCGCCGGTGTCGACCTTGTTCACGCAGAGTATCACGGGCTTCTTCGCGCGCCGGAGCACGTCGGCGATTTCGGAATCATAGTCGGTGATTCCGGTTTCGGCCTCGACCATGAACAGCACCACGTCGGCCTCATCGATGGCTATCTGCACCTGCGAGCGTATCGCGCTCTCGAACACGTCGTCGGAGTTGGTGGTGTAGCCGCCCGTGTCGACGACGGAGAACTCCCGTCCGTTCCATTCGCAGCGGCCGTAGTGACGGTCCCTGGTCACGCCGGCAGTGTCATCGACGATTGCCTGCCTCATTCCGACGAGGCGGTTGAAAAGGGTGGACTTGCCTACGTTAGGCCTTCCTACTATTGCTACCAGACTCATATAACTTGCATTCTTTGCAGGCTTCGCTGAGGTTGCCCGAACATTTCTTCGAGTGCAGCTCGGCGTCCACGTCCTTGTAGCAGCGTATGCCGAGCTTGCGCATCTCCTCGTTGGTGCCTACGTCATAATGGGGGAAGTCCTTCTTGCGGAAGATGATGTTGAAGCACATACCGAACACGCAAAGGGCCACGACGATGACTGCGAGGAGAAATACTTTCATATCAATAGACGAAATCTTTGCTTATGGATTCGTAATTGTAGACCTTGTGGATGATGCTTGCGAACACTTCGGTCATGGTGACTATCCTGATTTTGGGGTCATCGGCAAGCTCGGGGTGGGGGACAGTGTCGGTGATGAACACTTCGGACAGCATGGAGTCGTGTATCCTCTCGACGGCATTGCCGGAGAACAGCCCGTGGGTCGCACAGGCGCGCACGCTCATCGCCCCCTTGTTCATCAGCAGCCCGGCGGCCTTGCAGAGGGTTCCCGCCGTGTCTATCATGTCGTCCACTATGATGATGTTCTTGTCCTCAACATCTCCGATGGCGGTTATCGAGCCTACCACGTTGGCCCTCTCGCGGGTCTTGTGGCAGATGATTACGGAAGCGTCGAGTTCCCTGGCGTAGGCGTTGGCCCTCTTGGCGCCGCCCATGTCAGGCGCCGCTATCGCGAGGTTCCCGATATGCAGGTCCTGGATGTAGGGGATGAACACCTTGCTGGCGTAGATGTGGTCGAGCGGGATGTCGAAGAAACCCTGGATCTGCTCCGCATGGAGGTCGCAGGCCATTACCCTGTCGGCTCCGGCGGCGCGCAGGAGGTTGGCCACGAGCTTGGCGCCGATGGCCACGCGCGGACGGTCCTTGCGGTCCTGCCTGGCCCAGCCGAAGTAGGGCATCACGGCCACCACCTTGTCGGCAGAGGCCCTCTTGGCGGCGTCTATGGTCAGCAGGAGCTCCATAAGATTGTCTGCGGGCGGAACTGTCGACTGAATGATGTAGACGGCGGCGCCGCGCACGCTTTCGGAGAACATGGGTTGGAATTCCCCGTCGCTGAACTGGGTGACGTCCAGCACGCCGAGGTGGATTTCAGGTTCATCGGGAGATTTGGTCCTGTTGAGGCTGTCGATGACCCTGCGGGCGAAATCCTCGGAGGCCCGGCACGCGAATAGTTCCAGTCTGTGGGAGTGTAGCATTTCTTATGGAGTTATATTGATTAGTGTGTCTTCTATGTATGCCAGCAGCTCTTCCCTCCCGTTGCCCGAGACGGAGGAGGTGGTGAATATCGGCGGCAGCTCCTCCCAGAACTCCGCCAGCAGCTCCTTGTCCTTCTCTATCTGGGCGGCCAGGGCGACGGGCCCCTTCTTGTCGCATTTGGTCATCACCAGCGCGAACGGAACCCCTTCCTCTCCCAGCCTTATCAGGAAGTCCCTGTCGAGGGTGCCGATGTCGTGCCTCGAATCTATCAGCACGAACAGCAGCACCAGCTCTTCCGAATTCAGGATATAGTCGTTGATGAC
>UQQM01000015.1 GCA_900543205.1 uncultured Bacteroides sp. | reverse complement strand
ACTCCAGCAGCAGGTCCTTGTTCATCTCCGTGCCGAACAGCCTCTTGAATCCCCAGTCCGACAACGGGTTGACGTAAGTTTGAATTGAAGTCTCCATAGTCGTTTCAAGTTTATGATATTTATGATTTAAGATGACGCACCCTGCGGCAGGTTGGATATGACCCTGCCGCAAATAACGGGAATATGTTTCGTGCGAGATTATTTCAGCGCCGCAAGTTGCTCGGCGGTCAGCCCCGTCATAGCCATAACCTGCTCTTCCGGCATCCCTGATGCCAGCATGTTCTTCGCGACTTCTGTTTTTCCTTTGGCTTCACCTTCTGCAAGTCCGGCCTCACGCCCTTTCGCTTCGCCCTCCTTCTTGGCGGTCTCGAGGATGTTGTAGTAGTCTCTTTCGGTTATCATGTCTGTATCGTATTTGGCCCTCTTCTCCTTGCTGAACCCGGCTATCTCTCCCGCCGCGAGCATCCCCTCGAACCCGGGGTACTCCGCCGCGCCCGGCTGTAGCCGCCACATGTTCTTCAGCATCCAGCACTACTCCTCCGCAGCTCCGGCGCACTCCCCGAACTCCTCCTTCCCGAAACGGTCCAGCTCCACAAAAATAATTGAAATTGTCTCATCCTCCACCTGTCCGGTCTCCTTTTCGCGGAACGTGTACCGCGACACGTACCTGCCCTCCCACTCCGAAGGGTCGCGGCGGAAGCCGAACCCCCTGTCCAGCAGGGCCACCAGGTAGACGGGCAGGATGTCGTAGCGCTGTCCGTCGCCGCGCCGGGCCCCAAGGGCGTATATCCTCGAAGCGTAGTAGACGCAGCGCCGGAAGAAGTTCGGCTGGGGGCTACGCTGCACCTCCACGATGAAGCTGCGGCCCAGGGTGTCGGTGCAGCGCAGATCCACGCGCGAGGCCTTGCCCGCGAGCGTCAGCCCCGGTATCTCGGTCGTGGCGTACTCGAGATCCTCCACCGTCCTGTCGGGCGGGAGGAAGGCGTTGAGCATGCCGATGAGCACGGGCTTGTTCGCAGGGTCGCACAGCAGCGCCTTGAATCCCGCGTCCGACAGCGGGTTAACATAAATCTGCCTTGAAGTCTCCATAGTCGTCAAAGTTTAAAGGTTCTACATTTTCATCCCGGTACGCTCCGGCGGCTCCTGGTTCCGGCGGCGCCGTTCGGCGTCGGCCGGACTCTCCGATGGTGAGCACCGGAAAGTCAAGGGCTGATAAAAAACCTGACGCGGATTTTGAAGTTTCCGATGCAAGGTTTTTCCGTTTCTTATTTCTGATGTCCCTTTTAGGGAAAAACAGCTGCAGGATTAGGATATGTTCTATCGGAGATTTAATTTTGTGCCCGGCAAAACCGTGAACGTATGAAAAAGTCAAGCTTGATTCTAATGGCAGCAGCCGTTCTGGCTGCCGTGTCGTGCGGAGGAAGTGGTGCGGACGGAGTGCTGGACCGGGCGGAAGCGATTATGAACGAACGGCCCGAACGGGCGCTGGAAATGCTGGATTCGCTGGCTGTCTCCGGTGTCAGAGGAAAGAGCGTTGAGGCGCGGCTGTCGTTGCTGCGATCGATGGCAATGGACAAGAATGCAGTGGATACGGCGGACGTTTCAATTGTACTGCCGGCGGTCCGCTATTACGGGAGGAGGGGAGACGAACTGAGGAAGGCTCAGGCATATTTCTACTATGGCCGGATTCTGCAGAACGGCGGAGACGACGAGGCGGCGCTTGAAACGATATCGAAGGCGGAGCTCTATGCCGAACGTACGGACGACCTGTACCTCAGGGGACTGATTGCGGACAGCATGGGGAGAATATATAATCAGAATGAGGAATTTGAGTCAGCTATAGAATATTATGATAAGGCAAGGGCGTTGTTTGATATAGCCGCTCAACCAAAGAATGAAATGTACATGTATGAGCTTCTAAGCCGCGTGTATTTGATAATTGATAAAACTGAATATTCAATTGAGCATGCGGAAAAGGCTTTGGACATGGCAATTGAATCGAATGATACTACGGCAATCCTATCCATGACAGCGAATCTTGCATATACGTATTACCGTAAAGATGATTTTGGACATGCCTTCAAAATTCTTAACGAAGCGGCAGATGTATATTGCAATGGTAGCATACCTTCGGTCTTCAATGTCCCTTTGGCCCAAATATATCTTTCGATGGATGAGATTGATTCTGCCAGGTTCTATGCGGAAGCGGAATTGAAGAGTCATGAAGATTCGGCCCCATCTGGAGTATATAGCCTTTTGTATAGTGTTGAGGCTGCAGACGGGAATTATGAACAAGCTAATGAATATTTGCTTGGATTCATACAGCGTGACTTTGAGGAAAATATCCTGCGCCATAATCAGTCAGCCAAGGAAGCTGATATGAAATATAAAAATAAAGAACTGATAGAGATAATCAGCCAAAAGGAAATCCGGCTCAGGTATATTGTCCTGCTTTCAATCGTATCTGTTCTGGCTCTGCTTGGAGTTCTGGTCGCCTTTGTGCAGACCAAAAAACGGAAATTGCAGGAAAAGGATGCGGAAATCAAGGAATATCAGAATAGGATAAGCACGATACAGGAGTATTGTGAGAAACTGGAATCGATAAAAAAGTCTGTTCCTGACAACGATTTTCCTATAGAAGAGCAATTGCTGGTTTTAAAAGAACTTATGGATTTGCTGGTGCATTCACGGAAGGAACTGAAAGTGACAACCTATGCAAGATTCAAAGAACTTACGATCAAAGAAGAATCCGGGAAATCGACCGTGCTGGAAATTTTCATCCATTTTTTTGATATAACATATCCGGGCATTAGAATCTTGTTGCGGAAAAAATATCCCGACCTTACTCTGAATGACATCAATCTGTATGTGCTTATAGGTCTCGGCTGTTCTACGGCGGTGATTGCATATATATTCAAGACCTCAGAGAGCTATATTTACAATAGAAGGATGACACTCAGAAAAAAGCTGTGTCTGTCAGATGACAGGAAAACCTTTGCGTCTCATTTGTCCGATTTGTCCAAATCGGTAAATGGGGATGGTGGCGAGCCGTAATATGCTCTGGTCAGGAATATCATTGTTCATTTTTTTATGAACAAAGGATAAGACTCGGGATATCCTAGAAATCAAGTATTTGTGATATAGGGCGGGCGCTGTGATGAAATTTTTTTTGTCACGGCGCCTATCTGGTTGATTACCAATGCGTCCGTGAGGGAGTGTGATATGCACTTTTTCGTTGAAATCGTTGAAAGTTAGATTATGTCGGCCTAATTTTACAATAGGTAATAATTCATATCTTATGTTGAAAAAAACTTTAATTTCTTTTGTGTTACTGACGATGACATGTTCAGTCGGTAATCTGTGCTATGCAGTCGAACCATCCATACAGCAGGATGAAAACTGTGGATCCGATGAAACCGATGAAAAGGAAAAAAGAACAGAGATAAATATTATAGAAATAAGAAAGGTGCCGAGAACCCGATCCGTGCTGAATACACTTTCAGTATATCTATGTGCGGATTCGGGGCATTTGGAATTCTCCTTCAACCAGAACATCGGGATTGTCGAAATCATCGTTTCCGGCCCCTCGGGGACTAATACCGTAAACTGTGACACTCAAGACACATATTATGTCACAATGCCGGTCGGTTCCGCTCCCGGCTTTTACCGGATAGATATCATTGGCCCTGAATATGAAGGGACGGGAAACTTTTTTATTTGAGTAATTATACTGAAATTTTGCTATGTGAAAGTGTTGGTATTAAATTTAAACGCTTTCGTTATTATTAATTTGCGAACAGGATGATAATAATGCAAAAGACATTTATAAAACGTACGTTATACCTTCTAATTTTGTCAGGTATTGTACTCGTATCATCGGCATCTTCATGTGATGGTGATTCAAATGGAAGTAATCAGACAGTACAGAACGATGCGACTTACGAATTCGAAAGTATTAGTCTGATGTATGATATTCCGCAAAAACTAGATGACTTCACGCGACTGGACGGAGATTTAGGGGAATTGTCTATAGCTCATGGAATCAACGGAACTGAATTTCAAGGGGTCATTAATGATTTGAATAGCATTTTGGTTAATGAAGGGAACTATCCGGTAAACAGAAAACCTGAAATCAAGATTACGATGAAACTATATGACAATACCATGATTGAACATTATTGCTCAAAAAATGATATTGGAAATAATTATGTTCAAAATATTCCAAATTACGGGGCGAACATCATCAATTTGCAAGTGAGCGTTAAATCTATCCTTACGTCTCTACATAGTCTTCAATTATGTTGGAAGAAAACTTTTGATTTGACAAATTCTCAATGGTGGGAACCAAATTTAGATAAGGCTCTTTCCGGAAATGCGGATGTGGATGTTATAGGTTATACAAAATATGCTGGCTCAGACGGACAGTATTTTGTCAGGAATAAAAATGGGACCTATGAGATGGCTTCTTATGTCCACGAAGATATGTTTCCGGATTTATTCGAAGCAGAGATAATAGTTACAACACCAGAAATAACTCCACCTAATATGTTCAAACCTATATACGTAGGAGGTGAACTAAATGAGGACGTTGAATGGGATTCTCCCGGCATCGTGGAAATAGATGACATTAAAGACAGTTTTTAAATTATGAAAGCCAATATATTTTACATAACTGTAATTGCCGTATTATCGGGATGCGTGAATAATATGTCATTAGATTCGGAGAAAGCAGTAATAATGGCAAAACTTTCTCTGAACCCAGAATATTCACCGAAAGTCGAGGATTCTTACGTGCCTGGAAATTATGGTGCCTATAAGGATTATTTTGTTTCAACTG
Organism: uncultured Bacteroides sp.; assembly: GCA_900543205.1. GTDB lineage: Bacteria > Bacteroidota > Bacteroidia > Bacteroidales > UBA932 > Cryptobacteroides > Cryptobacteroides excrementigallinarum. The sequence goes on along the minus strand of UQQM01000015.1, from coordinate 50,878 downwards.
ACAATCTTGTTGGTATTTCTTCTTCAAAATTGAGTCCGCTTGATGAATCGAGAGTCTTTGTTTATTCTGGTCCTACGTTTATTACAGAAACGAAAGCTTCAACATCTGCTTCTTTTGTCTCTTCCGTGAATGGAATGGATTTAAGACCAGAAGTAGGCGCCAAATCGGATAATAGAGATTTCAAATCACTGTTCGGTTCTGACGTTTCATTTTCCATTGAATCAGAAGTTTTGACAAAAACTGCATCTGAAAACAATGAGGTGTCGATTTCTTTATATGTGCCGGAAGAAATTGTGATAACGGTTCCTAAGGTGTCCTCGACCAAAGAGATGCTTCCACTTTGCTATTATGATGGATTTCAGGTTCATTGGAATGAAGATTCATATAACGAAAACGGTGTTTTGGCTATTATTGAATGGACCGGAGATATGGTATTGGGAGCTGATTTTCCTTCGACTTATATTAGGAGAATTTGTATCTTTGACGACAGTGGTTCTGGGGTTTTGCCCAGGTCGATGTTTGAGGGCATTCCGGATGCCGCAGTTTGTAGCCTTGCATTGATTCGAGGCGTTACGGATATAGTATCAGTAAACGGAGAAACTTGCAAACTTATGGCGGAGTCCCATGAGTATATGCCATTTATTCTTGTAAGGGAAATCAGGAACAAAAGATGAAAAGAGTAAGTTCAATCATGGCCGTGTTCGCATTTCTTGCCTGTGTAAGCGGGTGCAATCGCGTCGCTTTCGTCCCTGATGTGGAAGATGAGACGGAGCCTGTCGCGAGCTATGCGGAACAGCCAAGGATACCTATGTACGAACAGCTGATGCTCAAGGGCAGGGTGAAGATCGTGGAGGATTTCAGGATTCCGTTGCAGCAGCATGAGCACAGCGAGATTGAGCGATACGGCTTTGACGAAAAAGGTCTGCTCACCTACTACTACGATATGGGGATGGAGCTTGGCTGTGACAAGGATACAAAATGCAGCATGTTTCCTCTGATTGACGACGCCTATGCCTGCTGGTTGTTTCCCGACAGCTGGGAGGAAAGCCGCAGCGGAGAGCTCGAGCATGTCGAGAATCTGCTTGACGATGCCGGAGAAGTCATTGGCCGGAAGGAGAAGAGGATAGAATATGAGTGGGATGAGAGGGGTCGTTTTACCGACGTGCGCTGCTACCTCGATGGAGAGCGGGTGCCGCTTCCGGGCGGGGCTGAAGATGCGGGAGAATATCTGTATGATGAAAACGGCTATCCGCATAACGTATTCGCCTTCGATGGTGATTTGCCGAGGGATGCGTACCACCTCGAATTTTCGGATTTCGACGAGCATGGAAATCCGCTCACCATATATATACTTTTCGTCAGCACCGGGTATGATGCCGTCATCTACCGTAATATAGAATATTACGAATAGAGGCAAAACAATACCTACAATTTAAATTGATTATGCTTATGAAAAAGATTATTGCGCTGGCCATGGCCGTTCTCGTCTGTGCGGCGTTGGCGGGATGTCAGAAAATCGGAAACGACAGAGGTGTCCTCACCGTGAATGTCCCTGAAGATTACGAAAGGGAAGAAGTCTGTGTCTTTCCGTATGACATAATAGAGCTGACGGGCTATGTCAGCGTATCCATAGATAATGCGGTGGCGCATTCGGTGGTGAATCCTGGAAGCTCCGTGTCGTTCACCCTGCTTCCGGGAAATTATTTCGTCGGGGATATGCGGCCCGCTTCATGGATGGCAATCCAGGTGTTACCCGGAGAAGAGGTTTCCTTGAACTTGTTTGTGCTGCACTGATATACTGACAGATACCGGATATGAAAAAACTGTTCGTTTCATTGGTGCTGGCGGCGGGGCTGACGTGCTCCGCCGTTGCACAGACCGGGAAGGGGACCGGCTTCAACAATCCCGAAGGATTCTTCATGATGGTAGAGACCAGGCTGCCGACGTTGGTGATGAACTACGGTTATGTCGGAGCGGACGCGGTCGGCGGATGGCGTTTCTGCCCCGAATTCGCCGCCGGCGTGGGCGTAGGGGCCGAGTCGGTGCTGTTCAGCAGCATGCAGATTCCTGTTTACCTCCATCTGAGGAGCGACATAACGGCCACCCGTGTCTCGCCCTACATCGCTTTGAACATCGGGTACAATTTCGAGCTCAAGCATCTCGACGACATGAACAACCTTAGCGGATTCTTCGCGGCTCCAAGCCTCGGCGTCAGCTACAACGTCGGCAGCCTGCGCATGACCACCGGCCTGGAGTTCCGTTTCCAGCGCGCCATCGGGAAAGTGGGCTCGTTCTTCGATGAAACGGCGGGCCGGGTCATCAACGCCGGTCTGCTCGGTCTGAATGTAGGGATAATGTTCTGAGCTCCGGCTCAGTTCACATCGTCATCATCCCGGGAGGATACGCCGGGCTTGCCCTTGCGCAGGCTCATGACCGCCTGGGATATGTTTATTATGAAGTCTCCCATCTTCTCAAGGTCTTCGACGAGGTCGAGGTAGTAGACGCTCTCGAAATACGCCTCGCCGTTGTTCTCGACCTTCTTCAGCTCGGCGTCGCGGAGCTTGTCACGCAGGCGGTTGATGTGGACTTCGGCCTCCACCGCGTTGTCGATGTTGGTGATGGTGGTGCTGTTCTCGAGATTGTAGATGGTTGCCTCGTAGGCGCGTCCGACCAGGACTATCATCTCCTCGATGTGCTGCCTGTGCTCGTCGGTCAGCTTCTGTCCGTGGTCTATCGCGCGGGTTATCAGCCGGCTTATGGCCTCTCCGCTGTCGCCGAGCGATTCCATCTCGCCCACTATGCGGTAGAGTGCCTTGATGAGCAGCGAGGAGTTGTCGCTGAGGTTCTCGCGGTTCAGCTTGTTCAGGAAGCTGACCACCTCATATTCTATGCGGTCGGAAATTTCCTCGTACTTGACCAGCTTGTCCCTCCAGGGCTGGAACTTCTCCTCCGAATCCGAGGTCTCCACGGCAAGCTTGATATATTCGAGGTCCTTCTGCATCACGCGGCCGAAATGCACGACCTCCTTGTTGGCCTCGGCGAGCGCGAGCTCGGGAGTGGAGATGAGCCCCGCGTTGATGTATACGAGCTTTTCGGGCGTCTCCCCGGCGTGCTTCTCCCTAATGACTGTCCGGACCGTCTTCTCGATTACCGGGATGAACCATATCAGCAGGCTGGTGTTGATCAGATTGAACACAGTGTGCAGCATCGAGATGCTGTAGAGAGGGGTCTCGGCGGTGCCGTCAAGCCCGACAGCTCCGATTATCCACTGGATCAGCGCCAGGAAATACCTGAAGAAACATACCGCCCAGATTACGCCGAACACGTTGAACACGGTATGGGCGAGAGCGGCCCGCTTGGCGTTCGTGTTGCCCACGGCAGCCGCTATGTTGGCGGTTATCGTCGTGCCTATGTTCTCTCCGAGCACCATCGCGGCTGCCATGTCGAATTTTATCCATCCCATGTTGAGGATTATGAGCGTGAGCGCGACGGTGGCGCTGGACGACTGGAGCACCAGGGTCAGAATCGTGCCGACCATTATGAATAGCAGCACGGACCACACTCCGTGTCCGGACCATGACTGGATGAAGGAAAGCACTTCAGGGTTGGATTCGAGGTTGGGGACCGAGTTCTTCATGAACGAGAGCCCGAGGAAGAGAAGGCTGAATCCGACTATGATTTCGCTGATGTCGCGGGTCTTGCCCTTCTTCGAGAGGCTCATCACGAAGCCGACGGCCATCAGAGGCACCGCCAGTATCGAGATGTCGGCGGAGAAGCCGAAGAGCGCTATTATCCAGGCGGTGAACGTGGTGCCTATGTTGGCGCCCATTATCACCCCTATGGCCTGGGTGAGGGTGAGAATCCCCGCGTTCACGAAGCTGACGACCATCACCGTAGTCGCGCTGGACGACTGGATTACCGCTGTCACTCCGAGTCCCGTGACGACTCCCTTGAAGGGGTTGGAGGTCATGGATGCGACGAATTTCCTGAGGCCGTCCCCGGCGGTCTTCTGGAGTCCGGAACTCATCATGTTCATTCCATAGAGGAACATTCCGAGCGCTCCGATCAGGGTGATGATGCTTAAGAACATGTTCTGGATAGAATCTGCGGATTTAACATAATAGTCTTGCAAATGTAACACATTTTTAACAATTAGGTTGAAAATCATCCGGCAAAGACATAACTTTGCACCCGACGGACATAAAAAGACCATGACTATGACGGAAGTGCTTATAGTGGAGGACGAGGCGGACATCTTGGATATCCTGTCGTTCAATCTGGAGAACGCCGGCTACAAGGTGCTGGCGGCGTCTTCCGCAGAGGAGGGGATAAGGCTGCTCGGTCCGGACACGGCGCTGATACTTCTCGACGTGATGCTTCCGGGCATGTCCGGATTCCAGATGGCGAGACAGCTGCGCAAGGAGAACCGCAACCATATCCCCATAATCTTCCTTACCGCGCGGGGGACCGAGAACGACATACTCACAGGCTTCTCGGCCGGCGGTGACGACTATATCTCCAAGCCCTTCTCGATAAACGAGGTGCTCGCCAGGGTCAAGGCCGTGCTCAGGCGCAGCGGAGGCGAGACTTCGAGCCCCGACACCCTCGACTACGGCGGGCTCCACATCGACCTCGCTTCCGAGACAGCCGTGCTGGCAGGGGAGCCCCTCTCGCTCTCGCGCAAGGAGTTCGACCTGCTTGCGCTGCTTGCAAGGCACCCGGACACCTACTTTTCCCGCGCCGTGCTGATTTCGAGCCTGTGGAAGGACGCCCCCTACGTGCTGGACAGGACGGTGGACGTGCATATAGCCAGGATAAGGGGCAAGCTGGGGAAATACCGCGACCTGATAAAGAACAAGACCGGTTTCGGCTATTACGTGGACTCCCACTATGTCGTACAGGAATAGGCTCGTGCTGTATGTGGCGATGATCTTCACGGTCTTCGCCCTGATTTCCCTGCTCGTAGGCCTGGCAAACGGCGAGCGCTACAAGCAGTCGATAATGCAGTCCAGGCTTTCGGGCTATGCCCAGATGCTCGTTGAAGCCGACTCCGAGGCCTCCTCGCTGGTGGCATATTTCCCCGAGGACGTCAGAGTCACGATTATAGCCTCCGACGGCACGGTCGCCTTCGATTCCGAGAGCGACTGGCTCTCGATGGACAACCATCTCTCCCGCCCCGAGATAGAAGAATGCCTGAAGAAGGGGGAGGGCAGCTCCATCAGGAGGTCAGACACCTCCGGAGAACGCTTTTTCTATTACGCCATTGAGGACGGAGGGCGCATCGTAAGGGTGGCGCAGAACTTCGACATGGAGTTCGTGGACTTCTTCAGCACCGACTGGATGTTCCTGCTCTTCGAATTCCTGCTGCTCATATTCTCCCTCTTCATCCTCTATTTCCTCACCGAGCGCTACGGGCGCAAGGAGGAGGAGAGGGCGGACATCGAGACCCGGCGCCTGAAACACGAGATGACGGGCAACATCTCGCATGAGCTCAAGACGCCCGTGAGCAGCATCCAGGGCTATCTCGAGACCATAGTCAACCACCCGGAAATAAGCGAGGAAAGACGCAGGCTCTTCATCGAGCGCTCCTATCTCCAGTCCCTGAGACTCTCCGACATGATAACCGACATCTCCACCATTACCAAGCTCGAAGAGGCTCCGGAGCAGTTCAAGGTCATGCCGGTGAACCTGAAGGTCGTTTTTGAGGAGGTGCTCGAGGAGATGGGCGACTCCATCAGGACGCACGGCATACAGGTGGAGAACAAGCTCGAACCTCTCTGCGTGAGGGGCAACTACAGCCTGATTTATTCTATTTTCCGCAATCTTATCGAGAATACGATGAAATATGCGGGCGACGGCTCCTGCGTGCATGTCTCCTATAGCGCCAGCCAGGACGGCACGCACTGCATTGACTACTATGACACCGGAAGGGGAGTTGCCGAAGACGAACTGGACAAGATATTCGAGCGCTTCTACCGTCTTGACGCCGACCGGGGCAAGCCGGTGGGCGGCTCGGGTCTGGGACTTTCCATAGTGCGCAACGCGGTGCTTTTCCATAAAGGGGGCATAAAGGCCTACAGGGTGCCCGGTGGCGGACTTGGCTTCCGCTTCACATTGAAGGACCTCAAATGATTTTTATTGAATAATTTTGGTTATCTTTGAGGCAAATTCACTAAAATTATGGCTAACGAAGATAAGGTTTGGATTTGTTCCGTATGCGGCTACAAGCATGTAGGGCCTAAACCTCCGAAGGAGTGCCCCGTATGCCATGCTGCAAGCGAGTATTTCGACGAACTGAAGAACGAATTCGAATAGACACTGGATAATATCTGAACGCATTATGAAAGGAATAGTTCTGGCCGGAGGGTCGGGGACGAGGCTGTACCCTATAACGAAGGGTGTAAGCAAGCAGCTTCTGCCCATTTACGACAAACCCATGATTTACTATCCTCTGTCGGTTCTGATGCTGGCCGGCATAAGGGAGATTCTTATTATTTCAACCCCTGACGACCTTCCTTCGTTCCGCAGGCTGCTGGGGGACGGAAGCGATTTCGGCGTCAGTTTCGAGTATGCCGAACAGCCTTCCCCCGACGGGCTCGCGCAGGCCTTCATCATAGGGGAGAAGTTCATCGGCGACGATTCCGTGTGCCTGGTGCTCGGAGACAACATCTTTCACGGCTCGGGCTTCTCCAGCCTGCTGAAGAACGCGGTTCATACCGCCGAGAACGAGTCAAAGGCCACGGTGTTCGGCTACTGGGTGAGCGACCCGGAGCGTTATGGAGTGGCCGAGTTCGACGCGGAGGGCAACTGCCTTTCGATAGAGGAGAAACCTGCCGCACCCAAGTCGAACTATGCGGTGGTCGGGCTGTATTTCTACCCCAACTCCGTCGTGGAGGTGGCCAAGCATATAAAGCCGTCCGCCAGAGGCGAGCTCGAAATCACCACTGTGAACCAGGAGTTCCTCGCGAAAGGGGAGCTCAAGGTCCAGACCCTGGGGCGCGGCTTCGCGTGGCTGGATACCGGAACCCATGACTCTCTTGCCGATGCGACCGCCTATATAGAGACCATAGAGAAACGTCAGGGCCTCAAGGTAGCCTGCCTCGAGGGCATAGCCCTGCGTAAGGGATGGATTACCCCCGGGAAGGTGCGCGAGCTTGCGGGCCCCATGCTGAAGAACCAGTACGGCCAGTACCTGCTCAAGACGGCGGAGGACTATGAGCGCGGCAACGTGTGGGGAGCTGACGAATTCTGACGATATGGAGATAATACGGACTGACATAGAAGGAGTGGTCATCATCCGTCCCCGTATCTTCGAGGACAGCAGGGGATATTTTTTCGAGTCCTGGTCGCAGAAGGAGTTCGACTGCAAGGTGCGGAAGGTGGAGTTCGTCCAGGACAACGAGAGCAAGAGCAGCTACGGAGTGGTCCGCGGCCTGCATTTCCAGAAAGGCCGGAGCTCGCAGAGCAAGCTCGTGCGCGTGGTCAGCGGCGCCGTGCTCGACGTCGCGGTCGACATACGCAGGGGCAGCCCCACTTTCGGGAGGCATGTCGCGGTGGAACTGAGCGGCGAAAACCATCTCCAGCTCTTCATCCCCCGAGGCTTCGCCCACGGGTTCAGCGTCCTGAGCGACGAAGTGGTGTTCCAGTACAAGTGCGACAATTTCTATGACCCTTCAAGCGAAGGCGCGATGGCCTGGAACGATCCCGCGCTCGGAATAGACTGGCGCATTCCGGAGGACAGGGTGATACTCAGCCCCAAGGACTCCGCGCATCCGCCGCTTTCCGGGTCGGAATACCTTTTTGACTTTAACGAAGACCTTTATCTATGAACATACTTGTTACCGGAGCATACGGCCAGCTGGGAAGCTGGCTCAGGATACTGTCAACGGGTTCTGCTGACAGTTTCGTCTTCACCGACGTCGCCCAGGCGGGTGAGGAGCAGCTCGGGATGCTGCGTAAACTGGGAGGCCCCGGGGTGCCCGTCGGATGCACCCGGCTCGACATCACCGACAGGGATGCCGTCATGCAGGCCGTGAAGGACAACCGCATAGACGTGATTGTGAACTGCGCCGCCTTTACCAATGTGGATGCGGCCGAGGACAGGCCGGAGCTCGCCGAGCTCCTGAATGCGGGTGCGGTGGCGAATCTCGCCGGAGCCGCGAAGGATGCCGGGGCACTGCTGGTCCATGTGAGCACGGACTATGTTTTCGGCGGCGACCCTTACAACACGCCCTGCACCGAAGACCGGAAGGGGACGCCCACCGGAGTCTACGGACTCACCAAGCTTCATGGGGAACAGGCGGTGCTGGCGTCGGGATGCAAGCATGTGATACTGCGCACTGCATGGCTGTACAGCGAGTTTGGCAAGAATTTCCTGAAGACCATGTACGGCCTGACAGCTGCCAAGCCTGAAATAAAGGTGGTTTTCGACCAGACCGGAACCCCGACCTACGCGGCCGGGCTGGCCCGTGCGGTGATGGCGGTCGTGGCCGACTATGCCGCCTGCGGAAGCTCCTCCGCAGCTTACCCCAAGTCGGGAATCTACAATTTTTCCGACGAAGGCGTGTGCAGCTGGTTCGACTTCGCCAGGGCTGTCGGGGAATTCTCAGGCCATGCCGGCTGCCGTGTGCTGCCCTGCCATACCGACGAGTTCCCGAGCAAGGTGAAACGCCCGGCATATTCGGTCCTCGACAAGACCAGAATCAAGACAGTCTTCGGAATCGATGTCCCTTACTGGACGGAAGGCGTGAAGAAGTGCCTTGCGTCCATAGGATAGAGGTGCATGAGTACAAATTCAACTAACCGGATCCGCTTATGAAATTCATGAAGAAATGTTTTGGCCGCTATATTTCCGAGTACCTGAACACGACTGTGATCTATCTGATGGACGTGTTCCTTTCGGTAGCCGCGTCAGGGGTTGTGATTCTGATGGCTATAGTGTTCTTCGCCCAGAATCCCCAGCCTGATTTCATCCTGTACTGGCTTCTGTTCTCCGTGGCGGCGTCCCTGCTGATGTTCTATCTGGCCAGGAGCTACAAGGTCATAATAAGGCATTCCACCCTCAGGGACCTCGGCAAATATATCCTCACCTTTGTAGGCAAGGAGATTCTGATGCTCCTTGCGCTGGTGCTGGTCACCGGCTATTTCCCCGGTCTGCTGGCCTTCCTCCTGCTGGATTTCTTCATAGGCCTCTTCTTCATGCTGATAGTCAGGGTGGCCATGGTCACCGTATATGACCAGATGAAGAAGAACTCCGTCCGCCGCCGCAACTGCATCAACATCTTCGTCTTCGGCACCTCCGACAAGTCGGTCGCAATTGCAACGAGGCTCTCGAATTCCCCGCACTACCGGGTGGTCGGTTTCCTCTCGGACGCCAACGGCAAGGACCATATCATGATTTCGGACTTCCCGGTGTTTCACTACAGCGACGAGAAGTCCTTTGACAGTCTGGCCAGCGACCACAATGTGGCCGGTCTGCTTTTCGCCACCGAGAAGGAGGCGCAGCAGAGACAGGACACCCTGATTCAGCATGCGGTGCGCAACAAGATGAAGATTCTGCTTTCGCCGACCATTGACGAGATGGTGGGCGGACACCTTGTCCACAACAGGGTCAGGGAGATCAAGATTGAGGATCTGCTCGGCAGGGAGGAGATAAAGATTTCGATGGACGAGATTGTCGAGAACTTCAAGGGCAAGACCGTGATGGTCACGGGCGCCGCCGGCTCCATAGGTTCGGAGCTCTGCCGCCAGCTTGCCGGCTTCGGAGTCAGGATGCTGGTGCTCTACGACAACGCCGAGACCCCCATGCACAATCTGCGGCTGGAACTTGAGGAGAGGTTCCCCGATCTCAAGTTCGTGCCCATCATAGGCGATGTCCGCATGTCTACGCGTCTGGATTTCGCCTTCCGTTCGTGGAGGCCCCAGGTGGTCTTCCACGCCGCCGCATACAAGCATGTGCCCCTGATGGAGGAGAACCCCTGCGAGGCCGTGCTCGCCAACGTAGCCGGAACCAGGAACGTGGCTGACAAGTGCATAGAGTACAATGTGGAGAAGATGGTGATGATATCGACCGACAAGGCCGTCAACCCCACCAACATCATGGGCTGCACCAAGCGCCTGGCTGAAATCTATGTGCAGAGCCTGGGTATAGCCATCGAGAAGGGCGTCGTGAAAGGCGCTACCAAGTTCGTCACCACCAGGTTCGGCAATGTCCTGGGTTCCAACGGTTCCGTGATTCCCCGCTTCCGCGAGCAGATAGAGAACGGCGGCCCGGTCACCGTCACGGACAAGAACATAATCCGCTTCTTCATGACCATTCCCGAGGCCTGCCGTCTCGTGATGGAGGCCGCCACCATGGCCACGGAGAACCGTATCTGCGTGTTCGACATGGGCGCTCCCGTGAAGATAGACCATCTCGCCAGGAGGATGATAGAACTGGCCGGCTTCGTGCCCGACAAGGACATAAAGATAGAATACACCGGCCTGCGTCCGGGAGAGAAGCTTTACGAGGAGGTGCTTTCCAACGCCGAGAACACTCTGCCCACCTCGCATGACAGGATACGCATTGCGAAGGTGAGGGACTATGACTACAAGGAGGCTGCGGAATATGCCGCGCGGCTCGAAGAGCTGGCGGTGAAGGTGGACATCCCCGCGATCGTCCGCCTGATGAAGGAAATCGTCCCCGAGTTCAAGAGCAGGAACTCGGAGTTCGAGAAATATGACAGATAATGCAGATCATATTGCTTTCCGGCGGTTCGGGCAAAAGGCTCTGGCCGCTTTCGAATGAGGCCCGCTCCAAGCAGTTCCTTCCCCTTCTGGCGTCTCCCTCCGGTGGCAGGGAGTCCATGGTCCAGAGGGTAGTGCGCCAGCTTTCGGAGGCAGGACTGGATTCCGAAATCACCGTGGCCACGAATTCTGCCCAGCGTGACATAATAGTCAACCAGCTCGGGGAGAAGGTGGGGATAGTGACCGAGCCGGAGCGCCGCGACACTTTCCCGGCCATAGCTCTCTCAAGTGCCTGGCTAGCCCTCGAGAAGGGTTGCCCGGGTGACGAGGTTGTGGTCGTGATGCCCTGCGACCCCTATACCGAAGCCGGATATTTCAGCACCATAGCCAGGATGGCCGCCGCTGTCGGGGACAATGTGGCCGACCTGGTGCTCATGGGCATAAAGCCCACCTATCCTTCCGAAAAATACGGTTACGTAGTCCCCGAATCCCGGAGCGTATCTGAATGGAGCAGGGTCACCCGCTTCACCGAGAAACCCGATGAGGCGACGGCAACAAGGCTGATAGCCGAGGGCGCGTTCTGGAACGGAGGGGTGTTCGCGTTCAGGCTGGGCTATCTGACGGACATAATCTCGCGCTATGTCCATGTGCACTCTTTCGCGGAGCTGTACGGGCGCTATGCCGAGCTTCCCAAAATCAGCTTCGACTATGAAGTCGCCGAGAAGGCCGGATCCGCAGCCGTCGTGGTCTACGACGGGCCGTGGAAGGACCTGGGAACCTGGAACACGCTCTGCGAGGAGATTCCGTCCCCGGTCACCGGCAACGGACTTCTGGGGGAGCATGCGCACAATACGCACATAGTCAACGAGCTTTCGCTGCCCATATTCTGCGACGGGGTGGACGATGTGATTGTAGCTGCAAGCCCGGACGGAATACTGGTTTCGGCCAAGGGCAGCTCCGAGAATATCAAGTCGTATGTGGAGCATCTGGCTGACAGGCCGATGTACGAGGAGCGCCGCTGGGGCACCTACCGCGTGCTTGACAGGACGAAGGGCCCTGACGGGGTCGAATCCCTGACCAAGAACCTTTTCATCAAGGCGGGATGCAACATCAGCTATCAGCGCCATCGCTTCCGTGAGGAGGTCTGGACTTTCGTCAGCGGAAGGGGCGTGCTGAAGCTCAACGGAAAAGAAAGGGAGGTCAAGGCCGGAGACGTGGTGCATATCCGCAGCGGCGAACTGCACGGACTCAAGGCCGTGACCCCTCTCAATCTCATTGAAGTCCAGATCGGCTCCAGGCTGGTCGAAGAAGACATCGAGCGCCTGGAGCTGACCTGGTAGCTTCCCTATTTGCAGAACTGCTGCTTCAGGGCCTCGATCTTGGCGTCGGCGTCGGCTCCCTTGGCCCCGAAGTAGAACTTGATTTTGGGTTCCGTCCCTGAAGGGCGGACTGACACCACGTCGCCGGCCTCGTCGAAGAACTGGAGCACGTTGGACGAAGGTTGTCCTGTCTTTTCAGGCTCCAGATAGTCCACGATCTTCGTGACGGGAGAGCCGCACAGGTCCTTGGGAGGATTGGTGCGGAGATCCACCATCATCTGCTGGATTTCGCGGGCTCCGGATATGCCCTTGCGTACCACGGACACGAGGCCTTCCTTGCGGTAGCCGTATTCCCTGTATATCTTCTGGAGCAGGCTGTACATGGTCAGGCCCTGGTCGGCCGCCCATGCCGCGCACTCGGCGACCATCATGGCGCTCGCCTGCGCGTCCTTGTCGCGGACGAACTGGCCTATGTTGAAGCCGTAGCTCTCTTCTCCGCCGCAGATGAACTCGCCGCCCTTCTCCTCGTTCCTCTTCACGACCTCGGCGATGTATTTGAAGCCTGTCAGCACGTTGTATACGGGAACTCCGAAGCTCTTCGCGATTTCGGACAGGAGCTCGGTGGTCACGATGGTCTTGACTATGTACTTGCCTTCTCCGAGCGTTCCCAGCTCCTTGCGGCGGCTGAGGATGTAGTAGGTGAGCATGGAGGCGGTCTGGTTGCCGTTCATGAGCACCATCCTGCCCTTGTCGTCGCGCACCGCTATTCCCAGCCTGTCAGAGTCGGGGTCGGTTCCCATGACGAGGTCGGCCCCTGTCTCCTCGGCCTTCTCGAGGGCCAGCTTGAGGGCTGCGGGCTCCTCGGGGTTCGGAGACACCACGGTGGGGAAATTGCCGTCCGACACATCCTGCTCGGGGACGTGGATTATGTTCTTGAATCCGAGCCTGCCGAGAATCTCGGGAACCAGGCGCACGCCGCAGCCGTGAAGGGGAGTGTAGACTATCTTGAGGTCGCCGTGCCTGCGGCAGGCCTCGGGGCTGAGGCTGAGGGAAAGGAGGTCCCTGACATAGCATTCGTCCACGTCGGCTCCCATGGCCTCGATTTCGCCGCAGCGGAGTCCGGCCTTGAACTTGACCATCGACGGGTCGCTTATCTTGGCGACTTCGGCGACTATCTCCTTGTCCACGGGAGAGGTGACCTGGCCGCCGTCGGACCAGCTGACTTTGTAGCCGTTGTATTCCTTGGGATTGTGTGAGGCGGTTATCATGATGCCGGCCACGGCTTTCTTGAGACGTACCGCATAGCTCATCTCGGGCGTGGGGCGTATGTTGTCGAAGATGTAGACGTGGATTCCGTTGGCCGAGAGGACTTCCGCCGCGATCTTGGCGAACTCCTTGCTGTTGTTGCGCGAATCGTAGGAGATGCAGACCTTGGGGTCGTCGCCGTCGTAATGCGAGAGGATGTAGTTGGCGAGTCCCTGGGTGGCCATCCCGACGGTGTACCTGTTCATCCTGTTGGTTCCGACCCCCATGATGCCACGAAGTCCACCGGTGCCGAATTCGAGGTTCTTTCCGAATGCATCCTCCAGCTCCGCCTGGTCGCCGCCGAGCATCTGGCGGACCTTCATCTTGGTTTCCTGGTCGAAATCGCCTTCGAGCCATGACTTGGCTCTCATTTCATAATCTTTCATTGGTATTTTAGTTTGTTTGGTTATTTCATAGCAGCTTTCAAAATTAAGAAAAATACGCATTATTTTCTACATTTGCCTGCGTGAAAAGCAAAAAGAGTTTCTCTGAAATACTCGGCTCCCTCGACGACGCCGTTGCGCGCAAGGCTGCAAGGAAGCTTCCGGCGTGGTCCGGCATAGACATAGAGCTGCCGGGCTCGCTGGCCCTGGAGCAGTGTTCCTCATCGGCTGCGGCGGCGTACAAGGCGGAACTGGCCCTGGACAGGTGCGGAGGACGTCTTGGCCTTGTCTGCGACATCACCGGCGGATTGGGTTCAGACTGCAGCGCCTTTGCTGCGGTGGCGGACAGGGTGCTGTATTTCGAAAGGGACGCCGCCCTTGCTGACTCCGCGAGGCGCAACTGCTCCGCGCTCGGAATATCCAACATTGAATTCCACTGTGAGGAAATCGGCCCGGCCAGCGAACTGCCGGAATGCGACCTCATCTACGCCGACCCGGCGCGGCGTAGCGGCTCAGGACGCAAGCTCTTCAGGCTCGGGGACTGTTCTCCCGACATCGGAGTCCTCGCCCCGCTGCTGCTTCGGAAGGCTCCGGCGCTCATGGTGAAGCTTTCGCCCATGGCGGACATCTCCGTGCTCCGGGAGAGTTTCGGAGAGTCCCTGAAGGAAGTCCATGTCGTCGCCGTCGGCGGAGAGGTCAAGGAACTGCTGTGCATGCTGGAGCTCGGCGGCCGGCCCTTCGGCGGCATATATGCCGTGGACGCCGCGGCTCCGCCGGAGGAAGAAGGCGTATCCTTCAGCTTCCTTCCGGAAGAGGAAAGGGAGGCGCCGCTTGTCCTCGCCGAGGGCCTGTCTCCCGGGCAGATTCTTCTGGAGCCTTCCGCATGCATGCTCAAGGCGGGGGCGTTCAGGCTTCCGTGCGTCCGTTTCGGCCTCCGCAAGCTTGCGCCGTCCACCCATCTTTATCTGGCCGGCCCCGGCGTGCTGCCTCCTTCCGGCCTTTTCGGCTGTTTCGAGATAGAAGAGCTGCTGCCGCTGAGCTCCGCCTCTCTAAGGGAGCTGAAATCCAGGCGCTTGCGTGCCGATGTGAGCGCCCGGAACCTGCCTCTGGGAAGCGCCGGGCTGGCGCGCAGGCTCGGGTGCGTGTCGGATGCGGGACTTCATGTCTTCGGCTGCGCCACCGCCTGCTCCGGCAACCTGCTGATTCTCGCGAGGCCGCTCCGCAAAAGCCGGCCCTGATTCCGGCTATATCTCAGGGCGGCGGCCGTTTTCCGCGCACCATTGCGCCAGCGGGCATTCCGTGCATTTGGGCTTCAACGCGGTGCAGGTGTAGCGGCCGTGGAGTATCAGCCAGTGATGCGCCACCGGCCTGAGCTCCTCGGGTATGTGCGCTTCAAGGTCAAGTTCCACCTCGCGCACGTTGGCGCCCTTCGAGAGCCCGAGCCTGCGAGCCACCCTGAAGACGTGCGTATCCACGGCTATGACCGGTTCTCCCCAGGTGATGGACGCCACCACGTTGGCGGTCTTTCGTCCGACTCCGGGCAGGCTCATGAGCTGCCCTATGTCCCTTGGAACCTCTCCGCCGAAATCGGAGACCAGCTTCCTGGCCATGCCCGCGAGGTGCGCGGCCTTGCTGTTGGGATAGGTCACGGACCGGATGTACGGGAGTATCTCCTCCGGAGACGCCGCAGCGAGCGCGCCGGGGTCCGGATAGGCTTCGAACAGCGCCGGGGTGACCATGTTCACGCGCCTGTCGGTGCATTGTGCCGAGAGCATCACGGCCACCAGCAGCTGGTAGGGCGAGTCGAAATGCAGCTCGGATTCCGCCACCGGCATATTGGTGCGGAAATATTCCAGGATGCCTTCGTATCTCTGCTTGAGTGTCATCTGATTTCAGTGCAGGCTTCGTCCCTGGTCTCGAAGATGCGGCCGGGATAGCGTTCGCAGATGCTGCGGTCGTGGGTGACCATGACTATGGCCGTCCCTTTCGTTTCGTTGATCTTGCGCAGCAATTGGAGGATTTCCTCCGCTGTCTCCCGGTCAAGGTTGCCGGTCGGCTCGTCGGCGAGTATCACCTCGGGCTCGTTGAGAATCGCGCGTGCGATGGCTATGCGCTGCTGTTCGCCCCCGGAGAGCTGGTGCGGCATCTTGTGGGCCTTGGTGCTCATGCCCACCGCATCGAGGACCTGCCCGATACGTCCGGCGATGCTGCGTGTGTCCTTCCAGCCTGTGGCTCCGAGCACGAAGGCCAGGTTGTCGTAGACGTTCCTGTCCATCAGCAGCTGGAAATCCTGGAACACCACCCCCAGCTTCCTGCGCAGGAAGGGGATGTCCTTCTCCTTCATGGCCCGCAGGTTGAAGCCGCAGACTTCGCCCTTGCCGTTGGAAAGGCGGTTCTCGGCGGTGATGGTCCGTATGATGGAGGTTTTTCCGGTGCCTACCTTGCCGACTATGTAGACCACCTGCCTGGGCAGGACTTCCATGTTCAGCCCGTAAACCACGGGGTTCTCGCCGTTCAGTATGTCGGCTCCGGAAAAGGATATTACAGGGGAAGTTTCGTTGCTCATTCCGAGGCAAAGTTTTTGCGTTGATTATGCAAATATAGTGCAAAATTGAGTAGATTTGTAAATTAATGGTAATAGTTTGTAGAATATGAGAATCAGAAATACGGCGCTTGCCCTGCTTGCGCTCATGCTGGTTTCTTCCGCCGTCCGGGCCGTTCCGTCCTCCGACAGGGAGGTCTACCGCGAGGCCTTGGAGCTTTATCGCAGCGGAATGTACGAAAGGGCCAGGGCCATGTTCGAGACTCTGACCCCTGATGCCGCCTCGGAAGGTTATGCAGTGCTCTGCGCGCTGAAGCTGCGCACCGATGACTATATCGAGACCATGGCCGAATATGACAGGAACTATCCTTCATCGGCGCTGACCGGGAGGATACGCTTCGAGAACGCCAGGATCCTGTTCGACGAGGGGAAGTACGGCGAGGCGTCGCTGGAATTCTCCAAGGTTCCATCGACCTCGCTGGATGATGCGGAGATGCCCGAATACATGTTCAAGTGCGGATATTGCGCGTTCTCGGTCGGCCGCGACCCCGAAGCCCTGCAGTTCTTCACGATTCTTGACGCCCTGGAGTATTCGGAGTTCACGGCCCCGGGCCAGTATGTCTCCGGCGTGATATACTACAACAGCAGCCGCTTCGAGGAGGCCGAGGCCAGGTTCGCGCTTGCCGTGTCCGACCCGCGCTTCACCGAGCTCGCCAATTTCTACATAGTGGACTGCGAGTTCAACAGGGGGAACTACGGCTATGTGGTCGACCAGGGGGTGATGATATTCGGGAGCGCCTCCGCCGAGCGCCGGGACAGGCTCGCCAGGATCATCTCCGAGTCGTACCTGATACTCGGGGACGCCGACAGAGCCAGGCAGTATTACGACCAGCTCTCGCAGAAGCAGGACATGAACCGCAAGGACTACTTCTACGCCGGCACGGTGCTGTATTCCGTCCATGACTACCAGGGCGCCATCGAGAACTACAGCATGATGGCCGACCGCAGCGATTCTCTCGGGCAGATAGCCAACTACCATCTCGGAAACGCATATCTGCGCACCCGCAACCAGGTGGCCGCGATGGAGTCCTTCAAGGCCGCCGCCTCGGTGAACTACGACGCCAGGATGACCGAGGACGCTTCGTTCAACTATGCGAAGCTGGCTTTCGACCTCAACAAGGACACCTCCGGCTTCGCCGACTACATAAAGCGCTACTCGACCAGGGCGAGGGGCGCCCAGATCTACGGCTACATGGCCCTGGCCGCCCTGTATGACAGGGATTACGCATCCGCCATAGCCGCCTACGACAATATAGACGAGCTCGGCCCCGACATGCAGAACAATTATGTCAAGGCGAATTTCCTGCGCGGCAGGCAGCTTTACGAGAGCGGTTCCTACCGCGACGCAGTGCCGTTCTTCCGCACGACCGCCTACTACCTGCCCAAGACCGACAGGCTGAACCAGTACGCCCGCTACTGGCTGGGTGAGTCGTACTATATGAGCGGCAACTATCAGGAGGCTGCTTCCGTGTTTACCGAACTCTACAACGGCTCGGCGCTCTTCAACCGCGCGGAAGGCCGGATACTGCCGTACAACATCGGCTACTGCCATTTCAAGCTGCAGGACTATGAAACCGCCGCACGCTGGTTCGACACCTACATATTCTCGGGCAACCCCATGAACAGGGAGGACGCGATGAACCGCAGGGCGGACTGCGACTTCGGCAGGCACGACTACAAGGCCGCTGCGGCATCGTACCGCAAGGTGCTGGACGAGTTCTTCGGGCCGGACGACATCTATCCATATTACCAGCAGGCCATTTCGTATGGCCTCGACGGCGACCTCAAGCGGAAGATGACCACCCTGATGCAGGTCGGGGGTGCTTCTCCCGACGCCTGGCTGTATTCCGAGGCTCTCTATGAGCTCGGACGCACGCAGCTCGAGCTGAAGATGAACACCGAGGCCGCCCAGAGCTTCTCCCGCCTGCGCAGCACCACGCGCGACAGCCTGTTCGTGGCTAAGGCCCTCTCCGGGCTCGGTCTGGTCTACAGGAACATGTCGGACTACGACAAGGCTCTGGGCTATTACGACGAACTGGTACACCTGATGCCCGGGAGCGAGTATGCCGAGGAGGCCATGATGGCCATAGAGTCCATCTACAACAAGCGCAGGCAGCCCGAGAAGTTCCTGGAATATCTTGAGAAGAACTCCCTCGGGGCCACTGTTGAAGGTGACGACAGGGAAAGGGTATATTTCAACACCGTGGAGCAGCTGTATCTAGCCGGAAGCTACAGCGAGGCCGTGAATTCGGCGCTCAAGTATCTGGACAGCTTCCCTGAAAGCGCCAACACCGCCCAGGTGCAGTTCTATCTTGCGGAGGCCTGCCGCTCTCTCGGGCAGAAGGAGAAGGCCTGCGACTGGTATGCCGAGGCCATGAAGTCCCGTTCCGGCCTTTCTTTCGTGGAGATGTCCGTCCTGCGGCACGCCCAGCTCTCATACGAGCTCGAGCGCTACCAGGATGCTTACCGGAGCTATTCCGAGCTGTTCGGGCTCACGAAGATGGAAGAGAACAAGTCCGCCGCCGCAACGGGCATGATGCGCTCCGCATACAGGTGCAAGGATTATGCTTCGGCGGTTTCCGCCTGCAATCTCGTGATTGAGGATGCGGATTCCGACGCGGCGCTCAGGCGAGAGGCGAGGTATCTGGAGGCGAAGTCCTGCCTGGCCCTCTCCAGGAGGGACGAGGCCATGGAGATGTTCCGCGTCCTTGCCGGGGAGCCTTCGACGCCCGAAGGCGCCGAGGCCAGCTACATGCTCGTGCAGAACAGCTACGACACCGGAGACTTCGAAGCCGTCGAGGAAGGTGTCTACAATTTCTCCCAGGTGGCTGGAGGCCAGTCATACTGGCTCGCGAAGGCCTATCTGGTGCTTGGTGACTCCTTCGCCGACAGGGGCAACTATGCCCAGGCGAGGGCGACCTACGAGAGCATACGCGACGGCTATGCTCCCTCGGACGGTCAGGACGACATCGGGGACAGCGTCAGGAGGAGGCTGGAGAGACTTGAAACCATAACGATGACAGACAATGAGAATTAAAGCCATGCTGCCGGCCCTGCTCGCATGCTGTATGCCGGCTTTCGCACAGAATATCAGTCAGAGCGTCCAGGTGACGAACGAATATGAGGCCAAGTTCGCCGATTTCCGCAAGGTGGAGCTGGAGACCCAGCTGCCAGACTCGCTCTATTATTTCGACTACAGTTTCGACTATTCCGTGTTCGACTCGCCCTACAGAGGTTCGTATGAGTTCACGCCCTATGAGATACGCATTACTCCTGAACCCATGGAGTACGACGGCAGCAGGTTCCTGCTGCGCGCCGGTGCCGGATACACCCTGCGTCCCGTGCTCGACCTCTACTGGACAGCCATACGCAACAACGAGTTCACGCTCGGCATGAGCAACAGCGGACGCGGCTATTGTGGTCCTTATTCGGCCCGTCCTTCGGCTGACGGAACGGTGCTCGGGGGCTTTGACGGACATGACTTCTCCGACAGCTTCGGGGTGAGCGGCCATTACATAATGCGAGGCTCCGACCTCAGGTTCAAGGCAGGCTATGACGGCATATTCACCGGTGACGGCACCGATGCCTCGGGCTACAATTCCGCGTATGCCGGAGTCAGGCTGAGCTCCGCCGAGAAGTCCAAGACCTATTTCGCCTATGATGTAGGGGTGGGCTACAGATACGGCTCCGATGTCAGGACGCCTGCCGCCCCGGGAGGAGGGCGCCTCTCCTCCGGCGAAAGCCATCTCGTCGTGGACGGCTCGTTCGGACCCGTGATCAACGGCAAATATGCTTTCTCCCTCGATTTCCTCTTCGAGTCCGAGATGCTGAACCGCCCGGAAGGCTATTCCGACATGCTGGCCAACCATGCCGTGCTGACACCCCATGTCTCTTTCATCCAGGGCATTTTCCACATTGACGCCGGGCTGACCATAGACTATCTCGGAGGAGGGAATTCCAACAGCTTCCAGTTCGCCCCGGCGGTCGACGTGAGCGTGCTGATGTTCTCCGGCAGCACCAGGGCCTTCGTCTCCCTCACGGGAGGGCGCAGTCTGCTGGACATGTACACATTGAAGAACGTGAACCATTTCCATTCTCCGGCAGTGTCGTCGCCGTCCGCCATGAGGGAGGCTTTCGGCGCCTGCCTGGGCGTGGAGGGCCGTGCCGGCCGGAGCTTCCAGTATACGGTCAAGGGAGGCTACAGCTCGCTTGACGGGGCACCGCTGGAATATCTGAGGAAAATCAGCTTCGCGGACGCGGATTTCGTCTACGCCGGGCTTGACTTCAAATGGATTTCAAGGCGGCTCGACGTGGACGGCGGCTTCGACTGGAGGCATGTGGTGAAACATGCGGCGGCTGAAGCCTTCGCCCCGGCGGAGTTCGCGGGCGACATAAGCGTGAGGTACAGCTGGCTGAACCGCATCTATGCCGGACTGAGCCTCGAGGGGGCCTGCGGGCGGAGTGCCCTGGACGGCTCGCCGCTGTCCGTACCCGGCTACGTGGACCTCGGCCTTTCCGGAGAGTACAAGTTCAGCAGCCGTCTCGCCGCTTGGCTGCGTCTCGGAAACCTCCTGGGCATGGACATTGAGCGCCATCCCGGATACGTGATACCGGGCCCGCACTTTACGGCCGGTATCCTCCTGAATTTATAAGATTTTTTGCTATCTTTGTAAGATTATTCGTTTGGAAAAATGACAGAGAAAGAAGAAGTGATGAGAAGAGCGGAAGAGCAGTATTCCGCTGACAGCATACAGGTCCTCGAAGGTCTTGAAGCGGTGCGCAAGCGCCCGTCCATGTATATCGGCGACGTCTCCGAGAGGGGACTGCACCATCTGGTGTACGAGGTGGTCGACAACAGCATAGACGAGGCCATGGCCGGCTTCTGCGACAGCATCGACGTGGAGATTCTCGAGGACAATTCGATCCGTGTCTCCGACAACGGACGAGGCATACCTACCGGCATGCACGAGAAGGAGCACCGCTCCGCGCTGGAGGTCGTGCTTACCGTCCTGCACGCCGGAGGCAAGTTCAGCAAGTCCAGCTACAAGGTGTCCGGCGGTCTGCACGGAGTCGGCGTGTCCTGCGTGAACGCCCTTTCCGACAGCCTGACCGCAGAGGTCCACAGGGAAGGCAAGGTGTTCGTGCAGAAATATTCCAAGGGCAAGCCGCTGGGACCCGTAGAGGTCACCGGCGAGGCTTCGGATTCGGGTACCATCATAACCTTCCATCCCGATCCGTCCATCTTCACCCAGACCACGGTCTACAAATATGACACTCTCGCAGCCCGTCTCCGCGAGCTCTCCTTCCTGAACAAGGGAATCAGGATAAAGCTGACCGACAGGCGCGAGCTCGTGGACGAGTTCGTGACCGATCCCGAGTCAGGGGAGTCCAAGGCCACCGGAAAGAAGACCTTCCGCTCCGACCTGTTCTATTCCACCGACGGCCTGAGCCAGTTCATCGAATATCTGGACGCGGGGGCGCAGACACTGATTCCGGATCCCGTGTGCGTCACTTCCGACAAGGTGATACCCATTGACATAGCCCTGCAGTACAACAACGGCTATTCCGAGAAGATATATTCCTACGTCAACAATATCAACACCATAGAGGGAGGAACCCATCTCCAGGGATTCAAGATGGGCCTCAGCCGCGCCCTCAAGCAGTACGCCGAGAAGAACAAGCTGCTCGACAAGTTCAAGGGCGACCTGGCCCCCGAGGATTTCCGCGAGGGACTCACCGCCGTGATTTCGGTCAAGGTGGCCGAGCCCCAGTTCGAAGGGCAGACCAAGACCAAACTCGGCAATCCCGAGGTGACGTCGGCCGTATCCCAGGCCACTTCGGCCGCTGTTGACACCTATCTCGAGGAGCATCCCAAGGAGGCCAAGCTCATAATTGAGAAGATAGTCCTCGCTGCCACCGCCCGCAACGCGGCGCGCAAGGCCCGCGAGATGGTGCAGCGCAAGGGGTACATGTCCGGCGGCGGAATGCCCGGCAAGCTGGCGGACTGCTCGAACCGCGACCCGGAGAAGTGCGAGCTCTTCCTCGTGGAGGGAGATTCCGCAGGCGGAACCGCGAAGCAGGGCCGCGACAGGAACATCCAGGCCATACTTCCGCTCAGGGGAAAGATCCTGAACGTGGAGAAGGCATCCGGCGACAGGGCCTTCGATTCGGAGGAGATACGCAACATCTACACCGCCCTCGGCGTGACCGTCGCCCAGGAGGACGAGACCGGGGAGAAGCACATGGACCTCAGCAAGCTCAGGTACCACAAGGTCATAATCATGACCGATGCCGATGTGGACGGTTCGCATATCGCCTGCCTGATTCTCACCTTCTTCTTCCGCTACATGTTCGACCTCATAAAGAACGGCTACGTGTATCTTGCGACCCCGCCCCTCTATCTCGTGAAGAAGGGCAAGGAGGAAATCTACTGCTGGACCGAGTCGCAGCGCGAGGAGGCCGCCCTGAAGCTGGGCAAGGGCTCCGACAGCGGCTATACCGTACAGCGCTACAAGGGTCTCGGAGAGATGTCGGAGGAGCAGCTCTGGGAGACCACTATGGATCCCGCGAGACGCAGGCTCAGGAAGATCACGATCGAGAACGCGGCCCAGGCCGAGCGCACCTTCTCCATGCTCATGGGAGACGATGTCCCGCCCCGCCGCCAGTTCATCGAGGAGAACGCCCACTATGCTAAAATCGACGCTTAAAACTTTTAAGATATGTTGGACATTTTTGACAGAATAAAGAAGGACAGCGGCGGCCCGATAGGGCAGTACTTCAACCAGGGTTTCGGATATTACATGTATCCTCGTCTTGAAGGCGAGCTCGGTCCTCACATGACCTTCAACGGGATTCCGGTGCTGAACTGGAGCCTCAACAACTATCTCGGCCTCGCGAACGACCCCGAGGTCCGCAAGGCTGACGCCGAGGCGGCTGCCAAATGGGGTCTTGCATATCCCATGGGCGCGCGCATGATGACCGGCCACACCCGTCTCCACGAGAAGCTCGAGCGCATGTTCGCCGAGTTCGAGAAGAAGGAGGACGCTTTCCTGTTCAACTTCGGCTATCAGGGAATATTCTCGACCATCGACGCCCTGACCGCGCGTCACGACGTGATCGTATATGACGCCGAGTGCCATGCCTGCCTGATGGACGGCATACGTCTGCACATAGGCGAGAAGTACAAGTACCGCCACAATGACATCGCGGACTGCGAGAAGGTGCTGGCACGCGCTTGCAAGACCGCAGAGGAGAACGGCGGCGGAGTCCTGCTCATCACCGAGGGAGTGTTCGGAATGACCGGCGCGATGGGAATCATTGACAAGATCGCCGCCCTCAAGAAGAAATACCAGTTCCGCATAATGATAGACGACGCCCACGGTTTCGGACTGCTCGGCGAGCACGGACGCGGAACCTCCGAGCAGCTCGGCTGCATGGATGAGGTCGACCTCTACATCGGCGCGTTCGCGAAGTCCATGGCCTCCATAGGCGGATTCGTGGCCGGACCCCACTACATCATCAACTACCTGCGCGCCAACCTGCGCTCGCAGATGTATGCGAAGTCACTGCCCATGGCTCTGGTGGAAGGCAATATCAAGCGCATGGAAATCATCGACTCCCCCAAGGGCGACGAGCGCCGCAGGCAGTGCTGGGCTATCACCCACGCCATCCAGGACGGCTTCCGCAAGGAAGGTTTCGACATCGGTGAGGCCGAGGCCTGCGTGACCCCCGTACATATCAAGGGAGGCGTCGCACAGGCGACCAAGATGGCCAAGGACCTCAGGGAGAACTACAGGATATTCTGTTCCATCGTCATCTATCCCGTCATACCCAAGGGCATGGTCATCTTCCGCATTGTGTCCACCGCCGCCCATACCATGGAGGACGTGAACTACACGCTCAACGCCTTCAAGGAGATAAGGGCCAAGCTCGATGCCGGTGCATACGACGGCGATGACATCGCAGGCATGACCATAGAATGAGTTGGTTCGCTGACAAGGTGATAGTCGTGACGGGAGCCAGTTCCGGAATAGGGCTGGCTTCCGCCCGGCTTTTCGGGAAGGAGGGTGCGAAGGTGGTGATGGCCGCCAGGTCGCTTGACCGGCTGGAGGCTCTCGCTCCCGGAGTAGCTCCCGCCGACAGGGTTCTGTGCGTCAAGTGCGACGTGACTTCGGAGGACGACTGCCGCAGGCTGATCGAAGCGGCTGTGGAGCGTTTCGGAGGTGTGGACATACTTGTGAACAACGCCGGAATCTCCATGAGGGCGATGTTCAAGGACCTTGACCTGAAGGTGATCCGTTCCCTGATGGACGTGAACTTCTGGGGTACCGTGAACTGCACCAAGTATGCGCTGCCCTGGCTGCTCAAGAGCAGGGGCTCCGTGGTCGGGGTGATTTCCATCGCCGGCTATTCCGCCCTTCCCGCACGCACCGGCTACAGCGCCTCCAAATACGCCGTGCGCGGCTTCCTCGACACCCTCAGGATTGAACACCTGAAGGACGGGCTCAACGTGCTGGTCTTCGCTCCCGGCTATACCTCGTCCAACGTGCGCAATGCCGCGCTTACTGCGGACGGCACGCCCCAGGGCGAGACTCCGTTGGAGGAGGGCAAGCTCATGAGCGCGGAAGAGGTCGCCCTCAAGCTGGCGAAGGCTTTGCGCAGACGCCGTTCGGAGGTGATCCTCACGGCTCTCGGCAAGGCCACCGTAATCGCGCACAGGCTTTTCCCCAGGCTCACCGACAGGCTGACATATTCATATATCGCCCGCGAGGCCGGAAGTCCCTTCAAATAATCCAGACATGAAAAGAGAGCTCGTCGCCAGGTTCGTACCGCTGGCAATCATATTTCTGGTCCTCGTCTTTCTGATGCCGAAGAACTCCAAGTTCCCCTACGACTACAGAAAGGGGAGGGAGTGGAAGTATGAGACCCTCTTCGCGCAGTTCGACTTCCCCATCTACAAGACCGACGAGCAGATAAGGGAGGAGAGGGACAACGCCTCCGGAGCGATGATTCCGTATTACAAGTATTCGGAGGAGACGAGCGCAAGGGTCATTAGCTCGATAGAGAGGCTTCAGCTCGGGAGCCTGCGCAACGCGGTGGTCTCCGAAGTCCGCTCCATCTACTCCAGGGGGGTCATGGACGACAGGAGCCACAGCCGCAACGTGCCTGAGTCGGAGGTGATATACGTGCAGCGCGACAAGAGGGCGGTGAAATACCCCGCTACTGAAGTCTACTGCCTTTCCGACGCCAGGGACAAGCTGCTCTCGGATCTGAGCGGACTTACGGACATCAACGTGGACTCGCTGCTGCGCAAGAACGGGGTCTATGACCTCATAGTGCCCAATCTGGAGTACGACGAGCAGACCACGGAACTCGTCCACGAAGAGTCGGGCGGCGGCTTTTCTCCCACTTCGGGCTATGTCACCGCCGGTCAGCTCATAGTCTCCGAGGGCGAGATAGTCACCGCCGAGATCGAGCAGATGCTGGATTCCTACAAGCAGGAGTTCGAGGCGAATGTCGGATACCTCGGGCCTCCCGTGCTGATAGTGCTCGGAAACATAGTGATAGCGGCCGCCATCGTGGTTCTGCTCTATTTCGTGATCAGGTTCGCATGTCCCGAGATTTTCGGGGACGCCCGCTATCTCTACATACTGCTGCTGTTCCTGCTCTTCTCGACGGCTACGCTTCTGCTGCTGAAGGCCAACGAGCGCCTGCTGTACGCCATCCCGTATACGCTGTCGGTCCTGATGATGCAGACCTTCCTGAAACCCAAGAGGGTTGTGCCCCTGTATGTCGCGATGCTGGCTCCGCTGCTGCTTTTCAGCCATGACGGGGCGGTGCTCTTCGTGATGTTCTTCGTGGCGGGCCTGGTGGTGCTCTACCTTTTCCGCTATTTCCAGCAGGGCTGGAGGCAGTTCATAGCCGCATTGATCACCTTCGGGGTGCTGATGCTGCTGTATCTGGGCTTCAGGGGTGCCGACATGGTGGCCGGCAACGTGTGGTCGGCCCTGTTCAGCCTTTTCGTGGCTTCCATGCTCACGGTGGCAGGATACCCCCTGACCTATCTTTTCGAGAAGCTTTTCAACCTCGTGTCGGATTCCCGCCTGATAGAGCTCAGCGACACGTCGAGCCCCATCATACGCGAGCTGGAGCAGAAGGCGCCCGGAACCTTCCAGCATTCGCTTCAGGTCATGAACATGGCGGATTTCGTGGCGAGGGCCGTGGGCGTGAACCCGGAGCTGGTGCGCGTCGGCGCCCTGTACCACGACATAGGCAAGATGAACAATCCTCTCTGTTTCGTGGAGAACGAGTTCATAGTGCCCAAGGATGACCAGGAGCACAAGTACCACAGCGGCCTCTCTCCGGTCCAGAGCGCGCACGACATCATACGCCACGTATCCGACGGAGTCGAGATAGCGAAAAAGAACCGCCTGCCCAAGGCGATATCCGATTTCATAGTGACCCACCACGGAACCACGGTCGTAAGCTTTTTCTACGACAAGTTCCTGAAGGAGGGCGGGGATCCGGCCCGGAAGCCGGAGTTCACATATCCCGGTGTCAGGCCCAGGACCAGGGCCCAGATCATACTTATGCTGTGCGACAGCATCGAGGCTGCGTCGCGCACCTTGAAGGCGAACACGCCTCAGGCGTATTCCGACTTCGTGGAGCGCATAGTCGCCGGCAAGCTGGCGGAAGGCCAGTTCGATGACGCCGACATGACGATCAGCGAACTCAACAAGGTCAAGGAGACGCTGAAACAGTATCTCGCGCAGCTGAACCACGAGCGCGTGGTTTATCCCAAGACCAAAACGAACAAAAAATAGTTATGAAAGTATCACAGAACAAAATCGACGATCTCAATCTTGAACTTACCGTCGAGATCGAGGCTGCGGACTACGCAGAAATTGAAAGGAAGAAGCTTGCGGAGCGCAAGCGCAACGCCGATTTCAAGGGTTTCCGTAAAGGAATGGTTCCTCTGACCATGATCAAGAGGGTATATGGCGAGCAGTGTCTCGCGGAATCGGTGAACCAGGTGCTTTCCGAGGCTCTGGACAAGCACATCAGCGAGAACAAGCTCCACGTGCTCGGAGAGCCCCTCTCTTCCGAGACGCAGCCCGAAGTGGAGTGGCAGGACGGCAACAGCTTCACCTTCGTTTTCGATGTGGCCGTTTCTCCCGAGGTGAATTTCGAGGTGGAGAAGAAGGACACCGTGCCTTCGTATACGGTTTCGGTCTCCGATGACGAGAAGGCCAGGATGACCGAGAGCCTCAAGAAGTACTATGAGGAGAAGAAGGAGGAGAAGACCGACGAGGAAATCGCCAAGGAGGTCGAGGACCGACTGGGCTCGCAGTACAAGAACGAGGCCGAGTGGAGGCTCAACAAGGATATCCGCGACTTTTATGTGAGGAAGTCGGGCATCGAGCTGCCCGAGGCCTTCCTCAAGCGCTGGCTCGTGGTCGCCAACAACGGCAAGCTCACGCAGGAGGACGTGGAGAAGGATTTCCCCGGTTTCGCCGCCGACCTCAAATGGCAGCTTGTGCGCGGTTTCCTGATGCGCAAGTATGATTTCAAGGTCGAGGAGAACGACATCCGCGAGGCCGCCGAGGGCATGATCCAGTATCAGTACGCCATGTACGGCATAGCCAATGTTCCGAAGGACATAGTTGACGAGGCTGTGGTGAACATGCTCCATGACCGCCGTCAGGTGGACCGTCTTGCGGAGCAGGTCGAGGACAGGAAGGTGATGGAGAAGCTCAAGGGCGAGATTACGCTCAAGTCCACCAAGATTACTTCCGACAAGTTCCGCGAACTGAAATAGTCCGTACCGCAATCTGCAACAAGGCTGCGGGGCCGCCGCCAGGCTTCTGATTACAGGGAAGTCTGCGTCCGGGCTCCGCAGCCTTGTCGTATAATTGACAATTCTGCTGATGTGGTTAGAAATGTCCCCCCCGCCGGGTTTCACCGCTACCTGAAGCGCAGGGTGAAGACGGTTTCGTGCGAGTCGCTGCGGGTCAGGCTGAGGCTGCCGTTGTGCAGTCGCATTATCTGGCGGGAGAGACTGAGGCCTATCCCGGAGCCTTCCGCCCTGGTGGTGAAGAAAGGCACGAAGATTTCTTCGCGCTTGTCGTCGGGAATGGGCCTGCCGTCATTCGCCACCTCGATGATGGTGCTGTCGTCTTCCAGGATTGAGGCTCTGACGGAGATTCTGCCCGCTCCGGCCTGGACGGCATTCTTCAGGAGGTTCACCAGAATCTGTGAAATCTGGTCCTCGTCGACATAGAGGATGATGTCGTCGTTGAGCTCGGCATAGCTGAGCTTCACCCCCTTCTCCCGGGTCTGGCTTTCGGTAAGCTGCATCACCCTGGCCATGATGTCCTTGAGCCATACGACCTTGCGGACGGGTTCGGGGACGTGCATCAGGCTGCGGTAGGATTCCACGAAGCGCAGCAGACCGCGTGACGAGGAGAGTATGGTCCCGAGGCCCTCGCGCAACTCCTCGCGGGGGAGTTTGTCGGAATACCTGGCCAGCGAATCGCTAAGCGACACGACGGGGGTCACGGTGTTCATTATTTCATGTATGAGCACGCGTATCAG
Organism: uncultured Bacteroides sp.; assembly: GCA_900543205.1. GTDB lineage: Bacteria > Bacteroidota > Bacteroidia > Bacteroidales > UBA932 > Cryptobacteroides > Cryptobacteroides excrementigallinarum. The sequence goes on along the minus strand of UQQM01000015.1, from coordinate 21,950 downwards.
CTTGGTCCACGACTCGGTCTCGATTTCGCTTTGCTCGCTGCTGATGTCGTTGAAGGAGATTATCGCTACTTGTTTCCCGCCTATTGTCGCCGATGAGGATTTGAGGGCTATCGAGCGCCGTGACATGTCGTTGGTGAAGGCCGCTTTGGCGTCGCTGCCGCCGGCCGACAGGAAGAAAGCCTCCGAGAGTTCCGGACTGATGTTGCCGAGCTGCTTGAGGTTGACCAGCGAGGATATCCCGAGGATGCGGAGTGCTGCCGCATTGGAATAGGCCACATGTCCGTCTTCGCTGTCGACCGCAATCACGCCCGTGCTCACCTTGTCGAGCATGGCTCCGAAATATTCTTCCTGCTCGAGCAGTTGCCGTTTCTCCTTCTCGAAGATGCGCTTCATCCTGTTGAGCATGCGGTTGAAGCTGCGGTTCAGCAGTCCCTTCTCCTTGAAGCGGAAATTCATCTCGTTGTCCTCGAGGGCGTCAAGCATGTAGCCGACCTTCCTGCGGTTGCGGGAGGTGAACCAGAATCCGGCTGCCACGGCGGAGACGGCTGCTGCGGCGAGCATCAGCAGCACGAGGAGGGTCAGCGGCAGCTCCATGGTCATATATTGTACTTTTTGAGTTTGCTGTAGAGGGTCGGCCGGCTGATGTCCAGAGAGCGTGCGACGAGAGAGAGATTGCCGTTGAATTTCCTGATTGCGGCGCGTATCATGCGCTCCTCCATCTGTTCGAGGGTCTCCTCTCCGGTGCTTTCCGCTTCGGCGCAGGCGTTTTCGCGCAGCGAGAGGTCGGCCGCCGTGATGGTCCCGCTTTCGGACACTATTGCCGCTTTCTCCACGGCGTTGCGCAGTTCGCGTATGTTGCCGCTCCATCTGGCCTTGAGAAGGGCGTCCGCGGCCTCCTTGCTGAAACTCCGGGCGGCGCGTCCGTATTTCACGGAGAATTCCTTGAGGAACATCTCGGCGAGCGGAAGTATCTCGTCGCGGCGTTCGCGCAGTGGCGGCAGCTGTATCTCGGTGGTGTTGATACGGTACCAGAGGTCCTCGCGGAACCTGCCTTCGGCGACCATGCGCGGAAGGTCCATGTTGGTCGCGCATATCAGCCGTATGTCCACCGGGATGCTCCGGCTTCCTCCGACCCGGGTGACGCAGCGGTTCTGCAATGCGCGCAGCAGCTTGGCCTGCAGGTGCAGGGGGATGTTGCCGATTTCATCGAGGAAGAGGGTTCCGCCGTCGGCCTGCTCGAACTTCCCGGCGTGGTCGGATCGGGCGTCGGTGAACGCTCCCTTCACATGGCCGAAGAGTTCGCTCTCGAACAGCGTCTCCGTGACCGCCCCGAGGTCCACGCAGACCATGGGCTTGCCGCTGCGGGCGGACATGCGGTGTATTTCGGCCGCGAGCAGGTCCTTTCCTGTACCGTTCTCTCCGCTGATCAGCACGGTCGCGTCGGTGGGGGCTATGCGCTCTGCGAGCTTCTTCACCGCGAGCATAACCGGACCCTCGCCCCAGCGCATCGCCGTGGTGCCGGAAACCTTCCTTTCCGCAGCGCTGCGGCTTCCGACCGCCTTTTCGAGCACTTCCAGCAGTTTCCCGTTGTCCCAGGGCTTGACGATGAAGTCGAAGGCCCCGCGCTTCATGCCTTCCACGGCGAGGGAGATGTCGGCGTATGCGGTGAAGAGCACCACTGGGGTGTCGGGCCAGCGTGACTTGAGCTCGCCGAGCCACCACAGACCTTCGTTCCCGCTGTTGTATTCGGCGTCGAAGTTCATGTCGAGCAGCACGGCGTCGGGCCGGAATTCCTCCATGCGGCGCAACAGCAGCTTGGGCGACGGCAGCAGCTCAACCTCGTCGAAATGCCGGGGCAGCAGAATCTTCAGCGCCTGGCGTATCCCGGCGTTGTCATCCACCACGAGTATCTTTCCCTTTGTCTTTGTCATCGTCCGATCCGGCACCGTCGCCGGTACATGCAAAGATAGTCATTTCGGAATTGAAAATATTTTACGGCGCGTTGAAACATCTCATGCGGAATTTTTATATTTGCAAAAACCTTAATGCTTATTCTATGTCACGAAAAATTGCCGAGACTCCAATCCTGTATGGAAAGGATGCGGAGCGCTTTCAGAAAGCGATGAAAAATGTAAAGCCTGCGTCAGCTGAGGAAAAGGCGCGTGTGCGTGCCGCGTATGAAAAATTGAGGAAGATAGCGACTTTTGACTTCTGATGCATGCGTCTCCTTAGGCTTGAAGATTTGGAGGAAAAGAAGCCGTTTGACTGCGGAGATGCCGAGCTGAACGGTTTCTTTTATCATGATGCCGCCGATTTTTCCCGCGAGATGCTGGCCAATACATTCGTTCTTGAGGATGGTTTGGTCACCGTCGCTTATTTCAGTCTTCTGAATGACAAGATCAGCAGCGAGATGGCGGACAGGAATCTCTGGCGCAAACTGCGTAAATCCTTTTCCCACAGAAAGCATCTCGGAAGCTATCCTGCGGTCAAGATAGGCCGTTTGGCAGTATCGGAGGCTTATATGGGGCATGGAATAGGTTCGGAAATCATATCTACGATAAAACAGATGCTGATTAGTGACTGCAGGGCTTCGGCTTGCCGTTTCCTGACACTTGACGCTTACCGCCGTGCTGTTCCGTTCTATGAGAAAAACGGGTTCAAGCCGCTGGTCATGGAGGCTTCGGAGGACAATGTTCCCATGTACTACGATTTGAAGGAATTGAAAATGCAGTGACGGAAGCCCGTCACTGCATTTCCGGCCTATTCGTCGTGCAGGGAGTCCACAGGGTTGGCTCTTGCCGCGCCCAGGCTCTGCAGGGTCACGGTCAGAACCGTGATTGCTGCTACGGAGAGGAGCGAAACCAGGAATATCCAGACAGGTATCGGCGCCCGGTAGGCGAAGCCCCTGACCCAGGCCTCCATGACCGGCAGCGACAGAGGGACCGAGATGGCGAAGCATATAGCCGTCATCAGCATGTAGTGCCTGTTCTGCATCTTCAGAATTTCGGACGTGTCGGCTCCGTGCACCTTGCGCAGCGCGATTTCCTTGCGGCGGAACCTGGTCTCGAAGCTGACCATGCCGAGTATGCCTATCAGCGAGATTGCCAGCGACAGCGCCGCCGCCGTGGCAATCAGCCTGTTTAGCGTCCGCTCCTTCTCATAGAGGCTGCCTATGCTCTCGTCGAGGAAGCTTATCATGATTTCATTCCCGTTCAGGGAGGGGTCGAACTCCTCGATGGCGTCCCTTATGTCCCTGAATGTCCCCGCCACGTCGGTTCCGTCTAGCCTGACATAGACCACGGACAGGGGCCACCATGGATCCGAGCCGAACACGTAGAGGGCGAGAGGGTCCACCCCGTACTGCAGCGGCTTGAAGTTGAAGTCCCTGACCACTCCGACTATCTCGGCCGGTTCCTCGGCATGGCCGCTCAGTCTGGCGCCCAGCCTGAGGAAAGGGAATTTGAGCATGGTCTGTTCGTTCATTATGAAAGTGCCGTTCGGGTTCAGCTCGTCAGAGGGCATGAAGTTGCGGCCCTCCTTCATGGTCATGCCGAAGAAGTCCAGGAAGTCAGAGGATACCGGCAGCACGTCGAGCTGCACCCGGTGTCCGTCGTATTCGCGTCCCCAGCCCATCTTGCCGTCGGATACCAGCCAGTTGCCGGCGAAGGTCACGTCCTTTATGTGCGGGTTCTGCATGAGCCTCTGTTCGAAGTTCTCCGCACGCTTGCCTATCGTTGACCCGCAGGCGAACTCGACCACCTGGTCCCGCGTGAAGCCCATGTCCATTTTCTCCATGAACGAAGTCTGGACCTGTATGTACAGCGCCATCCCGACCAGGACGAAGGAGGCGATGAACTGGAAGCCCACCAGGCAGTTCCTGAGCATCTTTCCGCGCGGGGACATGGAGAACGAGCCTTTCAGCACCAGGGCCGGCTGGAAGGAGGTGCCGTACATCGCCGGGAAGATACCGGCAATCAGTGAGGTGCAGACCGCCGTTGCGGCTCCGAGCAGGAGCATGGGCAGGTTGTCAGCCGGCTTCAATGAGCCGGAGATATATCCGCTGAACGAGGTTCCGGAAATCAGATGCAGGGCCAGTACGCTGAGTCCGTAGGCTCCGAGCGCCAGGGCCAGAGCCTCGGCGAGCTGTCTCCCTACGAGTGCCGCCCTGCTTGAGCCCAGCACCTTGCGCGTGTTGATGTCCTTGATGGACAATGGCACCGCCGCAGTGGCGAAGTTGATGAAGTTGATTATGGCTATCGCAATGATTACCAGCCCTATTGCGAAAAGGGCGCCGGTCGTGCTCCTGTTGCCCTTGGCCATGGTGTCGGCGCTGATGTCTTTGGAGTAGTAGGCCTCGTGGAGTGTGCTTATCCGGACTCCGTTCTCCAGCACCTTGTACCATTCTGAATCAGATCCTATATCGAGCAGCTCGAATAGCTTCTGTTTCAGCTGCTCCGCGACCTTCTCCCTGTCGGCTGGGTCATGGAGCTTCATGTAGCAGCTGTAGGACCATTCGCTCCAGTTTCCGGCATCGTCATCCCCGATCTGTATCAGCACTCCGTTCGCGACGCTGCTGTTCTCCGGGAAGTCCCGGTAGACTGCGGCTATGCGGTAGGGATTGCCGCTCATGTCGGTCAACGACTTGCCGACCGGGCTTTCGCCGGGAAAGAGACAGGCCGCTACCGATTCGGCCAGAAGTATGCTCTGCTGACGGGCGAATTCCGCCGGATCGCCCTCGGTGAACTCGAGGGGGAAGACCTTGAGCATGCAGGTGTCCAGCACGGCGCTCGGCAGCCCGTAGTAATGCTCTTCATCTCCTGGCTTCATCCAGTTGGAAGTCGAACCATGCCAGTAATTGTATACTCCGAGCTCCTCCACTTCGGGAATCGTCCCCTTGAGCTCTTCTATGAAGGGACGGCAGATGACCATATCGTAGATGTCGAGGCTGGACGGATCCTGGACGAACTCCAGACGGAAAATCCTGTCGCTGTCGGGGTAGTTCCTGTCGTATCTCCAGTCGTGGAGTACCTGTATCATGATGACCATGAACGCGGTGAAAGCGACCGTGAGCCCCGTCACATTCAGCACGGTGCCCAGCAATCTGCCTTTTTTGAAAAAACGGGCCATTTTATTCGGATTTCAAGTTCTTTACCGGATTTTCGTTCGCCGCACGCCAGCTCTGCCCGATTACCGTAAGCAGGGTGACTGCGGCGATGGCGGCGAATGCGGCCGGGAACATCCACCAGTGCAGGGGAGTGCGGTAGGCGAAGCTCTCCAGCCATCTGTCCACCGCCAGCCAGGCCAGCGGCGCCCCTATGACGAAGCATACTGCGAGCATGACCATGTAGCTGCGGCAGAACATCCCCGTCACCTCGGCTTCGCTTGAGCCGAGCACCTTCCTGACGGCAATCTCCTTGCGCCGGTATTCGCAGTCGAACACGACGAGCGAGAAGACGCCGACTATCGAGATGAATATCGCCACGAGGCTGAACAGCGTTATCAGCGAGCCGGTGCGCTGCTCCTTCTGGTAGGTGTCTTCCAGGATGGAGTCGTAAAACCTCACGTTGAAGGGGTATTCGGGGTCGAAACTCCTGAGGCAGTCCTCCACTGCCTGGCGGGCGGCCCTGAGGTCGCTTCCCGCCGCGACGCGGATGCTGGCGCTCTGATAGACTCCACCCCAGTGGTTCTTTCCGAACATGAAGAAGGCCATAGGGGTGATGCTCTGGCGCATCGACGCGAAGTTTATGTCGGGGATGAAACCTATGATTTCGTCGCCGTCGATTTCTTCGCCGAGCTTGATGTCGAACTGCCTTCGCGCGGTCTCGTTGAAGATGTATGCCCCGATCTCCCGGGTCTCGTCATCGGCCCGGAAGTTCCTTCCATCCGAAACCTTGATGCCGAGGGCGTCGAGGAACTCATGGTCCACCGGCAGACAGGCGAAGGTGATCGACTCCCCGCGGAGGTCGCGTCCCCAGGTCATGTAGAAGTCGCCGGACGACAGGGTGAACTGCGACAGCGCCACGTTTTCGATTCCTGCGAATTTCTTCAATTCCGCCTTGAACGCCTCCTCGTTTTTACGGATATTCTCGTTGATGTCGGTGACTATCACCTGGTCCTTGTCGAATCCCAGCGGAGCCCGCAGCATGTAGCGGTTCTGCAGCCAGATGAACGAAGCGGCGATGAGCAGGGCGAACGAAGCGGTGAACTGCACGCCCACGAGCACCGACCGCAGCCTGCGTCCTGCCGCCGACAGCCCGAAGCTGCCCTTGAGCACCAGAGCCGGAGGCAGGGAGGTCATGTAGAATGCCGGGTAGAGTCCGGAAAGCACTCCGAGTATCACTGCGGCACCGGAGCAGGCCAGGATGATTCCGGCGTTCAGCTTCAGCGAGATGTCGCAGTCCACCAGTCTGCTCAGAGGGGTCATGCCGGCAAGGTGGAGCAGCACGACCGACAGCAGGAAGGCCGTCAGGCTGATCAGCACTATCTCGCCTACGAGACTGCCGCGTATCGCCGCATCGGAACTGCCGAGCACCTTGCGGGTGTTCACTCCCTTGATGCGCATCGGCGTCAGCGCGGTGCTGAAGTTGGTGAAGTTGATTCCGGCGATCAGCAGTATGATGAACGCGATGGCGATCAGCGCGTTCACGGTGCTCCGGCTGGCCTTCGGCAGACCGTCGAACAAGCCTGCCGAGCGGAAGTGGAGCTCTGGAAGCGGGTCGAAGATCAGCTGGAGCTGACTGTCGTCCCAGGTTTCGCTGTCGAACAGGTATGCGGCGTTGTTCTTCTTGAAGTCTGCGAGTATTCCGTCCGCGGATGCGGGGTCGTCGAGCTTCAGGAAGCAGTAGTAGTTCCAGTTGCCCCAGTTGTCGTAGTTCTCCTGCGGGTTCATCGAGGTGTAGACCACGTTCTTCATGGAGGCGTTCTTCGGGAAGTCCCTGTAGACTCCGGTGATCGTCCGGTCGATGTCGTACTCGCTGGTGGCAGGGAGTATGTGGCCGACAGCGGATTCGCCACCGAAAATTCTCGAGGCCAGACTTTCCGGGATGATGGCAGACCATGGAGTCTCCAGGGCGTCCAGACCGCCCTCGACCATGTCGAAGCCGAAAACTTCGGTGATTCCTGGCGACACGTCCCAGAATTCGAGCTTGTAGCCTTTGCGGACTCCGCCGCTCTCAATCTGCCAGAAAGCGGTGGAGGAAACCGCCTGGGTGATGCACGCCGCCTGGATTTTGGGCGATGATTCGGCAATCATGCGCGCTAGCGGTCGTGTGACGATAGCCTGCGGGCTGCCGTTTGGCACCACGTCGAGCCTGACGATGCAGTCGGCGTCGTCGTAGCAGCGGTCGAAATTCAGGTCGTGCCGCACCTGCATCATTATCATCATGAACGCGGTGAACGCCACGGCGAGCCCCAGCAGGTTGAGGATGAAGGCCGCCTTGAAATGGCGGACCACGTGCCAGAGATTCCTGAGCATGGTGCTACAGTTCGTTGGCCACGTCGCTGACTATCTTGCCGTCGAAGAGGTCGATGGTGCGCTGGGCGACTGCGGCGTCCTTCTGGGAGTGGGTCACCATCACGATGGTCGTGCCCTCGCGGTTGAGTTCGGTGAGCAGGTCCATTACCTCCTTGCCGTTCTTGGAGTCAAGGTTTCCGGTGGGCTCGTCGGCCAGAATCAGCTTGGGGTTGGAGATCACGGCGCGCGCTATCGCGACCCTCTGCTGCTGTCCTCCGGAGAGTTGCTGGGGGAAGTGCTTCGCGCGGTGGCTGATGTTCATGCGCTTGAGGATGTCGGTCACGCGCTGCTTGCGCTCCGACGCGCTGATGCTGAGGTAGCGCAGAGGCAGCTCCACGTTCTCGTAGACGTTGAGCTCGTCGATCAGGTTGAAGCTCTGGAACACGAATCCGATGTTGCCCTTGCGGAACTTGGTGCGGTCCTTCTCCTTGAGCTTGCCGACCTCCTGGCCGAGCAGCTCGTAGCTTCCGCTCGTGGGGTTGTCGAGCAGTCCGAGGATGTTCAGGAGCGTGGACTTGCCGCATCCCGAGGGACCCATGATGGCGACGAATTCGCCGTCCTTGATTTCGAATGAGACGTGGTCGAGAGCGGTGGTCTCGATTTCTTCTGTGCGGAATACCTTGCACAGGTCAGTAACTTTGATCATGATGAATTGTATTTGATTGTTTATATTCTATTCTTTCTTCTTCAGGGTTTCTGCCGGGTTGACGCCGGCGGCGCGGCGTACCTGGAAAATTACGGAGATGAATGTTATGGCCAGCGAAATCAGCACGGTGGCGATGAATATCCATGCGCTGAGCTCCAGGCGGTAGGAGAAGTCTTCGAGGTATCGGCGGCAGAGCAAGAGTGCGACCGGCACGGCGAGGACGTCGGCGGCCATGGTGATGCCGAAATATGTCCTGAGGTTCCTGCGTGTCTCCTCGGAACTGCTTGCACCGAAGACCTTGTGCACCGCTATGTTCTTTGCGTTGGAGTCGGTGTTGTAGATACTGATGGCCACCAGGCCGGAAATCGAGAGCAGTATCGCCAGGGCAACGAGAATCTCCACGAGCCTGAGGCTGCGCAGCTCGTTCGCGAGGTTGTGCCGTATCACGTCATCCATATAGCGGTTCTCGTAAGTCGGGAGCACGACTCCGCAGGATTCAAGGCAGACTTCCTCGTAGGCGGCCCTGATCATCGCCGAGGCGTCGGCATGGTCGCCTTTCGTGCGTATCACGAGGTCTTTCCATTCCGTGTCTCCGGTAATGGCGATTATCAGCCCGTTCCCGCCCTGGTCCTCTCCGGGACTTCCGGAAACGAAATCCGATACGACTCCGCATACGGCGCTGCCGTAGGATGCGTTCATATAGCCCCCGCCTATGAAATTTTCGGTCAGGTCCGTGCTGCCGACATCATCTCCAATCAGCTTTACGGTGCTTTCCGTGAGCCATACAGAGCCCGGGGCGCATTCCTGGGTCTGGTTCAGTATGTTGAAGCGGAGCATCTCGAACGCGGTGGTGTCAAGCATGCAGACTCCGCAGTTGAACTCCTTGTCTTCGACATTGTTGACATACGACATGCTTACCGAACCCGGCAGCCCGGAGCAGAATCCTATCCTGTCGACGCAGGGCAGCTGGGCGAGTTTCTTCTGCAGCGCCTCCCTGTCGGTCTGGGGCAGCCCGGTGCTCAGATAGTAGATGTCGCCGTAGTCGCAGCCTATGGGGCGGCTGAGCATGTGGCGGGTCTGGAGCTCCATGGTGAGGGTGAGCGCTATCAGCGTCACGGACACCACGTTCTGGACCACGATGAAGACCTTGCTGAATATCCGCCTGTCGCTTCTTCTGAACTCTCCCTTTATGATGTCTATCGGAGCCACCCTCGATGCCAGCGAGGCGGGAATGACTCCGGCAAGGATTCCGGTCAGCAGGCAGGTGAGCGCGTATGCCAGGATGTTGCCGGGCATGATAATGTCGCGGGGGTCGAACAGGGCGCTGGCCGAGACGGATTCAGAATCTATCGTCAGCCTGCCGAGCGTAGGAGTGAGCGCGGCGGCTAGAGCTATGGCGAGAATGAAGCACAGGGCCGTGAATGTCAGGGATTCGCGGATGTACTTGAAAAAGATGTCCTTCCTGCCGGAGCCGAGCAGCCTGCGGGTGGCCATCTCCACCGACCTCTTGCCCACGAGCGCGGTATTGAGGTTGATGTAGTTGAGCAGGGCGAGCAGGAGCAGGGCGGTTCCGGCGGCCGCCAGGTTGCGTATCAGGGCGGGCTCGCCTTTCTCCATGAAGAAATTCCCCTCGCTGAAATACAGCTTGTCGGAGCGTATCAGCGACAGCTTGCCGTAGATTGATTCGGTGTCCTTGAACAGTTCGTTGAGCTTGTCGGTCACGGCGCCGATGTCACAGCCTTCTTTCAGCCGGACGAATACCTGAACGTTGCCGAAGACTCTGAATGGCATGCTCTTGTACTGGAACATAGGCCCTTCGGAGGCCTCGTTGCTGATGATGATGTCGGCCGGGCTGAGCAGGCTTCTGCTGAAATCCTTGAAGACGCCGTCTATGCTGTAGCTCTGTCCGTCCAGCAGAATCTGCTTTCCCAGCGGGTCTTCTCCGACGCCTGCCCTGCGCGCGAAGCTCTGGAGATGAAGGCTCCGGTCGGGGTGAGATGTTCCGGACTTCCGCCGGCGAACTCAATGCCGAAGAAACTGAAGAATTCATCGTCTGCGCACATTACGTCGGATATGAACCTGTTGTCTCCGAATTCGCATACATTGTCTTCGTATGCGGAACTGAACATTGTCACCGCTTCGGCCTCGGGAAGTCCGGCCAGGCGGTCCGAAATTCCGTAGCAGAGCATGGCGTCGCCGCCCCATGCCAACGCGTATGTGTTCTTATAGTCAGGCGTCGAGCGGGATATTTTCCGCTGCGCTCCGGCGTAGCCGAAGATTATCGTCACCAGAGCCAGGGAGAGGGTCAGCCCGGCGAAGTTTATCAGGCTGTAGAGCCTGTTGCGCATCAGGAAACGGAGAAATGATTTCATGTCCTTATTCGTTCTTTATGGAGTCGACCGGGTTTGCCCGGGATATTCTGAAGCTGCATATCATGGCAGAGGCGGCTGCGAGCAGCGCAAGCAGCAGGTCGGCGGCCACGAAGTTCCAGGCGTTCAGGCTGACTCTGTCGGGGAACAGGGTCAGATAGCCGGATGCCGCCAGGTAGAGCAGGATGTCACCGATTATGATTGCCACAGCCGCCATCCTTAGGCTGTCTGCCGCGAACATCGCGGTGATGTCGGAAGCCCTGGCGCCGTTTATCTTGCGTATCGCTATCTCCTTGCTGCGCCGGCCCGCTTCGCTCGCGATGTAACCCACGAGTCCGAATACGGAGATCAGCAGAGAGAAGATGCAGCCCATGATGAAGATGTCGCGGCTTTTGCGGGTGTCGGAGTAGAGGCTGCGCATCTGCTCTTCGTAGGAGAGGACTTTGACATTCCTTCCGTTCTCCCCGAGGGTGCGCCGGACGATGTCTTCCACGGTGGCCGCGATGCCGCTCGCGGAATCTTCAACTTTGACCAGCAGATAGAACAGGAATACGAAGCTGTCCTGCTCTTCTGCCCAGAAACGAATGCTCGGGCGGTCGTCGGAGTTGCTGAAGCTGCCTATCAGATAGTCTTCGTAGACCCCGCAGACCGTGAAGAAGTCCTCGCTGCCCTCGGAGTGTTCGCTGAGCAGGACCTGCTTGCCCACGGCTCCGTCGGTCCAGCCGGCCAGCCTCGCCATCTCGCTGACGAAGCTGCGGCTCACCGCAATCTCCTTCGGTGCGGCCGGAGCCCTGCCCTCCACTATCGGGATGCCGAAGAATCCGAAGAATCCGGAGGTGCCGTAGTACTGGTCGGCGATGTTGAGCAGTTCGCGCTGTTGGCCCGGAAGGTAGATGTTGTTGCCGGACGAGCCCTGCAGCGGCAGGACGGAGCATCTCTGGACATCAGTGATTCCCGGCACTGCTGCGAGCTCCGCCATGCAGGTCTGGATTGTCGTTTCCGCTATGCCTCCGGTGTATACGTAGTAGACGTTGTCATAGTCGTAACCGGGGTCGCTGTTGGTCACCTTGTTGTATTGTGAGGCTATTGCGAGCAGCATGCCGAACATGAACACGTTTATGGTGAACTGGGTTACCAGCAGTGCATGCTTCCAGCTGCGCTTGCTGTCGGAATATCCTCGGAATGCGGCCGTCACGGGCATTTTCAGGTAAAGCCAGCCGGGAATCAGCGCCGTGCAGACAAGCACTATGATGACTGTTGCGCCTGCGGCACCCCAGCTCAGGGGCACCATCATGGCCCTGAGGCTGATGCCCATGATGTTCTCCACCAGCGGGGCTGCGGCAGTGAGCATCAGGGCGGCCAATGCGAGCGCGACGAGCATGACGAGCGAGGCTTCACGGAAAAGCAGACCGTAGATATTGCCGCCTTCGGCTCCGAAGCATTTGCGGGTCGCGAATTCACGGGAGCGCCGCACGGTCTCGGATATGGTGGACAGCAGATAGTTGAGTACGGAAATCACGAGCAGGAGCAGGGCGACGACGCCCAGGAGTATCACGGAGTTGCGTATCGCCGGCTCCGAGGTGTGGATTCTGTCGAAGGGCGTGAGGAAATAGCTCAGGGTCATGCCCTGCTTCTCCATCTCGTCGAGGGGCTGGTATTTCTCCTGCATCAGCCTTATCGCGTCCTTGAGGCCTGTGGGGTCCACCCCTTCGGCCAGCCTCACATAGCCTGCGTACCTGTCGTTCCCGAGCCAGTTTTCGGTCGAGTATTCCGGCATTGTGGCCATGGAGACAAGTACATCGTAGTCGAAGCTTCCGTTCTCCGGGAAATCCTCGAACACTCCGCAGACCGTAATGGGGATTTCCGGGAGGTCGTAGTTGTAGAGAATCTGTCCGATGGCGGTGCCGGTCCCTCCGAGCTTTTCGGCGAAGGATTCGGATACCATGGCCTGGCAGGGCACCATGAATATTTCGGCAGGGTCGCCCGCGAGTATCTTCCGTTTGAAGACCCTGAAGAAGGACGTGTCGGCCAGACCGATGTCACGGCTGGCGCTGACCGTGTTGCCTTCGGTATCGAAGAAATCGTGGCTGTCGACTATGCCTGTGGTGCGGGTGGCCTCCTCGACTCCGGGGACATATTGCCTGAATCCCGGGGCCACGCCTCCGCTGACGTTGAAGTATTCATCTGCCTTTCCCTGGCGCACGGAGCTGGTCTTGATACGGTAGATGCGGTCGGCATCTTCATAGAACTTGTCATACGAGAGGTCGAAGCAGATCCGCGCAATCATCACCATGCTGAGCGCAAGTCCGAGAGCCAGCGGGAAGGCCCGTCCGAGTATGATCTTTATCCTGTTCATCGTCTGTGTCGTTTAGAATACCAGTACGTCCTTGTCTCCGAAGTTGTCGTAGCCGGAAATTATCACCTTCTCGCCGGGGTCGAGGCCCTCCAGGACTTCATAGTACTGGGGATTCTGCCGGCCTATGCGTATGTCGCGGCGTACGGCCCTGTCGCCGCTCTCGTCCACCACATATATCCATTGCCCGCCCGTCTGCTGGTAGAAGCTGCCGCGCGGAATCAGCACCGCCTCCTCGGGCTGGCCCAGCTGGAGGTTCAGGTAGTATGTCTGCCCTGTGCGTATGTTCTCGGGCTGCTGACCGGTGAACTTGAAGTCGGCCTTGAACTTGCCTTCGCGCACTTCGGGATAGACTTTGCGTATGGTGGCCGCGAAGGTCTCGTCCTGTCGCTCGAAGGTCGCGTCGAGTCCGGCGAACACGCGGTCGATGTAGTGCTCGTCGATCTGTGCCTCGATTTTGTAGCTGCTCAGGTCGTTGATCTGGCCTATCTTGGTTCCCGAGGCTATCGACTGGCCGAGCACCGCGTCCAGCAGTCCGAGCTCGCCGTCAATCGGGGCCTTGATGTCGAGGTTGTCCTTGCGGCGGCGTATCATCTGCATGTTGACGCGCATGTTCTCGAGGCTCTCCTCCATCTGCTCGATTTCGGCGGTGCGGTAGAGGCTGTCCTGAAGCTCCCGGTGGCGTACCAGCTCCAGTTTGTCGATGGCGAGCCGGTAGTCTTCCTCCGCCTGCAGGAAGGCTTCGCGGGCGATCAGCTTCTCGTCATAGAGGGCCTTCTGCTGTTCGTATGCGCGGCGGTAGCGGCGCACATCCATCTCGAGCTGGAGCCGCTCCTGCTGTACGCTGAGCTTCTGCTGCTCCATCGAAATCATGGTGTTGCGCAGGATGTTCTCCTTCTCTGCCAGCTCGGCTTCGGAGTTGAGTATCTGCATGTCGAGGTTCTCGTTGCTGAGGCTCAGTATCACGTCGCCCTTGCGGACCTGGCTGCCCTCTTCGATGTATATCTCTTCCACCACTCCTCCTTCGAGGGGGCTGAGCTGTATCGTGGTCATGGGCTGCACCTGTCCGCTGATGCGGATGTAGTCGTTGAACTCGCCCTGCTCGACCGTGGCGATGTTCAGGGTGTCGCCGTTGATTCGCAGGGTGGAGGCGTTGTCGCGCAGCGCCGCCCAGAGTATGAAAACGAGCAGCAGGGCTCCGAGCCACCACGGCAGCGCCTTTCTGGAGAATACCAGTGCGAGACCCTTCTTCTTTTCGATTATCCTGTCCATTATCTGTTGTTTTTGTTATCGGTATATGAAATCTGTCTGTCGATTGAATTGTGCTTATGCTTCGGCTGTCGAACCATGCGTTAGGCTGAGCTGTGTTCCCGGAGAGGCTAGCCGCCAGCGGCTGTGAGCGGGCGATGCTTCGAAGCGCAGCGCAGTAGCATCGATGGAGCGCAGCGGAACCTCGACGGGGACATTGCACAGCCTGACGCGAATGAATGAGGGCTTCTGTTGCATCGTGTAGGAGGGAATTACAGTTGCTGTTCAAGATAGGGGATGCCGTCATAGTAGGCGACCACTGCCTTCTTGATGTTGTATTGCAGCAGGGTGTTGAGGCGCTCGGCGGCGGCCGTCAGGTAGCTCTCGGTGGCCGTGCGGAACTCGATGGGGGAGATGAGCCCCTGCTCGAGCTTGCGCATGTTGAGACGGTAGGCTTCCTGCTGCACCTCGGCCATGCGCTCCGCCTGCATGTAGGCGGCCGAGGCTCCGTCGCGGTCCTGGATGGCCCGCATCACTTCAGCCTCCACTTCGCGCAGCTTCTGCTCGTATTCTGCGGTGGAGCGGATGTAGGCGTTTCGCTTGTTTGCAATGTTGGAGTGCCGCGAGAGACGGTCGAAGATGGGTATGCTCAAGGTGAGCTGCACATATTCGCCTCCGTTGTTGGTGAACTGGGTGCGGAAGGGCTCGGTCTCGTGGCCGCTGCGTCCCGGGTAGGTGTAGTAGCTCGTGCTCCATCCTCCGTTCAGGCTCAGCGAGGGTGCGAGCTGCCAGCGGGCCGTGCGGAGTTCGAGACGGGCGTTCTCCATGGCGCCCCGGGCGATGAAGATATCGGGAAGCGAAGCCATGGCGTTCTCCAGTATGGATTCGGTGTCGCGGGGTCCGTCGGGGAGGAAAGCGCGGCTGTCGGCTATCGAGAGGTCTATCTCAAGCTCTTCGCTCATGGGCCAGAACATCACGTCCTTCAGGGTCAGCAGCGCGTCCTTGCGGCTGTTCTCGGCCGAGATGTGCCTGTATTCCATCTCCGCGAGCTCGGCTTCCATCTGCACCACATCGGCGTAGCCCTTCTGTCCGAGCTCCTCCTGCCTCTCGGCTACATGGAGGGAAGTCCGCGCGGTCTCCACCTGCTCCGCGAGAATGCCGGCGAGACGGCTGTAGTAGACCACGTTGCAATAGGCCTGCATGGTGCTCAGGCAGATATTGTCCTTGATGCGCTGCTTCTCGCTGATGCCCATCTCCACTGCGGTCTTCGTGATTCTTAGACGGTTGACCGCCTGGAAACCGTTGAACAGGGTGATGCCGGCGGATACGGAGTAGGCGTTGTTGAAGGAGGTGGTGGATATGTAGGTGTTGGTCTCGGGGTCCACGGCGCGTCCGAAGCTGGATGAGATTCCTGTGGCGGCGTCGATGTAGGGGGTGAAGGCGTTCAGAATCGCGTCCCTGCGTGCGATGCGCTCATCGTCCATGTCGGCATGCTGTATCCTGATCTGGGTGGAATTGGAGACTGCGTATTCCATGCAGTCGCGCAGGGTCCATACCTTTGCGGTGCCGGAGGTCTGCTGCTGTGTGCTGTCGTGGTGCGTGTTGACGGATGTTGTCTGCTGCTCTGTGCTGTCGTGTTGCGTGCTGACGGATGCCGTCTGCTGCGCGTCCGCTATGGTGTGGCAGAACATGCAGCAGGCGGCAAGAATCAGAGTGTAGTGTATATAATGTTTCATATCAAATTTTATGTTCGGCGGAACTCGTTCGTGGCAGTTTGCCCGTTTGGAACCTGTCGGCGCACGCAGTCCGGACAGACATGGAACATCTGCCGTGCCATGCTGGTCAACGAGCTTGTGTTCAGTCTGTTGCGCGCCAGACTCCGCCCGGGAACCGTTAAAAATCTTTACACCCGGTGTAAAATCGGTTTACAGGCTTTGTGTTGCCGGAGGACCTATGGAATAGTTGCGGCATTTCGCTTCAGCCTGCGCGGGAGGGCGGGTGTGGAATTGTCCCCGGTTGCCTTGGTCGGGTCGGAAATCGGGATGCCGGAAAAATGCCTGTGCGCCTGCAGTTCGGAAATCGGCCCTGGAGGGCAGTGTAGGGCCGATTCCTCCGGAGCCTCTGCCCGTGATTCGATTTCCGGAATGCGATTGCTGGGCATCTCTTAATGGTAAACACTTGATTGCCAATGCTTTGAAGATTGACAGCGCACATCCTTTTTTATGGTCACTTGTGGTCATCTGGACATTTGGTAGGATGAAATGAGCTTAAAAAGTCAAGCACGGAGCGAGCCTCTCCGACGGGCTCGGCGCAGGGCTTGATCTTTAGCCGCCGGAGCTCGTATATTCCGGCGGCGGTGCAATTGTCAATTCTGATGTATTTGTCTTGCAACTTTTCCGGTGTTCCCGGCTGATTTCACATGGCAACATCCTTGTACCTTGCTATCCTGTATTGCATTCATACCATTGCGTGCGACCTCTTGGATTGTTCACGACCACATTCGGAGACCCGCAGAAAAAGCATTTTTTACCATATCAGCAATAATCTTCGCAAAGATATTAAAATCAATGCTTTACAGAGATTGTATCCTACTTTTTGTCGACTAGACCGCCACTTAAAATCTCACCCACAACAGGTATAATTGCCAAAAAAGGTTGGTAAAACCTCTATAACTTGTTAAGATTATGCAATATATAGAAATTAGATGAAACGTGTTCCATCTAATGAGTCCTGTTGCATCGGATTGCAAATCACGCCGTAGCAGCGACTGCTTCTCACCAACCACTTTTGTCATTGTCACCAACCAAAAATGGCAATTATCCTACACAACATATAACACTTGATTTAATTGGTGATGTCGTCCTACGTGAACCTTTTCCACCAAACGGTTGTTTGTTCTGGGCAAAGCTATGCATATCAGTATATTACAAGGATTTCATCGCCCGAAATGTCCACCCTCCCCGCCTTTTTATTGGCTTGGATTGGCCGGTCCGCCGTGGGTTCAAATTGAGGTGCTGTCAGCGGGTGCCATAGTCCAGGTGCGATAACTTGATAGTAACGGTTGATTGATTTATGGCTGTTTTCAGACGACAGTTATCATATCAGATTCTTGATATATTCTGGATCTATGTTCATTATTCTTCCCAGTTGTTTGAAGGATGCCCCGAATTCTTTTCGGAGAAGTTTGCAGATAAGAAGCCGCTGCTTGAAATCCAGCTGGTTCGTGGAGCTGCTGCCGAATTTGCCGAGGCATATTTTTGCAGCTTCTTTCCTGAGGTCGGAGTCGCATAACCTTATGGCCTGCCCGACGGATCTGTTGACTTCAGCCTCCTTGCCGGCGGAAAGATGGTAGATGAATCTTTTGACAGAAGAAAAGATATTTTCCACCTCTGCAACCTCTGTGTAGAACACCGGAAGTATCATTCCCTTATTGTCTATCCGCCATTCTTCAGGGAAATGGCTCTCAGCTTTGAAAACGGTCCTTTTCTCCCTGTATGTCAGACTGCCGATTGCCTGGAATCCTTCTGGCTCGGTTCTTTCCCTGTTTCTGAAATACAGGGAGGCCGAGCTCCAGGGATAATCTTGAGGGAGATAGTTTTTTCCTGCTACCATGGGGTTCCGCAGTACGTACGCTATTGAGGTCATCAGATACTCGGGACTGTCAATCCGGCTGATACCTGCCTGGATGCTTGCATTGATTTTCCTCCCGCTCCTAGACAGAAATGTGCTCAGGTATTCTTATGGATTTTCCAAGGGTTTTGTAAAGAATTTAATTTGATTCACCCCTTCGATTCAGCGTTGTGCTTTGTGAATATTCGTTGCGCTCGTCGGGGCGTTCCGCCCCTGGCCGCGCGGCCTTCCCCTGAGAAGTTTTTCATAACTGTCTCGATGCTGGGGAATATTGTTTTGTGTATTCAGCATCTCTCCTTATGACGGAGAACATCCGATGTACAAGTTTTGCCCTCAGGACATTCATTATACTCATAACGTGCTTACCTTCTTTCAGTTTGCGTTCGTAATACTCCTTGTATTCTCCTTCCATATTTGTCGCAATATTTACCGCACTCATATGCAGCAAGGTCTTCATCGTCTGATTCGACCGTTTGGAAATCTTTGCCTTGGAGCGGACAGAAGAACCGGAGTCGTACTTGTAGGGCGACAGTCCGGCGAAGCTGCAGAACTGCCGTGCATTCCGGAAGCGCGTAAAGCCTCCTGTGATGGCGATCATGTTGATGGCGATTCTTTCCCCGACTCCGTCTATGCTCTTCAGCAGCTCCTTCTGTCGGTTCAATACCGGATCTGCGGCGATGAGAGAGTCAATCTCCTCATCAATGACTTGTATCTGCCTGTCTATGACCTTAATGACCTCCTTCCAGCGTTTGTCTTTATGTTTGAAATCATTAGGGGCCATATACTTCTTTTGGTCAGTCAGCTGCGCTTGATACCGCTTCCTGTCCGAGAGGAGGAACTCCCTGTCGGAGAGCAGGTTTTTCATTGACACAAGGGCGGTGTCCGGAATGGCATAGCGTACGGCTTTATCTTCGTAACGATGCGCGTACTCGGCAATCCTCATGGCGTCGATGGTGTCGTTTTTGCCCCGGACAAGCCCCATCGAATTCTTGATGCGGGCCGGGTCATCGAGCCATAGAAACACATTCATCTCCTGACACGCGACTGTTAACGGATAAATGTATCGCCCCGTGTATTCCGCGCACACGAGGATGTCCTCCACGGTGCCAGATAGGGCCTTGAGAGCATCTTTGAACGCCTTCTTAATGGTTTTCACATCGTTAGAGACTTCCTCTTCGCGGACGATTTCCAGATTCGACAAGTAGCAGAGATTCAACTTTTCCTTGCTGATGTCAATGCCGAGTTTGATTTTTTTCATAACTTGCGTTGCTTTTTGTGGACAGTGGGCCGTCGATCCGTCACCTACAAACCTTATTCACTCTAAGGCAATATTCTTATCCAGGTCCTGGATCAACGGGCCGGACGGGGCAGAAAAGATATTCGGGTCTTACCCATTTGTAGAGATTGAGAACCGTCCGGCTCCATTGTCCTTTGTCAAACTTTCTTTATTAGCACAAATCTATTACTTTTGTGATACAAATCTTGGGGCAGTGAATCACTCTGCAAAGCTAAGGTTCTTCTTATAGTTGACGATGAACCGGTTGCATTCTTCTCTCGTTGCTTTCATGATGAAGTGCAGATGATTGTCCATCAGGCAGAATGCCAGAATTTTGAGTTCGATGTCCTTCAGGCATTTCGGTATGAGATTCATTCCGTAGATGAAATCTTCTTCGCTGTAGAAAAGCAGGTCATGTTGCTGGCCTTTCGTGTAGGTGTGATAATATTCCATTTTCCATAGTTTAAAAATATGTTCCGGCAGATGCTGCGGCATCTTCCGCAACAAAGTTTGAAATAATATTCGGTTCGGCAAAATGATTTCAGATTAATTTGCCAGTGCGAACTGGCGAATGACAAAGATTTGCCGGAGGCATGACGAAGGGACTGGGAAAAGGCTTGCGCAGGATGGCGGGCATTGATTTGTCTACGGTTGCCTTGGTCGGGCCGGAAATCGGGATGCCGGAAAAATGCCTGTGCGCCTGCAGTTCGGAAATCGGCCCTGGAGGGCAGTGTAGGGCCGATTCCTCCGGAGCCTCTGCCCGTGATTCGATTTCCGGAATGCGATTGCTGGGCATCTCTTAATGGTAAACACTTGATTGCCAATGCTTTGAAGATTGACAGCGCACATCCTTTTTATGCTCACTTGGATTGGCCGGCTCGCTGCGGGATTCCGCAGGGTCAATTGGAGTGGCGGTAAACGTCCGGTACGCCGCAGGCTCAACCGGAGGGGCTCAGAGCAGTTGATTGCTAACGTTCTGGTGATTTGTATCGTACAGCCATTTTTAGCAACGGGAATTGACCGGCGGTTCGGGGTGAAAAAGGGCGAGGAACTTCAGAATTTGCTAAATTTGCCGCATGAAATCCCTTAAGGAACTTTACAAGATAGGCCGCGGCCCGTCGAGCAGTCATACCATGGGCCCGAACAAGGCGGCGGCGATGTTCGCCCGAAGGCATCCCGAGGCCGACGCCTTCGAGGTCACGCTCTACGGCAGCCTTGCCGCGACCGGCCGCGGGCACCTCACCGACCTCGCCGTGTCCGACCCTCTGTCCGACGGAGGCCGCAGGAGGGTCGACATCATCTGGAAACCCGAGGTGTTCCTTCCTTTCCACCCCAACGGAATGAAATTCACCGCCAAAGACGCCGACGGGAACATCGGTGACGAATGGACGGTCTACAGCATAGGAGGAGGCACCATTTCCGAAGGTCCCGGCTCCGCGATAGGGGAGGGCCCGGACATCTACGGGCTGAATTCGATCCATGAGATTGTCCGCTGGTGCAACGACACGGGCCGCAACTATTGGGAATATGTGCAGGAATGCGAGGATTCCGACTTCTGGGACTACATGAAGACGGTCTGGGAAGCCATGAAGGCGTCGGTGGAGCGCGGCATCAACACGGAAGGCGCATTGCCCGGGCCGCTCAGGCTCTCGCGCAAGGCTGCGATGTACCATATAAAGGTGTCCGGCTACCGGGCGAACCTGCAGACGCGCGGAATGGTGTTCTCATACGCGCTCGCGGTGAGCGAGGAGAACGCTTCCGGCGGCGTGGTGGTCACAGCGCCTACCTGCGGCTCCAGCGGTGTGATGCCGGCGGTGCTGTACCATATCTCCAAGGGGCATAATTTCACGGAGACGCGCATCCTGCACGCTTTGGCGACCGGCGGCCTTTTCGGCAATGTGGTCAAACAGAACGCTTCCATCTCCGGAGCCGAGGTCGGCTGCCAGGGGGAGGTCGGGGTTGCCTGCGCGATGGCTGCCGCTGCGACCTGCCAGCTCTTCGGAGGCACGCCGACGCAGGTGGAGTATGCGGCGGAGATGGGGCTGGAACACCATCTCGGCATGACCTGCGATCCTGTATGCGGACTCGTGCAGATTCCCTGCATCGAGAGGAATGCGTTCGCGGCTGCGAGGGCGCTCGACGCGAATCTCTACGCTTCGTTCTCCGACGGCAACCACCGCGTGTCGTTCGACGAGGTGGTGCAGGTCATGAAGGATACGGGGCATGACCTCCCGTCACTTTACAAGGAGACTGGGGAAGGTGGCCTGGCTGTCGGATACAGGACCCGGCTGGCGAAACAGAAGGTCTTCACCGAATAGGCGGAAATCGCCCGGCGGGAGTTCCTGTCGGGCGATTTTCTTGTCTGGGCGGATGTCCGGGGATTACCTTTTGGCGAGTTCGGCGTCTATGAAGAAGTATCCGTTTTCTCCGGCGCGCTTGAGGGAATCCACGATTCCTGCTGCGGTGGCTTCTTCTTCGACCTGCTCGCGCACGAAGCCCCAGAGGAAATCCTGTGAGGCCTTGTCCTTTTCGGCCGATGCCACGTCCACAAGTCCGTCGATGAGCTCGGATACATGGCATTCATGCTTGTAGACCGCCTTGAAGACTTCCAGGAGGTTGTCCCATCCGCAGGGCACCTCGTCTATCCTGGTGAGCCTGACCTCGCCGCCGCGCTTGATCACCCAGTCGGCCAGAGAGAGGGCGTGCTCCTTTTCTTCGTCGGCCTGCTTGCCCATCCAGTGGGCGGAGCCGTTCCATCCTTCTTTCTTGAGGAAGAGGGACATCTGAAGGTAGAGTTGTGAGGACCAGAGTTCGGCTGCTATCTGGTCGTTGATGGCTTTTTCGAGTTTTTTGCTGATCAGGCCTAGTTGACATTTGGGGTGATGGAATCACTGCAATGTATTGATTTTAATATA
>UQQM01000014.1 GCA_900543205.1 uncultured Bacteroides sp. | reverse complement strand
TTAAGAAATCAACGCTCTCGTTTCTATCTCGTTCTCTTGGTACTTGCTTGTACTTATCCTTCAATATTTTCAATGAACTTGTCCCGTGCCTTTCGGTAAGGGACTGCAAAGATATACTACTTTTTTAAACCGACAAAATTTTTTTGCATTTTTTCAGCCGGATGATGTAAATTTGTCCGTATACCATAATTAATAAAGGAAATGGAGAACTACAAGCCGAGCCCGGCGCGCTATGATGCGATGAAATACCGCAGGTGCGGACGCAGCGGCCTGCTGCTTCCGGAAATCTCGCTCGGATTCTGGCATAATTTCGGAGCCGGTTCCGATTCCGACAACTGCCGCAGGATAGTCGAATACGCCTTCGACCACGGCATCACTCATTTCGACCTCGCCAACAACTACGGCCCGCCCTGCGGCGCGGCCGAAGAACGCTTCGGAGAGATATTCTCCGCTTCACTCAAGTCCCATCGCGACGAAATAGTGGTCGCGACCAAGGCGGGATATGCCTCCTGGCCGGGCCCCTATGGCGAATGGGGTTCGCGCAAGGCGATGACAGCCTCGATCGACCGCAGTCTGAAGCGCTTGGGCCTGGACTATGTGGACATATTCTATTCCCACCGCCCGGATTCCGGAACCCCTCTGGAGGAGACCATGCAGGCTCTGGCGGACATAGTGAGGCAGGGGAAGGCCCTGTATGTGGGCATTTCCAAATATCCGCCCGAGATGGCGGCTGCGGCCTATTCCTATCTGCGCGCACAGCATGTCCCCTGCCTGGTGTACCAGGGCCGCTACAATATGATAGATAGGTCCATAGAGGAGGATATCATACCCCGGGCCGCTGCGGAAGGAGCCGGATTCGTGGCCTTCTCTCCGCTTGCCCAGGGCCTGCTGACCGGGAAATACCTGCACGGCGTCCCCGACGGATCCAGAATGTCGAGGAATGATTCGCTGAAACGCGAAACGCTGACCCCGGAACTGCTCGCCCGCATTTCCGGATGGAATGACGAGGCGGCAGCCCGGGGTCTTACTCTTGCCCAGTATGCCCTCCGTTGGGTGCTCCGCCGCCCCGAAGTGACTTCCGTCATCGTGGGCGTAAGTTCGGTGGAGCAGCTGAAGAGCAATCTGGCGGCGCTGGACGGCTAGTCGGCTATGATTGCGAGGGCTTCCTTGTCGGGGTTCTCGAGCACATAGCTCTTGTCGGCAAGCACCATGGTGGCTCCCGTTTCGGGATTATATGCCGGCCATTCGGGCAGGCCTGTCCTGCCGTTGGGGTCGCCGGTGCGCATGAAATTGTTCAGTGCCTTGGCCATCTTCTTGGCGAGGTTGCGGGGATATTGTCCTCCGCCGGTGTGGCTCACCTGAAGGTCGGTGTTCATGAACCAGAAGGCGATGTCCATGGTGTGCATGGCGTGTACGCGTCCGTCGAACAGGGGCCCCTGCCAGTCGAACCATGCGAGATATACGGGCGCTCCCAGCGAGTTGCGCAGTCCGGCGGCCTTGAGGGCTCCGGCGCGTGAGCTGTTCGCGAGGTCATAGACCTCTATGGGAAGCTTGTCCGGGAAAATCGCGGCGTAGGCGTCATATACAGCCGCCGCCTTCTCCTCTCCGTAGCGGGCCGCCATCTCGGCGATCACCTCCTCCCTCGAGAGCGCGTGCCTTGCGGCGTCATCTATTGCCGACGGCCATTCGCAGGTGGTGGTGCAGATGATCATTGGAATGTTCGCAGAGTGGGAGCCGGGTGCGTAAAAGTCTCCGGAAGGGATATGTACGTCGTCGGCTACCGGGCTGAAGCCTCCGCGCCTCACGCTGCCGTTCTTGGCCGCGAACTCGCGTGCCACCTTGTCGGCAAGGGCCCGGTATTCCTGGTATGACATTTCCTGGAGGATGTGCATGTCCTCGGGGCCTTTCACTCCGGCGGCTTTCGCGATGGCCTTGCCGAGTTCGCTCGCATAGGTCTTGTCGGTTGCCGAGGTGGCGCTGCCGCTGAGGGCCACTGCCTTGTGGATCAGTCCTTCGGTCTCGGGCATGGCCACGAGGTTGCATACCTTCGCGCCGCCGCCGCTCTGTCCTATGATGGTCACGTTGCCGGGGTCGCCTCCGAAGTTCTCGATGTTGTCATGCACCCACTGGAGTGCCGCCACGAGGTCGAGCATTCCGACGTTGCCGGAGTCAGCGAATTTGGGATCCACCGCCGAGAAGTCGGTGAAGCCTATGGAGTTCAGCCTGTGGTTGGGTGATACGAAGACTACGTCGCAGTAGCGGCTGAAGTTCTCTCCGTGGTATTCATGATGCTCTATGCTGTTGCCGGAGGAGAATCCGCCGCCGTGCAGCCAGACTATCACGGGCCTCTTCTTGCCGTCGAGACCGGGCGTCCATACGTTGAGGTTGAGGCAGTCTTCGCTCATGTCGAAGTAGTTCCAGCAGTCGAGGAAGGTCCTGCTGTTGTTGTTGGGATACTGCATTATGTTCTGGGGTGCGCAGGCTCCGTAGAAGTAGGCCGGCCTCACTCCGTCCCAGGGTTTGGGAGGGCGGGGTGGCATGAATCTGTTCTCTCCTGCGGTGGAACCGCCGTAGGGGATACCGAGGAAGGTGTAGGTGTCGCGCATGATGTATCCGCGTACCTTGCCGTACTCGGTCTGGGCGACCGCAATGTCGTCGCCGATGTAGAGCTGCTGCCTGGTGTTGCTGTAGAAGTTCTCATCGCCTTTGCAGGATGCAAGTCCTGCCACCAGGGCGGCGAGAGCCAGGAATTTGAATATCGGTTTCATGTGTTATTGTGGTTTTTAAGTGTTTGTCATTCGGGCATGGCCCCCTTGTGGGAGCATACGTAGGCCGTCACCTCTCCGGCCAGCTTCTGCGCGTCGGCCAGGGAGTCTCCGCGCAGGTAGGCCACGGTGAATGCGGCCGTGAACGCGTCGCCGGCGCCGACCGTGTCGACCACGTCGACCTTGCCCACGCCCTGGGGTATCACCTCGTCGGGACTGATGACCTCGCTGCCCCGCGCTCCCTTGGTCAGGAGCACGAACCTGAGCGAATATTGCCCGATGAGCTTGCGGCAGGCTTCGCGGGGGTCGCTCCCCAGGCCGAACATCTCCGACAAGGTGACGATTTCCTCGTCGTTTATCTTGAGCACATCGGCTATTTCCAGCGACTTCCGCAGTATCTCGGGTGTGTAGAAGTGCTGCCTGAGGTTGATGTCGAAGACCTTGAGCGCGGATGCCGGCACCGCCTCGAGGAATTTCAGCACGGAGGCGCGAGAGCCGTTCCTCTGCACGAGGGATCCGAAGCATACCGCATCGGCCCTGGAGGCCAGGTCCTGCATCTTGGGCGTGAAGGGTATATGGTCCCACGCCACGTCTTCGACTATGGTGTATGTCGGGACTCCGGCGTCGTCGAGACTCACCTGCACTGTGCCCGTGGGCTTGTCGACCATGGCGACAAGGCTGTGGAGCCTCTTTTCGTCCAGCACGTCCAGGATTTCATGCCCAAGGGCGTCGTCCCCGACCGCGCTGACCACCCAGCCTTCTTCTCCGAGGCGGCCGGCATGGTAGGCGAAATTGGCAGGGGCTCCTCCTATGGCCTTGCCTGAAGGAAGCATGTCCCACAGGAGTTCCCCTATGCCTACTATAACTTTCTTCCTTTCCATTCGTCAGCGGACTTTGAAGACGGCTGCGGAGACGGGAGACAGGGTAATCTTGTCAACATCCTTGCCGCTTCTGTATTTCACCGAGTCGTAGGAACCGAACACGGGTTCGGGGTCAGCCGAATAGGTGGGGATTTCTCCGGTCACCTTCTTTGAGGTGGGGTTGAGGGCCACTACCCATACCTCGTCGCCGCTGGTGCGCTCGTAAATCATGGGATAGGGAGCGTCCAGGCTGCTCACGAGCCTCCAGTCGCCGTCGCTGCCGAGGGCGTCGGAGCTGCGGCGCAGCTTGATCAGCTCACGCACGTAGTTGAGCAGTGAGTTGGGGTCAGCCTCCTGGCTTTCCACGGTCCTGCGGTCGGGATCGGGGTCCTGGGGCAGGTAGAGAGCCTCCTTGGCTGCGGTGGAGAAGCCGGCATTCTCGCTGGAGTCCCAGAGCATGGGGATTCTGGTGCCGGCCCGTCCGGTGCCGCTTCCTTCCTTCGAAGGAGCGTCGAACTGGTGCTCGAGTCCGATTTCATCGCCGTAGAACATGAAAGGTACGCCCGGCATGGTGTAGAAGAAGGTCATCGCCACCTTGAGCTGGTCTTCCGTGTCGCGGGGCCCTGCGGCGAGGCGGGTGAAGTCGTGGTTGCCCGAAGGCATGCTGACGTAGCCCTTGCCCTTCACGGCGTCGTACTGGTAGGTGTAGAGCTCGTACCAGGTCTTGAGTTCTCCCTTGCCTTCAAGGTCGAACCAGCATACGCCGTCACGTCCGCGTCCGGGAGTGTTGAAGAACAGTGAGGCGTAGTTGTATTTGCCGTCATGGCAGAAGAAGTCCACATGGAAGCCGGCCTCGATTGACTGGGCGGGGTTGAACCATTCTGCGATGAGCAGGTTCTCGGGGTATTCCTCCTTGAACCACTTGGAGAGGTCTTCCTTCCAGAGCTTGATGGTCGCAGACTTGTCGAAGTCGTTCTTCACGAGGCTGGCGGCCATGTCCACGCGGAAGCCGTCCACGCCCTTGTCCATCCAGAAGGACATGATGTTCTTTATTTCGCGGCGCACCGCCATCGGGCCGGGCGCATCCACCGCCTGCTCCCAGGGGTGCTCGGGGTCGGGATTGGCGAAACCGAAGTTCAGCGCGGGCTGGGTGTCAAAGAAATTCTTGACATAGTAGGGCCCTCTCGGCGCGTCGGTCTCGACGAACTTGTTCACGATGTTGTTGAAGGTGTTCATGAGCTGGGCGTAGTCCTGGGGCCCGTCGGTCTTGGCGCCTTCTATCTCGGGCTTGAAGCTGGGCCAGATATAGTAGTCGCTGTAGCGCAGGTCCGGGGCCTGTGACGACTGCTTGAACCACTCCGACTGTATCGAAGTGTGTCCGGCCACGAGGTCGAGTATGACCTTCAGTCCCTTTTCGTGGGCGGTGTTGACGAGATTCACGAGGTCGGTGTTGGTGCCGAAACGGGGATCGACCATGTAGTAGTCTATCACGTCGTAGCCTCCGTCAGTCCATCCGGACACGAAAATCGGGTTGAGCCAGATGGCGGTGACGCCTATCGATTTGATGTAGTCGAGGCGTGAGATGATTCCGGGTATGTCTCCGATGCCGTTGCCGTCGGAATCCTGGAATGAGGAAGGGTAGATCTGGTATACTACCGCGTCGCTCAGCCACGAGGGCTGTTGTCTCTCCTGTCCGGATGAAATCTGGGCGGAGACGAGGCATACGAGTGCCGCAGAAATGATGGTTTTGAGTTTCATATTCTCTAGAATTTGAAAAGTTCCGGTGCGAATTCGCTTAGGTAGATTCTCCAGTTCTTCCAGATATGGCCTTCGCCGCTTTCGCGGTAGACGTAGGGCATGCCGATTTCGTCGAGCCGCTTCATATAGCCGAGGTTAGCCTCGTAGAGGAAGTCCTCGGTTCCGCAGGCGATCCAGTACAGCTTGTAGCCGTTGTCGCGCTGCTTCTCGAGCCCCGCAATCTCCTCCTCTCCCGGATTCCCGGAAAGCGCGGCGGAGAACAGGCCCATGTAGTCGAAGGTGTCGGGATACATCCTGGAGATGTTCTTGGTATGTCCTCCGCCCATGGAGAGGCCGGCAATCGCGCGGCCGGACTTCCTGGCTATGGTCCTGTAGTTCGCATCCACGAACTTTATCACGTCTCCGAAGGACTCCTCGAAGCTCGCTTCGGGCCTTCCGATGCCGCTCCTGTCGTTGGGATGAACGAGGCCCGCAGCCGTTTCGCCGGGCGCGGCCTGCTGCCAGGCGTTGCCGTTCGTCATGACGACTATCATGGGCTCGGCCTTGCCGGATGCGATCAGATTGTCCATGATCTGTACCGCCCTGCCGAGTTCCATCCACTGCGTCTCGTCTCCGCCGGCTCCGTGGAGAAGGTAGAGCACCGGGTATCTGCCCCGGCTTTCGCCGTATCCGGCAGGAGTGTAGATTGTGACTCTTCTCTGGCATCCGAGCGTCGGGCTGTCGTACCAGCAGCGGGTCACGGAGCCGTGCGGCACGTCTTCGGCGAGATACAGGTCGCCCTGTCCGCCCTTGACCACGAACCAGTTCAGCAGGTCCGCCACGTCCCTGACTATGTAGACGTTCTGGAGGTCGAGGGCTTCGGCGCCGTCGACTATGAAGTTGTAGCGGTACATCTCGGAGGGGAGCGGAGCGGTGGTGTATTCCCAGATTCCGTTCTCCGTTTCCGTCATGTCGGCGATGCCGTCGCCTCCGGGGAAGCAGTCACCCTTGACCTGCACTCTGACGGCCTTGGGGTTATGGTATCTGAAAGTGACGCTGTTGTCGGGATTGATTTCCGGCGACACCACTGAAGGTGCCGCGAAATTGGCCATGAAGTCTGCCGGCTGTGCCGGGAGCGCCGGAGCCATGAAGAGCAGGGCGGCGGTGAGAATAGCTATTCTTTTCATTGTCATGCGTTTTTCCTGAGAAGTATCCTTGAGAGGGCGATCAGGTAGACGACGCCCACGCTGATTACTATGACCGAACCTATCTGCGACTGCAGGGCGTCGGAGAGTATGCCCATGAGCAGCGGGAACACCGAGCCGCCGATGAGCCCCATTATCATGAGTCCGGAGACCTCGTTGGCCTTGTCCGGCCTTGAGAGCAGGGCGCGGGAGAAGATGATGGAGAACACGTTGGAGTTGCCGAATCCGACGAGAGCGAGGCTCACGTAGATGCCGATTTCGCCGTTGAGGAAAGCGAGTCCGAGCATGGAAAGCACCATCAGCCCCACGCTCAGCGCGAAGAACCTGCTGTCCTTCCACCTCGACAGTATGAACGAGCCCGAGAGGCAGCCTATGGTTCTGAAGAGGAAGTATACGCTGGTGGCCTTACCTGCGGTCTCGAGCGGCAGACCTGTCCTTTCCATGATAATCTTCGGCGCGCATGTGTTGACGCCCACGTCTATTCCCACATGGGCCACGATGCCGAAGAAGAGCAGGAGCACGGTTCCGTCGCCCAGAAGCTTAAGGCATTGGATGAAGCCTGCGGACTTCCTGTCCACTGCGGTCTCGGGCACCTTGGTGCCCCAGAGCAGGAGGGTCGCAAGAATGGAGAATGCGGCGAAGATCGGGAAGACGAGCTTCCAGTCGCCGAAGCGGACGGCCGCCCAGCTGGCGAGAATCGGGGTGATGAAGGAGGCGATCGCCTTGACGAACTGCCCGAAGGTCAGCGTGCTCGCCAGCTTCTCATTGGAGGTGATCAGCGACACCAGGGGATTCAGGGACACCTGCATCAGAGTGTTGCCGACTCCGAGAAGGCAGAAAGAGACCAGCATGACAGGGAAATTGTACGAAAACAGCGGAAGCACCAGGGAGACAGAGGTCACTGCAAGACTTATCAGCACCGTGTTCCGCTTTCCGATACGGTTCATTATCATGCTCGTGGGGACCGACATTATCAGGAACCAGAAGAACACCATTGTCGGAAGGAAGTTCGCAACAGTGTCTGACAATGCGAAGTCGGCCTTGGCGTAGTTGGTGGCTGTGCCTACCATGTCCACGAAGCCCATTGCGAAGAATGCCAGCATTATGGGCACAAGTTTGCCGATTGAGGATGTGGTAGATTTGTTCACGGTGCAAAAATCACATTGGTTATCAAGCTAAAATTATGAATATATCTTTCCTTGCCCTAGCAATGCGGTTTCAAATAATTGCAAAATTGTTTCTCTGTCGTTATTTTTGTGCTAGAACACGCTTTTTCATGGCAGAATTATGGTAAAATCGTTCTATTTGCTGCTCGCCGCTGCAACAATCGTTTCATCCTGCGCCGATCGTGGCGATGATATGATGGTGATAGGCGTATCGCAGTGCAGCGAGGACCTGTGGAGGGAGACGGTGAACAGCGAGATGCAGAGGCAGGCCTCCGTGATGCGCAACATAGAGGTGCGCGTGAAGTCGGCGAGGGACGATTCCCAGCAGCAGATACGCGACATCAGGGAATTCATGCGCGAAGGCGTGGACCTCATGATAGTCTCGCCCAATGAGTCCGAAGCCCTGACTCCGGTGGTCTCGGAGGTGTACCGGAGCGGAATACCGGTGATTCTTTTCGACAGGAAGACATCCAATGACGAGTATACGGCCTACGTGGGCGCCGATAACCGCAGGCTTGCCGAAAGGCTGGGCGTCTATGCGGCGGACCTGCTCCACGGCAAGGGCGAAGTGGCCATAATACGCGGCCTGAAGGGCTCCACCGCCGACGAGGAGCGATATGAGGGTTTCATGGACGCCATCTCGGACTATCCGGACATCCATGTCGTGGCCGAAAGTTTCGGCAATTTCCTGAAGGACAACGCCAGGGCCGGAATGAACCGTATCCTGCAGAATCCTTCCATGCGCGACGGAATCGACCTGGTGTTCGCGATGAACGACCAGATGGCCATGGGCGTCAGGGAGTCGTATGACCTCCATCCGGGGCTGCACGTGCCCGTCATCATAGGGATAGACGCGATAGACGGGCCCGGCGGAGGCGTGGAGGCCATAGCCGGCGGACGCATCAACGCCTCCTTCATGTATCCCACCGGAGGCTACAAGCTTATAGAGATTGCCGGACGCATCCTCAACGGCCAGTCCTTCGACCGGGAGAACCTGCTCAACACTGCGGTGGTCGACAGGTCGAACGTGCGCATCATACAGATGCAGAACCAGCAGATCAACGAGCAGCAGGGCAAGGTCGACATGCTCCGCAGGCAGCTGGCGGACAACAACTACCTGTTCACCAGGCAGCGCAGCATCAGCCGCGTCCTCGCCGTCTGCCTCATCGTGTTCGCCCTTCTTGTCGGCTTCCTGTATGTCACGCTCCGGAAGCTGGAGGACATGAAGAAGAAGCTCGACAGCCGCAATGCCGAGATGGCGAAGAACATTGAGCTCCTGAACCAGAAGCAGGACGAGATGAACACCCTCTACCGGCAGCTGGAGGAGGCGACGCAGGCCAAGCTGCTGTTCTTCACCGACATATCACATGAGTTCAAGACGCCCCTGACCCTGATACTCGGGCCGGTGGGCGAAATGCTGAAGTCCGGGAACCTCAGCCCTTCGCAGCACGACGCCCTGAAGCTGGTGCAGCGCAACGGCAACAAGCTCATGAACCTGCTCAACCAGATTCTGGAGTTCAGGACATACGAGAACGGAAAGATGAGCCTCAACGCCGAGGTGGACAGGCTGGACCTGTTCCTGCAGGACATCAACCGGCTGTTCCAGCTGAATATGGTTTCGAAGCACGTGACACTGGAATTCGTGACGGACGGGGAGGACTACACCATGGCCTTCGACAAGGACAAGATGGACAAGATCTACTTCAACTTCCTTTCGAACGCGCTCAAGTACGTCGACAAGGGAGGAACCATCAGGGTCAGCCTTTCTCAGTTCGACAAGGACTCACGCAGGTTCGTGGACATGAGCATCTTCAATTCCGGCTCCTTCATCCCCGAGGACAAGCTCGGCCTGGTCTTCAAGCGCTTCTACCGTCTTGACAACGAGCACGGTAACTCCGGAATCGGACTCGCCCTCGCAAAGTCCCTGATAGAAATCCACGGTGGCAGCGTCTGGGCCGAAAGCGACGGCGAGGGCACGACTTTCCGCATGGTCCTGCCGCTGGTCAGGACCGTGGAGCATCCCGAATGCGCCTCCGGGACGACCGGGCATGCCTATATCGAGAAACAGCTGGCGGAGGCCCGTGATTTCACCACAGCCGCCGCTTCGTGCGAAAGCTACGGGAGCTGCGACCCGTCCAAGCCCAAGGTGCTCGTAATCGAGGACAACCCCGACATGAGGCAGTACATAAGGCTCGTGCTCTCGAACAGCTACAACGTGATTCTCGCCGTGGACGGCCAGGAAGGCATAAACAGGGCGCTCCAGCATATTCCGGCGCTGATAATCACCGACGTGCTGATGCCCAAGGTAAGCGGCTTCGAAGTCTGCAGGACGCTCAAGTCGAACATGATAACCAGGAATATCCCGATAATCTGCCTGACTGCCTGCGCCACCGACGAGCAGAAAATCGAGAGCTACGCCAGCGGAGCGGACGCCTACATGAGCAAGCCGTTCAACGCCAACGTGCTGAGGGCGAGGGCGTCCCAGCTCATAGACAAGGGCAGGGCTGCGGCGGACTCGCAGGATGCGGACATAATAATAGGCGTGAACACCAGAACCCTCGGCGACAAGCAGCAGCAGTTCCTCCAGAACTTCCGCGCGTACGTCGAGGAGCATATCTACGACAACATCAGCATCAACAACATAGCGGAGGCGCTGGGCATGAGCCGCTCCACCATGTACCGCCAGTTCAATGAAATCACCGACGTCAATCCGGTCGAGGTCATAACCATGATACGTCTCAAGAAAGCCGTCCGCGCCATGCTCTTCGAGCGCAAGAGCGTGGCGCAGGCGGCGTTTGACGCAGGTTTCTCGTCACCTTCGTATTTCACGAAGACCTTCATAAAATACTACAAGGAGAAACCCAGTGATTATCAGAAGCGCTACACGCGCAGAAGTCCCGAGGAGCAATAGAAACGAAGAAGGCCGCCGTGAATTGCGGCAGCCTTCTTTTGGTCATCGGAGAGCGGTCTATCCGCTGTATCCGGGATTCTGGCTCAGGTTCGTGTTGAGGTTGAGCACGTTGACGGGAATCGGGAATACGAGTGTATATCCGGTTTCATCGTCTACCCAGTCGCCTGCGCCGGTGGCTGTGGGAACGCCCTTATACTTGTCGCGGGTCGGCTCGGTATACATTCCGTAACGGATTAGATCCTCACGGCGGGTAGGCTCCCAAACCATCTCCCTTCCTCTTTCGTCAAGGATGTCCTTGATTGAGGTGAGCGCGCTGAAGGGCTGTGCTCCTACACGGTTCCTGATGGCGTTGATGTCGGCAAGTGCTCCTCCTGTGTCTCCAAGGCGGTACTTGGCCTCTGCCGCGAGCAGCAGGGCATCAGCATAGCGGTATACCACCACGTCGGCTTCCTGATAGCAGAACGCCCATGAGAACTGGTCGACTGCGGGGTCGATTTCCACCTTCCTGACACGGGCTCCGGCGCACCACATCTCATATTCCTCCTTGCTTCCGGAAAGAGGTGATCCGTGGTCAATCTTGGCCGCATAAGGAAGATACGAGAGAGTCTGTTTGTAGTCGCTTGACATGGGGACGGGCTCACCGTTCACTACGATGTCTCCATAGTAGAAGAACATATCCCATCTGGGGTCGGCGTTGGAGTAATCGGTTACGTCGGTCTGTTCATCGTAGGTCACTCCGAAGAGTTCGGCTGCGTAAGTGGTGGCCGCCGGTCCGTTCGAACCGGTCGCATTGGCGAGGGCTCCGGTGTGGTTTGAATGCAGCGAGTAGGTCATCAGCCGCTGGCGGAGCTGGTAAGTGGTCGCGTTGTTGGGACGCACGAAGATGTTCTCTACGGAATTTTCGTTGTTGGTCGTGAAATTCTCGTGGTCGTCGGGATTGAGCTGGTAGCCCATCTCCGCGAGCTTCTCCTGGCAGTAGATTACGGTCTCCCAGGCATTCCTCGTCTCTCCGTCGAGAGTGATCATCTGCTGTTTGCCGAGCTCGGTCACAGTGGACTCCACCGCATCGATACCTCCGACAAACCTTCCGTCATTCCAGTCATCCTGACTCCATATCGCTGCGTTGGCTGCGAGACGGGCCATCATCATGTATCCGGCCGCCTTCGTCATTCGTCCGTAATATTCGCTTGAGGACTTGACTCCGTTCTCATCGGAGAGGGTCGGGATGATTTCCGTAAGTTCATCGCGTACGAACTCGTATGCCTCTTTCCTGGTAGACTGCGCAACGTCCGATACGCTCATGCTGCTTGAAGTTACGATGGGTATCCTCGCGTACATGTTCACGAGACTCATGTAGTAATATGCACGGACGGCCCTGAGCTCGTTGATGTAGTCCTGGAGGAATTCGTCTCCGCCCTCGTCAAGCACGGCCTGAAGGTCGTCTATGGAAGCATTGCACAGGCCTATCACCTGATACTGATAGTTCCATGAATCGAGGAAAAGGTTGTGTGAAGGTGTCCATGAGTGGAGGAAGATCTGCTGGTGGACTCCGCCGTCAACCCAGTCGGAACGACGTCCCTGGACTATGCCGAGGTCGGCTGAATATTCTGACAGGTAGTTGATTCCTCCGGTACCGAAGTCGGCATCCCACATAACGCCCTGAAGTCCCATGGAGGTATATACGGATGCAACGGCATTCAGATATACGAGTGTCGGGTTGCTGTATGCCTCTTCTTTGTCGAAGCTGCTGTAAGCCGTCTCTTCAAGAAAGTTGCTGCAACTGCTGAAGATGAGTCCGGCCAATATGATTGAACTTAATAATGTTTTTTTCATACTCTCAGTCTATAGTTGGATTGTTAGTGAACAGTGAATTTAGAATGTGAGAATGAGCTGGAGAGTGTAGGTCCTCATGAGAGGTGTGACATTTCTTGCATCCACACCACCGTTCATGCTCTGGGAGTTGATGAGGGGAGTGAGTCCGGAGTATCCGGTGATGGTGCCCACGTTGTTGCAGGAGAGCGCCACCCTGGCGTTCTGGACTCCGAGTGCCTTACCGAAGTTGTAGCCGATGGTGATGTACTCGATGTTCACATAGTCTCCCTTCTCGAGATAGTAGGAGCTGTGCAGGAGCTCGTAGATTCCCTTTTCAGGTGCGCCCTTCATCACGTTCATGACAGGGAACGCGCCCATATAGTTCATAGCGTTGGAGGTGAAGTTGTAGATATGGTGTCCGAACGCTCCGTTCAGCTGGGCTGAAATGTCGAAGTTCTTCCATGCGAAACGGACGTTGAAGTTGGCGGTCACCTTGGGTATCACCTGGCCGAGAATCTCGCGGTCTCCGAGGTCGGACTGGTCGACAGTGCCGTCTCCGTCGAGATCCTTGAGCACGTATGTCTTGTGGCCGTTCTCATCTTCGTTCCAGCCTTCCCATACCGGCAGACGGAATACTCCTACGGGATAGCCCTCTCCCATATAGGTGACTCCGGTATTGGCGGTAAGGCCGCTCGACTGTGCGGTGGCGAGGCTGACCCATTCGGGAGTGGTCAGCTGTTCGCCGTTATATGTACCGTTGAGGGATACGAGCTTGTTCTTGTTGTATGCCACATTTCCGCTCAAGGTCAGTCGCATGTCACGGGTGTTGATTACGTCTCCGGTCAGTGAGAGCTCGAATCCGTTGTTGGTCATCTCTCCCATGTTGGCGAGCAGCGTAGGATAGGTGAAAGGAGGAACGGACACATCGTATGTGTAGAGCAGGTCCTTGGTGGTCGAGCGGTAGTAGTCGAATGTTCCTTGCAGACGGCCGTCCCACAGGGCAAAGTCAAGTCCTATGTCGAAGGTGTATTTCATTTCCCATTTGAGGTCGGGATTGGCATTGGAAATGATTCCGTAAGTGACGCTGCTTTGGTTGTTGAAACTTGTGGCTCCCGTAGGAGACAGCATTTGCAGTGAGTTGAGCGCGGAGATGGCGTCCTGGTTACCGGTCACACCGTAGCCCACCCTGAACTTGAGATTGGAGATAAGGTCCTGGTTCTTCATGAACTCCTCGTTGGTTATGATCCATGCTGCGGAAGCCGAGGGGAAGAAGCCCCATTTGTGGTTGGCTCCGAGCTTGGACGAACCGTCGGCGCGGGCGTTCAACGTAATTACGTACCTGTCGTCATACATGTAGTTGATACGTGCCATGTAGGAGAGCAGGGTGTTCTTGCTTGCGGACGAAGTCACGTCGCCGTACTTCACGTCAGAACCGGCCTGCAGGTTGTTCCATCCGAAATAGTTGGTATCGAATCCTCTTGCGGTCGAACTGTTGGAGAAGGAGTAATATTCCTGGGCCTCGACGAGTGCGAGCGCGTTGATGGAGTGTTTGCCTATGTCCTTGATGTAGGAAAGCTGGAAGTTGGTCATCCAGTTGCGCCTTGCGGAGTTCCTGATGCTTGCCTGTCCTCTATATGAGGTGGTGTTGAAAAGGTCGTTGGGTGAGTAGGACTTTGTCTGGGATGAGCGGTAGTCGAACGAGCCGAACAGGCTGGCGGTGAATCCGGGCAATATGTTATAGGTCAGTCTTCCGGTAGCGTTCAGACTGGTGGATTCTATGTTGGTCTTGCTTTCGAGGACTTCGCCGGGGTGGGTGGTCTGTCCTGCGACATTCCTGTCCACATCCCACATTCCGGTTTCGGGGTTCCTGTGGGTCGGGTAGGTCGGGTTGTATAGCAGTGCTCCGGCCCAGATGCTCTGAGGTACGGTATTGCCGGTACGATAGCCTCCGTTAAGCGCAAGCTCGATCTGGAGTTTGT
Organism: uncultured Bacteroides sp.; assembly: GCA_900543205.1. GTDB lineage: Bacteria > Bacteroidota > Bacteroidia > Bacteroidales > UBA932 > Cryptobacteroides > Cryptobacteroides excrementigallinarum. The sequence continues at coordinate 44,962 of UQQM01000014.1, read as the reverse complement.
CGTTCAGCGCTTTCTGGCTGGTTATGAAACGTGCCGTGTAGTTGGTGAAGTCGGTTCCGCGGACGAGCCCGTTCCTGTCATTGACGCCTACCGACGCGCGCATATTGCCTCTCCTGGTACCCTGGGAGATGGACAGATGGTGAGTATTCTGGGTGACCATAGGGTTCTGGATCCAGTCGAACCAGTTGGTGTCGGCTCCGAGGTCGGATGACAGCGAACCGGCTCCGTAATGCCTGTACTCCTCGGCCGAGAGAGTCTCTATACGTCCGTATCTCTGGCTGACGCCGAACTGTCCGTTATAAGTCACGCTCGCCCTGCCTTCCTCGCCTCGCATCGTCTGCACTACAATCACACCGGCGGCACCCCTGGAACCGTACTGTGCGGTCTCGGAGGCGTCCTTGAGGACGGATATTTCTGCAATGTCCTGAGCGGAGAGATCGGTGAGGGAAGAGATGTCGGTGAATACTCCGTCGATGATCACCAGAGGGTCGCTTCCTCCGGAGAGGGAGGTGGTTCCGCGGAGACGTACGGTGGGCGTGCTGCTGATGTCGCCGCCGGCATTGGAGATTACGAGTCCGGGAACCTTGCCCCTGATAGCGTCAATGGGAGAGGATATGAGTCCTGAGTTCATGTCTTCTGCCTGTACGCGGTCAACGGTACCGGATACGGAGCGCTTGTTGCCCACTGCGTATCCAACGACCACCAGCTCGTCGAGATACTGGTTGTCTTCTTCAAGAGTGGCGTTGACTACGGTCCTGTTGTTCACGGGAACCTCCTGGGTCACATAGCCCATGAAGGAGAAAACCAGAACATCGGAGCCGTCGACATCCGTGAGGGTGTAGTTTCCGTCGATGTCGGTGACTGTTCCATGAGAGGTGTCTCCTTTGACGAATGCTCCGGCACCTATGAGGGGTTCGCCGTTCGCATCCGTTACAGTGCCCTTCACGGTCTGCTGGGCATTGAGGGCCAGGGCCGAGAATGCGATTGCAATCAGAGAAAGAGCAAGTTTTTGTGTAATAGAAACAAACTTATTCATAGATTGTTAGTTAAAGTGATTAATTGTTATGGTGGTTTTGAATCTTGTCCTGATATCAGCCTCACCATAACGAAAGTAGGCAAAAGCGGAAACGGTGAATTGTATTATCGTTCCTATTAGTTGTAAATGCGTGCCGGAGGGCCGTGGACACGAAAAAAGCCGGATTCAATCCGGCTTTTTGCTTCAGTATGGACTGGGTGGAATCAGAACAGGCTTACCGCCACGGTCACTCCCGCCATCACTATCGATACCATGCTCATGAGCTTGATGAGTATGTTCAGCGAAGGCCCGGAGGTGTCCTTGAACGGGTCGCCTACCGTGTCGCCGACCACAGTGGCGGCATGGCACTCACTGCCTTTCCCTCCGAGGTTGCCCTCCTCGACGTGTTTCTTGGCATTGTCCCATGCTCCGCCGGAATTGGCCATGAAGATGGCGAGCACGAATCCCGCTCCCAGGCCTCCGATGAGCAGGCCCATGACTCCGGCGACTCCGAGAACCAGGCCCACCGCTATGGGCACTATGATGGCGAGCAGCGACGGGAACAGCATCTCCTTCTGAGCGCCCTTGGTGGATATCTCCACGCAGCGTGCATAGTCGGGGGTCGCCTGTCCGGTGAGTATGCCCTTGATTTCACGGAACTGCCTCCTGACTTCGACCACCATGCTCTGGGCGGCGCGTCCCACGGCGTTCATCGTGAGTCCGCAGAACAGGAACGCCATCATCGCTCCGATGAATACTCCCGTGAGCACCATGGGGTTCATCAGATTGACCTCATAGAAGTTCATGATGTCCGGTATGGTCGCCGATGCGGCGTCGATGACCTCTCCTGCGGCGTTCTGGATGCTTATGCCCAGCCTGTCGAGTCCTATCTTGATTTCCTCTATATAGGAGGCCAGCAGGGCAAGGGCTGTCAGTGCCGCTGAACCTATCGCGAAACCTTTTCCGGTGGCGGCCGTGGTGTTGCCCAGGGCGTCGAGCACATCGGTCCGCTCGCGCACTTCGGGCTCCAGTCCGCTCATCTGGGCGTTGCCTCCGGCGTTGTCGGCTATGGGGCCGTAGGCATCGGTCGCAAGCGTGATTCCGAGGGTCGAGAGCATGCCCACAGAGGCTATGCCTATTCCGTAGAGTCCCTTGCTGAGGGCGTCGGCGCTGAGCAGGTCTCCGGCAGCGAAGCCGTTGGCGGCAAGGTAGGCGAGTATGATGGCCACGCTTACGGTGATGACCGGTATGGCGGTGGAAATCATTCCGAGGCCGATTCCTGAGATTATCACCGTCGCGGGCCCGGTCTTGGAGCTCTCGGCCAGTTTGCGTGTGGGCTTATAGGAATGCGAAGTGTAGTACTCGGTGGCCTGGCCTATGATGACTCCAGCCGCGAGTCCCACGACCACGGCTATCGAGAGCCCCCACCAGTTGGGCATGTCGAGCAGATAGAGCAGTCCGAAGGTCGCGACCGCTATCAGCACGGAGCTGAGGTTGGTTCCGGTGGACATCGACTTCAGCAGCTGGCTCATGCCTGCGCCTTCCCTGGTGCGTACGGCGAAGATGCCTATGATGGAGAGCACCACTCCGATGGCGGCAATCAGCATGGGCGCGAGTATGGCCTTGAACTGCATGGCTTCTCCGTCGCCTATGAATGCGGACGCCCCGAGCGCGATCGTGGCGAGGATGGAGCCGCAGTAGCTTTCGTAGAGGTCGGCTCCCATTCCGGCGACGTCACCCACGTTGTCGCCCACGTTGTCGGCTATGGTCGCCGGGTTCCTGGGGTCGTCTTCCGGGATTCCCGCCTCGACCTTGCCCACGAGGTCGGCCCCCACGTCGGCGGCCTTGGTGTAGATGCCTCCGCCGACCCTGGCGAACAGGGCCTGGGTGGACGCTCCCATGCCGAAGGTGAGCATGGTCGTGGTGATGGCGACGAGCTTCTGGGGCCCCTCTACGCCTATGAACTTGTTGAGGATGATGTACCAGAGCGAAATGTCAAGGAGCCCCAGACCGACTACGGTCAGGCTCATTACGGCCCCGCTCCGGAAAGCTATCTTCAGTCCGTCGTTGAGCCCTCTTCTGGCCGCGTTGGCGGTGCGCCCGGAGGCGTAGGTTGCCGTCTTCATGCCCACGAAGCCGGCGAGGCCGCTGAAGAATCCTCCGGTGAGGAACGCGAAGGGCACCCAGGAGTTCTGGACGTTGAATCCGTATGCGAGTACGGCGAAGAGTGCGGCAAGTATCAGGAATACGATGACGACTACCTTATATTGCTGCTTCAGATACGCCATCGCGCCTTCGCGGACGAATCGGGCAATCTGCTTCATGGTGGGAGTGCCTTCGTCTTCCTTCATCATCTTGCGGAAGAAGATCCAGGCGAACAGCAGGGCTATCAGCGATGCTGCCGGAACAAGATAGAACAAAATGGTATCGGTCGTCATAAGCGCTTATGGTTTATTTGAGAGTTTTCCAGTTCCTGTAGGGCTCCTTCGAGAGGGACGCGTTGTAGTAGCGGCTGTCTCCGGTCACCTCCTTCCCGAGCCAGTCCGGGCGCACGAATTCCTCGTCTTCCGAGCCTAGCTCCACCTCCGCGACCACGAGCCCCTCGTTGTCGCCATGGAACACGTCCACTTCGAAGCAGTGCGTGCCGGCCGGCGCGAAATATCTGGTCTTGTCGATGACTCCGGGTTCGCACAGTCCGAGGAGTTCGCGGGCGTCGCCGGCGGGAATCTCCTTCTCCCATTCGAAGCGGCTGGCCCCGCTGCCGGAACCTTTGCCCTTGACGGTGATGTAGCCCCTGTCTCCCTTCACCCTGACACGTACCGTCCTCTCGGGGACGGAGCAGAGGTAGCCCTGGCTTATGCGCACGGCCTCAACGGCTTCCCCTCGGAAGTCGCCCGACACCAGGAATTTCCTTTCTATCTCCTGCGGCATTGCTGTCGATTTTTAAAAAAATGGAGGCCTGTTTTGAAAAATCCTCATCTTTGTAAAGATAGTTCATAAAATTCAGTTTGGCAAGACAAGCCGGAAGTTACAGGGCAAGTTTGTCGAGGGCCCTGAAACTGGCGGCTTCGAGTACGTGCTCCTCTTTGATTGTCTCCGAGCCCGCGAGGTCGGCTATGCTCCTCGCCACCTTGATTATCCTGAAGTACGCCCGCATGGAAAGCTGCTGTCTCTCCATCAGGATGCCCGCCAGCTTCAGGCTGTCCTTCTCCATGCGGCTCAGACGCTGTATCTGCTCCGTGTTCATCTCTGTGTTCGTCATTATCCCCTCGCTCCTGAACCTCTCTCTCTGCAGTTCCCTGGCGGCGGCGACCCTTGCGGCGACGGCGGCGCTCCTCTCCCCGCCGCTCCTGTGCAGTATTTCTCCGGGCGGGACAGGACGCACATGCACATGGATGTCCATCCTGTCCATTATCGGGCCGGAGAGCCTCGAAAGGTAGGCGGCTCTCTGGTATGGGGAACAGCTGCACCTGTCGCCTTCGCCGTAGTAGCCGCAGGGGCAGGGGTTTGAGGCGGCGACCAGCATGAACGAGGCGGGAAATTCTATTTTCGAGCGCATGCGCGAGATTGTCACCTTCCTGTCCTCCATGGGGCCGCGCAGGGCTTCGGTCACCTGACGGGGAATCTGCCCGAACTCGTCGAGGAACAGGACCCCGTTGCTGGCGAGCGAGACTTCTCCGGGTATTATGCCGTTCCCGGAGCCTCCGCCGATTATCGCGGCCATGGAGGCGGAGCAGTGGGGTGCCCTGAAAGGTCTGCGCCATTCCAGACCCTTTCCCGCCTTCCCGGCGACGGAATAGATTTTCCCGGTTACCAGCGCTTCACTGCGGCTCATCGGTGGCAGCAGGCCTGTCAGGGCCTTGGCCAGGCTCGTCTTCCCCGAACCGGGAGGCCCTATCATTATCATGTTGTGCCCTCCCGCCGCCGCGATTTCCAGGCCCCGCTTGGCCCCGTTCTGACCTATTATCTCCGAAAAGTCGACTTCTGGCCTGGGCGGACGTGCATCCCTGCTTCTTCCTGAGCTCCGGAGTTCGAGAGCCGGCGAGCCTTCCGCATGTTCGAGTATCGCGACGACCTCGTCCAGGCTTCTCACCCCGTAGACCCGTATGCCGTCGATTTCGGCCGCCTCGGCTGCAGCCTCAAGCGGAAGGATTATGCCTCCGAAGCCGTTCCTTGCCGCGAATTCGGCGTATACGAGCGCTCCCGGGATGTGCCGCACGCTTCCGTCGAGCCCCAGTTCTCCCATTATGAGGAAGCTGCCGGCGTCAGGGAATGACTTCTGGCCCGATGCCGCGATTATCCCTATGGCTATGGGCAGGTCGTAGCCGCTGCCGTTCTTCTTCATGTCCGCCGGCGCGAGGTTTATGACTATCTTCCTGCCTGGAATCCTGAAGCCCGACGACATCAGCGCGGTCGTGGTGCGCAGGAGGCTTTCCTTGACGGCCGCGTCGGCGAGCCCCACCAGGTGGATTCCCACCCCGCTGTCGATGTCGATTTCGACGGTGACTTCCACCGCGTCTATTCCTATGCACTTTGCAGCTTTGATATGTGTGAGCATCTTGATAATGATAATTTAGTATATTTGCCTTCCGTATGCAGCACAGTTTGTTGATGAAGGATCTGTCGGAAATCGGCAGTACGGCCCGCGAGTTCCTGCGTCTTGCGGCCGGGCATGACATAATCGCGTTCCATGCGCCCATGGGGGCCGGCAAGACAACGTTCATAAAGGCTCTCTGCGACAGCCTCGGGGTCGACGGTGACGCGGTAGGTTCGCCCACCTTCGCCATAGTCAATGAGTACGCCACCTCTTCCGGCAAGACCGTCTATCATTTCGACTTCTACCGTATCACCAGGGAGGAGGAAGCCCTGGACATAGGTCTCTATGATTATCTCGACAGCGGTTCGCTGTGCCTGATAGAATGGCCCGAGAACATAGAGGGGCTCCTGCCGGACGAGACCCTGACGGTGGATATCACGGTCGGCGACGACGGTTCGAGAACCCTCAGCTGGCAGGACTGATTTCGACTGCGACCCTGCTGATGAAGCCGTGAATCTCCAGCTCTTCCACCGCTTCTCCGATTCTGACTTTGGGGAATCCGCCTCCCGCCCTCGGAGAGAGGGCGTAGACCAGTTTGTCTCCGCATATTGCGGCGCAGGCCGGTGAAAGGAAGTGGCAGCCGCTGTCGGATATCCGGACATAGTCCGAATCGTGGAATTCTATCGACCCGTCGTCCCTCTCGGTAACTGCGAACCATTTCCTGTCGTTGCAGTACAGGGCGGTCTCCTGATAGCTTACATGTATCAGCCGGTTCACCGCCGCATAGTATATGCCGTAAAGATAGGTGCTGCCGGAACTGATCAGCCCAGCAGTAGCCGGGCCGGAGTACAGAAGCCACAGGCTGCAGCTCACGGGGGAGTATCCTTGGATGTCTATGGCCGTGACCGCCGCCTTTCCTCCGCCTGATTTCATGTCCGTGACGGCTCCGGGGTCCGTGACGGTGATTTCTTCGTCAACCCCGTCCAGGACGCGGTACAGCCTGCGCTTGTTCCCCTCTCCTGTCCAGTAGCAGAAACAGGGCTTGCCTCCTTCGAGGTACAAGGCTCCGGTGGGGCCGTACGAGGTGTCGTTCATGCCGCCGAACGGGGTTCCTTCCGCCTTCGAGAAAAGCAGCTCCCCGTTCTTCCTGAAGGTGAAACCGTGGCCGTCCCTGCGCTGGGACAGGCTGTAGATGTCTTCTCCCTGCGGAAGCAGCCCCTTCAGGAACTCCCGTCCTTCGAAGCTCACGACCTCGGCCCCGTCCTTTCCGATGCAGGTGCGTTCCAGGTCCGAACATTCGGTGTAGAGGTGTCCGTCTATTATATGGTGTGTGTCGTGGTCGGGACTGGTGCAGGCGGAGCTTTCGGACCGTATTGCAAGGACGGGCTCGAAGTTCTTGAAAAGCAAGATGGTGTAGGGCTCGGAGCCATAGGCGGTGTCCCTCTGCCATTCGTAGCTCTCGTCGAACTGCACCGCGCACAGATAGATGGAGGTGTCGTTCTTCTGGGGTACCGAGGGGCCGTCCTCCGGGTTCTCGTCCCGGACGGCCGTGCCGTCCCTGCCGGCGGTGGCGGATCTGGGCGGACCGGAGTTGAGGCCGTAGTCGTGGAGGATGCATCCGCCGAGGCAGAGCAGCAGCAATGCTGATATGACTGAAGTCTTCATAGCGCAGGCTTTTGTCCGCAAGAAAAGAAAAAGTCCCGGAAGATTCACCATATCTTTCCGGGACCTGATCACTATTTGAAGTTTCTTATGTTTTTTTCTGTTTCTTATGTGGTGCCTACAGGCTGAACCTGAGACCTGCATCGAAATTGAACATCAGAGGCTTGTCGGTCCTTATGCTCTTGGGCTGGCCTCCGGCGAAGTAGTACTTGACTCCGGGGTCGAGATAGAGCCCGAGCTTGTCGGCCAGCCTGAACTCCACGCCCACGCCGGCTCCCACCGAATACTGGAGCTTCCTTACGGGCTCGCTGCACTTGATTTCGGGGCTGGAGAAGACCGTGAACCTGTTGGAGACGCAGAACTCGGCCTCGCCTCCGCCGTAGACGTAGAACTTTATCTTGTCCGAACTCAATATGTCATAATAGAGGTCTATGGGTATTCCCACATACTGTATGGTGTGCTGGATGTCTCCCGAGACTTCGCTTCCATCGGATTCAGGACCCTTGTACGTTCCGGTGAAGGTCCTGGTCAGCATGGAATAGTCCACACCCGTACCTATGGAAAATCCGGGCAGCAGGTAGAATCTGACTCCCAGACCCAGGGTGAGCGGTATGCCGTAGGTGGACTCGGTCAGCTCCCTGATTCCGGAGCTGGAGGTGCCGGGGGCCATGGAAAGACCCGCGCTCCGGCTTACGAAGTCCGGGTCGTTGCCGCCTATAGCGCCCTTGGCATAGAGGAAAGTCGCTCCGAATTTCCTGTTCTCACGCTCCTCCTCCATTGCAAGCGCCGCGAAGGGGTCTGCGGTATATGTTCCATATCCGGTGTCTCCGGCAGGTTCGGCTGAAGGCGGCGTCGCGGCTTTCCTTGAGGTCGCAGCCGGCTTTGCCGTCGTTTCAGGTTCGGCGGCGGTCTCTTCCTCCATGGTTATTGCCTGCTGTGCCTCGGCTGTCTCCATGTCCGCGGCGGAGGCGGCGTACATTTTCCTGGCGGGGGCTCCTCCGAGCTCGGAGGGCCTTTTCATCGGAGGGGTGACGAGTTCGACCGCATCGGCTGTCAGCGCTCCGCGCTGCAGGCTGACCTGCCCGTCGGAGCCGGGGAAGCTTATGAACACCCCGAGAGCCACAGCGGCGAATGCAAGTGCGGCACCTGCCCAGCGGAAAGCCGGAGACACGGGGCCACGGCTGCGCGAAACTGCCGCGTCGGCTGCATCCAGACGCGTGGAAATCGCTTTCCATGCGCCTTTCGGCGGCCGTACCTCGGCATCTTCAAGCATCGACCTCAACTGAAGGTCAAAATCCCTGTTGTTATCTTGCATCATCAATACCTTTCTTTGATCTTGGACTGCAGCAGCGTCCTTGCCCGTTGGAGCTGTGAACGCGATGTGGTCTCAGAAATTCCGAGGGCTTCGGCGATCTCCTTGTGGGAGTAGCCTTCGATTACATACATGTTGAACACGGTGCGGAAACCGGGCGGCAGGGCGGCTATCATCTTCATAAGCTCGTCGTAGCCGATTTCCTCTATTGCGGTGGGGGAGTCGCTGGAGATTCCCCACGCCGACTGGACGTCTTCCGAGTTCTTGAGCGCATCTTTCTTCCTGAGGCTCATCAGTGCAGTGTTGACAAAGATCCTGCGGGCCCAGCCTTCGAAGGAACCTGCCCCCGTGAAGCTGTCAATCTTGGAGAAGAGGGTGACGAAACCGTCCTGAAGTATGTCCTCCGCGCTGTCCCTGTCGCCCATGTAGCGCAGGCAAACGGCGAACATTTTCGCTGCCAGAAGGTCATATATCGCTTTCTGGGCCCTTATGTCGCCTTTTTTCGCCTCCTCTATCCAATCTTTCTCCCGTGTATCAAGATGCTTCTTGTTCCCGAAAAGTTGCATCCCAGTAAATATATCTGCGCGAAAGTAGGCATTTTTGTTGTAAAAGAACGGCGGGAAAAGTAAAAATATATAATTTTGTATTCCATGCGCAAGCTGTTGACCTATATCGTTGCCTTTCTGGCCTGCGGCTGTCTCGCCCACGGGCAGGAAGCCGATGCCGGACGTTTCCTCCGCGGAGTGTCCGGCTACGCGCAGGGGAACTATGACATCGCGGCCAAGATGTTTTCCGATCTGCATGCGGAAGCCCCGGGCGACGATGCCGTGAGCTACTATCTCGGACTTTCGGAGTTCGCCCTCGGACAGATTGACTCATCCGAAGTCCATCTGCAGCTGGCCGTATCGCAGGACAGCACGAACCAGTGGTATCTCGAAGCCCTGGCCTCGCTGTACAGCGCGAAGGGTGACAGGAGCGCTTTCGCCGGAGTGTGCGAGAGGCTGCTGGCACTGAAGCCTTCGCAATACAACAACCCCTACACCCTGACCGTTGTTGGTGACGAGATGATGAACCGGCGCGATGACGCGAAGGCGCTCGAGTATTACGAGAGGGCGCTGGAAATCGATCCGGACTATGCCCCCGCAGAGCTGGGCAAGCTCGAAATCCTGCGCTTCATGGGTAATTTCCCTCCGTTTTTCCTGACTCTTGACCATTTCATACGCAACGGACTCGTGCGCGACGACATCAAGAGCCAGTATCTCGGCTCGCTGATAGACCACATGGACTCCAGGTTCTACTGGGTGTGGGGCGAACAGCTGGGCAAGCTCGTGGACCTATGCTACAGGCAGGCGCCCGATGACCCGGGCTCCAACCTGCTTAAGCTGCGGATGTGCATAATCGAGAACAAGCAGGACTCCATATTGTATATGTGCGGCCGTCTCGCAGAAGTTGCGGCGAAAGCCGGGGACAAGGAGAACCAGGTCCTTGCGCTCTCGACAGCAGGCGACATGAACTACGAGCTTGGCAACGCCAGGGAGGCCTACCGCTGCTATGACGCCGCCCTGGAAATCGATCCCGACTGCACCGCAGTGCTCAACAACTACGCCTACTACCTCTCCGAGGAGGGCAGGTCCCTGCGCAAGGCGCTGAAGATGAGCCGGCGCACCATAGAGCTGGAGCCTGACAACCCGACCTTCCTTGACACCTGCGGGTGGATACTCCATCTGCTCGGACGCCCGGAGGAGGCGAAACCTCTGTTCAAGCATGCCATGATCTACGGCGGCAAGGACAGTGCGGTGGTTCTCGAACACTATTCCGAAGTGCTCGGGGCTCTCGGAGAGACGGAACTTTCGAAATACTATCACTCCCTGGCGGAACAGAAACGGCAATGACGGCGCCCGCACGCATATTCCTCGCTGCGGCACTGCTCATGACGGCGGTGCAGGCGTTCGCGCAGGACACTTCCAGGCAGGAGTCGCGGAGGAACGCCCTCCAGAAGGAGATAGCCCAGCTCGAGCAGCAGATAGCGGAGAACACATCCAGAAGCAGCAGCGCGCTCAACGACCTGACCCTGATACGCCGCCAGGTGGAGGCCCGCAAGGCACTGGTCGCCGAGAGCGAACGTGAGATAAGGCTAATCAGCGACAGCATCGCGGTCACTTCCGGCAACATCGCAAACCTTCAGGCACGTATAGATACGCTCACCCTCTATTTCGAGAAGCTGGTGCGCAGCGCCTACAAGAACCGCGATGCGCGCGTATGGTATGTATACATCCTTTCAAGCAAGAACCTCGCGCAGGCGTCGCGCCGCTATTCCTACCTGAAGAACCTCTCGGAGACGATGAACGGCGAGGCCGCCGAAGTGAAGGAGATGCGCGCCGGTCTGGAGCTTGAGCTCTCAAGACTGGACAGCCTGCGCCAGGAGGCGACCGAGCTCAGGGATTCGCGCGCCCGGGAACTGGCGGAGCTGCAGGCCGAGGAGAAGCGTTCCGACAATCTGGTCGCGCAGCTCAAGCGCTACAGGACCAGATACCAGCGCCAGCTCAACGAGAAGCGCAGGCAGGTGGAGGCGCTCAACCGCGAGATAGAGAAGATAATCGCGGAATACATAGCCGCGCAGCAGGCGGCGGAGGAGGCCCGCAAGGCCGAAGGCAAGGAGGCCGCCGAACCCGTTGTGGACTATCAGCTCGCGGCCGAATTCGAAGCGAACAAGGGCAAGCTGCCGTGGCCGGCCGACGGACCGGTGCTGGAGAAGTTCGGGCGGCACAACCATCCGGTCTACACCAACATAGTCATGCCTTTCAGCAACGGAGTCAGCATAGGCCTCGCCAAGGGAAGCGCAGTGAAGGCCGTGTTCGACGGGGTGGTCAAGAACGTGATAGCGATGCCGGGCTACAACGTGTGCGTGCTCGTCCAGCACGGAAGCTACTTCACCTTCTACTGCAAGCTCGGGCAGGTTTCCGTCAAGTCGGGGGACAAGGTCTCAACCGGGCAGGTCATAGGCATAGTGGACACCATAGACGGCCAGACCCAGCTGCATTTCCAGATATGGAAGGAGAAGACACCCCAGAATCCTGAAATCTGGCTTAGGTCGCGCTAGCGCCGCATACTACGGGCAAAAGGGAGCATCGGATATCTTTAGCCCGCCACCCAGACCAGCACGTGGCGGTCGAAGGTCATGTACTGCAGGCGTATCTCCTCTTCAAAGCCGTCCTTCTGGGTGAAGGTGGCTTCCAGCTCTCCCTCCCCGTGCAGCCTGAAGTTCTCGATTTCTATCTGCTCGGCGAAATCCACGTTGTACTGCGACATCTTCTTGTAGACGGCCTCCTTCGCGCACCAGTAGATGGCCAGCTGCTCGTTGCGCAAATCCTCGTCAAGGTCGTCGATCTCGTCTTCGGAGAGGGCCTTTTTCTCGACCGCCGAGAAGTCCCTGTCAAGGGATTCGCAGTCTATGCCCACCTCCTCCGTGTCGTTCACGATGACCGCGACATATTTGTCGGTATGGGTGATGCTGATATTGATCGAGGAGTTCTCGATATAGGGTTTGCCGTTGTCGTGGTGGTTGAGGTAAACCTTCTCTTCGAACATGCTGTCGAGCAGGGTGCGCACTGCAAGCTTCTGCTTGCGGAGCGATTCGCTCTTGATGTAGGAGATTTCTTCAAGTTCGTCTGAGGGAACCGAAGCGAGTTCTCTGAGTTCCTTTTCGGACTCCGTGATCTGCCAGACTCCCAGTTTCGAGTGGTAGTCGTCGTCCAGATCCTTTATTAGATATAGTGCCATAAAAAGTTTATAACACGGCAAAGATAGTGTTTTTTAGCGATATAGCAATCCGGCCGCCGCGATTTTGCCGGAGTATGGTTAAAATGCTTTTATTTACTATATTTGTAAGGATTTTGACAGTCATAATTACATTTTTATATCATGAACTATATCACTGACGAGAAATTGGTCATTGTGGGTGCCGCAGGTATGATCGGCTCCAATATGGCCCAGACAGCGCTGATGCTGAAGCTCACTCCCAACGTATGTCTCTACGATGTCTATGAACCCGGACTCAAGGGCGTGGTTGCAGAAATGGATCACTGTGCTTTCGAAGGTGCGAACATCACCTGGACCACCGATCCCGCAGTCGCATTCAAGGATGCCAAGTACATCATCTCTTCAGGCGGAGCTCCCCGTAAGGAGGGAATGACCCGCGAGGATCTTCTCAAGGGCAACTGCCAGATTGCCGAGGACTTCGGAAAGAACGTGAAGACCTACTGCCCCGACGTGAAGCATGTGGTCGTGATCTTCAATCCCGCCGACCTCACCGGACTCGTGGTGCTTCTCCATTCAGGACTGAAGCCCGAATGCGTGACCACTCTCGCGGCTCTTGACTCAACCCGTCTGCAGGAGGCTCTCGCACAGGAGTTCGGCGTTCAGCAGAGCAAGGTCACCGGAGCGCACACCTACGGCGGACATGGCGAGGCCATGGCTGTATTCGCTTCCCAGGTGAAGATAGACGGAGTTCCCCTCGCGGAGAAGAATCTTTCTGCAGAGAAGTGGGCCGAAATCAAGCACAACACGGTCCAGGGCGGTTCCAACATCATCAAGCTCCGTGGCCGCAGCTCATTCCAGAGCCCTGCCTACAACGCCGTGAAGATGATTGAGGCTGCAATGGGCGGAGAGAAGTTCACCTGGCCTGCCGGCTGCTATGTCAACAACGACGAGTTCAATAACGTGATGATGGCCATGCCTACCGTTATGGACGCCACCGGAGTTCACTACAGCGCTCCCCAGGGCACTCCCGAGGAGATGGCCGAGCTGAAGGCTTCCTACGAGCACCTCTGCAAGATGCGTGACGAGATCATCGGTCTCGGCATCATCCCTCCTGTAGCGGAGTGGAAGACCGTCAACCCCAATCTCTAGACGATAGCAGACTAAGGTTCCGCACTATACGACAGAACGGCAGGATTCGCGAATCCTGCCGTTCTTGTTCTTGTACGTCATGTTCGGCCGGATTTCCAAATCCTGCCGGACGCCGGGCTATTTCAGTCCCTTGGTGAATATCTCTATCGCATCGGAGGTGAGTCCCACGGACGAGAAGCCGCCGTCGTGATAGAGGTTCTGCATGGTCACATGCTTCGTGAGGTCCGAGAACAGCGAGACGATGTAGTCGGCGCAGTCGGAGGCCGAGGCGTTGCCGAGAGGCGACATCTTGTCGGCATAGGTGAACATCTCCTCCATGCCGGCGATGCCGCTGCCCGCAGTCGTCTTGGTGGGCGACTGGGAAACGGTGTTGACCCTCACGTGGCGCTTCTTTCCGTAGATTACGCCGAAGCTGCGGGTGATGGACTCCAGCAGGGCCTTGGCGTCAGCCATGTCGTTGTAGCCCTGGAAGGTCCTCTGCGCCGCGATGTAGGTCAGAGCCACGGCGGAGCCCCATTCCTTGAGCGCGTCCTTCTTGTAGAGCACGTTCAGCAGCTTGTGGAACGACAGGGCGGAGATGTCGAGTGTCTTCCCGAAGAAGTCGTAGTTGGTGTCCTCGTACGGCTTGTTCTTGCGTATGTTCGGTGACATCCCCACGGAGTGGAGCACGAAATCAAACTGTCCGCCGAAATGCTCCATGGCCGCGTCCACGAGCGCACCCAGGTCGTCGAGGGATGTGGCGTCGGCAGGCACTACCAGTGCGTTGCACTGCTCTGCGAGCTCGTTGATGGTCCCGAGCCTTATGGAGACGGGGGTGTTGGTGAGCACGAGCTCGGCACCCTCCTCGTGGGCCTTCAGGGCGGCCTTCCATGCTATGGACTGGTCGTTGAGGGCTCCGAAGATGATGCCTTTCTTGCCTTTCAGTAAGTTGTAAGCCATATTATTTGTTGTTCAGTTTGTCGTTGGGTACGAGCATGAAGGTCAGCCTTCCCTTGCAGCAGAGCTTGCCGTTGACGGTGGCCTGAGCGTCCACGACAACGAGCGGCCCTCTCTGGGTGACTTCCTTGGACTCCACGCACACGGTGTCTCCGGGGAAGACGGAAGCCTTGAACTTGGCTCCGTCGATTCCGGCATACAGGGCTGTGTTGTCCTTGAGCTTCTCGCTGGGAATCAGCAGGAAGCTGGCCTGCGCCATGATTTCGCAGAGAATCACTCCGGGAACTACGGGGTAGCCGGGGAAATGCCCTGTGGTGAAGAATTCGTTTTCACGGATTGTGTACTTGGAGACCACGGTGTCTCCTTTGCGTTCGGATTCGTCGATCAGGAGCATGGGCTCCCTATGGGGCAGAATCTGTTTGATTTCTTCGCGGTTCATCTGGTCAAGGTTTTATGTTATACACGATTTTATACACGACGTAATGCCACGCAGACATTGTGTCCGCCAAAGCCGAGGGAGTTGGATATGGCGATGTCCAGGTCTCTCTTGCGGGCTTCTCCGGGAGTGTAGTCGAGGTCGCATTCGGGATCCGGCTCCTCGAGTCCGACTGTGGGAGGCACGATGCCGTCCTTGAGTGCGAGTGCGGACGCTATGAGCTCCACCGCTCCGGTCGCTCCGAACATGTGTCCGTGCATGGACTTGGTCGAGCTTACCGAAGCCCTGTGAGCCTCCTCCTCTCCGAGAGCGACCTTGATGGCCCTGGTCTCGGTGGAGTCGTTGAGGTGGGTTCCGGTTCCGTGGGCGTTGATGTAGAGGTTCTCGCCGGCCTTGTAGCCCGCCTCGTCGAGAGCTTCCCGGAGGGCGCGTCCGGCAGTGATGCCGTCGGGCCTGGGGGCGGTGTAGTGGTGGGCGTCGCAGGTGCAGCCGTAGCCGCATACCTCGGCATAGATGTGCGCTCCTCTGGCGAGGGCGTGCTCCCTCTCCTCAAGCATCAGCACTCCGGCGCCTTCCGCCATCACGAAACCTCCTCTGCGGGCGTCGAAAGGCAGGCAGGCCTTTGCGGGGTCCTCCTCGTAGGTCAGCGCCTTGGCGTTTGCGAATCCTCCGATCGCGAGGGGAGTGATGGCCGCTTCGCTGCCTCCGGCCAGGATGGCGTCGGCGCGGCCGCACTTGATGGCGAGATATGCCTCACCTATTGAGTTGGTGCCGGTGGCGCAGGCCGATACGTGGGTCAGGCAGGGGCCCTGGGCGTCGTACTTGATGGCGATGTTGCCTCCCGCGATGTTGGGGATCATCATGGGGATGAAGAGCGGCGAGATGCGGTCGGCTCCCTCGTCGAAAAGTATCTTCGTCTGGGCCACGAAGGTCTGTATTCCTCCGATGCCGGAACCGATGTAGACGCCGAAGCGCTCCCTGGTGATGTTCTCGTCGGCGACCAGGCCGCTGTCGGCCATCGTCTGCGCCGCCGCCGCGAGGGCGTACTGGCTGTAGATGTCGTTGCGCCTCTTCTCGGCTGCTGTCAGGCCGGACTTGAGGGGGTCGAAGTCCTTGACCCTTCCGGCCACGTGGATAGGGAGATTGTACTCCTCGAAGCCTTCCAGCCTGGTGATGCCGCACTTTCCGGCCTTGAGGTTCTCCCAGAACGTGTTCACGTCATTGCCGACAGGGGAGATGACTCCCATGCCGGTGATGACCACTCTTTTCATTTCGTTATTCATACATGAATCTTCTTATGCTTCCCTTCGGAGTCTTCGCGAAGGCTTCGAAGCGCAGTTCATATCCGCTTACGTGGGAATATACGGGAATCCTCTTGTTGAGGACTTCGAGATTTGCGTCCATGATGCTCTTGAGCCCGGCTGCGTCGACTTCCCCGAGCTGGTTCTGGTCGGGGACGATGAGGGCGACAAGCCTCTCCCCTCGGTTGACCACGAGGGACTCTGCGACTCCGGGCAGGGCGTTGAGCACCACCTCGATTTCCTCGGGGTAGATGTTCTGTCCGTTGGAGGTCAGAATCATGCTCTTGCAGCGTCCTACGATGAAGAGGCTGTGGTCCTTGTCCATGGTGGCGAGGTCGCCGGTGCGGAACCATCCGTCAGGCGTGAACACCGCCTTGGTGGCATCGTCGTTCTTGTAGTAGCCGGAGAACACGATTTCGCCCTTGACGAGAATCTCTCCGGGGATGTGCATGGGGTCGGGAGAGTCAATCTTGACGTCCACGACCTCGTTGAGGTATTCGCCGCATTCGCGCAGCTTGTAGCTTCCGAGATGTCCGATGGAAATAACGGGTGCGGTCTCGGTCATGCCGTAGCCGGTGACGAAGGGGAGGCCGAGCTTGGTCACGAAGAGCTTCTCGAACTGCTCGGGAATCGCCGCGCCTCCGGTGCAGAACAGCTCGATCTCGCCTCCGAGGGCCTTGAGGAAGATGATTTCCAGGGCTTCGCAGAAGTCGGGGTTGTTCTGGTAGTCCTCAAGCTTGGCGGCTCCGCTCTTGCTGTGGATGAAGTCGCCGAGGGTGTCCTCGATGAGCTTGGAGAGTATCAGGGGCACCGCGAAGAACACATGGGGCTTGTACTCCCTGAGCGCGGGCTTGAGGTAGGTGGGGATGGGCGGAAGGCCGAGCACCACCAGGTGCATGCCGAGGCTCAGCGGAGTGACCATGTCCACGGTCATTCCGAAGATGTGGGCGTAGGGCAGCACGCTGACTATGTTCTCACCTCTGCGGAAGGGTACGTGCGAAGGTACGGAGTAGACGTTCGCGGAGAGGTTCCTGTTGGTGAGCATCACGCCCTTGGGGTTTCCGGTGGAACCGGATGTGTACATTATCGATGACAGGTCGTCGATGCTCGTGCCGGAATAGTCAATGTCTTCGGGCTTCAGGCCTGCGGGGTGCTTCTCGTTGAAAAGCTGCTCCCTGCCGGCATAGACGGCGTCGAATCCGTCGCGGGAAGCGAGAAGCTCGCCGCTCATGATGTCGACCGCGCCGAGAATGCCCGGCATGTGGCTGAAGTCCATGTTGTCGAAGATGGCCTTCTCGGTGTAGAGTATGCGCGACTCGGAGTGGTTCACGAGGTTTTCGGTGTCGGAAGCCGTGAACCCGGGGAAAATCTGCACGGATACGAAGCCGCCCGCCTGGTTGGAGAAGAATATCTTCGCCCAGTTGGCGCAGCTCTTCGCGTTGATGGCAATCTTGTCGCCGGGCTTGAGTCCGGCGGCCTTCCAAAGGAGTACGTTGGTCTCTATCTCCTTTGCGAATTCTCCGTAGGTGGTGCAGGACTTGCGGAAGTCGCTGACCGCAGGCTTGTCCCAGCACTGCTTGACGCTCTCTTCGAAGCGCAGGAGAAAATTGTCGTTTTCTGTAAGGATGTGCATTTCGGAAATGTTTGTTTTACACTACTATGTTTATTGATGTCTCCCTATGCGTACATGAACCTCCTGATGCTTCCCTTGGGGGTTTTTACGAAAGGTTCGAAGCGGATTTCATATCCGCTCACATGGGAATATGCGGGTATCTTCGTGTTGAGGGCGTCGATGTTGGCGTCCATGATGCTCTTGAGTCCGCTGGCGTCCATGTCTCCGAGCTGGTTCTGGTCGGGGACTATCAGCGCCACGAGCCTGTCGTTGCGGTTCACTATCAGCGATTCTGCGACTCCGGGCAGGGCGTTGAGCACCACCTCGATTTCCTCGGGGTAGATGTTCTGTCCGTTGGGGGCGAGTATCATGCTTTTGCTCCTTCCGACGATGAAGACGCTGTGGTCCTTGTCCATGGTGGCGAGGTCGCCGGTGCGGAACCATCCGTCCTCGGTGAACACGGCCCTGGTGGCCTCTTCGTTCTTGTAGTAGCCGGCGAAGAGCACGTGGCCCTTGATGAGAATCTCGCCGGGGATGTGCTCGGGGTCGGGCGAGTCAATCTTGAGGTCCACGCATTCGTCGACATATTCGCCGCATTCCTTGAGCTTGTATTTGCCTTTGTGTCCGAGGCAGATTGTGGGGGCGGCCTCGGTCATGCCGTAGCCGGTCACGAAAGGAAGGTTCAGCTGCTCCACGAAAAGCTTCTCGAACTGCTCGGGTATCGCGGCGCCGCCGGTCACGAACAGGCCCACGTTGCCTCCCAGGGCTTCCATGAATATGGTGGAGAGCGCCCTGCAGAAGTCGGGATTGTTCTTGTAGTCCGCGAGCTTGGCTGCTCCGCTCTTGCTGTGTATGAATTCGCCTATGGACTCTTCCATGAGCTTGGTGAGAATCAGGGGCACCGCGAAGAACACGTAGGGCTTGAATTCGGCGAGCGCGGGCTTGAGATATGCGGGCACCGGCGGCAGGCAGAGCACGACGAGGTGCATTCCGAAGCAGAGCGGGGCGAGCATGTCGTATACCATCCCGAAGATGTGGGCGAAGGGCAGCACGCTGACGTAGTTGTCCTCTCTGCGGTAGGGGAAGTGCTTGGGTATCAGGTAGATGTTTGCCGTGAAGTTCCTGTTGGTGAGCATCACGCCCTTGGGGTTTCCGGTGGAGCCGGAGGTGTACATGATGGCGGCGAGGCTGTCGAGCGGACGGTCGGGATAGTGTATGTCCTCAGGCTTGAGTCCGTCGGGGTGAGCCTCGTTGAAGAGCTGTTCGCGCTTTCCGTAGACCTCGGCGAAGCCGCCGCGAGACGCGAGAAGTTCGCCGCTCTTGATTTCGATGACCCCGATCACCCCGGGAATGTCATCGAAGCTGATATGTTCGAAAATCTGCTTTTCGGTATAGAGTATCCTGGTCTCCGAGTGGTTGACCATGTTGACTGTATCGGCGGGGGTGAATCCGGGGAATATCTGGACCGACACGAACTCCCCGACCTGGGAGGAGAGGAAGATCTTGGCCCAGTTGGAGCTGCTCCTGGCGTTGATGGCGATTCTGTCATCCTTGGCGAGTCCTGCCGCCTTCCAGCAGAGCACGTTGGTCTCTATTTCCTTTGCGAGTTCTCCGTATGTGACGCTTGATACATTGTAGTCATCGAGGGCTGCCTTGTTCCAGCATTCCTTGACACTTTTCTCGAAGGTGAGAATGAAGTTGTCTTTCTGCGTAAGATTGTCCATTGATTCAGGGTTTGGTTGTCCGCGGCAAAATTAGTTCCAAAATTCCTTATTATGAAATTGTATGCACGGATTTGTGGCAAGACGGCCAATATTTGTGGCAAATTTGTCATTTCTGGGACGAATCCAGATAGAATCCGCTGGTCAGCGAGGCGTATTCCGGACTCCGTTCCCCGTCTTTCATCAGGGTTATTGTCTCCTGATTTTCAATGCAGTTATGCCTGTTGAACTCCAGGATGATTCTCTTTGGAGGCTTGGTCTCCACCGTCCTGATTAGAATTGAGCGGATGGGACGAAAACCGAATGAGGCGGCAACTCTCCGGGACGAAATATCGCTTTCTCGCGGCAGAATCAGCGAGAGTCTTCCTCCTTTGGTGAGCCATGCGGAAGCGAACTCGAAAATCTCGGCGAGAGCCAGGGAATGGCTGTGCCTGGCGGCGGAAAGACGCACGTCCGGATTGCGCAGGGAGTTGTCGTAGTAGGGCGGATTCGAGAAAATCAGGTCGAATTTCCAGGGCGCGGCATATTCTGAAAGTGCGCAGTGGCGTGCGTGCAGCCTGTCCGGCCACGGAGAGTTCGCGAAGTTGGCGGCGGCCTCTTCCGCAGACGGCCCGTCGATGTCTATGGCTTCGATTTGCAGCTGCGGAGCCCGCTGTGCCGCCATCAGCGCTATGACTCCGGTGCCTGTGCCGATGTCGAGCGCCTTTCTGTCTTCGGGGAGCAGGGTCATGGCCGCGCCCAGCAGCACGGCGTCGGTCCCGACCTTCAGCGCCGATTTTTCGTTGAGTACCGAGAACTGCTTGAATCTAAATGAACTGGCCATCCTTCATCGTGAGGCTGCGGTCGCAGAGTGCCGCCAGTCCGGGGTCGTGGGTGACTATGACTATGGTCTGGCCTGTGGTGTCCCTGAGGTCGAAGAACAGCTTGTGTATTTCCTGCTTGGTCACGGAATCGAGGTTGCCTGTAGGTTCGTCGGCGAAGAGCACTGCGGGCCTGTTGATGATTGCCCTGGCTATTGCGACGCGCTGCTGTTCTCCGCCGGAGAGTTCGGAAGGCTTGTGGGCGGCGCGTTCCGCCAGCCCGAGCGTCTCCAGCAGCCGCG
Source organism: uncultured Bacteroides sp. (assembly GCA_900543205.1). GTDB lineage: Bacteria > Bacteroidota > Bacteroidia > Bacteroidales > UBA932 > Cryptobacteroides > Cryptobacteroides excrementigallinarum. The sequence continues at coordinate 24,420 of UQQM01000014.1, read as the reverse complement.
CGGCCTCTTGTCTGGATTCCTGGCGCTTTCTTCCGGCTATGAGCGCCGGTATCATGATGTTTTCGAGAGCGGTGAACTCGGGAAGCAGGTGGTGCGCCTGGAATACGAAGCCTATGCGCCTGCCCCTGAAGGCTGCGAGTGCGTCGCTCCTGAGCTTGAGCACATCCTGTCCGTCAATGCTGAGGGTGCCGGAGTCCGGGGTGGAGAGGGTGCCGAGTATCTGGAGCAGGGTTGACTTGCCGGCTCCAGAAGCTCCCGTTATGGCGACCGTTTCGCCTTCGCCGGCGCTGAAGTCCACTCCTTTCAGGACTTCGAGCTGGCCGAAGCTCTTGTGTATGCCATGCGCTTCGATTATCATTATGGCAAAGATAGGAAGAAGCTGTGTGCAATGCAAAATTATCGCGCCGGGCGGATTCAACACCGGAGTGGAATAGCCGGTTGCCGCGCAGAGTTTTTGTTTTTTCGCAAAAGGGGTTTATATTTGCCGTCCGCCGTGGCCGGAGCCTGCACGTTGCGCAGGCGGTGCAGGCCTGGAGAGAGGTTTTAGCTGAAGCCGGTGAAGCGTTTGCTGCCGGTTTGAAGTGAGGCTTTTTGCGGCGTTGATTATCGGGGTGTGGCGCAGTTGGCTAGCGCATCTGCTTTGGGAGCAGAGGGTCGAAGGTTCGAGTCCTTTTACCCCGACAAGATGACGGGCGGTCGCCGGGATGCGGCCGCCTGTCTTGATTCTTATTCGGCCTTCCGATTCTGCCGCCAGTAGTAGAGGACGGCCGTTGCGCCTCGGCATAACAAATAAATTTGTTCTGCGCTCGGCTTCTGCGTATATTCGGCTACGCCGCATATACTGTTGCGCCTCGGCAATGAAATTCGAACAAGTTCGATTTGCATTGCGCTCGGCTTCTGCGTATATTTGCCCGAAAACGCAGCTAATGCCCAAATATTCCTGGAATCTACTGAACGGACTCTACCGCATCGACTTCCTGAACCTGCTGCTTTGCATGGCGGTGGGCCATATCGTCATAGGCAACCCTTTCTTCGGGGCGACGGTCTACCTGTTCGCCGACATCATCAAGGCCTACTATCTGTGCAACCTCGCGAAGCTGCGCCATGCAGGCGGGGAGCACTATCTCTCCGACCTGGTGATCGCCGTGATTTTCCTCATAGGCATATCGGCTGCGTTCATCTATCCGCTGACGGCTGGGGAGCTGAATTCCAATTATGTCTCCCTGTTCGCTCTGTGCGTGGTCATGAGGGATTACTTCGGCACTGTGTCGGCCCTGCCGGAGAAGCCGAAGCTCGGCGCGAAATACTATCTGAGCACCATTTTCATCCATGTATGCTTCGATGCGGGTTGCGGCGTCCTGCTCTGGAACCGGACTGCTCCCGAGGAGTTCTACATACTAATGGCGGTGCTCATTGTCACAGGAGTGCGCCGTATCTTCCAGCCCGAGCGCCGCATCCCAGTGGATTCGCGCGTCATCGAGAACAAATATGAGATGATAGCCTCATACAAGCTGTTCTCCGACATGAACCTCTATTCCGCGATTGCGGTTAACCTGGGCATCATGGTGTATTTCTTCTATGTGCTCGTGCCGTCGCGTTCGGTGTTCAGCTGGGAGCCGTATGCCACCATGGCAGTGTGGCTGCTGCTGGTCTCCGTGATTCTTTCAGTCGCCGGCCTTGTCGTCCGCCGTCGCTGGAAGGGTGTGGCACTCGCGGAGTTCATCGCCGGAGCGCTGACATGGCTGTTCGGGATGATAATGATGTTCAACGGCGACACGGTGCTCGCACGGCTGATATGGACCGTGGTCTGGGGCATCGGCATGGCTCTGATGTCGTCCGCAATCCGGAAATTCTACTTTGACTTCGAGGCGGTCGGCAGCATAATGGGAGAGGGCTACGACAGGGAGGAGCTGAAGATAAGCAACACGATAGTCTCCACCACCGCTTCAATCGCGTCGTCGGCCATCATGCTGCTGGTGATGTTCCTGTGGACCTTCGTGGTTCCGCTGATTCCTGACGACGGTTTCCCGAGGGTCTACAACGTGTTGGTGTTGCAGCTTCCCGCCGTCTTCATGCTGGCTGCGGTCGTGATGGCGCTCAGGCAGCCTCTCGACAGCCGCAACCGCGAGAAGCTGATGATTTTCATCCAGGAGCATTCGAAGAACGAGAACGTCCGCGAGAGCCTGCAGCGCATGTTCGTCCGAAAATACCGCATGCGCTTCGGCATCAAGATCATCTGCACGCTGGCGCGTCCGTTCCTGCGGCTGAAGGTCTCCGGGACAGAGCATCTGCGCAAGGGGGATTATCCCTCGGTGTTCGTGAGCAACCATAATTTCATCTACGGACCGATTGCGGCGGTGATCTACCTGCCGACATATTTCCGGCCGTGGATACACAACGTGATGCTGGAGCCGGAGACGGCGGCAAAGGAAATCGCGCGCCCGTTCGGAGTTGTCATAAAGATATTCGGACGGCGTCTCGGGGGCGCGATCATCAGGTTCGGCGCGCGGCTGACCTGCTGGGCGCTCAATTCCTTCAACCCGATTCCGGTGGTACGTGGAGCGTCCAGGGACGTGATGTCCACGTTCGAACGCAGCATCCGGGCGCTCGAGGAGGGCGACAACATCCTGATATTTCCGGAGAAGCCCAAGCGCATGGTGAATCCCGACGGCGCTGCGGGCGAGGATGTGCTGCGCACCTTCTACACTGGTTTCGCGCATATAGCGAAGATGTACTACGACCGCACCGGCAAGGCTCTGTTGTTCTATCCGCTGTATTCCGACATGGACGAGCGTGCATTCCGCATCGGCGAGCCGGTGGCGTACGACCCTTCGCTCGAGCCGCATGAGGGCAAACGCCGGCTTTCGGAGCAACTGCAGCGGCGCGTGGCCGAACTCTCGCAGAAAAACTGACGGCCGTGGCGCGGGATGATGAGGCTGCGGCTGCCTACAGCAGGCCGAGCAGCAGGGTCCAGCCCAGGAAACGCAGTCCCTTTCCTATCAGCAGCAGGATTGAGGTCCATACGGCGGGAGTCTTGTAGAATCCTAGGGCGAGCACGAACACGTCGCCGATTATCGGCACCCAGGCTATCAGCGAGAGCCATACGCCGTACTTGCTCACATAGCGTTTCTGCTTCTCGAGGGTTTCGGGCTTCACCTTGAACCACTTTTCGAGCCATTCCCATTTGCCGAGACGGCCAATTCCGTAGGTGACCAGACTGCCCAGCCAGTTTCCGGCGGTCGCGACTATGAAGCAGGCAGCCGTCTCCCTGGTGGCTGCGAGAACTGCGATGTAGAGTGCATCGGAGCTGAAGGGCACGATGGTCGCAGCGAGGATATTTCCGAGAAACAGGCCCAGCAGGCCGAGTTCTTCAAGTCCGAACATGTCTGATTCTGATGCGGCGCAAAGTTACCTCATTATTTGTTTGGAACAAAATGCTGTGACGCCGCCCCGCCGGGCGATATTATCGGCGGAATTGCGTATCTTGCGGGCCGTTATGGAAATTGTCGTTGCGATCATCGCGATCATCTTTGCCGTCGTAGGCATAATCGGAAGCGTGGCGCCGGCCCTGCCCGGCCCGCCGCTGGCATGGATAGGAGTGCTGCTGATGTATCTCTGGGGCGGCACGAACGGCGACGGGGAGACGATGTCCCTGACCATTCTGCTGGTGATGCTCGGGGTGACAGTGCTCGTGACGGTGCTGGACTACATTGTGCCCGCGTGGTTCACGAAGACCACGGGAGGCAGCCGCTATGCGAGCCGGGGCGCGATGCTCGGCCTTTTTCTCGGCATGTTCATCCCTCTGCCCGTCGGCATGATTGCGGCTTCACTGATATGCTCCTTCCTGGCCGAGCTGATTTTCAGCAGGAAGGACGCCGCCGGCTCTTTGAAGTCCGCGTTCGGCGCCTTCCTCGGCTTCCTTTTCGGCTCCGGCATCAAGATCATCGCCTGCGGCGTGATGCTCTGGTATATAATAGTGTATATATAACCGGTACGCCTGCAGGAAGTTCCGGTCCATGGCTTCGGACGGCTCGGGGCAGAAAGACGGCGGCCGGGGCTGCCATGGCAGAAAAAATACGGGCGCCCGCAATCAGGAGCGCCCGTCTGTTCCATAAGAATGCGGAAAATTATTTTTTCCTCGCGACTGCTTTTCTGGCGATTTCCGCGATATGCTCGCCGGTGAAGCCGTAGGCCTGCATGAGTTCCGCAGGGGAGCCCGAACGGCCGAAGCGGTCGCCGCCGTTGACGAACTCCACAGGAGCGGGGGCCGATGCCACAAGCACGCCGGCCACGGCTTCCCCGAGGCCTCCGGCGTGGTTATGCTCCTCCGCAACCACCGCACATCCCGTCTTTGCGACAGATGCGAGTACCGCCGCGTCGTCGAGCGGCTTGACCGTGGCCACGTTGAGAACCTCCGCGCTGATTCCCTCGGCTTCAAGAATCTCGGCTGCCCGGAGCGCCTCCCATACGAGGTGTCCGCAGGCGAATATGCTCACGTCCGTGCCTTCGTTGAGGACATATATTTTCCCTATCTCGAAGGGCTCGTCGGGGTCGGTGAAATTGGGCACCGACGGGCGTCCGAAACGCAGGTAGACGGGGCCGTCGAACCTGGCGGCGGCGACGGTGGCGTTCCTGGTCTGGTTGTAGTCGCAGGGCACGAGCACTGTCATCCCGGGAAGGGCGCGCATCAGGGCTATGTCCTCCATGGTCTGGTGGGTGGCTCCGTCCTCTCCGAGGGTGATTCCTGCGTGGGAGGATGCAATCTTCACGTTGGTGTGGCTGTAGGCCACCTCCTGGCGCAGCTGGTCATAGACGCGTCCTGTCACGAATTCGGCGAACGAGCCGATGAAGGGAATCTTTCCGCCGATTGCGAGGCCTGCGGCCACTCCGACCATGTTGGCCTCGGCGATTCCGCACTGGATGAACCTGTCAGGGAACTCTTTCGCGAAAGCTCCCATCTTGAGCGAACCTTTGAGGTCGGCGGTCAGCGCAAGAACCCTGGAGTCCTCGCGGCCTGCAATCAGAAGACCCTCGCCGAAACCGCTGCGGGTGTCAACCTTGCCTGTATCGATACACTTTTTCATACTAATAATCTCCTAATGTTTCGGGTAACTGCTCCAATGCCTTTTCGCACTGCTCCTGGGAAGGAGCCTTGCCGTGCCACTCGTGGGTGCCTGCCATGAAATCCACCCCGTGGCCCATTTCGGTCTTGAAAAGAATCATCTTGGGTTTGCCGTCGGCCTTGTGGGCGAGCTTGAACGCGTCAAGTATGCTCTGCTGGTCATGCCCGTCGGCCACGATCACGTCCCAGCCGAAGGCGGCCCATTTTTCGTTGAGCTCCTCTATTCCGGTGATGCTGCGTGTCGGTCCGTCAATCTGCTGCCCGTTCCAGTCGGTGAAGGCGACGAGGTTGTCCACTTTGTGGTGCACGGCCCACATTGCGGCCTCCCATATCTGGCCTTCCTCGCTCTCACCGTCGCCGCAGAGGCAATATACCCTCCTGCCGCTGCCGTCCATCTTCTTGCCGAGTGCCAGTCCGGCCGCCACCGAAAGCCCCTGCCCGAGGGAACCCGAGGGTTTGAAGACTCCGGGAAGCCCGTCGCTTACGGAAGGATGGCCCTGGAGACGGCTCCCGAACTTGCGGAGGGTTCCCAGCTCGCTTACGGGGAAATAGCCCGAACGGGCGAGGACGGAATAGTACACGGGTGCGAGATGTCCTGCGGACAGGATGAATACGTCCTGCCCTTCGCCGCTGCGGGTCCAGGTCTTGGGGTCATGCTTCATCTCGCTGAAATAGAGGGCGGTCATCACGTCGGTGATGCCGAGGGATCCGCCCGGGTGTCCGGACTTCGCAGCCGTCACCATCCTGACGATGTCTCTGCGCACCTGGGAGGAAATCCTGTTGAGATCTTCGATAGTAGTCATATCATCATAGTGTATTAGCGTGGCTTTACAAGCATGCGAAGATAGCAAAAAAATAAGTTATCTTTGTGCCTGCTTATGGAAATGAAGAATATCCGGAATTTTTGCATAATCGCGCATATCGACCACGGCAAGAGCACGCTTGCCGACAGGCTGCTGGAGCTGACCCGCACGCTCAGCGAGCGCGACATGGAGAACCAGGTCCTCGACGACATGGATCTCGAGAAGGAGAAGGGCATAACTATCAAGAGCCACGCGATACAGATGCTGTACAGCCGCGGAGGCGAAAGCTATGAGCTCAATCTGATCGACACTCCGGGACATGTGGACTTCTCGTATGAGGTTTCGCGCTCCATCGCATCCTGCGAGGGCGCCCTGCTGGTTGTGGACGCGACCCAGGGCGTGCAGGCCCAGACCATCTCCAATCTCTACATGGCGATAGACCACGGTCTGGAGATAATTCCGGTGCTCAACAAGATAGACATGGATTCCGCCCAGGTGGACGTCGTGACCGACGAGGTGTGCGACCTGCTGGGATGCGATCCGGATGAGATTTTCAAGGTTTCGGCGCGCACCGGCGAGGGCGTGGCCCCGATTCTCGATGCCATCGTGGACAGGATTCCAGCCCCGAAGGGCGATCCGGAGGCTCCGCTGCAGGCGCTCATCTTCGACTCGGTGTTCAATTCCTTCAGGGGCGTCATCGCATACTGCAAGGTGAAGAACGGAAGCATACGCAAGGGCGACAAGGTGAAGTTCTTCGCCACCGGCATGGAATACGAGGTCGAGGAGCTCGGCGTGCTCAAGATGAAGCTCGTCCCGTCGGCGGAGATAGGCTGCGGCGACGTGGGATACATAATCACCGGCATCAAGAGCGCCGCGGAGGTGAAGGTCGGCGACACCATCACGCATGTGGCGAATCCTTGCTCGGAGGCCATCGCGGGCTTCGAGGAGGTGAAGCCCATGGTGTTCGCCGGAATGTACCCCGTGCAGGCCGACAAGTTCGAGGAACTGCGCTCCGTGCTGGAGAAGTTCCAGCTCAACGACGCATCGTTCGTCTACGAGCCGGAGAGCTCGCTCGCGCTGGGTTCGGGTTTCCGCTGCGGTTTCCTCGGTCTGCTGCATCTCGAAATCGTGCAGGAGCGGCTGTTCCGCGAGTTCGACATGGACGTGATCACCACGGTTCCGAACGTGTCCTACAAGGTCTACACAACCCAGGGCGAGGTTCTCGACGTTCACAATCCTTCCGGGCTTCCCGCGCCGACTCTGATCGACCATATCGAGGAGCCCTACATCCGGGCGCAGATAATCTCGAAGTCGGAATTCTTCGGTCCGATAATGAAGCTCTGCCTCGACCGCAGGGGCACGCTGGTCGGCCAGCATTTCATCACTGCCGACCGCGTGGAGCTGAACTACGACATGCCGCTGTCGGAGATAGTGTTCGATTTCTACGACAAGCTCAAGACGATTTCGAAGGGCTACGCCTCCTTCGACTACCATATCATCGGCTATCGGCCCGCCAGGCTGGTCAAGCTCGACATACTGCTAAACGGCGAGCCCGCTGACGCTCTTTCGACGCTTATCCACGAGGACAACGCCTACGACCTCGGGCGCAAGATGTGTGTGAAGCTCAAGGAGCTGATACCGCGCCAGCAGTTCGACATCCCGATCCAGGCGGCCATAGGCGCGAAGATCATCGCGCGCGAGACCGTGAAGCAGGTGCGCAAGGACGTGACAGCCAAGTGCTACGGCGGCGACGTGACCCGTAAGCGCAAACTGCTGGAGAAGCAGAAGGAAGGCAAGAAGCGTATGCGGCAGATAGGTACCGTCCAGGTGCCGCAGAGCGCGTTCATGGCTGTTCTGAAACTGGATTCCTGACGGTCTGTGCCGCCGCTGCGGTCGTGCTGGGCGATCGACCGGCTTGCGCCGCGATTGCTCTTTGCAGGCGGAACTTCTGTTGCGCTCAGGCTTCAGTCAGGAGTGACGGTCGGGCTGATGTCCAAGTGTGAAGTCTATCATGCAGTTGTCGAGAGCCACAGTCGGCGCGTTGCCGCCATTGGACATCTGCTGGAGTTCGCTACGGCTGATACCGAAAGGGTCCCATACTTTCACCATGTCGTTTTCATCGGGGGAGAATCCGTATCCGGCGTGTATCTTCAGCATGCATTCGATGAAGTTCATGTCACTGAATCCGCACGCCATGAGCAAGTGTCCGCCGGGGCGCAGCAGATTCGAATAGGTCATGCGGCTGCGGTCTACGAGAGGCAGGACATTCTCCATCATTGAGATAAGGAAATGTTCCGTGATGATATCATAAGAGTCGGTCAGACCGTTCCGCTTTTCATGAATGTCAAGGATGTCGTTGTGTACTACGCTTATGGTGCATTTGCGGATGTCTGCCGCTATGCTCTTTATGAAGCGTCTGTTCGCGGAAGGGACAGGGAACTTGTACCCCATGATGTCATAGGCGGCCCGGATTCCGGATCTTCCCCATTGTCTGCCGTATCGGATCGAATTCTCAATGACGGCGATTTCGAGAAGCGGAGTTATGCATGTGTCCACTATGTCGACCGAAAGTCCAGATATGTCAAATCCTGTTTCCTTTGCAGCGTCGAACAGTATGTGCATGTAGGAATAGAAGTGGGCGTATCCTGCAACCCCCGAGACCATGACCCTGCATGGCCGTCCGTTGTATTGGGCGAACAGCTTTGCAAATCGTCTGTGAAGCCATTGGCGTTGCTCGCCCACCAGCCACCATCCGCCGGTTACATGGCCGTCGGAAGATAGAAGGCCGAGCAACCGCCTGACGTCGTTGGAGCAGACGAGCTGCCGATGATGAATCTTGCTGCGCAGAGGCGAAGTTTCACATCCGCCTCCGTCCATCACGCCTATGATCAACGTCTCGGCACGGTTCCGATGGTAATCGCAAGGCTCGAGGCGGCCATTTGAAAAGCGGCATATGTCGAAACCCTGCTTCAGGTTCTGCATTATGTCTGATGTTATGCTGTAAGATTCGTTCATGTCAGTTTATGGAAAGTTTGGTTGTAAGCAGCGAGATGAGCATGCCGAGCATGAAATAACCGATAACGGACTCTATTACATACGGGTAAGTATATCCTCCCGCTATTTCTCCGAATCCGAAGAACGCCAGCATGGAGTTCATCACGGAATCCGGCAAAGGGATGCCGTCAATCAGGGTGGTCCCTGCGGCGAAAGCGGCAACGATCGCGGTCACGCACAAGAACCATCGCGTGAAGGACTGCCCGAAATCGGTCAGCAGCCCGAAAATGCCGAGCAGGAGGAAGGCAAACGGCCTGACTGCCGGGCCGAGCGAGTTTGCGCTGGAGAATAACTTGTCCTTCCTGAATTCGGAATTGCAATATGCCGTAAATTCGAGGTGCTGATTCCCGCTGATGAATATCGTATTGTGCTGTATGTGCTTGCGCCTGAACGGGCTCAGGCCTCGCATGTAGGGTATGTTCCTGACGGGCTTGTATACTATCGCCATGATTTGGGTGCCGATGAAAGTGGCCATGTTCATGTTGCAGCGTCTGACGTCGAGGCCGTCGATGAATGAATTGTTGAACCGGCACGCTATAAGGTTGGAGTCGCTGAGATCGGTATTGGATATTGTAGCGTTGATCAGGGAGGTTCTTGTAAATGAAGCGGCTTGAAAGCTGCATTTGTCCAGCTTTGCCCCGTTCATGTCGGCATCGTCAAATGACAGCGCTCCGGTTTTCGCTTTCTTGCAGGAGATGAAACTTGCGTAGAGGAGAACGGCCCCTTTGAAAGTGACATTGGAAAATGTGCATTTTCTGAACGTGGCTCCCGTGAGGTCCATACCGGAGAAGTCGTTGCCGTTCAGCCGTTGGTTTTCGTAGACAGATCCGGGCATAGACATAGAAATGGATTTGACTGCAAAGGTAGCGAATCTGGCCTTATTTCCAAGGGACTGTTGGCTAAGGCACGGGGTCATAGCCGCTGCCGCCCCAGGGATGGCAACGCAGGATGCGCTTGAGACTCAGCCAGAAGCCTTTGATTGGCCCGTATTTGCGGAAGGCTTCTAGGGCGTACTGCGAGCAGGTCGGGGTGAAGCGGCAGGTGGGCGGCTTGAGAGGGGAGATGCAGAGCTGGTAGAATTTTATCAGCAGGATGAACGGAAAGGCCAGCACCCGGCGCGCGATACTCCCGAAAGTCACGGGCCGCCAATCCGCTGCGGTCTGCCTGCTCCTGTCTGCCGGTGTTACGTTCTGGCGGCCGCTTCTTCCGGTTCCGCCGCTCATCCGGCCTTTCATTCCGCAGAGTTCTTTTCCGCCCCGGCTTCCGGAGCCTGTGGCACCGCATGCCCGCCAATCCCGCATTGCTTTGCCACGGCTTTGCCGATACGTGTCAGCGCCTCCGCGACCTCCTCGCGCACGGTCGTCCAGTCGCCGACCTCCTTTGAGGTCCAGGACAGCAGGAAATCCACGCCGTGGCAGTCGAGCAGCTCCTTCTGCAGGCGGTAGGCCTCGCGCATGCGCCGCTTGAGCAGGTTGCGCTTCACCGCCCGCTTGAAATATCGCTTTGAGACGGAGACCAGCAGCCGGTTCGGAATGGTGTCACGGGATGCTGCGGAAGCGCCGTCCTGGCAGTTCCCGGTGCCGTCTTCATTATTCTTGCGGGCGGCCGTGGAATCTCCGCAGCGGCTGGCCCAGCAGTAGCGCAGATGCGCGGTGGCGCCCCATTTCCCTTTTGAGAACAGCGTAGAGATGTCCTTCTTGCCGCACAGCCTTTCGGTCTTGCGGAGGGTATGGGCTGCCGGAGTCGCCATCTATTTCAGGGATTCGAGACAGATTTCGACGGCCTTGCCGGCGGAAGGGGCTTCGGGGGTCGGGGCCTTGAGGGCAATGTCCAGCCCGGCCTCCTCCATTGCACCCACCACTGACTTGCCGAAAGAGATGAACTTGATGTCCCCCTGCTCGAAGCCGGGGAAGTTCTCCTTGAGAGAGGCCACGTCGAAGGGGCTGTAGAGCACAACGATGCCGTAGGAGTGGATGTCCAGTCCGTGAAGGTCCTGGGAAACCGCCTTTGCGACGGTGCCGAGGGTATAGTCCAGTCCGGCCTTGTCGAAGACATCGGTGATGGGGCCGGAGTTCGAGCCGTCGGAGGCGGCTATGAGGAACTTCTCCCCCTTGTGCTTGGGGCCTATCAGCGCGACCACGGACTCCGGGGTGCCGGTGCCGTAGAATATCTTGCGCTTGCGGTAGACTATGTGCTTCTGAAGGTACATGGCCACCGCTTCGGTGGTGCAGAAATACTTCATCGTCTCGGGAACCTTGAAGCGCATCTCCTCGCAGAGCTTGAAATATGCGTCAATGGCGAGCCTGGACGAGAACACCACTGCGGTGTAATCGGGCAAATTTATCTTCTTGGCACGGAACTCCTTGCCGCTCAGGGCCTCCATCAGGAAGAAAGGATGGAATTCCACTTCTGCGCCGAACTTGTCCTGCAGAATCTCGAAGGGAGCCATGTTCGACGGAGTATGCTGCGATAGTAGTACCTTCATAAATACACCCTATAAAAAAACTGCGCATGCGACCATTGCGGCCGTAGGCAAAAATTCAAGGGCGCAAAGATACAAAATAGTTGTCAAAACGGAAAAGGAGCCCGCCAAAATCTGCCCTGTACGCAGCAGTGAAAGCAGGTATGACAGAAGCATTTCACAATACAGGACGGGCCTCAGCACGCTGTCGGGTACTCCGCACACGCCGAGCAGCCCGACGGTGGCGAGCATCAGGATGGTCATCAGGATGAAATGGCTCCACGGGCCCTTGCGGACCGCCGCATCGGTGGAGGCGTCGACGCGCGGCAGATGCACCATGGCGCCGCACAATAGCCTCAGCAGGAGGTAGGAGAACATCACTCCGACAGTCGCCGCCGCGCTCCATTCGGCCGGTATCAACTCCCAGAGCGACGGCCTGAACAGTCCGAACCTGTCCGCAATCAGGCAGAACGGCAGCACGGAAACCAGGGCTGCCATGTTCCGTATCCTCGCGATGCTGGTGTTGTATTCGAGCGAGACGCAGGCGCGCGGACGGGTGAAGGCGTACGCCAGTTCGGGAAGCAGGCGGAACATCTCCCTGAGCCCGGCGACCGACAGCAGCACCGCCGCGGCCACGAGGATGCGGTTTACGGTCAGGTCTCCCCACAGCAGGGGCTGCACCGCCTCGGGAAGCGGTACGGATGACATTTCGAGCCTTCCCTGTATGAAGATGTCGGTCGGAGGCATGCCGTCAGTTGCCGCGAGAGGCCTTGTAACCCATTCCGTTCAGCAGGGCGGTCACCTTGTCGCGCAGGTCCCCCTGAATCGTGATCTCCCCGTCCTTGGCCGTTCCTCCCACCCCGCACTTCGTCTTCAGGGTCTTCGCGAGGGCGGCGAGGTCATCGGCCTTCCCGACGAAGCCTTCCACGAGCGTGACCTGCTTGCCGGCCCTGTGGCGGCGGTCTATGCGCACGGTCAGCCTCTGCTTCCCGGGCGGGAGGGTCTCCTCCTCCGGAGTCTCCTCCGTCTGATATTGAAAGTCGGGATTCGTGGAATATACCACCCCGAGACGTTTTTTCCAGTCCTGCTCTGCCATAATGGACATATTTTTGCAAAGATAAGGAATTTGGTAGTATCTTTGTCGCTTATGAACAGGAACAAGTATTTGCTGTGGCATAGGATCGTCGCCGTTCTGGCCCTTGTCATCTCCGCTGTCACCTATCTGCTTACCATAGAGCCCACCGCCTCTTTCTGGGACTGCGGTGAGTTCATCGCGTCGTCATACAAGCTCGAAGTCGGCCATCCTCCCGGAAACCCCATGTTCCAGCTGATAGCCCGGATCTTCACGATTTTCGGCGACAACATGCACGCGGCGGTGCTGATCAACGCCATGAGCGCGCTGTGCTCCGCCCTCACCATCTTCTTCCTCTATCTGACCATCGCGTGGTTCCTGCGCCGCATAGTCAGGCCGGAGGCTGACGGAAGCTATTCCGCGGCGTCCGCCGTAATCATCTGCGGCTCGTCGCTCGTGGGCGCCCTCGCATACTGCTTCTCCGACACCTTCTGGTTCTCGGCCGTGGAGGGCGAGGTATATGCGATGTCCTCGCTGATAACGGCGATGGTGTTCTGGGCCATGACCATGTGGTACGACAGATACGACAGGCCGCACTCGGACAAGTGGATAGTGCTGATAGCCTTCCTGATGGGGCTCAGCATAGGCATCCACCTGCTCAACCTGCTGATGATTCCGGCCATAGTGTTCGTCTACTATTTCAGGCTGCGCGAAGAGCCCTACAGGTTCCGCGACCTCGTCAAGATATTCCTCATAGGCGTGGTGATACTTGCGCTCGTGCTCTATGTCATCATACCCTGGCTGCCGAAGCTCGCGGCGTACACTGACCTGCTCTTCGTGAACGTGTTCGGGCTTCCGTACAATTCCGGAGCCGTGTTCTTCATGCTGCTGCTCTTCGGACTGTGCTTCTGGGGCCTGTTCGTGACGCTGAAGAAGAAAAGGCCGTTCCTCAACACGGCCCTGCTGTGCTTCACCACCATCGTCATAGGATTCTCGGTGTTCAGCATCGACGTGATTCGCTCCTGCGCCAAGACCCCGACCAACGAGTATCAGCCCGACAACGCTTTCACCCTCGTGAGATACCTCTCGCGCGAGCAGTACGGCAGCGCACCGCTGGTGTACGGCCAGTACTACGGAGCGCCCTACGAGCTCGAGACCTCGACCTACTGGGCTCCGCTCGACGGAAAATACAAGAAAGTCGAGAAGCCCATAGACGCAAAGTACCTCCCGGAGGGCAAGATGCTCTTCCCGAGGATGTGGAGCTCCAGCGAATCCGGCCAGTACGAGGCCTTCTATGAGTCGTATACGGGCGGGAAGGGCAAGAACATACCCGGAGCCACGGCCCTCAAGCCCACGATGGGCGCCAACCTGAAGTACTTCTTCGACTATCAGATGAACTGGATGTACTGGCGCTACTTCATGTGGAACTTCGTCGGCCGCCAGAACCAGATACATTCGCCTTCGCCCGACAATATCTTCCACGGCAACTGGGAGAGCGGCATCAAGTTCATCGACGACTTCCGTCTGGGCGACCAGAGCGGCGCCCCCGCAGTGCTCGCGGAGGACAAGGGCAAGAACCACTACTTCTTCCTGCCCCTGCTGCTCGGCCTGATCGGACTGTTCTTCCAGTTCGACAAGGACAAGCGCGGCTGCTGGCTGAACTTCCTGATGTTCTTCATGACGGGAATCGCCATAGTGCTCTACCTCAACCAGCCGCCCTATCAGGTGCGCGAGAGGGACTACGCCTACGCCGGCTCGTTCTACTTCTTCAGCGTGTGGATAGGCATGGCGGTGGCCGGAATATGCGCATTGTTGCGCAGGTGGCTGAAGGGCCGCGGACAACTCGCCTCGGCTTCCGTCGTGACGGCGGCCTGCCTTTGCGTGCCCGCGCTCATGGGTGCGCAGAACTGGGATGACCATGACCGCTCCAACCGCCGCACCGCCGTCGAGATGGCGTGCAACTACCTGAATTCGGTGGGGGAGAACGGAATCCTGGTGACCCACGGCGACAACGACACCTTCCCGCTATGGTATGCCCAGGAGGTTGAGGGCGTGCGCACCGACGTGCGAATCTGCAACACCTCGCTGCTGGGTACCGACTGGCATATCGACCAGATGAAATGGGCCGTGAACGAGTCGGCACCGCTGCCGCTCTCGGTCGGCCAGGAGCAGTACCTCTACGGGACCAACGAATACATACCCATACTCGACCTCCGCGAGGAGGTGATGAGCATATCCGATGTGATGACCCTGTTCAGGCATCCCGACGTCAAGGCCCCGATGACCAGCGGCCGCAAGGTGGACTACATAGCCTCACGCAGGATCTCAGTACCCGTCAACAAGGAGAACGTGATAAAGTACGGCATAGTGGACGCGAAGTTCGCCGACCAGATTCCGGACTCCATCGTGCTCAACATTTCCAAGGACAAGGATTTCATCACCAAACCCGAGCTCTTCATGCTCGACCTCCTGTCGGGCTATCAGTGGGACAGGCCGATCAACCTGCTCAGCATGGGCGGCGACATCAACATAGGCATCAAGGAGTACCTTGAATACGAAGGGTATTCGTTCAAGTTCGTGCCCATAAAGAACAAGACCACCACGACGCAGGCCGGATTCGTCGACACCGACGAGTTGTACCGCAAGATGACCGAGGTCTACAGCTGGGACGCCCTCGCCGCCGACGACTATTTCATCGACTACCAGAACCAGTACACCCATCTCGGGGTGCTTTCGATAAGGAACCTCTTCGTGACCTGCGCCGAGGCCTTCATGGCGGCGGGCGAGAACGACAGGGCCCTCGAGATGCTGGACCGCTGCGCCGAGGTCATGGAGCACTATCCTCTCGAGACCGTTCCCCTCGGGTTCTCCGGCAACGACTTCATGGTCGTGGAGACGGTCAGGGACTACTATGCGCTCGGGCAGTCCGAGAAGGCTCTCGCCCTGGCGACCAGGATGGGGGAGGAACTTCTAGTGAGCGCGAACTTCTATCTCCAGTTCTATGACTGGGCTCCGGACGAGCTGGACATGGTCGGAGGCTACATCTACCTGTTGTCCGATGAGATGAAGACCGGAGGCGACACCGAGGCCGCCGAAAAGCTGCTGGACGCGTTCAGCCAGATGTATATGGCCGCTGCCGAGGCCTACGGAAGCCGGAACTGACCGCGCTCCGCGCGTACCACTATCGAAAGCGGGAGGGCTTTGCCGAAACTGTCATTCAGGGCGAGCTCCCCGCTTTCCGTATTCAGGCCGCCGCCCTTGAAGGCTTCGCGCACCAGGGTTTCGCCCAGCAGGGCGGAATAGCCGTTGGAATACAGGTTGAGCACCACGAAGGAACGCTCGGGCTTCAGTATCATGCTGACGGTCCTGAGCATATCGAACAGGCATTCGTCGAGTTTCCATTTCTCTCCGTCGGGGCCGTGCCCGTATGCGGGAGGGTCCAGGATTATGCCGTCGTAGAGATTGCCCCTGCGGGCCTCGCGCCGGGCGAATTTCATCGCGTCCTCGACCACCCAGCGTATGCCGTCAAGCCCCGAACTCTCCATGTTCCCACGGGCCCAGGTCACCACCTGCCTGACGGAGTCGAGATGGGTCACTTCCGCCCCGGCGGCCCTGGCGGCGAGGGAGGCGGCTCCCGTGTAGGCGAAGAGGTTCAGCACCTTCGGCCTGTTCCCGCCCGAGGCGAGCAGGCTCGTCCGCGAGTATATGTATTCCCAGTTCGGGGCCTGCTCGGGAAAGATTCCCACATGCTTGAAGGAGGTCATCCCGAGGCGCAGTCTCATCCTGAGTCCCGCCGGGCTGGAGTAGCCGACGTACCACTGCCCGTCCATCTTCCTGAGCTGCTTCCATGTGCCGCTGTCCTCCTTGCCGGCCCTGCCGAAGCCTGCGCCGGGCACGAAGACGGTATGCGCCCTCCTGTTCCATTCGTCCTGCGGCAGGCTTTTGTCCCAGAGCGCTTTCGGCTCCGGGCGTGCGAGCACGTAGTCGCCGAAGCGCTCCAGCTTCTCTCCGGCGCCGCTGTCAATCAGTTCGTAGTCCTTCCAGTATGTTCCGGGATATTCGACCATGGTGAGATTAATTTGCGCCAAAATTACCGCTTATTTATTGATTTGGCAAAAACGGAATGTTTTTCTGAAAATTTGTTAAATTTGTGAGATTGAAAATAGTAATCAGTTAAACATCCATATAATTATGCAGCAACACATCGACTCTTACGACTTCAATGGCAAGAAGGCCATTGTACGCGTGGATTTCAACGTCCCCCTCAACGACAAGTTTGAGATTACCGACGACACCCGCATCCGTGCGGCCATCCCCACCCTCAAGAAGGTTCTTGCAGGCGGCGGAGCTCTCATCATCATGTCCCATCTCGGACGCCCGAAGAAGGTGGAGGACAAGTTCTCCCTCAGGCACATCGTAGACCATGTGTCCGAATGCCTCGGAGTTCCCGTGAAATTCGCTCCGGACTGCCAGAAGGCCCAGGCAGAGGTTGCGGCCCTCAAGCCCGGCGAGGCCCTGCTGCTTGAGAACCTCCGCTTCTATGCCGAGGAGGAGGGCAAGCCCCGTGGACTGGCCGAGGATGCCACCGACGAGGAGAAGAAGGCTGCAAAGGCCGCAGTGAAGGAGAGCCAGAAGGAGTTCGTGAAGACCCTGGCTTCCTACGCCGACTGCTACATCAATGACGCTTTCGGTACCGCTCACCGCGCTCACGCTTCCACCGCGCTGATAGCCAAGTACTTCCCTAACGACAAGATGTTCGGCTACCTGATGGAGGGCGAGATCAAGGCCATCGACAACGTGCTCAAGAACGCGCAGCATCCCTTCACCGCCATCATCGGCGGCGCCAAGGTATCCTCCAAGCTCGCAGTGCTCGAGAACCTTCTCGACAAGGTTGACAACCTGATCATCTGCGGCGGAATGGGCTACACCTTCATCAAGGCCGAGGGCGGAAAAATCGGCAACTCACTCCACGAGGACGAGCTCATCCCCCAGGCTCAGGAAATCATGGCCAAGGCCAAGGAGAAGGGCGTGAACATCTCCCTTTCAGTCCAGACCCGCGTGGGCGACGCCTTCAGCAACGACGCCAACGTGCAGGTAGTGCCTTCGCATGAGATTCCCGACGGTTGGGAAGGAATGGACGCCGGTCCGAAGTCCCTCGAGAACTGGAAGAACATCATCCTGGCTTCCAAGACCATTCTCTGGAACGGCCCTGTGGGCGTGTTCGAGATGCCCAACTTCGCCAAGGGAACCCTTCAGATTGCCGAAGACCTCGCTGAGGCTACCGCAAACGGCGCGTATACCCTCGTCGGCGGCGGTGACTCGGTAGCTGCCGTGACCCAGATGGGTTATGCCGACAAGGTGAGCTACGTTTCCACCGGCGGCGGCGCCATGCTCGAGGCTCTGGAAGGCAAGGACCTTCCCGGCATTGCGGCAATCCGCGAATAAAGCTGCTTCAGCCGGAATAAAAGGGGACCGTATGCACTGCGGCCCCCTTTTCTTGCATTGCTCCCGGGTTCTGCGTATCTTTGCTGACTGTAAAATTTGCGGAAAATGCTGACTTTGCTTGCAGTGAACTGGAACGCGGACCCGTTCCTGATACATATCGGCAACGGCGGGCTGAGATGGTACTCCCTGCTGTTCGCCTCCGGCTTCTTCATCGGATGGTATCTTTTCAAATGGTTCTTCAAGAGGGAGAAGGTCGATCTCAGCCTCATGGATCCGCTGCTCATCACCCTGATAGTGGCCACGATAGTGGGCGCCCGCCTGGGCCATTGCCTTTTCTATCAGCCGGACTACTACCTCGGTTCGTGGAAGGGCTTCCTTGAAATCTTCATGCCGTGGAAGGGCGGGCTCGCCAGCCACGGAGGGGCGATAGGGCTGCTGCTGGCAATGTGGTGGTTCGCAAGACATTATGGCAGGAAGAACGGTTTCGATTTCCTCTGGATACTCGACAGGCTCTGCATAGCGGTGGCGTTTGCCGGCTGCATGATAAGGCTCGGCAATCTTTTCAATTCCGAAATCTACGGCGACGTGACCTCCCTTCCCTGGGGCTTCATTTTCGGACGCAACGGCGAGACCGAGCCCAAGCACCCGACCCAGATTTACGAGGCTCTGTCGTATCTGATTTTGGGACTGATACTTGTGTGGGTCTATAAATACAAGCTCGACAAGGTCTACAGGGGCTTTTTCATCGGCTTCTTCTTAATAGTCTGCTTCGGGATGAGGTTCCTGATAGAGTTCATCAAGGAACCACAGGTCGGATTCGAGGAGAACATGGTGCTGAACATGGGCCAGCTGCTTTCAATCCCCTTCGTGCTGCTCGGCATAGGGCTGCTGGTATACTCCTGTCTGCATAAGACTCCGGCTGCAATCGTCCGTCCGGCCCATAATGCGGGCCGCGGCCCGGCTTCAAGAAAGGCGTAACTTGCGCTACGTGGTATGACTTACGTTTCCCGGCCGATGAGAACGGACGGGAAACGGCGGCTTTCTCTCAGAGCCTGAACGCTTTGCGGATATAATTCCGCCCTCAAAATGGCATAATTTTTGCGCAAAGGGCGAGGATTTTTATTAAAGAATATGGTTAGAAAGTTAATTATGTTGGTTGCCGCCGCTCTTTTCGGCAGTTTGGCGGCGTTTGCACAGGACAATGTCCAGCAGGCCGACAGCAGCGCGGCACCTAAGCTGATCAATCTGGAACAGGCGCTGCAGATCGCGTTGAGCGAGAATGCTTCCGTCAAGGTGGCGGACATGGAGATAGAGAGGACGGGATATGCCAGGAAGGGCACCTACGCCTCGCTTTTCCCCCAGATAGACGGAAACGCGTCCTATCAGAGAACCATCGAGAAACAGGTGATGTACATGGACTTCGACATGGGGGACATGGGCGGCGCTGGCGGGGGCTCCGATACCGGCTCTGACGCCGGTTCGACCGGAAGCTCGCAGACCTCCTCCGGAGGAGGAATCGAGGTCGGCCGCTGGAACACATGGTCGGCCGGAATCACGGCTTCCATGCCTCTGGTCAACGCCCAGCTCTGGCAGAGCCTGAAGATTTCCGACCAGGACGTGGAGCTGGCCGTGGAGGCCGCGAGAAGTTCGCGCCTGGAGATGGTGAATCAGGTGAAGCAGGCATATTTCGGCTGCCTGCTCGCGAAGGAGGCCTTCGAGGTCTACAAGTCGGTGTACGAGAACGCCCTTGAGAACTACAAGCTGGTCGAGATGAAGTACAACGCCCGCAAGGCTTCCGAACTGGAGCTCACGAGGGCCAAGACCACGCTCGCCAATGCGATTCCCGATGTCTACAACGCCGAGAGCTCGGTGATTCTGTCCCTGTGGCAGCTCAAGGCCGTGATGGGAGTGAACCTCGACGAGAACATAGACGTGTCAGAGACCCTCGGCGACTATGCCAACCGCATGCTCGGCGACATGGCCGATTCGGCTTCGGATTCGCTCTCGCTGGAGAACAACAGCACCATGAGGCAGCTGGCAATCCAGGCGGAGCAGCTCGCCAACACCATCAAGATGCAGAAATATGCCAACATCCCCACGCTCTCGCTGGCATTCTCCTACAATTTCAACGCTATGACCAACGACTTCAACTTCAGTGAATACAGGTGGTCACCTTATTCCTACGTCGGTCTGACACTGCAGATCCCCATCTTCGCCGGAGGAAAGCGCCACAGCGCAATCAAGCAGGCCCAGGTGCAGGCCGCGGAGCTGGATGTCCAGAGGGCCGACACCGAAAGGCAGCTGAAGATATCCATCAGGCAGAATCTCAACCAGATGGAGACGGCCATGAAGAGCTACGGAGCCTCCCAGACGGCATTGGAGTCGGCCGAGAAGGCATACAACATCACCGCCAGGTCGTACCAGGTGGGAAGCAGCACCCTGACCGACCTCAACGACGCCCAGCTCGCGCTCACCCAGTCGCAGCTCGCGGTCTCACAGGCGATTTATGATTTCGTGATAGCCAAGTCCAGCCTCGAAAGCACCGTCGGTGCTGATTTCATAGACGGCGAGGGCAATGTCCAACTGAACAACACAAAAGACAATGAATAACAGAAGCTTAATTTTGGCAGGAAGCGCCCTGGCCTTCGTACTGGCCGGCTGCGCAGGAAACAAGGGCGACGAGCAGGTGACGACCGTCGCACCGCAGACACCGAAAGTGACCGTTACGGTTACGGAAAAACAGAACGTTCCCCAGACAGGAGTATATTCTTCCACCGTGCAGGCCAACGTGGTCAACAACATAGCCTCCCAGGCGGCTGGCCGTATCCGCAAGCTGAACGTGGAGGTCGGCGACTTCGTGGAGAAGGGCCAGGTGCTTGCCGAGATGGACAGGGCGCAGCTTGACCAGGCCGCCCTCACCCTCAAGAACAACGAGACCGAGCTGGAGCGCATAAAGGCCCTCTATGAGGAAGGCGGAGTGTCCCAGTCGGACTACGAGACCGCGGAGCTCACCTACAACGTGTCCAAGAGCACTTACGACAACCTGCTCGAGAACACCGTGCTGGTCGCTCCCGTGGACGGAGTCATCACCGCCCGCAACTACGACAGCGGCGACATGTATGCGATGTCATCGCCCATCTACACCCTCCAGCAGATCACCCCGGTGAAGATGCTGGTCCCCATCTCCGAGATGGACTACACCAAGGTGAAGCAGGGCGACAAGGTCAGCCTGACCGTTGACGCGATTCCCGGAAGGACCTTCAGCGGTTCTGTTGTCAGGGTCTATCCCGTAATCGACGCCAGCTCGCATACCTTCAACGCCGAAGTCCATGTAGCCAACACCGACAGGGCCATACGTCCGGGAATGTACGCCCGCGTGACCGTAACCTTCGGCATCAACGACAGCGTGGTGCTGCCTGACACCGCCGTGCTCAAGCAGCAGGGTTCCGGCGTGCGCACCGTATTCGTGCTCAACAGCGACAACACCGTCGAGGCCAGAGTCGTGACGCTCGGCCTCCATTTCGACGGCAATTATGAGATTCTTTCAGGCTTGGAGGAGGGCGAGACCGTGGTGGTCACCGGCAACTCAAGCCTGAACGAGGGCGATAAAGTGGAGGTAGTAGGATGAGTATAATACGTTCGGCGGTCAACAAGCCGGTAACGACGACCCTTGTCTTCATCGCATTCGCGATTCTGGGAGTCTTCTCCCTCGTGAAGACATCGATCGCGCAGTTCCCGGAGTTTGACTCAAATGTAATCATGGTGATGTCTTCATATCCCGGAGCGAACGCCGAGGATATCGAGACCAACCTCACGAAGGTGCTCGAGAACGCCCTCAACGGCGTGGAAGACCTCAAGGACCTTACTTCCCAGTCCAAGGAGAACATCTCCCTGCTTACTCTCGAATTCGAATACGGCGTTGACATAGAGGAGGCGACGAACAATGTCCGCGACAAATTGGACCTTGTCAATTCGACCCTGCCCGACGGCGCGACCATGCCCGTGATATTCAAGTTCAGCGCCGACGACATGCCCGTCATGATGCTCTCCGCGACTGCGGACGTGAGCCTTGCGGGCCTCGACAAGATACTTGACGACAAGGTGACCACTCCTCTCGCCCGTGTGAACGGAGTCGGTACCGTGTCGGTTGCGGGAGCCCCCACCCGCGAGATTCAGGTCTACTGCGATCCCAACAAGCTGGAGGCGTACGGACTGAGCATCAGCGGAATATCATCCGTGATCTCGGCCGAGAACAAGAACCTTCCCTCGGGCTACATCGACATCGGTTCGGAGACCTACACCCTGCGCGTGCAGAAGGAGTTCACCGATCCCTCGGAACTGCTTGACATCGTGGTGGGTTCGGTCGACGGCAGGGCCATCTACCTCAGGGACGTGGCCACGGTCAACGACGGACAGGAGGAGCGCGAGCAGGAGTCCTACACCAACGGCGAGCGCTCTGCACGAATCATCATCCAGAAGCAGTCCGGAGCCAATACCGTGAACGTGATCAGGGGTGTCAAGGAACGTCTGGCCGAAATAGAGGAGACCCTTCCCTCCGACATCAAGATCTCCACGGTCTACGACGGTTCCACCGAAATCATCGATTCCATCAACACCCTCGTGGAGACCATCATCATCACGTTCATCATCGTGTCGCTCGTGGTTTTCGTCTTCCTTGGCAACTGGAAATCGACGTTCATCATCATACTGTCCATCCCTCTGGCCCTGCTGGCATCGCTGATCTATCTGTTCGCGACCGGCAACACGCTGAACATCATCTCCATGTCCGCGCTGTCAATAGCGATCGGTATGGTCGTGGACGACTCCATCGTGGTGCTCGAGAACATTACGACGCACCTCTCGAGAGGAGAGAAGCCCAAGGAGGCCGCCGTCCACGGAACCTCCGAGGTGGGCATCTCCGTAATGGCGTCCACCCTCACGATGCTCTGCGTGTTCCTGCCCCTGACCATGATCAGCGGTATGGCGGGAATCATGTTCCAGCAGCTCGGATGGATAGTCAGCATCATCATGATCATCTCCGTGGCCGCCGCGCTGACCTTCGTGCCCATGCTCTGCTCACGCTGGCTCAAGGCTGATGTCAAGCACGGAAAGGCCTACAACTTCATATTCGTCCCGATCAACCGCTTCCTCGACTGGATTTCCAGGGGCTACGCCCACGTGATCCACTGGTGCACCAAGCGCAGGAGGGTGACCATCCTGACCTTCGCGGCCGTGTTCGTGATAGCCATGGTGATCTTCATCCCCAGGCTCACCACCGAATACTTCCCTCACTCCGACTCCGACCGTATCTCGGCCACCATCGAGCTGCCCATGGGTACGGCCCAGGAAGTGACCGCCGATTTCGCGAAGCGCATCAACGATGACATCGTGGCGGCGGTTCCCGAGGCGGAGATCATCAACTACACCTTCGGACAGGCGGATTCCGACAACACCTTCGCCAGCATGCAGGACAACGGTACCCAGCTGATTTCCTTCACCGTGAACATCGGCTCCAGCGGCGACCGCGAGCGTACTTCGGCCCAGATTGCCGATGTGGTCAGAGGCGTGATCGGCCAGTATCCTGAAGTCCGCAAGGCCACCGTCACCGAAGGCGGCGGCGGAATGGGCGGAGCTTCCACCGTCGACGTCGAGGTCTACGGCTACGACTTCACCGAGACCGACCGCGTGGCCCGCCTGCTCCAGGAACAGATGCTCAAGAGCCCGATGTACACCCAGGTGACCATGAGCCGCGACGAGTACACCCCCGAGCTCCAGATGGACTTCGACCGTACCAAGCTTGCGCTCAACGGCCTGAACTCCACCACTGCGGGCGCTGCCTTCAGTGCGGCGATGAGCGGTTCGCTGAGCTCCTACTACCGCGAAGACGGAGAGGAATACGACATCCGCGTGCGCTATTCTCCCGAATACCGCACCAGGGTCGAGGACCTCGAGAACATCATGGTGACCAACGGCTTCGGCCAGCAGGTCAGGATGAAGGACCTCGGCAATGTTGTCGAGACCCTCGTGCCTCCTACCATCGAGCGTAAGGACCGCGAGCGTCTGGTGACCGTGAGCGGCATCGTGGCCGACGGAGCGGCGTTGAGCGAGGCCGTGGCCACCGCCCAGCAGGCGATAGACGCCACCGAGATTCCTATCGAGATTTCGGTCGTAATTGCCGGTGACTATGAGGACCAGCAGGACATGTTCGCCGACCTGCTCGTGCTGGTGGTGCTGATGATAATCCTCGTCTACATGGTCATGGCCTCCCAGTTCGAGGCCCTGATGGCGCCTTTCGTGATAATGTTCTCCCTGCCGTTCGCGCTCGTCGGAGTGTTCCTCGGACTGGAGCTGGCCGGAGAGGCTCTCGGAGTCATGGCGCTGATAGGTATCATCATGCTGATCGGTATCGTGGTGAAGAACGGTATCGTGCTCATCGACTACACGATACTCTGCCGCGAGAGGG
>UQQM01000013.1 GCA_900543205.1 uncultured Bacteroides sp. | reverse complement strand
TCCAGCTCAACGGGCGCGCAAAAGTATTTTTCATCCGCCGCTGCGGAGTCGGCCTCCGGCAGTATAGGGTTGAGCGGGAGGTCTTACTGCCGGAGGCCGAGCTCCGGCAGCGGCAGAGCGGAGAGACGGCAGCAGGAGCTGGATTCCAGCAGCCGTCAGAACTCCAGGCCGATGGTCAGTTTGGGCATGAACAGGACTGCAAGCGAGCCGGGCGCGTTACTGTAGAGGCAGCTGGTGGCGCCTATGCACAGATTCATGCCGAGCTTTTCGTTGAACGCCCAGGCCCATCCCACGTTCGGCTCAAGCTCAAAAGCATTCGCAAACAGGTTGCCGGACGCATCCTGCTCAGTGCTTCCGAACCATCCGGCCTTGATTCCGGCGACAGGAGTGCTGTTCTTCTTGAGAATGTAGGCCCGGTATTCAACGAACGCATGGGCGAAGAACGGAGTATCCGCCGCAGGAACGGTAAAAGCTCCGGCGCCTGCGCCCAGATAGTGGTGCTCGTTGAACATATAGCCATGGGAGGTCTCAAGTCCGACCCAGGCGAGAGTTATGTCAGTTAACGATACGCTGCCCTTATATCCGGCGCTGCGATAAAGAACGGGATCGCTGACCCTGGCATTCGCAGCCGAGGCAGCAAAGCACATCGTCGCAACGGAAAGCGCGGCGAAAAGAATCAATTTCTTCATGATATTGTCAAATTGCATATTGTCTGACGGTCGTGCATCCGGGAACGGTCTGCCGGCCTGCGGCCACCGTGAATGCTCCTATATCAGATGCGTCCTTGCCGGAATCGGTTGCACCCCCGCCACGGAAAATCGCCAAACGCAAACCGCACCTAGAACATCCGAAGAGCCGCAGGAAAAGCATTTATCGGCAATAATCTCTGGAAATATATTGAAATCACTGCATTGCAGGGATTTTGCCGCTCCTGGACACCGACTGGACCCGGATACCGACCAGGTCGGAATATCGCATCCCGAATGTCAGCTCCGCCCTGTCTTCAAGTAACGGCGGCAAAACGGAAATCCTGATAGGATACCGGGCGTCACCGTCCATAATAAATCTTCCGGAACCAATACCATAGGGCACAGGTCCGATCAATCTGTGAACGCTCGGATTGAGAATTGAATATTCGAACAAGGAGATAAGGTTGACCTCTCGGAAAAACAATGAAAAGGGGATGACGCAACTTTTTGTCATCCCCTTTTCCAGAAATCACATCAGGGCAGCGCCTGTTCCGAGCCGATTACAGAATGCTGATTTCGCCTGTCCAGTCGAAGGTGAAATGCCTGGGCTCTGCCTGCTGGTCAGTGAAGTCGAACTGGATGTTCCATGTGCCGTCATCGTTCTTGGTGAGGCTCATGCTTCCTCCGGCGGCAGCGGCACCGAATGTCACTTCGCCGTTGTCCTCATTCCTGAACATCGTAGGCCAGTAATTGTCGACATAATAATTGTCCTTGATTCCGGGCTCGAAGGTTCCGGGTTCCATGGTGCCGGGCGTGCCCTTGGTCTCCTCGGTGGCGACAGTATAGGTGCCCTCCATCGGCTCCTCGGTGTATTCGGGAGGACATACGATCTTTATGCGTATCTGGTCGCCGTGGTAGGCGTAGTTCCCGTTGAACTGGTACATGTTGAAGCTCCATGTGATGGCGTCCTCATAATCCCAGGTGCTGGACATTCCGTTGACCTGGACCAGTGTCGCATCTTCCAGCGGGAATACGCACTGATAGTCCTCCTGCAGGTAGTAGGGCTCGAAGGGGTTTGTGCCGGGAGCTCCGACAATGTCGAGCTCTCCGTCGTAGGTGGCGTGCACATTCACGCCCTCCCTGGTCACGAAGTTGCACTCTATGCTGTAGTTGTCGCCGTCCCTGCCTATCACGACCTCACCCTCTCTGATCATTCCGACCATTTGCTGCTGGTTGTCGACATAGAAATACCTTATGTTGGTTCCGGAAGGGAAGGGCGAATTCATGAAGCTGACGCAGTATCCGGCATCGAAGGCGTCCTCTATCATATCGTCGAAGGATATGGGATATGTGCCGGGAACTATGTTGCCGGTGCCGTCGAATTCGACGTTGCCGACCAGGATGAGGGCATAGCCGGGAACCTCCACCCAGCCGGCTTCGTCAAGTGCCGAATAGAGGGTGATGTTGATGTTGGTATTGCCATAGTCAGGGTCGCCTTCGCCCTCGATGAAGTTGGCGCTTGCCCTGGTTGCTGTCATGTCCACATCCTCGGTAATCCAGTCTATGCTGTAGTCCTCGCCGTACTGGGGACCGTTGTATTCGGCGTGATGGACAGAACCGTCGTCGAGCGTGACGGTGAGGTCGAAGGTGGATTCATTGTAATCCTCGCC
This sequence comes from uncultured Bacteroides sp., assembly GCA_900543205.1. Taxonomy (GTDB): domain Bacteria; phylum Bacteroidota; class Bacteroidia; order Bacteroidales; family UBA932; genus Cryptobacteroides; species Cryptobacteroides excrementigallinarum. Next base: position 57,206 of record UQQM01000013.1, on the reverse strand, counting down.
GCTGACCGTGAGGGTTCCTTCGGTGATTCCGTACTGTGTGTTGTTGTATATCACGTAGCTCTCCTTGGCAGAAATCGTCCAGTCCTCATAGCTGCTTTCGGGGTCGACTGTATATTCGCCGGAAGTGAAGGCAGCTGTGGCGGTCTCCTCGTCTATGTTGCGGGTCAGGTAGATTACGTAGTAGGCTCCCTCGTGGTCATAGTTTCCTCCTTCGCCGAGTTCCCTGTCGGCCATCATGAAGAAGTGCGTGTAAGTCTCGTAGGCATCACCGAAATATGTAGAAAGGAACACCGTGCAGGGAGTGGTCACGTCATATCCTGCGGACTGGTTCACGGGCACGCTGAAATTCAATTCACCATATTCGACGAGCACTTCGCCGCTGCGGCTCTCGTATGTCTCGTTGGGAGCCACGGTGAAGCTCACGCTTCCGCTCTTCGAGCAGTCGAATCCGGAAATCCACCCATCTTCGGACGAGGCGTTCACCTCCCGGCCCTCCACGGGATTGATGAGCGTGTAGTTGATTGAGTAGCGTCCGCCATCAGCCGATACTGCGACAGACTCGGTTTTCGAAAGGAATTCCGTCTCAAGCGGAACCTCCTTACGGCACGATGCCGCAGTAACCAACAATGCGGCAGCGCAGGAAAGGAAAATGAAATTTCTCATTGGTAATACCGTTTTACCACAAAACTATCAAACAGAATCCGAAAAAACATTGACATAGGTCAATGTTCCGGCGGAGAGGAAATTTTTATTAGTTTTGTGAAAAGAACTGCCATGGACGATTTGAAGAGACTGATCAGGCAGGAAGGCAAGTACGCCGTACCGGAGCGCGAGCTGGACCTGCTTCTGGAAAATATGGAGGAGAGCCTGATACCTCCTAAGACACACGTAATCGAGGCGGGCAAGATCAATTCCAATGTATATCTCATCAAGGAGGGCATACTGCGGATGTCCTACCTCTACGATGACAGGGAAATCACATACGGCTTCGGCGATCCGGGGTCGTTCTTCATGTCACCGCACTCCTTCTATATGAACAGGCCGGCATTCATGCAGGTGGACACCTGCAAGTGCGGGGCGGTGGTGCTGCACATGACGCGGGAGAAGTTCTATGAGCTGATGAAGCTCTCGCACGAGTTCTCCCAGTGGATGTTCGACATCGCGATATACCAGATATTCGGCTGCGAGATGAAGCTCTCGCTGATCAACGGCACGGCCAAGGAACGCTATGTCTCGCTGATCAGGAACCGTCCGGAAATCCTGAAGTACATCTCCAAGAAGATGATAGCCTCCTATCTCGATGTGTCGCCGGAATATCTGAGCCGCATAGGAGCGGACCTTTGAGTCCTACCTGCCGAGCATCCAGAAATGATCCACCGGCCCGTGGCCGTGGCCGATTTCGTAAGCCGCGCCCGACTCGATGGCATGGGCGATATAGTCTTTTGCAGCGACCGCCGCGTCATCGAGGGAATATCCCTGGGCAAGATACGAGGCGAAAGCCGAAGAGAGGGTGCAGCCTGTACCGTGGGTGTTCCGGGTATATATGCGCCTGGAATGGAGTTCGGTGCACCTGTCCTCCTCCGCATTGTAGAAAATGTCCGTGAGCACGTCATCGCTGAGGTGGCCGGCTTTCATCATGACGGAAACCCTGCCGCCGCAGGAGAGCCTGCGCGCCACTTCGGGGAGCTCATGCTGGGAGGAAATCTTCGTGCCGGCGAGTATTTCTGCCTCCGGGATGTTGGGCGTAATCACCCTGGCGAGTGGAACAAGCTCGGTCATCAGGGAATTCACGGCGGACTCTTCGATGAGCCTGTCGCCAGAAGTCGCCACCATCACCGGGTCAAGCACTATATTGAGGGCATGGTAATGCAGCAGACTTTCACGCACGGCGCGGATGACGTCGGAGGAATTCAGCATACCGATTTTCACGGCAGACGCCCCGATGTCATCATATACCGCCGCAATCTGGTCTGAAATCGTCTTTGCGGGCACCGGGAACACGTCACGGACTCCGGTGGTGTTCTGGACCACGACCGCTGTGACCGCACATGCGGCATAGCCTCCGGTCGCTGATATGGCCTTGATGTCGGCCTGCTGCCCGGCCCCGCCTGAAGGGTCGGTGCCGGAAATCGCCAATACTATCGGATATTTTTTCATAATTAATTGTTCCTATCTCGGCTGTTCAGGGTACTGTCTCCCTCGAGGTTCCGCTGCGCTCCATCGATGCCCTTCGCTTTACTCCGGGCATCGCCCGCTCACAGCCGCGGGCGGCTAGCCTCTCTGGAGACAGTACCCTGAGCAGCCGACATCAGAGTCAAAAATGGTGATACCCTCCGAAATCACGTTCCCTGCCGAGCCACAGCAGCTGGCCGGAATCGTTTATATGCCCTATGACGGTATGCGGAATGCCAATCTCGGCGTCCGGAGACGCAGTGAACAGGAGCTCGTAGTCCTCTCCGCCGGTACTGGCGAGCTCCACCGGATCCCACCCGTTCCTCCGGCATGTGCGCAGAAGCTCATCGGAGAGGGGGAGGGAATTCACGTTGATTTCCGCACCCTTGCGCGAAGCCTTGAGGATATGGCGCAGGTCGGAGCCTATACCGTCGGAAATGTCTATCATAGAATGCACCGCATCGTTGTGGGCGAGGTTCAGACCTTCCTCCACCCTCGGTATGGGTTGGTAGTGCATGGCTATCAGGGCCTGGGCGTCGGAATTCCTCCTGGCGCCTTCAAGAATCACCTTCAATCCGGCACCCGCGTCGCCGAGATAACCCGTCACGCAGATCTTGTCGCCGTCCCTGGCACCGCTGCGCAGCAGGGCCTTGCCCGCCATGCACCTTCCGATGATGGTCACGCTTACGCATACCCTGTCGGGAGATGCGGTGGTGTCGCCTCCGAGCAGCACGCAATGGTACCTGCCGGAAATGTCATTGTAGCCCTCGAAGAATTCGTCCGTCCAGCTGCTGTCCAGACCGGAAGGAAGCGCGAACGAAAGGAAAGTCGCGACGGGCAGTCCACCCATGGCAGCTATGTCGCTGAGATTCACTGCGGCCGCCTTCCAACCGAGCCTGTAGGGTTTGATATCGTCAAGCAGGAAATGAGTGCCCTCGACCAGCATGTCGGTGCTGACGAGCATGTCCACTCCGTTGCCCTGGGGGATGATTGCGCAGTCATCGCCTATGCCCGTCATGCCCTCGAGTATCTTCACGCCTGCCTTGATTCTGTCTATGAGTCCGAATTCTCCAAGTTCAGAAAGTTTCATGTCATTATGTGGTTTTGTATCCGTAATCCCAGAAATCGTATTCCAGATCCAGTGAGCGCAGGAAAGCCCTGTCCATTTCCGGCAGGGTTCCGGCAGTGGCGCGGGCTGCCAGCGCATCGCTTATCCCGACCATCCTCTCCACCGTCCTGCCGTATTCCGCATCGCCGTATTCGCTTATCCACTCACGGTAGGGATTGCCATCCAGACGCGCGATGCCGCGGATGTGCAGCCCCACGTTGTTGTAGACCCACGAGCAGGGGAGAAGTGCGGCGGCCGCCACGGCAGGGTTTCCGCCATCAACGGCATCCCGGAGATGACTGCAGTAGGCCTGCGTGACAGGCGAGGGCGCAACGGAGGTGTCCACATGGAACCTCTCGATGAGAAGGCGGTGCATCTCCATCTCCGATTCTCCTCCGGCTTCCGCGAAACGGTGGATGAATAGCCTGTCCGCCTCATCCGGAAACATGTCGGCAAGACGGTGCATGAGCGACGAATAGACGGGGAGATACAGCTCATCCTGCGCGAGGTATCTCGAAAACCTCCCGGATGAAAGGCTTCCGTCGGCAAGTTCGGTCAGGAACGGATGTCCCAGAATCTTCTCATATCCGGCTTTGCCGGCAACCCATATTTTCTCAGACCAGCTTCCCATCACACAGGCGGTCTACAGGAAACCAGCCATTATCTGGATGCAGAGGATGAGCAGAACCATGGCGATAGGGTAGACCGTGGCGTATGCCACTCCGGGGATGTTGCTGTCGGACATGGAATCCGCGGCGGCAAGTCCCGGGGTGCTGGTCATGCCTCCCGTCAGGGTGCCCAGCAGGTCGAGCATCGAAACCTTGAAGCAGAAGATGCCTATCAGCGAGGCAGCGATGAGCGGCACCAGCGTGATGGCGGCGCCTACGAGGAACATCAGCCATCCGCTTTCCTGGAAGGTCGCCATCAGATTCTGGCCGGCGGACGTGCCCACCTCGGCAAGGAAGAGCAGCAGGCCTATCTGCCTGATGAGCTGGTTGGCGGAGCCTGAAAGGGTCCACAGAATGGGGCCGGTCTTGCCTATGGCGCTCAGCACGAGCGCGGTCAGCAGCACGCCTCCGGTAAGTCCGGGCGAGAAGCTGATTCCGCCGGGGAAGGTTATGTTGAGCTTGCCGACGAGCACGCCGAGCACTATTCCGAGCGCTATCGGCAGGAAATCAGTGTCGGAAAGCACCTTGGCATTGTTGCCGAAGAGATTGGACACGCCGGTGATACCTTCGGTCTCACCTACGACCGTGAGCTTGTCGCCGAACTTGAGGCTGAGCTCAGGCGAGGGTGTGATGTCGATACCGCTTCGGCGCACCCTTGTGATTGTGCATCCGAAGTTCTGCTGGAGGTTCAGGCTGCCCAGGCTCTTTCCGACAAGATCCTTGCGGCTGACGAGTATGGACTCCACGCTCTGCTGCTTGGTGAGTGGCAGTTCTCCGGAGCTGCGCTCTCCCAGGAGCATCGAAAGCTGGTTGAGGGAATCCTCGGTTCCGACAGCCTGGAGGATGTCACCCTCCTTGACCTCGTAGGCTGCATTGGGAATCATGATGCGGTCGCCGCTCTTGATGCGGGAGATGACCGCTCCGGTGACCGCGCGTATGCTGAGCTGGGCGAGAGTACGCCCGAACACCATCTTGTTGGTCACCCTGAAAATACAGGTCTCAAGTCCGGGATATTTGCCGGTGCGCTCCTTCTCCAGCCTGGCAGCCTCCTTGTTCAGGTCGACCCGGAATATTTTCGGAAGCAGCTTCACGAAAAGAATCACGCCTATAACTCCGAAGGGATATGCTATACCGTAGGCGATGGATGCCAGGGACGAGCCGGTGCTGTCGATGGCCACGGCAAGACCCGGAGTGCTGGTGAGAGCGCCGGCCAGCAGGCCGACGGTGCTGGGCGCATCGAGATGGAACAGGTACTTCATGCCCACGGCTGTCAGAGAGGCAGAGCCTATGATGATGGCCGTCAGGATAATCAGCACCTTTCCCTTGCTCTTGAACGAACTGAAGAAGCCGGGACCGGCCTGTATGCCTATCGTGAATATGAAGAGCACGAGACCGAGGTCTCCGAACTCCTTGGGTATTACCACGCCGAAATGTCCGAAGGCAAGGGCCACGAATATCACGGCGGATATGTCAAGCGACAGGCCCTTGATCTTGACCCTGCCGAGCAGGAAACCGAGGGCTATTATCACGAATAGCGCGAAATAGGTAGAATTCAGAAGATCCGCAAACATTGTCCGAATGGATTTCAGGTTCAGTAAGGGTCAGAGAGTGGCGTACTTCCTTCCGTACTCCAGCATCTGTCCGAGATAGTCGTCGGTATACTCCACGCGGTAGTCCACGGTCTTGCCGTTCTTCACCACGGGGACTATCTCGGGATTCACGAAGCCGCCGTAGGGCTTGAGCCCTAGGGCGTCATAACGCTCCCTCACCTCCTTGTGAAGGGCGGGGTCGATGTTCACGGCGTAAGTCTCCACGAGAGCCTTGCCCGCCTCGTAGTCGCCTTCGGACTTGATTCGCTGGACTTCGGCCAGCAGCCTGCCGAACAGGCCACGGAGAGCCTCATAGTCATTGACCACGAAATAGGTCTTGCCGTCGCGCACCTTCTTCTCGATCACGTTGCCGTCCTTGCCCTGCTCGTAGCACCATTCGGCTATCAGCTTGCGGTTCTGCATGTGGGCCTCAGTATTCTTCCTGCCCAGCTCCACACGGCTGAACTGCACCATGAGTCCGTTGCGTATATAATTGGCATATTGAGCCTTGTAGGCCTCCATGTCGGGAAGTATGCCGAGCTCGACGAGCTTGGGGTCGGCCATATAGTAAAGTCCGAAAAGGTCGGCGCGGGTCTCTTCAAGGGTGGAGCTGTATTCCTTGAGCGCGTTCTGTGAGACTCCGGGAAGAACCTGGCCCGAGCCGTGGCCGAGACACTCGTGTAGGTCGGTGTGGATTTCGTCGGTGAGGGTGAGATATTTCTTGGCCATGGCGATTTCCTCATCGTCCCATGCGAACTCGTTCAGCGTGCTCTTGGGAGACTCCTGGGCGGCAAGGTCGTAGGCGTGCGTGATGTTGGCTATGGTCACCGACTTCGAGCCGTGCTCCTTGCGTATCCAGTCGGCGTTGGGAAGATTGATTCCGATAGGGGTCGAAGGATAGCAGTCTCCGCTCAGCGTGGTCGCGTTGATCACCTTGGCGGTGATTCCCTTGACGGTCTTCTTCCTGAAGCGGGGGTCGACCGGAGAGTTGTCCTCGAACCATTGAGCGTTGGCGCTGAGGATTTCGGTCCTCTCGGACGCCGCATGATCCTTGATGTTCACCAGTGCCTCCCAGCTGCCCTTGCGGCCGAGCGGGTCGGTATAGTCCTCGACGAAACCGTTGACGAAGTCCACGGTGCCGAGAGTGTCCTGCACCCATTCGATATTGTATTTGTCCCAGAGACGGAGGTCGCCGGTGCGGTAATATTCGATGAGAGTGGCTATATACCGCTTCTGGATGTCATTCTCGGCGCATGCGGCCGCCTTCTCGAGCTCCGCGACTATCTTCTCGAGTGCGGGGGAGTAGATTCCTCCGATTTTCCATACCTCCTCGCGCACGATGCCGTCATCGCCCTTCACGACCTTGGTATTGAGGCCGTAGGATACCGGCTCGGGGTCGTCCGGATCCTGGATGGCGTGGTAATAGCTCTCGACTTCGTCGCGGGTTACGTTGTCATAGAAGTTCACTGCCGACAGGGCGACGATGTCCCCGTCGCTGCTGTTGGACTTGCGCTGGGGGTAGATATCGGGGTTGTAGATGACCTCCAGCAGCTCTCCGGCCTCCCCGGAGTCAATGCCGACGGCTTCCATAAGCGACGCGAAATACTCCCGGGGGCAGTCGGGGAAGAACTTGTCCTCGGCATAATGGTGGTGTATGCCGTTGCTGAAGAACACTCTCTTGGCGTATACCGTGAAGTCCTGGAAATCCTTGCATTCCCGGTCGCCGTCATAGTTCTCAAGTATGTTCTCGAGGGCGTGGCGCACGGGGAGGTTCGCCTTGCAGTGCTGGTCCCAGAGGATGTCGCGCCCGTATTTCGCCGCCTCACCGAGATGGTAGACGTATTCCTTCTGCTGCAGGGTCAGGCTGTCCCAGTCCGGAATCCTGTAGCGCATTATCTTCAGATCGGCGAATTCGTCGATCAGGTACTTGAAGTCCCCGTCAGCGCCGGCGCCGTTCCCGCAGGAAACCGCAGCGGCGGAGAGAGCCGTGATAGCAGTCATCTTTATGAATCTGTTCATGGTTGAAATGTTTTTCAATAATGGAGGTGTCATTCGCCGAAAAGGCTCCCGTAATCTTCCCGGGAGCGCAGAATCACCTGCTTCGCCTCGTCGGCGCCGTATATGCTGATGAACTCCATGCGGCGCTTGTCGTCGCCTGGAATGTCCTTGTAGGTGGTGAAGTAATGTATCAGCCTGCGTATGATGTCCTTCGGGAGCTGGTCTATGTCGGTGTAGCCGCCGTACACGGCGTCGTTCCTGAGCACAGCTATTATCTTGTCGTCGGCCTGCCTGTTGTCCAGCAGCCGGAGGCCGCCTATGGGATGCGCGCGTACGATGATGTCGCCGTGGGTCACGTCCTTCTCGGTAAGCACGCAGATGTCAAGCGGGTCGCCGTCTCCTTCCACGTCATATCTGGCGAGCGCCCTGTTGGTCATGTCGGCCATCTTCGGGCCGCAGTAGGTCCTAGGCAGGAAGCCGTAAAGCGAAGGCACTATGTTGGAGAATTTCTGAGGCCGGTCGAGCGACAGATAGCCGGATTCCTTGTCGACCTCGTATTTCACGGTGTCCGTGGGCACGATTTCTATGAATGCGGTGACCTCGTCCGGGACATTCGGCCCGAGGCTGATGCCGTGCCAGGGATGGGCCTTATGGGACATGGGTGTTTTCATTGTATCCTGACTTTGTTTTCCGGGGCATAAAGATAGCGATTTTATACTAGAATCCGCCATGCTCCGGCGAGTCATCCGGAGGGCAGATCGACTATGGCGGCCTCGTGCGAGACTGCGGGCAGGTAGCGTCCGAGAAAGTCCTTCATGCCGAGCCTGAGTGTCGCGGTGTTGACGCATGGATGGCAGCCGAACTCCTTGAGCGCAAGAAGTTCCCTGTCGATTACCAGCTGCACCCGGAGGCCTCCGTCGTTCATCAGACCCATCGGAGAGACGGAACCGGGGTGGATATGAAGCAGCTGCATCATGTCATCCTCGCCGGCGAATGAAAGCCGCGAGCAACCTATCTGCGAGGACAGGTATTTGGTCTTGAACGGCTTTCCGCCGGGAAGCATCAGCAGATAGATTCCGGACTTGTTGTGCGTACAGAGGAAGAGGTTCTTGCATATCGGAGCGCCCAGCGCCTGCTGCACCGCCGCGCACTGCTCCATCGTGAACGCCGGCTCATGGCAGGCGGTGGCATAATCTATCCCGAGGCTGTCAAGCAGGCAGTATACAGCGGTTTCCGCTTCGCTCCTGCCGCCGAGGTCATCCGGCCGGCCGTTGAATATCCGTATTCCTTCCATTTCCGTCAGGGGTTGTCCGATTTTTCATAAATGATTATTCCCACGCGGGCTATGTGCTCCCGAAGACGAGGGTTTGACAACGATGAGAACAGCGACAGGTCGAAATTGTAGGGCAGCATCAGGTCGTCTATATCCAAAGACAGCCGGTTGAATTCCGAACCGCTGATGCCTTCTCCCAGCAGGGTGATGTCCACATCGGAAAACGGCCTGAAATTCCCAATGGCCCGCGAACCATAGAGAACAGCCTTCTCGACCGCAGGGTGCTTCCTGAAGACTTCTGACAATTTCTCCAAATCCGTCCGCTTCAATCCCGCAAGGCTGATGTCCCTATTCATGGAGAGAACGCATCTTGTTTTCGAAACGGATGAAAAGCGGCAGATAGACTTTGAGTATATTGTCAACCACTCCACCTACGATAATATCGTCATAATTATGTGAGGACTTGTTCCGGTCGACGATTGACTCCATCCAACGTTCGTCGTCGATCAGTCCAGTCTCCAGAGCCTTGCGTATGGCATCGCGGGAGCCCCGGATGTCGGTATAGCCCTGATATGCCTCATAATCCTTCATGGTGTTCCACGCCAGCTCATGCGTGTACTCGAAGCGCTGCACCAGCCCTTCCTCCAGCAGGTCGTCGACATCTTCGCCGTACTCGATTCTGGATGCGACTATTTCCGCCGCCTTGACAAGCCTTTTCAGGGCCCTGCTGTAGTTTTCGAAGCGCTGCTGCCATCTGATGTCCTCTGTCATTTTCCTGAAGTTTTGAATGGTTTCAAATATACTCAAAATTCCCGTCGGATGCCACGCGGTCTGCCGTTCTGTCCTATGTGGCGCACCGCATCCTCCAGACTGTCCAGCATCGGCACGCCGTATCTGCCGCAGGTGATGCGCACGTTGTCGTAGCGGTAGAATCCGGGAGGGCAGATGACCAGGAGCCGTCCGCTACGGGCGTGCAGGCCGAGCTCGAGCAGCGTGATGGGCGAGCGGCTTCCGGGGAGGAAGTTCATGATGATCCAGTCGGCTTTCTCGAGATGGTCCAGCTCCCAATTCACCTGATAGTCCATCTCGCCGGGCTTCGATGCGTCCCAATGCTCCTGGCGCGGGTTGAAAAGCAGGAAGTCACCGTCCGGAAGGGCGGCGAACAGGGAATCCGCCCGCGCCTGCCAGTCCTCGCCGCTTCCCATGTCGATGGTTCCGGCCAGGAATACCGTGGTCCTGCCGGCGGACGCGGCCGCCTCGACGCTCTCCTCGTGCGGATGCACTGTGACGACCGAACTTCCCGCCCGGCGTTCTGCCGCCTTCCGTACACCCATTCCGGCGAAGCTGGACACTATGAGCACGGGCAGCAGGACCGCCGCCGAGGCAATGAGTATGGTCGTAAGCAAAGGGCGCTTCATGACTCTAGGATTCAAGCAGGACCTGCGGCACGTCGCCGAATTTCTCCAGCCGCACTATGTCCGGAGAATCGAACTCCTCCGCCTCTTCGTGCTTCCACATCGTGTGGAAGGGGATATGGATTCCCGAGCCTCCGAGCTCCACGACGGGACGGATGTCGGACTTGAAGGAATTGCCTATCATGAGCAGCTGCGCGGGCGCTATGCCTTCCGAGTCGCAGAGGTCGAGATACTCCTTCCTGCCCTTGTCGCTGACTATCACTGTGGAGTCGAAGAAACGCGAGAGGCCGGAGCGCATTATCTTGTTCTGCTGGTCCAGAAGGTCGCCCTTGGTGAACAGCACGAGGCGGTATCTGCCCGAACTCCGTAGCCGCTCCAGCGCCCCGGGAACTCCGGGAAGGGGAGTCGCCGGGATTTCCAGCAGCGACTTCGCGGTCTTCAGTATATGCTCCAGCCGGGCTGTAGAGACCTTTCCCCGGGAAACCTCCATTGCGGTCTCCATCATGGAGATGCACACGGACTTGGCGCCGAAGCCAAGAAGCGGCATGTTGGCGATTTCGGTCTCGAACAGCCTGTCCTGGAGCCAGTCCGGCTGTCCGTATTCATGGAGCTCGGCGGCGAACACATCGCCCGCCCTGTCGTAATACGACTGGTTGTCCCAAAGGGTGTCGTCGGCGTCAACCGCCACTACCTTTATATCTTTCATATCTCTTCGAGTTTGGTATAGAACTGTCCGACGTGGCGCCCGTCAGCGAGGCCGTGGTTCACGAGTATGGAGACGGTCATCAGCTTCCTGCCTCCGATGTCGCAGAGCTTGCCCGTCGAAATCTGCGGAATCGAGTCGCCGGGACGGTGGGCGCCTTCCTCCTTGATGGAAAGGAAATCCACCCAGGGAATCGCGCTATAGTATATCAGATCCGTCCTGTGTTCGTTGCCGTCAAGGCAAAGTCCGCTGCCGCCCTTGACGCGCAGCATCTCCTTGTCCGCTCCGGCGAGGAATTCCCGCAGATTCTCGTGGTATTCGAAATACCCGAAGCCGAAACTGCCGTCGTCATGGGCTATGGTAGGGCTCACCCCGACACTGTCATGGATGACCACTTCGCCGTCTTCGATTCTGGTGCGCAGCTCGGGAACCGAATTGAGCGCGGTGAGGATTCTATGGAGGGAATGGAAGAAGAACGATTCTCCTGCGGCCTTGGCGGTCCGGTAGCATTCCGTGAAGTCCACTTTCGCCGCAAGCCCCCAGTAGGGGTCAGGCATGTTCCCGAAAAATTCGTAGTATTCCCTGCGCGGCCAGGTGGAGAGGTCTATGGTACGTTTCATCTTCTATTCAAAAAATCGTATAAAGTTAGCGAATGTTGCCGGATGAAACAAACTTTGACGTCAGCAGACGGAATTCATTGCGGTACAGGCATGACAATTGCAAAACTTCACGCGCCCAACAGAACAGGAACATGACCGCCGTCCGAAGATTCATGACCCTTGTCGCCGCAGCTCTCCTTGCCGGCACGATGACCGCCCTTGCGCAGGATGTCACTGCGGTACAGGACGCTCCGCTCTTGACGGTCGACGAGGGACTGTCTGCGGCGGACAGCCTGTATTCACCGCCTCCGATGTTCTTCGCCGTTCCTTCTGCCCCGCGCCTGCCGTCGCTGCTCCGGCCCGACATTCCAGTGTCGCAGGAGGACAGGGCGATTGCGGTGAATTTCGCCGTGCATGCCGCAGTCACGGCTTCTGTCGCCGAAAGCATGAAGGCTGTGCCCATGGTGGACATCATCGCCACCACAGGATGGATGCCCTTCGCGAATCCTTTCGCCATACCCTACGGATATGTGCCCCTGGGAAACTCGTCCAACCCCTTCATAATCGCCAAAATACCGGGATGGAATCCGGAACCGGACAAATACAGCCCGGAAGCCATCCCCCAATGCATAAAGCTCGAATACGACTTCGCCACCGGAACCTACAGGCAGGTCATGGTCAGCTGGGAGGAATACACCAGACAGATGGCGAAGTTTCCGGCAAATATCCGGACCGACCCCGTGCCGGCCGTTCCGGTCACCCCGGTGGAGAGGGCCATGAGGCAATAGGCGTCTTGGCGGTGACGTGGAAAATTCCTATCTTTATCTTCATGGATTTCGAAGAATATATCCGACAGGGGGAGCCCGGAAGGGCGGAGCGCGCGGGCGTCTGGCAGGCGGCAATCGGACTGCAGGCCGTCGACGGGCTGCAGACCTCCGAATATCTGAAGGCTACCGCATGCCGCCATATCGAAGGAGACATCTCGATAGACGAAGCCTGTTCCCTGATTGAAACATATTACCGGTCCCGGACGGCCAGGGAAGCGGACGAAACCGGCAGCCAGGAAGCTGACAAGGTATCTGCAAACATCACCCGGATATTGTCCGCAAATACCATGGACTTCTCATCCGGCGGCTTCATATCGGTTCACCGCAGGATATTCGACGGAGTCTTCACCCATGCCGGACAGCTCCGTAAATACAACATCTCGAAAAAGGAATGGGTGCTGGACGGAGATTCCGTCAGCTATCTCAACTGGGAGGATCTCCGCAGGGCCCTGGACTACGATTTCGAGCAGGAACGCCGTTTCAGCTACATCGGGCTTTCGGAAGAAAAGGTAATCGGACATCTGGCCAGATTCGTATCTGACCTGTGGCAGATCCATCCTTTCAGGGAAGGCAACACCAGGACCACCGCCGTATTTCTTATCCAATACCTACGCTCAATAGGTTTCAATGTGAACAACGACCTCTTTGCCCGGCATTCCTGGTATTTCAGGAACGCTCTCGTCAGGGCGAACTATAAAAACGCCCTGAAAGGCGTCGATTGCACATACATTTATCTGGAACGCTTCCTGGAGAACCTTCTTTACAACGGGAAACACATGCTCCGCAACAGGTACATGTGTATCAATCCGCCCGAAGGCCAGCTGAAACAGACGGACGTCACACACGGATATTCAGGACAAGTACAGGACAAGTACAGTGCAAGTACGGCAGGCGGCGGAATCAGCCATGAAATCAAACTGCTCGCGCAAGTCCTGGGAGACGGGACTTTGTCGGCAAAGGAAATGATGGAAGGGCTCGGACTGAAAGGAAGGGACAATTTTCTGAAGCTGTACCTGCTCCCGGCGCAGCGGGAGTCATGCGTCGAAGCCCTGTACCCGGACAGGCCGCACCATCCCAGGCAGAAATACCGTCTCACTGCAAAAGGCAGAACAATACTCCAGAAATAAAATACGATGAAACTTACGGATTCAAGAAAACTGCTTATCAAGGGCGCCGTGGTCGTAATTACCGCGATGTTCATGCTGGTTCCGATGATAATGGTCAGAGAACTCATCGGAGAGAGAGAACTGATTGCCGGAGGCGTCAGGGACGAGATTGCGGATTCCTGGGGAGGCCGGCAGGTTATAGGCACGCCCGAACTCCGCGTGCCGAACCGGAAGGAGAAGGTGGAGGAGTACTACGTCCAGGAATACTCCTCCACTACCCCGGACAGCGTCGATGCGGCATGCACCGTCGAAGTAGAGATACTTGAACGCTCTATCTATGAAGTTCCGGTCTACCGCTCCGGACTTGAAATGTCGGGAACGTTCACCCTCGACCGTGAAACGGCAGAAGCGGTACGCAGGGCGGGGAATGCCATGTGTTTCTGCAGCTCCGTGAGCGCAAAGGACTGGAAGGCAGGCCGGCAATCCGCTTCTGCGGCGTGGACTATCCCTTCATTGCCGCTGACGGCGGCATAATGGCTGTGGTTCCGGTCGAAGCCGTCAACGCAGGCGGACCGCTGGAGTGGTCGCTCACCTTGCAGTTCAAGGGTATGGAAAGCCTGGAGTTCGTCCCTGGGCGGGAGCGTACTCGCTTTCCATGGAATCCGGCTACGGTTCCCCGAGCTTCAACGGTTCTTTTCTTCCTTCCGAACGCATGGTCGGAGATGACGGATTCACTGCAAGCTGGGACATCAACGAAATCAGCATGTACGGCACAGATTCGCGTTTCGGTGTGGATTTCATGACATCCGCTTCGATGTATCAGAAGACATCGAGGGTGATAAAATACTTTTTCCTTGTGGTTTTCCTGGTTTTCATTGGCATCTTCCTCGTCGAGGCCGTTTCCGGCAGGAACGTGAACATAATCCAATATGTGGTCACCGGCTTCTCGCTCTGCCTGTTCTACCTGCTGCTGCTCGCGTTCTCCGAATATATATCCTTCGGTCTGGCATATCTTCTGGCGACCGTGCTCACAGTCGTGCCGCTCGGGGCCTATTTCATCGCCATCCTGAGGACAAAAGCGGCATGGTTCTTCCCGCTTGCCGTCGCCGCTATCTACGCGTTCATCTATTTGCTCCTGAACATGGAGACCGGAAGCCTGCTGGCAGGGACGCTGGCGCTGTTCGCCGTACTCTGCGTGATAATGTATTTCACCCGGAATCTCAACAGGTCGGGCAGCCTGCCGGAGACGGACTGATTCAGATTCTGATATTCTCGAGTATATCCGCCGCGTTCATGGACTCCACGCCCATGGATGCGGCGGCATCGTCACCCGCGCAGCCGTGGAACCATACTCCGAGAAGCGCCGCCGTGAGCGGATCATAGCCGCGCGCCGCAAGTCCCGCAATCAGCCCGGTGAGCACGTCTCCGCTGCCGCCTTTGGCCATCCCGGGATTGCCGCTCATGTTGAAGAAACAGCGTCCATCGGGAGAGCATGTCATCGTATGTGCGCCTTTGACTACAATGACCGACTTCAGGCTGCGGCACAGCTGCCGGACCAGCGCAACCCTGTGCATGTCGTCCGTCCATGGCGTACCGGCCGCCGGGGCGGCATTTTCAACCATTCCGCAGTCCGCGGCCGCACGCAGCAGCCTCGCAAGCTCTCCGGGATGAGGCGTCAGCACACTTCCTGCAGGAATCGCGGCCAGCATCCCGGGGTGCTCCGAAATGATGTTCAGCGCGTCCGCATCCAGCACGAGGGCGCGGATGTTCTCGTATTGCGGCAGGCATGCAAGCAGTTCTTTCAGCGCCGCGACGCTCGGCTCCGTCTTCCCAAGCCCCGGCCCTGCCGCGACGGAGGAATATTTCGAAAACCTTTCCGGAAGAGAACTGAACACCGGTGAAGGGTCGGCGGAAATGATTGCCGAAGGATGGGAGACGAGCATCGCCGTCCTGCCTTCGGAAGGTATGTGCGCTGTCACGAGGCCGCATCCGGAACGCAGCGCGGCGCCGGCGCAGAGAATTGCCGCACCCATATATTCGGCGCTTCCGGCTATTATGAGCGCGTGCCCGTGAGTGCCCTTGTGGTCGAATTCCTGCCGGGGCTTCAAGAGCGTGCGGACAAACTCCGCATCCACGGCGGAGAACGGAGACACGCAGGATTCGATGAAGCTGCGGTCGAGCCCTATGGGCACTGTCCGCAGGCGTCCGGCGAACTTTCCTGTCTCCGGCAGCAGCAGCGAGAGCTTGGGGAATTCTATGGTCAGGGTAAGGTCGGCGCGGACCACGTCGGCGGGAATGGTGCTGCCGGGGCCGGAATGAGGTTCTGCCGGGAGTCCTGAGGGCAGGTCGATGGAAACCACCATGCGGCAACTGTGGGCATGGCCGTTGATCAGGCGGATCACCTCGAGTGCGGCGCCCCGGACCGCGCCGGTGACTCCGTAGCCCAGCACTGCGTCCACCACCACTGTGTTCGGCCGGAACAGCAGCTCCGGCTGAACTTCGCCGCTGCCGGAAATGATGCGCCCGTCCGTAAGACTGAATCTGCGTACACCTTCCGGAAGGCGGTCCAGATTGAGCCGGCAGTCCTCTGAAAGCTCCCCGGGTGGCGTCGTGAGGAGGACCGAAATGCTGCGGCTGCCGCCAAAACGGTCATAAACCAGACGGGCCACGGCAAGTCCGTCGCCTCCATTGTTGCCCTTTCCGGCGATTATCAGATATTCGGGGGTGTCGTCTTTCTGCAGAACTCCGCCGTGCGTCAGCACTGCCTGTTTCCGCATTCCTGCTGCAGGATTGAGGCTTTCCCGTGTCCGGGCCGCCGGCTTCTGACTTTCCTGTGTCTCCGCTGCAGCGACAATCTCCTCCTCCAGGACGGCCGCCGCCCTCTCCATCAGCGCAGAGCCCGTGACCGGCTCGTGTTCCATCGTATACAGGTCCGCCCTGCGTATGTCCTTTCCAGTAAGTATCTTCATCTTATCTCCGGATCCGAATTAGGGGCAATATAAAAAACTTTGACGCCAGGCGCAAGACCCGACGGCAAAGTTTGTCCTCTGAAAATACTGCCAAACATACATGCTAATCAGCCGTACAATCTTTCGGAAATGTCATCGGCGGGATTATCCCGCCCGGAGACGCTCACGGTGAAAGTGCTGCAGCCGCTGTTCCGGTATCATGCGGACCGTAGAGAAATACCGATGGAGACGGGCAGCCCAAGATGTTCATAATAGTCGCCACAGCGAAGATACTCCATTACGGGAATAATATAAAATCCGCCCGGAACGACATAACATGATAAGTACGGCCCGCACGTGGGCAACATCAAATTCATTTGATAAAATGTAAAATTTATTTGTCATTTTGAAAAATCGGCTTAACTTTGCTGTAGAGAAAAACAAAATTGCCATGAACAAGAATTATCTGCTTCCGCACACGTTCAAGAAAATCGGCGCGTGGATGTTCCTTCCTTTCTGCGCCGCCTGTCTATGGCTGCTGCTCAGCGGAGAACTGGATCTCGGCAAGCTCAACTGGCCGGCGTTCTGCATCACTCCCAACGACATGCTGGAAGAGCCGGGCGGCTGGTTCGACATAATCAAGAACGACCCCGTCAACGAAATCGCGATGATGGGGCTGCTTGTGTCTCTCTGCTTCCTTGCGCTGTCAAAGGAAAGGGACGAGGACGAGATGACCGGCCATGTGCGCATGCAGTCATTCGTCTGGAGCTTCTGGGTGACAGCCGCCGTGCTCGCGTTCGGCATCATATTCATCTACGGGCTCGCCTTCATGGAATTCACGTTTGCGGCCATATTCCTGGTGTTCATGCTCTATATCCTGAAGTTCAACCTGACGATGAGGGCCATACGGAGGGCGGACCGATGAAGAACAGCGTCAGGGTCGAGCGGGCGATCAAGGACATCACCCAGCAGGAGCTGGCCGATGCAGTCGGAGTCAGCCGCCAGACCATAAACTCCATAGAATCCGGCAGATACGTACCTTCAACCGTGCTCTCGCTGAAAATAGCCCGCTATTTCGGCAAACCCACGGACGACATATTCCAGCTTGATGAAAACGACTGAAAACCGAATATCATGAAAAGAATCCTCATCGTTTCCGCGGCATCCGCGATTGCACTGAACCTGGCGTCAGCACAGACGCCCGAACCTTTCTTCCCTTCAAAAGCCGGCACCGTGCTCGAATACGAAATGCGCGACGGCGCTACCGGGAAGCCGCTCATGTTCACCAGGGACTCGCTGTCCGGATTCACCGGAGATTTCAGCAAAGGCGGCGCCGTTGTAGTCAACACCACGCGGTATGCCGATGACACGCTGACGGTGCGTGCCAACGAAGTCATGAAATTCGAAGACTTCGAGGTCATATACGACTATGCCGCCTCGATGGAAGAGTCGCTGGGCGACATGGTCAGGCAGTCCCTCACGATAGCGGGCGCCGGAGAGGCCGACCTGGCCGAGGTCGACAAGATGATGGAGGAGGTCAGCATGACGGGGGAGAGCCGCGGCATTCCGGCGGAGCTGGCCGTGGGCATGGAGCTTCCTGACTACGATGTGTCCGTCAAGGTGATGTTCGTCACCACGAAGATGAACTGCAAGGACCGGAAGGTGACGGCCCGCGAGACCGTTACGACGCCGGCTGGCAGTTTCGACTGTTTCGTGGTGGAGGAGAAGACCACGGTCAAGACCATGATGGTGAACGAGAAAAGCAACTCCAAAACCTGGTACGCCCGGGGCATAGGCATGGTCAGGCAGGAAATGTGGGACCGCAAGAAGCTCGTGAGCGTCACGGAACTGACAGCGGTGCGCTGAAGCCGAGATTGCAAACATGATATGAATACCGCCGACAATCACCCCCGCATCGAAATCAGAACCATCGTAAAAGACTCCAGGACTCCCGGGCTCATCGCCGGGCTGCTCGGAATCTGGGAGGCGTCCGTACGCGCCAGCCACCATTTCCTGACCGAGGCGGACATCCGCAGCCTCCGGCCCCAGGCGGAAGCTGCCATACGGCATATTGAGACTCTATGGGTGGTTGACCGCGATGGGGTCAGCATAGGATTCGCCGGGATACAGTCCCGCAAGATAGAAATGCTGTTCCTCCATCCGAACCATTTCCGGAAAGGCATAGGGAAAATGCTGGTTCAGAAGGCGTTTTCCGAACTGGACGTGCAATATGTCGATGTCAACGAACAGAACCCCTCGGCCGTGGAATTCTACGAGCGGGCGGGCTTCCGAATGTTCCGCCGCGACAGCACCGACGACCAGGGCAACCCGTTCCCCATCCTGAGGATGAAACGGATATGACGCCGAGATGCTCACACTAATCATAATAGCCGCCCTCTTTTCCTTCGCTATCTGGCTCCGCTTATCGAAAGGCCGGATAGGCGAATATCGTGTCGCGCATATCCTCGGCAGACTGCCAAAAGACAGATACTGTGTAATCAACAACCTGCTCCTGCGGACATCATCAGGCAGCACCACGCAGATTGACCATATTGTCATATCCGAATACGGCATATTCGTCATTGAGACAAAGTTCTACAAAGGTTGTATATACGGAGGCGAGAACAGCGAATACTGGACACAGAACATCTACGGACACAAATACTCTCTGCGCAACCCCATACATCAGAACCAGGGACACATCAGGGCACTGAAACACCTCCTCAAAGACTTCGGCGACATCCCGTTCATCTCCATAGTCGCATTCTCCAGACAGTGCCGCCTCGGAGTCAACTCCTCGACCCCGGTCATCTACTGGAACAAGATACCCCGGACAATCAGCCAATTCAAAGATAAACGCCTTACCCACGAGCAAGTTATCAGCATCCATAACCGTCTCGTCGAATCCAACTGCAACTCCAAAGAGTCCCGCAAAGAACACATCCGCAACGTACGCACCAACGAGCGAAGGCGCAACACCGCCGTCGCCTCCGGAAAATGCCCCCGTTGCGGCGGCACCCTCATCCTCCGCCACGGTCCCTACGGACCCTTCTACGGCTGCTCCAACTACCCCCGATGCCGCTACATCCTCAAATAATCAGCTTTGCTCCATGCCTCTTTTTCCATACCTTTGCAAAAAAGACAATAAATGGAGAAATATACCAAAGTAGCCCTGACCATAGACGAACAGATAGAACTGCTTGAAGGAAGAGGACTTGACATTCCCGATACGGATAGGACTGCCAGACATCTGTCCAATATCAGTTATTACAGGATGAGCGCCTACATGATTCCTTTTCGCAAGCCAAATCCTGACGGCAACCTTTCAAACGACTTCATCCCCGGCACCACATGGAACGACATAAACAGCCTCTACCGCTTCGACAGGAAACTCCGGCTCCTTGTATTTGACGCCATAGAAAGGATAGAAATTGCCCTCCGTACCAAGTTGATATACCAACTCAGTCTGAAATACGGCTCTCACTGGCAGAATGAGGCCTCAATATTTCTGCCGCCTCGCACCAACGGGAAAACAGGGAAATCTCTTGATGTATATGCCGATATACAAAAACATATAACGGAGCAGCTTACAGCCAATAGGAAAGTCACTTTCATCAAGCACTACCTCAGCAAATATGATGACCCTCCGACACCTCCGAGCTGGATGAGCGTTGAGTTGCTCTATTTCAGCGAACTTTCCAAAATCTGTCAGAACCTCAAGAGCCGCAAGGACAGGACGGACATCGCTAAAGCATTTGGTCTGGCCGATGACAAGACCTTCTGCTCATGGCTCCATACACTCAATTATGTAAGGAATATCTGTGCACATCACGCAAGACTTTGGAACATTTCTCTGGATATCTCCCCGGTGAAATACACCAATAAAGACTCCTGCAAGGTATGGCTCACGGACGAAGAAGTCAATATTGCCCAAAGCAAAAGACTGTACTACACCCTATGTATTATATTATACCTGCTCCAGAGCGTCAATCCAAATCATCATTTCCGGGAGCAGTTCAGATCATTACTGCAGAAATACCCTGTTGTCAATGTCAGATACATGGGATTTCCTGAAGATTGGCAAGAGCACCCCTTATGGAAAATTTAGAAAATCTTGCATCGTTCAAAAATTTTCTGCTATCTTTGCTTTGTAAAGCAAATGAGCCTCCCAGGCGAGCCGTAAGGCAGCATACTTGGGAGGCGTTTTCAATTTTATTCACCACCTATATCGCCCCGCCCATTCCAGCGGTGTCAGCCATGCGCCCGTCCTCACTCCGCAGGCTCCGTTCCGCCAGCCCCACCGCAGGCCACTCCACAAGCCCCATAAAGCACCAGAACAAGAAAACAAAACTTTTCATGCCAATGACAATCTCAGGCATAATGCCTGCTGCAATTGCGAATAACGACACAAGAGAAGTATCTTTGTTTTCACAAAAGGCAATATATGGGCATATCGAATATAAGACTATTGAATCAGCAGTTGGTTAATCCGCAAATGTCAGACATCCACGAATTGGTCGCATGGATGGGGATGCTGCAGGCCCAGGAATACACAATGATGCGCTGGGCGGTCGGCATTCGTCTGAAACGGCCCTCCATGTCATCATTCCGTAAAGCCTTTGATTCAGGGCAAGTTGTCAGGACGCACCTGTTCAGATGTACATGGCAGCTGGTCGCAGCCGAGGATCTGCGCTGGATGCTGAAATTATGTGCCGACAAAAACAAGAAGGCCATCAGATATTACGGACAAGGCATTTCTGAAAAAGACTTTGAACACGCCTGCGACCTCATCTGTCAGACGCTTGCAGGGCAACAATCCATGACCAAAGAAGCCATTATTGCCAGTTTAAGGGAACTCGGGCTTTCCGGTGATGTCTATACAATGACCAAATATCTTCAAATGGCTGAAGCAGAAGGACTGATATGCAGCGGACATCTTGATGACAATCAAAACACATACGCTCTGATTGACGGACGGATACCGCCAGCCAACGAACCTTCGCATGAAGAATCGCTAATCCTGCTTGCAAGAAAATATTTCCGCAGCCATTCACCGGCCACATTGAAAGACTTTGCATGGTGGACAAACCTCAGCGCAGGTGAATGTAAAAATGCCATAGACTCCATTGCCGGCGAATTGACGGCGGAACGCCATAATGATGATATATATTATATACATCAAGACTGCAGGACAAAAGGCTGCCGCAAGAAAATCCTGTTGTTACCATCCTATGACGAATATCTGATAGGCTACAAGAGCCGCCATCATGCGATCGCAGAACAGTTCTGCCGACAAGCCTACAACAAAAACGGCATTTTCTATCCCGTCATTGTGCAGAATGGTGAAGTCATAGGAAACTGGCATCCTTGCAAAAAGGCGACCTTCTTCGAAGATGGAAACAAGGTAGATATTTCAAGATTACTTTCGGACTTTCATCAATTCATGGACTGTTGAGATTCTAAAATGTATTGATATTTCACATATTCAAGATTATCACACCTGCAGAAGTACACTTTTTCCTGATTTGGACTCCATGGTGGCAAACGCCACATCCTTATGGCTGCTTAAGAAATCAAATGCCTTTTCCATGATTGTAGTCCATTTATCCATTGTTTGAAAAAGGCTTCGGACGGTGCTTGAAGTCACACTGTCCGAAGCATCATTGTCCAGTATTCCTTGCTCTTATTTATAGAGTGCCTTGCCCAAATCTTCCAATCCGGCTTCTCCGGGCAGGCCGGGCCAGGCTTCTTTCATGGCATCCGTAAAAGCCTCTGCCGTATTGTTGGCTGCAAGCAGCTCCTTCATCTTTTTCAGATAGGCGATCTTGAACTCCACCGCATCGCGCGCAGCCGCACCGCCGTGTCCGCCGATGAACAGTGTCGCACCAGAGTTCAGAGAGTTTTCAGCTTCCGCTATTTCTGCATCGATAGCGGCAGAGGAAGAGATTTGCAGGTTGCTGACATGCGCCTTTGCAGGAGTCCAATGGGTGTAATATGCCTTACCGCCAATCAGGATGCTCGCGCCGGGGAAATCCGTCGTAGCTCCGTTACGGAACTCGAAAGTGACTCCCGCCCATGTCTGCGTCGTTCCGAAAGCCACTTCCGTGGCCTTGCCCGTGGGCATGTCGGTCAAAGCGTCACCGAACGCCTGCTCAAAGCCTTTCATCATGCCGCCGTAGATTTCTCCTTTGGTAAATTCGGGCATCCCCTCAGCCATTACCACGTCATGGTTTCCGGTTCCACCCACATGATAGTCAGTGATACGCTTCTCCACTGGTTTGCCAAGTTCGGAAAGATAGGAGTCGAATTCGGCGACGTTGTCCTTGAACAGCGGCTGTTCCATAGTGACAAGTGCATCCTTCCCTTCGATGATGTAACTTGCATCGCCGAGAGCATCGTTGGTGTAGTACACGTGGAGCTTGTAATTGCCGAGGTCATGAACCTCGAAACGTCCTTTTGTCTGTGCCATAGCTGTGATTGTTAAGAAATTCAACAAAATGAATAATACCTTTTTCATTGTTTTTAACATTAATCGGTTATACTTACTAATAGTAACTTCGTTTCTTTTACACTGCAAAGATGGAAAGAGTTTTTTATCCGTACAAGTAGGCACTTGAACTTCAGATACTTACGCAGAAGTAACCATTATTGTATATGAGCCGATTACAGACAAAAAATTTTTGAAAAAAGTTTTTTTGCGGTACAAAAGGAATTTGATTACTTTTGTAGAGCGATTTGAAATACAAAATATTATGGACAGAACAACGATAGAAGATGCCCTATTTCCGAACTGCCCGATACGGAACATCCTGGCCAGACTCTGCGACAAATGGTCGCTTCTGGTCATATACACGCTTGACAAGGCCGGCAAGGAGACGGTACGCTTCAAGGAGCTGCAGCGCGAAATCCCCGACATATCGCAGAAGATGCTGACGGTTACCTTGAGGACATTGGAAGATGACGGCTATGTCACCCGCACCGTATATCCCGAAGTTCCTCCAAGGGTCGAGTATGCGCTGACAGACCGCACCCGCTCTTTACTGCCGCATATCAATGCACTGATAGAATGGGCGTTGGAAAACAAGGATGCGATTATTAAGGATAGAAGAAAAGCCAATAAGAAATAACACGCTGTTGTAAGGCATTTTCCTTACAGGGAGCCCTGAAGGCCCGCCAAGGTCAGGCACATGGTTCTCTTGCAAAAGCGCTCGCCCTTGCTGCCAAAAGCACTCAATGCCGCCTACGGAGCGCCCCAATCAAGGAAAAACAAGGAAAATATTGCCCGCCGGTAATGCTTGTGCGGTAAATCATAGGAGTTTTGCCTATCTTTGCGGCACATTATGATACTTTCCACCATGGAAAGTGAGGAAATTATACGTATGCCTGACAGCAATTTCATAGACTATGTCAAGATATTCTGCGCCTCCGGCCATGGAGGTGCCGGTTCGGTACACCTGCACCGCGCCAAGTACATCCCGAAAGGAGGCCCTGACGGAGGCGACGGCGGCAGGGGAGGACACATAATCCTGCGCGCCGACCCCCAGTTCTGGACTCTGATCCATCTCAAATACCGCAAGCACATCAAGGCCGAGGACGGAGAGCCCGGAGGCTCGGCCAACCGCCACGGCAAAAACGGCACCGACATCGTGCTCGACGTGCCTGTGGGCACCGTGGCAAAGGACGTGGAAACCGGCGAGACCCTGTTCGAGCTCGTCGAGGCGGGGGAGGAGCGCATACTCTGCAAGGGAGGGCGCGGCGGCCTGGGCAACAGCAACTTCAAGACCGCGACCCTGCAGACGCCACGTTTCGCCCAGCCCGGCGAAGACGGAGAGGAGAACTGGTTCATACTGGAACTGAAGCTGCTCGCCGATGTAGGCCTGGTAGGCTTCCCGAACGCCGGGAAATCCACTCTGCTCAGCACCGTGACGGCCGCGAAGCCCAAGATAGCGTCCTACGCGTTCACGACCCTCGAACCCAATCTCGGAATCGTAAGCTACCACGACGGCAAGTCCTTCGTGATGGCCGACATACCCGGAATCATAGAAGGCGCCCATGAAGGGAAGGGCATAGGCATACGCTTCCTGCGCCACATCGAACGTAACTCAGTGCTGCTCTTCATGGTAAGCGTGGAAGAAGACAACATAGCTGCGGCCTACGGAACCCTGCTCAACGAACTGAAGCTCTATAACCCCGAGCTCCTGACCAAGCGGAGACTGCTGGCGGTCACCAAATGCGACCTCATCGATGAGAGCATCGAAAAGGAAATCGAACCCTCGCTGCCGGCAGGCGTGCCGCATATTTTCATCTCCTCCAGCACGGGAAAGAACATCGGAAAATTAAAGGACATGCTATGGAAGGCACTGCAGCAATAGGAATCTGGGGGTCGCTCGAACATGCGGACATGGCCGCGACCCTCGCCATCAACTCTCTCCACAGCCCTGCCTCCGACTGGATATGGCAGACTTTCTCCGACAAGGAAATCTGGTACCCGCTCTACCTGCTCGTGCTGATTTTCCTGTTCGTGCGGCTCGGATGGAAGAAGGCTCTGATTGTCACGCTGAGCTGCGTCCTGACCATAGTCATCTGCGACCAGCTGGCCAATTTCACAAAGGAGTTCTTCGACAGGCTGCGCCCCTGCTGGGACGACAGGATGCTATCGGCGGGACTGCACGAGATAGGCGGCAAGAGCGAATACTACAAATACGGCTTCTACTCCGCGCATGCGGCGAACGCCTTCGGATTCGCGATATGCTCCTGGCTGGGATTCCGCAACGACACGAGGCTGCTCTGGCGCGGCTACGGCTGGGCAATCTGCATCTGGGGTTTCCTCGTGGGGCTCAGCAGGATATTTGCCGGACAGCATTTCCTCGGGGACGTTGTAGTGGGCCTGCTCGTGGGAACGCTGGCGGGCTGGGCGATGGCGGCCCTTGCACGGCTGGCCATCAGGCGCCTTCGCCTTTAATCACGTTTATCATGTGGCCCGTGACCTCTATGGACATGGGCAGCAAGCCTTCAATCTCCCCGTCTAGCTCGAAGATGTCGTTCGACTGCTCGTCCATGGGCACTATCTGAAGCGACCTGCATTTGCCGCTGATGACATACACCGACTGGTGCAGGGTTCCGTTGAACAGCCGGGGGAGCTCCTTGACCACTTTGAGCAGCGGGGTCTTCGGTATGATAGCGTAGTCCAGCAAGCCGTCGTCCAGCACCGCGAGAGGCACCTGGCGCATCCCGCTGCCCGAATATCTGCCGTTGCCGAAGGCCACGGAATAGCACAGACCCGTAAAGACCACTTCTCCGTCAGCCACAACGCTGATGTTGATGGATTTGAGATTGAATATCGTATAGCGCAGCGAATTGAGGTAGATCAGCTTGCCTCGGCGTCCGCTCTCCTTCTGGGTGTTCACGCGCTTGCACACGTGGGAATCGAAGCCCACGCCTCCTATGTTCGCCATGTAAGCTGTCCTGCCGCCGCTGCTCTTCACGCGCATCACGTCCATGCGGCCGAAAGAGTTCCTGCGTATCAGATTCACGACCTCTATGGTGTCGTTTGGAACTGAAAGCGACCTTATCCAGTCATTCCCCGAGCCTATCGGGACCACTCCGAGCAGGAACTCCTCGGTCGGAACCCCGGTCGCCGCGCACCAGCGGCAGATGCCGTTGAACACCTCGTGCAGGGAACCGTCACCTCCCACGGCTATGATTCTGCGATAGCCCTCGGCGGCAGCCTGCTGGGCAAGGGCGGTGGCGTGCCTCTTATGGTCGGTCAGGGCTATGTCGCACGGAATCCCCAGCCTTTTCAGCTTGCGCTCGGCCGGAAGCCACTCGTACATGGTCTTGCCGGAACCCGCCCGAGGGTTCACTATGAAAAAATAGCAGTCGCTTTTGGACTCAGTCATAGGACGGATCATATATCTCACAAAATTACCTTATAAAATTTATTTTAACAAAAACGCGCAAATCTTGCTGGGCTTTTACGGGAATATTTTTCTAAATTTGTAATCTGTGTTCATACTATGGGAAAAGTAATAGCAATCGCCAACCAGAAGGGAGGAGTCGGCAAGACCACCACGGCAATAAACCTGGCGGCATCCCTCGCCGTCCTGGAAAAGAAGGTCCTGATAATCGACGCCGACCCACAGGCCAACACGACCTCCGGTCTGAACTTCTCGCCCGACAACGACGAGGAGCGTACGCTGTATGAAGTGATGATAGGGCGCATAGACATCACCGACGCCCTGATTCAGACCGAAGTGGACAATCTGCAGATGGTTCCCTCCCACATCAACCTGGTCGGAGTGGAAATCGAGCTTCTGGACATCCCCGAGAGGGAATCCGCATTGAAGAAGGCGCTCGCGCCCATACGCGGCGACTATGACTATATCATCATCGACTGCTCGCCTTCCCTCGGACTCGTCACCGTCAACGCCCTCACCGCTGCCGACACGGTAATCATCCCGGTGCAGCCCGAATTCTTCGCTCTGGAAGGACTTGGGAAGCTGCTCCAGACCATCCGGCTAGTGCAGGGAGGAGTCAATCCCTCGCTCACCATCGAGGGTTTCGTGGTCACCATGTTCGACGGGCGCACGAAGGTCCACACCCAGATTCTGCAAGAACTGCGCGACCACTTCAAGGAGCTGGTCTTCAAGACCATAATCCAGCGGAACATACGTCTCAGCGAGGCGCCTTCGCACGGCAAGCCCATACTTCTGTATGACATCATGTGCAACGGATCCAGCAACTATCTGAACCTTGCGAGGGAAGTGCTGGAACACAACGGAGAAAATATATGAGCAGAGAACCCAGAGGACTCGGCAAGGGGCTCAGCGCGCTGCTCGGGGAGATTCCCGACGCAGACCAGCTCCGCAAGCCGGTAGGCTATATCAACAAGGAAATCGTGGGCGGAAAGGGCCGCCAGGAAAACACGGCCGACATACTCCGCATCCCTGTGGACATGATCGAGCCCAACCCGTTCCAGCCCCGCAGCTCCTTCGACGAGGAGGCGCTCCAGGAACTGGCGGCTTCCATAAGGACCCTGGGGCTTATCCAGCCCATCACGGTCCGCCGCATCACCGACAGCAGATACCAGATAATCAGCGGAGAGCGCAGATACAAGGCATGCAGGCTCGCCGGCATGAGCACCGTGCCCGCCTACATCAGGGACGCCAACGACCAGGGCATGCTGGAGATGGCGATAGTCGAGAACGTGCAGAGGGAGAACCTCGACCCCATAGAGCTCGCCCTGAGCTACCAGCGCCTGATCGACGAATGCAGGCTCACCCAGGACCAGCTCGCCGACAGGGTGGGGAAGAAGCGCGCCACCGTCGCCAACGCGATAAGGCTGCTCAAGCTCCCCGCGAAGGTGCAGCACGACATCAAGGTAGGTCTGCTGAGCGCCGGCCACGCCAAGGCCATACTCAGCGTGGATGATCCCGATACCCAGGAGCAGCTGTGCGACCTCGTCATACGCGACGGCCTTTCCGTCCGCGAACTCGAAGCCCTCGTGCGGAAGCTTCAGATAAACGGCAACGTCATGCGCAGGAAGCCGGAGAGGGAAGCCGCCCCGCAGAAGCTCACCGACGACTACTACAGGCTGCTTGACCGCATGGGCAAATATTTCTCCAGCGAGATTTCTCTCAAGCGCAGCCCCTCGGGAAAAGGCACCATGACCATACATTTCAATTCCGACGAGGAAGTCAGCAACTTCGTGAAAGCCTTGGAAGACAAACAGTTCTGATGAACAACCTCAGATTTTCATTCATATTGGCCGCCCTGCTGTGCATCTTCATGAACGGCATCGACTGCCATGCCCAGTTCAAGGAGGAGGCGTTCTCGCAGCAGTACAACAGCGACACCACCTCCACCTCGGGCAATGACTCGACCGACGTGATGTTCTCCTTCCGGGAATATTTCGGCGCGCTCGGCCACAAGAATGAAATGAAGATAGGCACCATGTTCGCCGGTTCGGCTGTGTTCATAGGAGGCAACCAGATCTATAACCGGCAGTACTGGAAGCTGCCAATTGTCTACGGCGCGATAGGCGGAAGCCTCGGAGCCGGAATCTACTTAAACACCCGTGGCAACAAGGAGGCGGCGAAATGGTGCTTCATCGGTGCGGGAGTGGCATACTGGGCGACGATGATGGACGGCGTGATAAACTACAAACCCTCCGACTACCCGCACGCCGGCAAGGCCACGCTCTATTCGCTGCTTGTCCCGGGCCTGGGCCAGATATACAACAGGGAATACTGGAAAGTGCCTATCTATCTGGGGCTGATGGGCTTCGGCATCCATTACTATTCCGACTGCGCGAAGAACTTCGAGCGCTTCCGCTCCATCTACCTTGAAGCCACCAATCCCGATGTGGAATATACCGGCCCCATCACATCCGAGCAGGCTCTATACTACCGCAACCTCTACCGGCGGTACAGAGACTACGCCCTTCTGGCCACGGTGGCGGTGTACGTGCTCCAGATAATAGACGCGAACGTGTTCTCCTACATGCATAATTTCGAGGTGACCGACGACCTGTCGATGAACATGTCGCCGACTGTCATACTGCCGGACAACCAGCTTGCGTTCGGCAGTCCGGCAACGAGCCCGGCGATAGGCCTCAGACTTGGATTCAACTTCTGACGATGAAACGTTTCTTCCTGACAATAATCCTGCTCTCCGCCGGCCTGCAGCTTCAGGCCCAGACCTTCTTCGCGGACTGGTTCCGGGGCCCGACCCGCAAGGAGCTCAGCGCCGAAAACGACAGGCTCAAGTCCGAGATGGACTCGCTGCAGTTCCTGGTCGACAGCCTGGAAGCCAGCTACAGCACGCTGGAAGCTGATTTTCTCGCGATAATTGAAGGAAATTCCCCTGAAGCCGTCGAGGACAGCCTGCCGGAATACACCCCCGAAGTCACGGACAGCCTGCTGCACCTGTGGTACAAAAACTCCTTCTCTGGTGATTTCGACACGATGAACGAATACGACATGGATTCCGTCAAATTCGTATCCGACATCCCCGACAGCGAAATAGAGAAGCGGCTCACCGACATGAACTCCTTCATATCACTGCCCTACAACGACGTCGTGAAGAACTACATCATCCTCTATTCCGAGAAGATGCGCACGCAGATGGGCAGGGTTCTGGGAATGAGCCAGTATTATTTCCCGATATTCGAGGAGGCGTTCGTGCGCTACGGCCTTCCCGTCGAGCTCAAGTACATGGCGATAGTCGAGTCCATGCTGAACCCGGTGGCCAGGTCGAGGGCCGGAGCCTGCGGAATGTGGCAGTTCATGTACAGCACGGCCAGGAGCTACGGACTGGAAATCAATTCCTATGTGGACGAACGCTACGATTTCGAGAAATCGGTCGACGCCGCCGCACGCTACCTACGTGACGCATACAAGATCTTCGGCGACTGGTCGCTGGCGATAAGCGCATACAACTGCGGCGCGGGCAACGTCTCGAAGGCGATCAGGAGGGCGGGAGGCAGCCGGGACTTCTGGAGCATCTATCCCTTCCTTCCCCGGGAGACCAGAGGCTATGTTCCGGCCTTCGTGGGCGCCATGTACGCGATGACCTACAGCCAGGACTACGGAATCGTGCCCCAGGAGGTCGGGATGCCGGCCAAGGTGGACACCTTCGAGATACGGCGCAACCTCCATTTCGACCAGATCAGCGCAGTGGTCGGAGTGCCCAAGGAGGACCTCAGGAATCTCAACCCGCAGTACCTGCACGACATCATCCCAGGCAGCAGCCATCCCTACATACTCAAGCTCCCGTACACATGGACAGGCGCGTTCGTGGAGGTCGACAGGGACTCGCTGTACGCCTTCAAGGCGGATTCGCTGATGAGCGGCCGCATACAGAAGGAGGTCGCAGACGCGGTCAAGAACAACGGGCGCGTGGCCTACAGGGTGCGCAGCGGTGACTATCTCGGAAAAATCGCGATACGCTACGGCGTCACCGTGAGCCAGATAAAGTCGTGGAACAACCTGCGCTCCTCCAACATACGCGTGGGACAGATTCTGTATATCTACGCCAGGAAGACCCCCGCTCCCGAACCGGCAAGCTCATCCAAGAGCAGCGGTGCAACGGCCTCCGGCAACACCACCTACACGACCTATACCGTGAAGAGCGGCGATGCGCTCTACAACATCGCGAAGCTGTACCCGGGAGTCAGCGCCGAGGACATCAAGGCGGCCAACGGCATGAAGAGCAACCGCATCATGCCCGGACAGGTGCTGAAGATTCCTTCGAAATAGACTTGTCAACTCCGGAATCAGACGGCGGCCTTTCTGCGTCCGAGCCTCCAGGAGAGGAATATCACAACTGCCGTAAGCAGCTCCGTCACAGGCATCACCAACCACATTCCGGGAATGCCGGCAAGGGCGGGCAGCAAGTAAAATACAGGTATCAGGAAGATGAATCCTCTAAGGAGCATGAACACCGTGGACTTGCGCACCTTCTCCATGCTCTGATAATAGCCTATCAGTGCTATGTTCACGATATAGAACACGGCCCCGGCTCCGAAAAGCGGGAAGCCCTGGGCGGCAAGCATTCCGGCATGGCTCTCCACATCCACGAAAAGTCCGACCAGCGACCTGGGGAAAATCATGAAGACCAGGGACACGAACATGCCGAAAACAAGTGCCGCACGCAGCAGCAGCGAGCGCGCCTCGATGACCTTGGACAGCCGTTCCGCTCCATGGTTGTAGCTTATTATCGGCTGCGCGGACTGAGCTATCGCATTGCCTATCATGAAGAAGAAAGGTGCATAGTAGCATGCTATCCCGAAAGCTCCGACCCCCGTGTCGCCGAGATACTTCATGAACTGCCAGTTTCCCACGAACATGAACACCGCCATTATGAGCTCCCCGAGCAGGGATGACGAGCCTATCTTGCACTGATAGCCCACATTCCTGATGCCGAGGCGAATGCTGGTGGGACTTATCTTCAACGGTATCAGCCTCATGGTACGGGCGAAGAAAAGCAGGTATGCCATGGCCATCAGACCACCTGTAATGATGCTTATCGCGGTGGCTATCGCCGCACCCTTGACTCCCATTCCCAGAGGGAAAATGAACAGCCAGTCCAGCACGACGTTCATCATGGCCGGAATCATGTTGCACCACATCGCATATTTCGGAGCGCCGTCAAGCCTGATTATGAACAGGCCTATCAGCGACCACATCTCGAACAGGAACGCCGGCATGATCCATTTCAGGTAATCGAGAACCAGGGGCATGAGAGTGTCGGAGGAGCCAAGCAGCCTGGCCGTCCCTTCGGGAAATGCCAATGCGGCGGCTATCAGCACGAGAGCGATCAACGATGCCCCGACCAGAGCCTGGGAGACGTTGATGCGGGCAACCTTCGTCTTCTGGCGTGAGAGGTGGATTGATGAGACCACGGAGCAGCCCGCGCCTATCATGAAGCCGAGGCCGGCCATGACCTGATAGATTGGTGCCACGATATTGACGGCAGCCACGCCTTCGGCTCCGACTCCGTGACCGACGAAAATGCCGTCTATAGCACTTACGGCCGACAGGGCAGTGGAGCCCAGAAGAGTGGGTATCAGCAGTTTACGGAACAGGGTGAATACACTTTCCCTCTCGAAATCAATCGCATCTCTGTTCATAAGTCCAACAATAATTCCATTTGTGCGTGCAAAGAAGGGCCAAAATTCCGACATTTGCAAAATTCGTCCTCTCTCCGGCCTTGCTCCTGCCGGAATCCGTCCTGCTGCCGAGCTGGATTTGCAAACTGCCACCCTGTCGCAGCCGGAGCTCGGCCCCTGACAAGCTGGATTTGCAATCCGCCACCCTGCCGCAGCCGGAGCTCGGCCTCCGGCAAGCTGGATTTGCACCCCGACCCGGCCGCCACCGCTCCATCCAGCTTGACTTGCTGATCGTCTTCCGCCTCGCGGCTGCAATTGTGCCTCACAGACGGGAAAAGTCTGCTTAGCATCAATTCAGTCCGCTCGGCAAACCATCAGCCCGGCAATTCATACCGTTCAATGGTTCACTCTGCCCCGGGACGAATTGGTCGGACATCAAAATACTTGTGAGCGGGCCACCTCCCGAAATCGTACCTACACGGCTGTCCAAGGCCGATTTTGCAATCCGCGTTGCTCACAAGTCGGCCTTGGAAGAGCGACATGTACGAGCGCTAATCTTAAAATTCCCTGATTGTCAATTACTTGAATATCTCCTCTGCGCACATGTTTTTGCGTAGAACATGATTCAGTCCAGCTATGATTTGCAGTTTGACTTAATTACGGACTTCCGGCGGATTGTGAATCACGCCGGTATGCACTGCGTCCGCCTGAACGCCACCTCACGATTCACGTTGCCACATAGCCTCGCGGATGCAATTGCGCCTCGCAGATACAACTGCGATTTTCAGGTCGTGCTTTACGGCAGTAATTGTTGATAATGCAAGGCAGTCCGCTCGGCAAGCTACGTACTGAAGTCGGATGCGGACTGCGGGCGAGGGAGGCTTGTCCCCAGTTTCCGCCTCGCGAGCCGCAGTGTCGCATCCGGTGGCAGTTGATAACCATTCTGCAATCCACCTTCGCGAACAAACCGTATTCTATGGTCTTGCAGGGCACATCTGCTAGCGAGGTGGAAGGAAAAGGTGCACACCTCCAACGTCGAACGCCCTCGCAGGGGCTTCAGACGGCGATTGCTATAAAAGGTGAATTGCAGAACCGCCTGCACCTCGCGGCTGCAATTGAGCCTCGCAGACGAAAAAGTCTGCTCGGCGTCAATTCAGTGCCGCATCCGGCGTTAGCCGCCAGCCGCTCGATGGAAAACAACATCCCTGTACCCGCCGACGGACAGGCACGTGCGGCAGGCCTAGCGCAGAATGCGCCGGATCAGACGGATACAGCGATACGGCATGTAGCGGAAAGGGAGGTCGGCCCAGGTCGGCGTAACCGTGACTGCGCGCCGGTGCGAGAACGCCTCGAAACTGTATCTCCCGTGATATGCGCCCGTTCCGGAATTGCCGACTCCTCCGAAAGGCAGCTTGTGGTTGACTATGTGCATGATGCAGTCGTTGATACAGGCTCCGCCGGAACTGCAGCGCCTGACTATGTCCCACCCGTCACGTTCGTCGCCGAAATAATACAGCGCGAGCGGCTTCTCGCGCGAAACTATGAAATCGACAAGCTCATCGGAGTTTCTCCAGCATATGACGGGGAACACCGGCCCGAAAATCTCCTCCTGCATGACGGGGGAGTCAGGGCTGACATCGTCCAGAAGAGTAGGCTCGATGAACCTCGATGCGGCGTCATGACGGCCTCCGGCAACTACCGTTCCTTGTCCGAGATATGACACCAGCCGTTCGAACGCCTTGTCGCTGACTATCCTGGCATAATGCGGGGAGGCGGCGATGTCAGGGCCGTGAAGCTCCTCCAGCGCATGCCTGAACGCCCCGATGAAAGCCCCCTTGACGTCTTCATGCAGCAGAAGATAGTCCGGGGCTATGCAGGTCTGTCCGGCATTCAACGTCTTGCCCCAGACTATGCGCCTGGCGACGGTCTTCAAATCCGCACCCGGAGCGACTATGCAGGGGCTTTTTCCTCCGAGCTCCAGCACCACCGGAGTAAGATGCTCTGCGGCGGCCTTCATAGCTACCTTGCCCAGCGCAGGGCTGCCTGTCAGGAAAACCAGGTCGAAACGCTGCGCGAACAGCTCGGCGTTCACATCCCTGTGCCCCTCCACGATGGCCACATATTCCGGGTTGAAGCACTCCTCGATCAGCCTTTTCAGCACGGAAGCGGTTTCGGGCACGGAAGGGGAAGATTTCAGCACCACCGTGCATCCTGCGGCCAGAGCTCCGGCAAGCGGACACAGCAGCAGCTGCACAGGATAATTCCAAGGAGCCACGACAAGAACCGTCCCCAAAGGTTCCATGACCTCATAGCTGCGGCAGGGGAAATGCGCGAGAGGGGTGCCGACCTTCCTCCTGCGCATCCTGGAGCGGAGATGGCGGAGCTGGTCCCGTATTTCACCTCTGACCATGCTGATTTCTGTCATATAGCTTTCCTCCGGCGACTTGTGAAGGTCAGCCTCCAAAGCGGCGCACAGCTCCGGCTCGAAACGGTTGACGGCGGAAAGCAGCTTCTTCAACTGGGCCCTGCGGAATCTGGAATCGAGGGTGGCGCCCGAACGGAAGAACGCCTTCTGCGCGGCTACCAGTTCACCGATATTCATTTCTTCGTATAATATTTCGGCCAGCAGCTCTGCAGATATGCCTTGAGATTGTCTTCATGGCGGTTCGGCTGCGGCTCATAGAACACCTTTCCCTCCATTTCCTTAGGCATGAACTCCAGGTCCACGAAATGCCCCGAGAAATCATGGGCGTATTTATAGCCGTCGGCATAGCCCAGCTGCGACATCAGCTTGGTCGGGGCGTTGCGAAGGTACAGCGGCACAGAAGCCGTCCTGTCCGAGCGCGCGGCGGCAAGGGCGCTGTCTATGGCCATATACGCGGAATTGCTCTTGGGGGAGCTTGCCAGATATATCGCACACTCGCTCAGCGGAATACGGGCCTCCGGCATGCCGATGGAGTGCACGATCCTGAATGTCGCGTCGGCAAGCAGCAGGGCGTTGGGATTCGCCAGGCCGATGTCCTCGGCAGCCAGGATGCAGAGACGCCGCGCGATGAAAAGCGGGTCCTCGCCACCGTCAAGCATGCGCGCCATCCAGTAGACCGCCGCGTTGGGGTCGGAACCCCGGACACTCTTGATGAAGGCGGATATGATGTCGTAGTGCATCTCTCCGTCCTTGTCGTATATGGCGACATTGTCCTGGAGGCACTCCGTTACGCTCCTGTTGTCTATGACGACCGGGGACTTGCCGAGATTGGCGTCCACCACTATCTCGAGGATGTTCAGCAGCTTCCTGGCATCCCCTCCGCTCTGGCGGAAAAGGGCCTCCTTCTCGCGTATCTCGATATTCCTCTCCTTCAGGACTTCATCCTCCTTCACGGCACGCTGGAGCAGCACGTCCAGATCCTCGGCCTCAAGAGGCTTCAGCACGAACACCTGGCAACGCGACAGGAGGGGAGTGATGACCTCGAAAGAAGGGTTCTCGGTCGTGGCTCCTATAAGCACCACGGTGCCGGCCTCCACCGCGCCCAGCAGGGCGTCCTGCTGCGACTTGTTGAAGCGGTGGATTTCATCTATGAACAGAATGGGGGAGCCGGAGCCGGAAAAGATGTTCTTCTTCGCGGACTCGATGACCTCGCGCACTTCCTTGACCCCGGCGCTCACCGCCGAGAGCGTGAAGAACTCCCTGTCAAGCGTGTTGGAGATTATGCGCGCGAGCGTGGTCTTGCCGACGCCGGGAGGGCCCCACAAAATGAACGACGAAAGATTGCCCGAGTCTATCATGTTCCTCAGGATGCAGCCTTTCCCCACTAGATGCCTCTGACCGACATATTCGGAGAGATTTTTGGGCCGCATCCGCTCCGGAAGAGGGGCTAACATTTTTGTTATAGACTCGGACATTTTTGTTACATCGCCTAATACTCAAGCTTTTTGATGTAGGAACGACGCCTCTTCTTGCATTCGGGATTATAATCCTTGAACTGGCCCTGATTCTTGGTGTTGGTCTCGAGAATCGCGTTGGTCTCGGCCCATTTGACGCCGAACTGGGCGTATTTCCTGAACATGTCGGCCTGGACGAGCGAGTTGATTCCGCTGTTCTGGTACTCGGGGATCACTCCCACGAGCAGCATCTCCACGCCTTCCTCGCGTTTCCAGAAAAGGGACTTGAGGACATGCCACCAGCCGAAGGGGAAGAGCTTGCCACGGCATTTCTGAAGGGCCCTCACGATGGAGGGCATGGTTATGCCGAATGCTACCAGCTCGTTCTTCTCGTTCTCGACCACGGAGATGAAACGGAGGTCCAATATGCTCAGGTAGAAATCGAGGTACTTGTCGGCCATGTGCTCGGGAAGTACCGTGAAATTGTAGAGGTTCTTATAGCACTCGTTGATGGCCTTGAAAATCTTGTGGCCGTAGTCCTCCTCCTTGATTATCTTCCTCGTAATCTGGCGGAGATGGACATTGTTCCTTTCCTGTATCAGACTGCATATCCTGTCTATTCTCTCGGGCAGCTTCTCGGGCAGGTAGATCTTGAACTCTATCCAGTCAGCGTCCTTGGTGAAGCCCATGTCCTCGATATACTTCACGTAGTAGGGGTGGTTGTATATCAACGCCATGGTGCTCAGCCTGTCGAAACCCTCGACCAGAAGGCCTTCGGGGTCGAAGTCGGTGAATCCCAGGGGGCCGACCACGGACTCCATGCCGTACTGGCGTCCGAACTCCTCCACCTTGTCCATGAGAGCCCTGGCCACTTCGGGGTCGTCGATGAAATCATACCATCCGAAACGCACCTCCTTATGGTCCCATTGCCTGTTCGCCAGCTTGTTCACTATCGCGGCCACGCGTCCTGCGAGCTCGCCGTCCTTATATGCAAGATAAAGCTTTGAATCGCAGAATTCCTGGGCTGCCCCCTTCTTCTGATCCAGGGTGTCCATCTGGTCGAACACGAGGGGCGGGACGTAATACGGATTGTCTCGATATAGCTTCTCAGGGAAATTCACGAACTTCCGCAGTTCCCTGCGGGTCTTCACTTCTTTGATTTCGATTGCCATCTTAAAGGTTTCAATTTTAGTTCACACTAGACGGCGAATTTAGTGTTTTAATAGGAAAAAATCAAAAAACTGCCTATATTGGAAAGGATGACGAAGACACTGCTCCTGCTCATAAACTGCCTTGCGCTGACGCTGGTTCCGCTGTCCGCCGGAGCCAGGGAGTGGAGCGCCGGTCTCATCAGCTCCCCGGCATTCATCGGCATCCAGGCCCAGGCGACAAGGCCGGACAACGGCGAGACCGACATATTCTGCATAGCTGCCGACACCTACGGAACGGTGACCGGACGCACGGAGGACGTAGGCATAAGGCTAAGCTACATCCACGACTACGCGCTCGGACTGCTCATAGCCGAGAATTTCAACATGAAATTCCACCTCGGTGCCGGTTTCATGACAGGCTTCGCCCACGACAACGAGCTGGGCCTGTTCATGAACTCCGACGAGCCCCTGGCCAACGAAATGGGAATAATCGCAGCCCTGTCATGCACCATAGGGCTCAGATTCGACTTCGACCGCCCGTTCGCGATTGACCTCGGGCTCACGGCGAACCCCGGAGTTCATCTCCGCATGGACAAGGAGAACGGCTCCATGTACCTTTCCTTCTACAAGAACGGCATCTTCGGCGCCGTTCTCCCGCACATCAGCCTGATGTATAGATTCTGAGATGAAAAAGCTGACAATCATATTCCTGCTCCTGCTGGCCGGGGCGCTTCCTCTCTCATCGCAGGAGATGCAGGGAGGGGAGTCGCATGGCTTCTTCGACCGTTTGCGCTTCAGCTGCGAATGGGGCTACCTCCAGTCGCTGTACACGGACTGGCACTACAATATCCTGAGCGAGGAGGGGTACAGGATCAACGAGCGCAGCTACGGGCTGAACCCCCATCCGAACGGACTGCTGCTCATCGGGGCCGGATTCGTCCCACCGGGGGACCTCATGATGTTATCCCTTCACGGAGGATATTCCGGAATACACGAGGGCAACCGGATAATCCCGGCGCTGCTGCGCTTCAGCTTCTTCCCGAAGACCGTGTCGGCCGACGGAATCTTCTGTTACGCCCAGGCAGGCGCGGGCTTCCATATCCCCAAGACATTCAAGACAAGGGTCAGCACCATCGCCGGGCTCGGAGCCGGCTACCGCTTCGCATTCACGCGCCGGTGCAGCCTGGACCTGATGCTGAACGTGAGCGGAGCCAGAAGCAGGCCGCCCATACCCAATCCGGACGGGCCCGGCTATGTCGACGAAAAAAATATCCGGAGCAACAGCGCCGGATATCTGGAAGTGGGTCTTACAATTTCTGTGAATATCTGACAGGACGGTTCAGAACAGGCTGTCCACCGCCGTGATGACCTGCTCGTCGGGCAGGTCGGGGCTCAGTATGAGGTCAGGCTCCTTGAACACATAGCCCTTGCTCATCGAAGCCAGCAGTCCGCCGCCGGTGCAGTTCAACATGATATATTCGTCCTTGCGCACCGTGCCCTCCCTGACTGCGGTCGCCAACGCATGCACGGCCGCACAGCTGGCAGGCAGCAGGTCGAAGCCTTCGAGGTTGCGGAACTGGAGCAGCCAGAACATGATGCCGTCGTTGGGGCAGGTGAAGGCGTCGCCATGGCTCGCGGTGAGCACATCGAAAAGGCCGCCGGCAAGGCTGTAGGGCGGCTGGCGGTTGGCAAGCACCTTCGCAAGTATGATTTCGGCCTGACGGCGTCCGGTTTCGGGATCGAGTTCGGCGAGCTTGCGCGAATGAGCCTTCCAGGAATCGCAAATCAGGGTGAAAGGGGAGTTCTGCGCCACATACACGCGCATATTGTTCTCTCCGAAGCTGCCGTCGGCGGCCAGCCTCTCGGCGTTCTCCCATGCGGCGATGGCGCCCGTACCTGAGCCCACGGCCTGGAAATAGGCGTCGGGAATCCTTCCCGTGGCCTCGGCAAAGCTCAATATGGTAGTGCCCATTCCGTCCCTGCGGGCGACGTTCTTCGCTCCGCCCTCCAGGAAGAAGCGGGGGTTTCTGGCCAGCTTCTCGCCGAGATGTATCGCGTCATAATAGTCGCAGCCGTGGGGGACGGCTATCAGCTTCACGCATTTGTTCAGCTTGCGGTGGAACCAGAGGTCATGCTTGCTGTCCTCGGGTATGCATATGACCACCGGGATGTCGTTGTCGGAACAGATCTGCGCGAATGCGCGCGCCGTGTTGCCCGCCGACTGCACGATGAGCACCCTGTCCTCCTTCTTCGGCATCCTGGCGCACACGGAGAATGCCTCCGTCTCCTTGAAGGAGCAGGTCTGGAACTTCGCCCCGACCTTGGGGTAATAGCCGGAAAATGTTATGTACAGATTCTCGAGACCGAGGAATTTCGCGAGACCTTTGGACTTGTAGGTGGCGGGGGCGCAGGAATGCTTGAGCGTCCTCCTTATAGGCAGCCAGTCGGCATAGCGGTAAATGCCGCTGAGGTCTTCGCGCGGAGTGAATTTCTTGTTGGCGTAGACGGCTCTCACGAGCGAGGGCTCCGGACTTTCGGGGTCGGCCAGAGTCCAACCCTCGTCATCAAAGATGCGGCCTGTCGCCACATTCATCAACTTGTACTCGGTAGGTTTAAATCTCATACACTATAAGAATCTTTTCGCGGCTAATTTACTGAAAATTTAAGAAACGGGAGTGATTTTTTTGAGCAAGACGCAGTTCTCCACATGCGTGGTGTGAGGGAACATGTCCACAGGCTGCACCGCCTCGATCTTGTAGTCGCCGCAGAGGACCTGGAGGTCGCGCGCCTGCGACGCCGGATTGCAGCTGACATAGACTATGGTCTGCGGGGCCGCCGCCAGTATGGTCTTCAGCACGTCGGGATGCATGCCCGCGCGCGGAGGGTCGGTGATGATCACGTCGGGCCGCCCGTGCTCCGCGATGAAGTCTTCGGTGAGTATGTCCTTCATGTCCCCGGCGAAGAAGCTGCAGTTGTCTATACCGTTGTTCGCGGCATTGACTTTGGCGTCCTCGATAGCCTCGGGCACATATTCTATCCCTATGACCTTCGCGGCGCGCGAACTCACGAACTGGGCTATGGTGCCCGTGCCGGTATAGAGGTCGTAGACAATCTCCTTCCCGGTCAGGCCGGCGAACTCCCTGGCCGTACGGTAGAGCTTGAGGGCCTGTCCGCTGTTGGTCTGGTAGAACGATTTCGGGCCTATCTTGAACCTCAGGTTCTCCATGGTCTCGTAGATTGCGTCGTCGCCCTTGTACAATATGCACTCGCGGTCGGATATGCTGTCGTTGAGCTTGTCGTTGATGACGTAATACAGGGAGGTGATTTCCGGGAACCTCTCCGCGACCGCGTCCAGCATACGGCTGCGGCCTTCGAAATCCTCTGCGAAACATACTATGAGCATGACCTGCCCGGCGTCGGTGGTACGGACGAACATGTTCCGGAAGACGCCGCTGTTCTCGCGTATGTTGTAGAAAGGTATGCCGTGGGCGACAGCGTATTCCTTGATGAACAGGCGGATGGCGTTGGACGGCTCGGGCTGCAGCCAGCATTTGCGGATGTCGAGCACCTTGTCGAAGAATTTGCCGACATGGAAGCCCAGTCCGAGCTTCTGTTCGGCAGGTAGGCATTCGGGATCCTCATCCGGCATGATCCAGCGTTTGTCGGAGGCGGTGAATTCCAGCTTGTTGCGGTAGAATTCAGTCTTGTCGGAGGCCAGTATGGGGCGTATGGGAGGCAGTTGGAGATGTCCTATCCTGGAAAGCTGGTCGAAGACCTGCTGCTGCTTGGCCTGCAGCTGGATGCGGTAGGGGAGAAGCTGCCATCTGCAGCCTCCGCAGAGTCCGAAATGTTCGCAGAAAGGCTCGAGACGGTCCGGAGAGGGGCTGACGATGCGCACCACGCGAGCCTCGAGATAATTCTTCTTCTTC
Source organism: uncultured Bacteroides sp. (assembly GCA_900543205.1). GTDB lineage: Bacteria > Bacteroidota > Bacteroidia > Bacteroidales > UBA932 > Cryptobacteroides > Cryptobacteroides excrementigallinarum. The sequence goes on along the minus strand of UQQM01000013.1, from coordinate 16,231 downwards.
TTTATCACGCGGACGTCGACCACGTCGCCGGGTACCGCATATTCTATGAACACGACCTGACCTTCCGGAGTATGGGCCACGCATTTGCCTTCGGCGGCGACAGCCTGCACGGTCAGGTTCTCGATGATTGTTTCCTTCTTATTAGTTCTAGCCATTTCGTTTCTGCTGCATTGGCGGGGAGCAAATTTACAACAAATTTCTCTGCATCTATGCAAAAATCATCCCGCAACCGGACGAAATGTCAGGTTGCAGCAGATGCTGGTTGTTTCAGCAGATTTGCAATCTGCTGCCAGCATAGTGGCTTTCTTGGAGCCGCAGTACGGAAATCCGCTTCGGAGGTTCCGCTCCGCTTCATCGATGCCCTTCGCTTCGCTCCGGACATCGTCCGCTCACAGCCGCGGACGGCTAGCCTCCTCAGCGGAAATTCCGTACTGCGTGCTGTCTTCATCCGGTGGAGAGAGGCCGACGTCGTCTCAGCAGATTTGCAATCTGCCGCCTGCAGCCCAGCCGCGGCGAACTCGGCCTCCGGCAGTAAGAACCACCGCACAGCCCTATACTGCCGGCAGGCCGACTCCGCCGCTGCTTAATAAAGACAGATTGCACGCCACTCCGGGCACGCGCGAGGAGAGCCCTTCGCGGAGCTCCCCGCAGCGCGTGTCCGGCGCCCAGGCAGCAGATTCTGCGTCAATTTGAAATCTGCCAGTGCGCCCCTCAACGGCCTTTTCCGGCGTCCGATTAATGGGCATACTTGTGCTGTAACTGGCTGTCCAGTCGGATTTGAAATTCATTAGTACCAGATGCATCCGTTCTGCGGCGGTGGGTGGCCGCCTGGTGGTCCTGATGGACCCAATTTGGTTCCAATGGGACCAGTCACATGCCCTGGAAGGGCCTCTACCGCGTCCCGCTTGGACTACTGAATTTCAACTTTGCCTTCTTGCAAATCACCTGCGCGTTCGATGTGCCCTGCAGATGTCCAAACGGCTGTTGTGCGCCGAGGTGTAACGTGAATGGTCCCACCTGCGCAGGGAGCATGCCACAGAATGGCCTCAGGGTCAGTTCCCGGGCGCAGGTGAATTTCACGATCCGCCGCGACGGCATTTGGCGTGATTTGTAATCCGTCGCCATCCCAGCAGATTTGCAGTCTGTAACAGCGGTCAGATGTTACGCAGGAGCCAAGCCCCGTCAGTCGGTCTCCCTGACGGGACGGACGGATACCGCCTGGTTGTAACCGGCAGAAGGCCCGGCGCCATGGGCGGTAGCGTGGATTTTCCCGCCGCGCCTTAAATGAATCCAGGGCTTCCGGGTATCGATCTGCCGAAGGCCGGAGCCGCTGTTTCCGCGCAGCCGGGGACAAATTTACAATTTGTTTGCCAGTTCGCGCAATCCGATGCAGCAAAAACAGTCCGACGCATCAAGAAACATGGAAAACCAGCGTCGAAACTTCAAAATTTTCCGCCTGTCCATCCCCGAACGTTGATTTAACGGTTAATCCTGCCCGTCATCGCGGAGCAAGCGCCAAGACTTTGCGACAGCCGTAACTCATCAGGAGCCTTTTCACGAAGCGGGACATCAGCGATATCTCGTACCTTGGAACGGGAGGCTGAACCTCTCGCGGCTTGAGGAGAGGCCGCCGGAAACCAGCTTGCGTCCGGAATGGCCACGGATCATGTCTCCGCTTTCACCGGGCTGACGGCCTAACAGCTCGCTACACTGGAGCAGGTGCAGGTATAACCGGCCGAGGTTTGAAATCCGCCGGTGGATTGCAGAACCGCATCTATGCTCGGCACGGATTATCAGTCTCTGTCCACGATGGGACGCACGGGGCGGGCCATGGTCTTGGTGCCAGAGAATTTATATGAATTAGCAATGATTCCTTCTGGTTGTCTGTCATGACGTACAACGAATGAACATGCACTTATATTCGATATAGAGACACATGTCCAATAATATACACCATACATTGACCACAGGCCACCAAGTTCAGCTTTTCGATCGTCTTCGCTGCTATATGCTTCCAATTTTCCCCCTATGTCAGCTCGCTGTCCGGTAGCAGTAAACGGTATTTGACTACCACTCTCATTAGGTTCAGTATAAACCCAATATTTGTTCCACTTTCCTTCGTTGTCTACCTGATAACCGTTTAGTTCTCCGTTATGTCCATTGCTTCCGTCGCCATTCGAACCATTGACAAACACAGCAAAAGCACGAGGCACCGGTACCTTGAATCCTCGTGGCGATGGATCGTATATGGTTTTTTTAGAATATACTATATTTTGGGCATTGTCTTGTGTTGTATCATAACCACCAGTATTCCATAGAGACGGAATATTATTCGAGCACCAGTTCGCTGCTTCATTTGTGGCACCTCTGACGTAATATCGATTCGGATGCTGTATGGATTCTCCAATGGTCACTCTTTCCGCTTTTATCTCATAACCATAATCCTGGCGACCGGTTTCATGCAATCTGTAATCGTTGAAACCAACATGATCCCAGTTCCTCATTGCCACCAGCGGATCCTTGCGTCCCCATTGGTAGTAAGTCGAACCAACGTCTTTGTAGTCGAACATTTCACCTTCCTGTGAGACTTCCATGGTCGCGGTCTTGCCTGAACCCTCCTGAGTGAATTCATAAGTCAGATCACGCGCATTATAATAAACGTTCTTACCGTCTACCCAGCCAAGGTTGCAGGACATAAGCTCGAATGTATTGTTCCGATCAAAGAAATCCCGTATCGTACGGGTATCGTAGATGTCTCGTTCCGTCACCCAGATATGCCAGCTCCACATGATTTTGTCATCCGCGTCGCGTACGGCCAGCACGGCATTGGCCTGCTGGAGATAATCTGGGTCGATACGGAAAGTCAGATATTTCTTATCAACAGATAACTTTATGTCCTTGAACATAAAGAAACCGTCGCTCCAGACCAATGTTGCATCGTCGGCTCCTAAGATGTTAGGGTCGCTTATCCGATTGTTCTTGTAATCAACAAAAGCAGCGTCAGCGTAAGCTTCACTGTTGTTAGTACCATTTTTCCTTGCGTTGCCGTAAACAAGAGGCAATTTATAGTAACCGGCAGCGTTGACCACATAACAGTTGGCCGTTGTTTCATTGATTTCATTACCATTTAAATCATGAGTGGAAAGATCGTAGTATTCCTCTGCCGAACCCCTTGACGGGTTGCTTCTGAGGGTATGCTCATCATTATCGTAGTTTGTGTGCATTTTTGTTCCATACACTTCAATCTGGTAGGTATTCGTATTTGCGTCGGTGCTTGCGCCTCCCGAATATACGAATGACCTGACGATTTTGTCATAAGCGACATTCTCCTCGTCGCTACCTGTCATGTAGTTCGTTTCCGAATATGAGGTGTTGGTTGCCGTCCAGGGGACAGGTTCTGTTTCGTCCTGATTCTGCGTACGGTAACGATAACTCTTCACGGTATACTGAGCTGATGTCTGTCCGAGCACCATATTGATTGTCGGTGTCACCTCGAACACATAGGTCCAGTTGATGGAGTCGGTGGAGATGTCGTAGATGTAGATGTTGCCGGCCTCCCAGCTGCCTGTTGCGGTAGACAGCCGGCCGGAGACCGTGTATTGCGTGCCGTCACCCGCACCAACGAGCTCGATCTCCACTTCCACGTTTTCCAGTTTCTGGGGAATCATCATGAAGGTCATCCCGGCGTTGTTTCCGGTGGTGACATCCTGCAGGGTACCGTCGGGCGGGGTGCTGGATTCGCTGACCCGGACATTCATATTCTGTCTGAATTCGACCTTGTTTCCAGTCGTCGTCCAATCGAAAGTTCCGTTCTTCGTTACGCCTCCTTCGACTACGGGACTGTCAGAAAGCGAATAGGTGCAGTTGCCCTGGGCATAGAGGTTCTTGAGGGTTATGCTCTTTATGGTGCCGCCGGCGATGTTCTTTGCACGGAACTGTACACCGGCAAGGGCGTGCTCGAAATTAAGATCAACGGTCCCGTCGCCGTCCGTAGTCTGCAAACGGCTGGCGGAAGCCAGAGCTAACAAGATGTCGGACTGCTGTTCGGCATCACTGCCCCCAGAGCCGCTACTAACAATATAAGAAAAACCCAGCTTCCCGTTTTCACAGACAGGATTCGGGTCGGGACCGTTGTCGTCGAAATTCGCGTAGGCGTAGAAATCAAGGGCCGTTGACTCATCGGGCCAGAAATGCCGGCCTTCAGCGGTCGTCCAGATGCTGCCGCCTTCCGCCACTCGCTTTACTTCCTCATCGTCTATATACAGAACGTCGTCTTCACTCCCGCCACCATCATTAATCTTGGCGGTGACGAAGAAAGAATTGATGCCTCCGGCATTTCTTATGGGGACACCCCGGGTTTCCGGCAGTGCCGTGAGTCCTCTGTCGTTCGGAACCACGGAAGGGTGAAGGTAGAGCGTGTCCCCGCTGTCGCCGAGCAGGACTGCGGGCTTCTCCTCCGCCTGTCCTCCGGCCTTCGACTCCGGCATGTCTGCCGGAACAAAGCCGGACGCCACGCTGAACGCAATCTCGTCGGGATCGAGAGAAGGGCGTCTGCTTATGACCTCATTCTTGGCGCAGGATGCAAGCATCACCGCAGTTGCGGCCACTGCGCCGATTGTATGGAACGTGCTTCTGTTCATAGTCATTCCTCCGTTTTCCGTACCGCCCGGCCAAGTACTGCCCGCTGCGGATTTTGTGATTGGTGACCGGGAAGGGACATTCAACCCCGCCCGGCCGGTATAAAATATCTCAAATTGATTGCATTATCAAAGGATCCGTCATGGTCGCCGTCTACCATATTGTTGTCGGTATCGGCAACGGGGAAACTGAAGCTGTTCTCGTTGACCACGTTCACGATGCTGACGCCTGAAACCTCGACATAGAGATTTTCATTGGTATTCTTGGCGTTGAACACAATCTGGGAAAGGGCATGGCGGAAATTGAGGGCGACTGGAGCCATTTCATTCGCATTATCGTCTTTCTGCAGCCCGGTCTTGACCGAATAGAGCAGGTCTTTCTGCGACGCTACATCCGTAGGAACCTTAAAATCAACGATAGACGCAGGAGCCGTGCCTTCAGCAGCGGCCACGTTCCAAGTGATATCTCCGTTCACTACAGCGTAGAAGTCCAACGAAAGATCGTTGGGCCAGAAGCGGGTTCCGCTCTCGTTCACCCAAGTGTTTCCGCCATCGGGCGATGTGATCCTGTCTCCGTTGATGTAGGTCTTGCCATCGCCGCTTTCCGCGTATACGGTGAATTCGGACGGCTTATTGTTGTTGCAATAAATCGCATCCGCCTTCGTTGCGTTGTTCGCGATGACGTTGAACCGGATCTCACCGTCGTTGCTTTCGAGCACTTCGCTCTTGGTGCAGGACACTGCTGCGAGCGCTAGAAGAGCGGGCACGGCTAAAATAAATTTTTTCATTGTTTTTGTTTGTTTAAATAAACTGAAAAATTAAAAAGTTGATAATTGGCAATTTACATTTCCACTTCGACTTCCACGACCTCCCAGTCGTCCACAGAAGGATCGAATCCGCTTCCGCCCTCGATGGGCTGGGGAAGATCAAGTCCGTCGATAATGATGTGCACATGGCGCCTGTCCGGAGCCTCATGAATCTGAGAGGTGACGTCCAGATTGTCCGAGCCTTTGAAGCAGTACTTCTTGCCGTCGTCCATCACGGCGTAGAACACCATGCGGTGCGGCTCCTCGTTGTCGGGATGGTGCCCGAAGGTGTAGAACTCTCCGGTGACCTGCGATACACCGTCGGAATGCGACGCGTAGGGGAGTGTCACGCATTCGTCGTCGAGTTCCTCTGAGGAGAAGGTCATCTTTCCGGACATGCCCGAAAGCGTGCCGCTCATCTGCTGGAGGTGGTCGAGATTCGAGACGTTGCGCACCTCGTAGGTGTAGGTGCAGACCATCTCGTGAGGGTAGAGGGTGACCACGTTCTCCGTATTGTCGACAATCTCCACCTCGGTGTCGCTGCAGCCCCAGATCATGTCGGGACATATCACCACCCGTTCGTCCTCGGCGCCGTCGGCCTTGGGGACAGAATAGCTCGCCGCATTGCCGTACATGGGCTCGAGGGGATTGCCTTCGCGGGTGAAGCCGCCGTGGGTGGCGAAATCGTCGGTATTGTAGAACTGGACGGCCTCGGTGTCATTGTTGTAGCAGAGCACGAGATATTCTCCGACCCGGAGCTTCGCCTCCCCGCCTTCGGTGCCCTTGAAGTCGAAGCGGTAGCCGCTTCCGCCGCCGACGGGGTAGAAGTATACGCACATGCCTTCAGGATCGGCTCCGGGAGCGTCCCTCCAGTCGAATTCCACCTTTACGGACATGGTATGCGGATGATCCCGGCAGAGTTCCTTGTGAACACAGCTGGGGAGCAGCAGCAAAATTGCAAGCAGATAAGAAATGTGTCTCATTCTCGGCCCTCCTAATATCCTTGATTGTAATTGCCTCGGCCGAGAAGCCATACGAGGGATATCTCCAGCCTGGTCAGTCCGAAATAGTTCAGCCTGCGCGTCGACTGCCACACATAGCAGTCGTCGATTGGCAGATACTCGTGATAAGTGCCTCCCACCCAGCCGACGCCGAGCGTGAAGTCGAGATTGAGCCTTTCCGCTATTGGAAGCGAGTAGCCGTATTCGACGCCCGCAGAGAAATTCGCCCTGTCGTAGATGTCGCCGCCAGGTTCGCCGCCGAGGAAACCGCGGCCTCCGGTCTCGAAGTCATAGGTGAACGCAGAGCCGTAGAGTCCAACGTGATGGCCCGTCAGGGGCTTTTCCTGAGCGCGCTTTCCGAACCATTTGCGCAGGTTCAGGTCGCCTCCGTAGATGCGCCAGTACCAGTGCGCGAGGTCGGATTTCCACCATCCGTGCATCCAGCCTCCGGCGATGCTCCAGTTGCGTCCGAGATAGAACTCGGCAGCGGCATTGGGCACCAGCAGGGCGTCGTAGAGCATGTTGGTCTTCAGCGCCATGTAGAACGGCTTCTTGAAGACAGGAGGCACGACCGTACGGGTGAGCACGGTCTCCGGCGTCTCAAGTCTGACGGACGGAGCCGTCACGAGAGGCACGAAGAAGGGATTGCGAACCTTGTCGTACCAGAGGTAGAGCCGGGAAGCCCGGATTTCGGGAAACAGATTCCGGTACATGTATCTGTAAGGTTCTCCGCCCTTGAACCTCGACAGACGCCCGACGTTGTTGTCAGCGAGCTTCTCTCCGCCCGCGCAGCGGACTGCGATGTCGCGCAGGAACTCCAGGGTCTCCTCTCGATAGGGGACATTCTCGTCCTCCTCCACGAGCTTTATCAGTCCGTTCCAGTCCCTGCCGAGGAACTCGAAGGTCGTGAGGGAATCCGGCAGATCGCCGTAGCGGGAAAGATAATCGAACAGGACGTTCGCGCGTTTTTCCGAAAGTCGCTTGTTAAGAGGTATGGTGCCCTCGGGTGACGCGCCGCCGACGACAAGAACTCTTTTCAGCGTATATACGGAGTCAGTATAGCCGATGCTGAGGCTGTCGGCAATGCGGCCGAGGGTCTCCCGGTTGTCCCTGATCGACATGTCAAGGACGGAATACCCCTGCCTGAAATAGATTTTCACCGAGTCTCGGACTTCCCTCGACTCTGCGACATTGAACAACGACATGGCGGACAATATCGTCAGGACAATGCAACACTTTCCCGTTCTCATATACTTAAACGATACTCTCTTGAGAAGAGATATTATTTAACGTAAATAATTGATACACAGCGCCCCCCCCGATTCCAATCTTGAAATATTCAATTTTTACATAAAAAATTTCATTTTGAGTATCAACATTTTACCGATAAATACTATCTTTGCGAAGTGAGATTACATCTCTTCTCAAGAGATGCCGTCTTGCTATAACGAGTTCAATATCAGCCTGTTCGCCATATCTATCTCGGAGTTGTCCAATGAATCCAGGTAAATCCTTGTCGTCTGTTCGGAGCCATGCCCCATTCCGCCGCTGATGACGGGCAGGGGGACATTCTTGTTCCTGGCTGCGGTTGCCCAGCTATGGCGTGCCACATACATGCTCAACGGATGCTCCAGTCCCGCCATGCGTCCGATCTCCTTGAGGTTGCGGTTGATCTTGTGACTTGCGCAGATGTATTGCCGTCTCGGGTCAGAGCCGGCGTCTGTTATTATAGGCAGAAGATATCCGGTCTCCGGGAGAGGGGAGTACTTGTCGACAAGAGCCTGCATGCATCCCTCCCAGCGCACCTGCAGCAACTGGCCGGTCTTGCGCCGGCGGTATTCGAGCACTCCGCAGCAGAGGTCGCTTTTTCGCAGATAGGCCATGTCGACGAAGGGCATGCCTCTGGTGTAGAAAGAGAAGAGGAACATGTCGCGGGCGAAGTCGAGGGAGGAGCCTGGAGGCAGGTGCAGATGGCGGATACGCTTCAGGGACGCCATGCTGATCGCACGCTTCCTGGTGCGCCCCACACCGGTGTAGACCGAGCGGAAAGGGTATTTCTGCCCGGTGAGTCCCTGGTCCACCGCCCGGTTGTAGACTGCGCGCAGGATGCGCATGTAGAAGGAACTGGAGTTCGGGCTTACGCCCCGGGCGGCGAGATAGGATTCGTAGGATGCAAGCAGCGTCGGGGTAAGTCCGCTGAACGGAAGGTCGCTGCCGTTTCTGAAACTTCTGAAGCTGACCAGGGCAGAAGTGTAGGTCTCCGAAGTCCTGAACTTGTTCATGGAGCGGAGCTCGAGGATGGTTTTCTCCATGAAAACGAACACGGAGACAGCCTTGCAGTGTTTTTTACCTGACATTTCAATGAATTTAAGTTGAACAATTCCGGCCGTACAAGAAAACGGCCGCAGGCATAAATTAAACGATTGAGCGAGGATTTTTTAGTATTTTTGCTTTCCACAAGAAAATCATTTTGAGAAATGAAGGACAACGGCATGCACGGCATCATCTTCGTCTGCCACGGGAATATCTGCAGAAGTCCGATGGCGGAGTACATAATGAAGGAATATGTCAGAAAGGCAGAGCTTTCCGATTCATTTTCAATAAGTTCCGCAGCAGTATCGTACGAAGAGCAGGGCAATCCCATCTACCCGCCGGCTGCTGCGAAGCTCCGGGAGAAAGGCATTCCGTACGGACGACATTCCGCCCACAGGATCACGAAAGCCGAAGCTGCGTCGGCAGACCTTATCCTGGTCATGGACAGCTCGAACCTGCGCCTGATCAGAAATATCATCGCTCCTGAAGATTTCAGCAAGGTACACCTGATGATGGAATTCGCCGGCAGGCCGGGACAGGAGGTGGCAGACCCGTGGTACAGCGGGAACTTCGAAAGGACTTACCATGATCTGGACACGGCGTGCCGGGGACTGCTCAAAGAATACACACAAGTTAACATAATATAAATTGTATAACAAGTCGGGGAGATTGTCGAGGGTGATAGAAAGCTAGTAAGAAATCCGGGCGCAGAACGGCAGCAGCTGAACCGGCGGCAGGTTTCACGACTATATAGAGCCGCCTTTGCGACCGATATCTGTGTTCTCCTTACGGATAGTGACTTTGCGGACAATTATTGAGTGTTGATAAAATTTATAAGAAATGCCGCAAAAAAGTTGGTAAAATTGGATTCAAAAAGCTATTTTTATCGTTTGGATAATCATTAATGCGAATGAAAAAGCTACTCGTAACTTTAATTATTTCAGCATTTTGCTCCATTTTGGCAAATGCCCAGCCCCAACATGTACGTTGGACTTACGAATCGAAAGCGATTTCAGGAAATCTGTTTGAAATTTCAATCACGGTCACCCCTGACCCCGGCTGGCACGTGTACGACACACTCAAGACCGACTTCGGTCCGAGCGCGACGGTCGTCAGCATAGACACCGCCGGCGGCGTCAAGGTCGTGGAGGGCCCCGAAGTGGACGGGAAACTCCACAAGACCTACGACAAGGACTACATGATGGAAGTCGGCTATTTCGAGGGCCCCGTCACCTTCACGCACAAGGTGAATGTCCCCTCGGGCGTGGAAAGCGTGAGCGCGAACCTGGAATGGATGTCCTGCAACAACGTCAACTGCGACCGCCCGGCGCAGGAGACCATGGAAATACGTGTTAGATAGTGTATAACTTCAAAAATCAATCTATTATGAAAAAAGCTGTTAAATTCGGCGCATTGCTGTTCATGGCATTCGCCGCCTGTACGCCCCAGACTCCGGACCCGGAGCCAGAGCCCGGCGAAACTTCTGTCGGACAGAGCGTAATCATCCCGCAAGAGGCTGGAACAGAAGTCACATTGGACATAAGCGCCGCCGGCAACTGGCAGATTGTCAACAACACCAACTGGCTCTCCATCTCCCCTCTCAGCGGATTCGCAGGAGAAGCCACGCTCAAGATGTATTCTCGTGAATCCAACATGAATGTAACTGAAAGGCAGGGCACCTTTACTCTCGTTGTAGGCGAAACTGAAAAAGTCACCTTCCATGTGTTCCAGGACGGAACTGAAGGCCTTAAGCTCAAGTCTTCTGCCGTAAATGCAACCGGAGATGCAGGACAGGTTCAAATATATGTAGATGCAAACGCAGAGTTCTCTGCCGAATTCGACCAGAACTGGGCAAGTGTAGAGGACATAGAATACGGAGTCGAAACCACTTTGCTGGACGACGGCGTAACCGTTTCCAAACTCCAGACAGCCTGCATTACTGTCAATGTGGAGGAAAACAATGACAATAGCTTCCGCAATGCCGTGCTCTCACTGGCTTGCTCCGGTAACGAATATGCAGTCACTCTTGTTCAGAGCCCCAAATCCAACGCTACGGTGAGTGACTGGTCTGAGCCTTTCTTCCGCCGTACGCTCGGAAGGAGATTCACTGCGACCACCTGCGGATACTGTCCCGGGATGGACATGGTCTTCAAAGAAGCCCTCGCAGAACATCCCGACAGATTCGTTCCCATTTCTTTCTACGGTGTATATGGAGGTATGAGTTCAGACATACACTCCGACTATTATGAAGAATTCGGCGACATTTACAATATCAGGGGCGTTCCTACGGCCATTGTGAACGACATAGCGGACGTTCCCAACTACACGGCTTCACAGTACACGCTGAATGCTGTCAATGGGCTTATTGAAGAAGCCGTGACGGCGCTTCCTTCCAAGACGGGCATCGCCACTATCAGCGCACTCAATGGAAACAACTTCAGCTTGCTCTGTTCAGTGGCAACCAAGGAAGCACGTCCTTACCGCCTCCACATCTTCCTTCTTGAAGATGGTGTAGTAGCCTACCAGTCATCATACTATTCCGATATCCCCGGCGGCAGCAATTATGTCCACGATGCCGTGCAGAGATGCGCTCTGACGGGTGCGGAGGGTACTGAACTTGAAGGTGTCGAAAACGGAATCGTCACATATCAAACAAATTATGACATTCCTGACGGAACCTTCAACGACATCAACAACGCCTATGCCGTCATAGTCGTGACCTACGAGAGTGATGGCCTGTTCAACGGAACGACTCCGTACGCAGAATATACCGACTTCGGCATGGTCGTTGACAACGTTGTAAAGATTCCTCTCAACGGACAAACCGATTTCGAATATGAAAACTAAATTCGTCCTTTCAGCGGTTCTGTGCCTGCTGCCTTTCCTGGGGCAGGCTCAGAACGTCCTTCCCGACATTGAGGTCAAGGACCTCGAAGGTCAGGCATGCAGCATAAAGACCGCACTCGACGGCTCCACCCCCGTGATACTCACCTTCTGGAGCACCACCTGCAAGCCCTGTCTTCAGGAACTCGGAGCGATGAACGACGCCTACGTCGACTGGAGCGATGAAGCCGACTTCAAGATAGTCGCAGTCGCCAGGGACGACGCACGTTCATCATCAAAGGTGGCACCCATGGTCAAGGGCCGCGGATGGACCGATTTCAACTACTATCTGGACGAGAACGGAGACCTTGCCAGGGCCATGAACGTGCAGGTGGACCCCACGGCGTTCGTGCTTGACGGCGAAGGCAACATAGTCTTCACCCACATAGGCTACACCCCGGGCAGCGAGGAGGAGCTTTTCGACCAGATACTCGAACTTCAGGACTGATGGAAGGCCGCGACATGAAAAGACTTTCCATTCTCGCGACGCTCGGCCTCGCGGTGCTGGTACTCCCCTCTCCTGCGGCAAGGGCTGATTCCGATGACAAGGGCAGCCTCTCCGCCAGCTTCGAGACCAACACGACCTACTATTTCAACGACGAAGGCACCGGAGCGACCGCACCTGACGGACGTTTCGGCTCCAACAACTACCTCAAGCTCGACTACGCCAAGGGAGGATTCACCGCCGGCGTGCAGCTTGAAGGCTATCTTCCCGCCGTCAGCGGCTACTTCAGCGGCACTCTCGCCGCCGAGAACTTCCTGAGCTACGACATCTACGCAGGATTCGCGGCCAACGGCTGGGACATCCGCGTAGGCAGCCTCTACGAGCAGTTCGGAAGCGGCCTGCTGTTCCGCACTTACGAAGACCGCGAGCTCGGAATCAACAATGCCCTCCAAGGCGTGCGCGTCGCATACACTTTCGGCGACTATCTTAGCGTCAGAGGCCTCTACGGCCGTGTGCGCAACGTCAGGGAGTATTCCGACGCCATGGTTTCCGGAGCAGACCTCTCCTTCTCGCTCTCCAGGCTTCTCGACATGGAGAAGTTCGACATCGTGCTTGAAGGCAGCGTAATCGACAAATATGAGGCCCAGCCGTCCAACGCCGACGCCTCCTGGTCCTCTCACAGCCCCGGATATTCGGGAAGGCTGCTGCTCGGTTACGAAGGCTTCCAGCTCAAGGGCGAATATATGGACAGGCGCAGCGACCCCGCTTTCTACAACAGTCTCAACAACGGACGCAGCAAGGCCATACAGGTGGATCTGAGCTACACAGGCAACGGTTTCGGAGGCCTGGTGACCTTCCGCAAACTCGACAACCCCTTCTTCCAGGGAATACGCAGCGAGTCCGGAATGTACACCTACATCAATTACGTGCCGGCGCTCACCCAGCAGCACACCTACATGCTCGCCACGCTCAACCCCTACAGCGCCCATAGCGACGAAATAGGCGGCCAGGCGGACCTCTACTACAATTTCCGCAGGGGCACCGCCCTGGGAGGAAAGAAGGGCATGAAGATCCACGCCAATTTCTCTAACTATTTCAACAGCGGCTACAAGGCTGACAACCTCATCGACAAGCTGCTGTTCAGAGACCTTACCATCGACATCGAGCGCTGGTTCGGCAGCGACTTCAAGCTGATACTGCTCTACAGCTGGCAGACCTACAACGAACTCACCCAGATGAACGGTACGGACATTCTGACTTCGCATGCTCTCGTGGCCGACATGACCTACAAGATCAACCGCAAGAATTCGGTACGCCTGGAGCTGCAGCACCTGTTTGGCTCCCCTGAAGACCATGGAAACTGGGCCGCCGCGCTGCTGGAATACAATTTCGCCCCCAGATGGAGCTTTGCCGTACAGGATATGTGGAACTACGGCGACACCGGACTCCACTACCCCAGCGGAAGCATAAGCTACTCTTACGGCAAGGTCCGCTGCGCTATCAACGCCGGACGCTTCAAGGAAGGCTACCTGTGCTCCGGCGGTGTATGCCGCATGACTCCGGCCTACACCGGAATCAACCTCTCGCTTATCGCGACACTGTAAGATCCTTCCGGGAAATCATCAGAGCCCTCGATGCCGAACAGCTTCGAGGGCTTCTGTTATCCTGTCCGTCTCATATCCGGCTATCTTCTCCTTGCTGGATCCGGCTGCGGCCTCCACATGTCCTTCAGCATCCAGTACCGCATCTCCGCAGCTCACGGGTACTCTCCGGACTCTGCCTTGCGGAAGCCGGCCAAGCACCACAAAGATGAGGGAAAATCCGATTGAGTCGTTGAAACGAAATACTCCCGGATATAAAAAAGTCGGACAGACTACAGCCTGCCCGACTTAATACTGATTGCTTAAGGTTTACTTCTTATAGAAAGTTCTAGGAAGAACTTTGGCATTCTGAAGCATGTTTTCATCAGGAAGCTCGATGCTTGAAGATGTAACGACTACTGGTTCAGTATAAACCTTTGCTACAGGAGCCTCGACATCCTTGCGGACTGAAATGCCCTCGGGAACTGACATCTTCTCACGTGCAATTGAGAATCCTGTCTGTGCAGAAGACTTCGTTGATGCGGAAGCCCCGAACAGATCCCATAATCCTTCGGGATCCGCAGCCTCTTCGGGAGTCAGAGTGAAAGGTTCGCCTTTGAAGAGGGGGCCGGGATTGCCGTTTGCGTCAAGGGCGACTCCGAGGAAAATCAGAGGCTCGCCATAGTTCAGCACGTACAGAGTTGAAGGATCTGCCGGATAATCCATCATAAGCGTGTTAATGATGTCATTATCATTGTACTGCTCGAACATGCTCTCATCGTATGAGTACAGACCGTAGTAATAGAACTCAGCGTCAGCAGGCTCTGTTACGGCGTAACAAGGAAGCAGAACCTCCAGTCCCTGCGAAATATAGCTTTCTATCTCGGAAGCAAGCGAAGGATCTATCTCGTTGAGTACATCAAGAGATGCAGCCATGTCATAATATTCGTCGAATACGACTTCTATGGTAGCGTTTCCGATTTCAGCCTCCGTAGTTATGAAATCAGTGCGGAACAGGCCAGTAGTGGCAAGACCGGAAACCTGGCCGAATGCGCATACTGAATATTCGGTTTCAGGAGTGAGTCCGGTAACACTCTGAGAGAAATCTCCGGTAGCTTCGGTAGGATAATACAAATACAGGAGATATTCCATGATTTCGCTATCCGTGGTAAATTCAGCCAGCTCGGAAGAAGGTACTACATATATTCCATAAGGATCGTCATTGGTAGTGCTGACATTGACAGTAGCAACTCTGGCGCCAACTTCAGTGACAGTTATGGTCAACTGGTTGTCGGACGGTTCAAGTGGGCCTGACGTTACTTCAACAGAGACAGGATCAGAATTGGGAACCGCTTCATTGCTTACCGCGTATGCGACAATAGTATAATCGGTTGAAGGTGACAATGCAAACTCCCAGTCTCCCTCTCCCTGACCGCAGAGCATGGCCAGAACTTCATCGGCAGACATGCCAAACACCATCTGATAAAGAGAAACCATCGACATGAAGTTGCTGTAGCAGAGTTCGTAGAGATCCGTGTCCGGATCAAGGGATGCAGTCTCATAAGCCTCTACACAATAGTAGCCGTCATATCCTTGAGGAATTACGTGGGCAGTCACCTCAGGTCCGTTCACAGTCGTGGTGATGGAAAAATCTGCTACTATCTTCTCTACTCCAGGAGTAGTGAATCTGCAGTAGACAATATCGGTCAGCCTGGTATTTGTGTTGAGATCAATTCCGTAGGCGTATATTACCGTTTCCGTTTCAGGAGTGGCGCTGAATGTCAAGTCAAGCATGTCACCGACCGCAGCATAATCAGCTACGGACCCTCCCATATATTCCAGATCGTCCTGGAACAGGGCTTCATCTGTCGTGAGTCCATATTCATCGAGATACGCCTGAGTGGTACCGAAAAGAATATAAGACATTTCTTTATCTTCAGGGAAGATATCAAATACATAGTTGGTGGCATTGACCTCCTTGAGGTTGATAACAAATGGCGCGGGATCGGCTGCTTCTTGTGTAATAGTGAACACAGCATCAGCGGCACCAGGGTAGCTGACGGTTACATCAACAGACCTTGGCTCGGTAGCTTCGTTGACAGCAACATCGAAGTTGATATTGTTGTCCACTACCTCAAGACTGGTAACCCAATCATTGGTAGAGGCTTCGGGTGAAACCTCGGCGCCCTCGCGGGGATTGGTAACCTTGTAAGCGACTGAAAAAGTGCCGCCTTCTGCGGGAACAGAAATCGCCGTCTGACTCAAGGTCAGAGTGGGATCCGGCTGCTCAATTGGCTTTTCGCAACTGCTCGCAAAAAGCAGAACGGCAAGGCCGAACATCGAATAAATTACTTTTCTCATAAGCTATGAATTTTGTGATTAAAGTGTTTCCCGACCTAAAAGTAAAAAAAATTATTAAGTATCCGAATTTTTCCGGCAGAAAATTATCATGTGATTAAGCCCATCGTGCCAACCGGCATGATTGTTTGGAATTTTGATTTGTGAATTATCTATAAAATACTAATTATCAATTAATTAAATATACTTTAATTTATAAATATTCCAA
>UQQM01000012.1 GCA_900543205.1 uncultured Bacteroides sp. | reverse complement strand
GTACACACCGCCCGTCAAGCCATGAAAGCCGGGGGTGCCTGAAGTTCGTGACCGCGAGGAGCGACCTAGGGCAAAACTGGTAATTGGGGCTAAGTCGTAACAAGGTAGCCGTACCGGAAGGTGTGGCTGGAACACCTCCTTTTTGGAGCTCTGCTCCGCTTCCTTTTCGGCGCTGTCGTCCGCCTCGCTCCTTTGGAGCCTGTACTTATCTTTCATTATTATATAGGCTCGTAGCTCAGTTGGTTAGAGCGCCACACTGATAATGTGGAGGTCCGCGGTTCAACTCCGCGCGGGCCTACATCATTCGGGGGTATAGCTCAGTTGGTAGAGCACCTGCTTTGCAAGCAGGGGGTCAAGAGTTCGAATCTCTTTATCTCCACAAGAAAAGGCATCCGCGATTTCATCGCAGGTGCCTTTTTCCGTATATTTGCCGCTGTCGCGCCATTTATACGGCTGCGCCTCGGCAATTGCAAGCAAGCTTGCATTGCGCTCGGCTTCTGCGTAATTTGCCGCTGCCGCGCCATTTATACGGCTGCGCCTCGGCAATTGCAAACGAGCTTGCATTGCGCTCGGCTTCTGCGTATATTTGCATCATGGTTGGATTTTCTTACTGGCAACTGTTCCTGGTATTCGCAAAAATCGGCACCTTCACAATCGGAGGCGGCTATGCGATGATTCCCGTAATAGAGAGGGAGCTGAGCAAGCGCGGATGGATAGGAGGGAACGACCTCGATGACATAGTGGTGCTGGCGCAAAGCGCACCCGGGCTGCTGGCAGTCAACATGGCCATCTATGCCGGATACAAGGTACACGGCCTGAAAGGAAGCATAGTGGCCACCGTAGGGGCGGTGCTCCCCTCCTTCCTGATTATCCTGCTGATTGCGATGTTCTTCACCAATTTCAAGGACAACGAGATTGTCAGGCGCATTTTCCAGGGCATAAGGCCCGTTGCCGTCGCACTGATACTCGTTCCCGCCGTCGACATGGCGAAGAAGGGCTGCACCAGCTGGTGGACCTGGCTCATAGCTTTAGTCACACTCGGGCTGGTAGCCTTCCTGAAGGTCTCCCCCATCTGGATTATCATCACAATAATAGTCTGTGCCGCCGGCATAACCTCCATAAAGCAGAAACGCTGATGCTGTTGTTGTTCTGGCAGATATTCTCGACCTTCTTCGTGATAGGGCTGTTCAATTTCGGCGGCGGCGGGGCCATGCTGTCGCTCATACAGGCCCAGGTCGTAAGCATACACGGCTGGCTCAGCGAAGGGGCCTTCACCGACATAGTGGCGATTTCGCAGACCACTCCGGGCCCGATAGGCATAAACTGCGCGACCTACGTCGGCTTCGAGGTCTTCCACAGCTCCGGCTACGGCATGGCGGCCGGAATCCTGGGCTCGTTCGCGGCCACACTCGCGGTCGTATTGCCGTCATTCATAGTCTTCTTCTTCATAATGAAGCTCTTCACCCGCTTCCATGAAGCTCCGGCATTCACAGCCACGATGACCGTGCTCAAGCCTTCCGTCGCCGGACTGATAGGAGCCGCAGCCCTCGTGCTGATAGTGGACTTCAACTTCGGCGGACCCGGCCCCGCCGCCAGGATTCTGACCGACAATTTCCCCGACTGGAAGGCCTGGCTGCTCTTCATCGCCGCCTTCCTGCTGTCATATTTCAAGAAAGTGGGGCCTATAGCCCTGATACTGATTTCAGCCGCCGCAGGGCTGCTGCTATATTGAAACCCGAACCGATGAAACGTCTGCTCATTCTCGCACTGATTTCCGGCTGCATTTCAGCCGCCGCTGCAAACCCTGACAATATCGTTCCTCGTCCGGACTCCGTCACGCTGTCCAGAGGCAGCCTCCGCCTTGCCGGCATATCCCTCAAATGCGACCCGCGCATGGACTCGACCTCGGTGAAGGCCGTATCGCGCTTCGCCGCCGACCTCTCTCTCGCATGCGGGAAGACCTGTCCGGTATCCTCACCCGTGGGCATAGACGCCAGTGTCGCGGGAGGCAGCGCGAAAGGGCTCATCTTCCTTCTGGACCGCAGCCTCGCGCCGGAAGAATACCGGATAGAGACTGAAAGCAGGACGGGCGTCATCTACGCCTCCGGCCCCGAAG
This sequence comes from uncultured Bacteroides sp., assembly GCA_900543205.1. GTDB lineage: Bacteria > Bacteroidota > Bacteroidia > Bacteroidales > UBA932 > Cryptobacteroides > Cryptobacteroides excrementigallinarum. The sequence goes on along the minus strand of UQQM01000012.1, from coordinate 59,636 downwards.
GTTTCATACATGCCATACAGACCCTCAGGCAGCTGCTCCCCGGAAGCCTGTCCGGAGGGGAGGCGGAAGAAGGCGCCAGATGGACTCTCCCCTGCTGCACCATCAGCGACCGGCCGGAATCGGAATACCGGGGGCTCATGCTCGACTGCTCCCGTCATTTCTGGAGCACCGATGAAATCAAGCGCTGCCTCGACATGATGGAGAAATTCAAGCTGAACCGCTTCCACTGGCACCTTACGGACGACCAGGGATGGAGGATGGAGGTGGAAGCCCTCCCTCTCCTGGGCAGCATGGCAAGCTGGAGGGAAGGCACGGCCATATCCGGGGAACCCGGAACCAGCGACCATATACGCTACGGAGGCTGCTACTCCAGGGCAGACATACTCGAAATCGTCAGATATGCCGCAGACAGGGGAATAATCGTGATTCCGGAAATAACCATGCCGGGCCATTTCATGGCCGCGCTCTCAGCCTATCCGGAAACGGGTTGCAGCGGAGGCCCGTACAGGACATCGACCGACTGGAGCGTGAGCACCCAGCCCGTATGCGCCGGAAAGGAGGAGAGCTACGTCTTCCTGGAAACCGTCCTCTCGGAGGTCGCGGCGCTGTTCCCGTCCGAATATGTCCATATCGGCGGATATGACTGCCACCCCGAGGAATGGGAGAAATGCGCCGCCTGCCAGCGCAAGATAGCCGAACTGGGATTCAGCGACAAGCCCGGACTCAGTGCCGAAGAGCAGCTGCTCGGATATTTCACCGGAAGGGTCATATCCATGCTGGCGGCCGACGGGAAGAAGGCGATATGCCGGGACGAGGCCCTGGCACGGACCGACCCGGACCTTATGGAGACCTGCGGCACGCTGACGATGAGCACGAACGGAGCCTTCACGGAAATATACTCCGGAGAGGAGATGATAGGAATCCAGCAGGACATCTGGACCGAGGAGCTGGAGACCCCCGCACAGCTGGAGCGGGCGCTGGAGGAAATCCTGCCCGGACTGGCGGAAAGACAATGGTAGCGGAGAGTCCGCCGGTTCGGAAAAAATCAGTAACTTGGAGAGTTTGAAAATCATATAGGAAAATGTTCGATTTGGCGATACTCGGAGGCGGGCCTGCTGGATATGTGGCCGCCGAAAGAGCCGGAGCCGCCGGCCTGAAGACGGTGCTGTTCGAGAAGAAGGCGCTCGGAGGGGTCTGCCTCAACGAAGGTTGCATCCCGACCAAGACCCTGCTCTACAGCGCCAAGCTGTATCACTACACACAGGAAGGGAAACGCTACGGCGTACACGCCCAGGATGCGGCCTATCGCTACGCGGAGTTCCTCAAGCGCAAGGAAAAGGTCGTAAGGAAGCTCGTGGCCGGAGTGAAGGCGGCAGTCAGGAACGCCGGAGTCCAGCTTGTCCAGGAAAGTGCGGTCATCAGGGGACGCAGAGAAGGCGGCTTCATAATCTCGGCCGGAGAGGAGGAATACCAGGCCGGGAAGCTGCTGGTCTGCACCGGTTCGGAGGCCTTCGTACCGCCATTCCCCGGTCTCGCCGAAGCCGGCGACATCATCGTCACCAACCGTGAGATTCTCGCCTTGGAAGAGCGTCCCGAAGAGCTCGTCGTGATAGGAGGAGGCGTGATAGGCATGGAGTTCGCGGCTTTCTTCAGCACCCTGGGCACCAAGGTCACGGTGGTCGAGATGCTGCCCAAGATACTCGGGCCGATGGACGGCGAAATCAGCGCCATGCTGCAGAAGATATACACCAGGCGCGGCATCAGCTTCCGCCTCGGCTGCAAGGTCACCGGAATCGAAGGGAACACCGTAGTGTACGAGAGCCCCGAAGGCGAAGTCTGCCGCGTCAGCGGGGACAGGATACTCGTCTCCGTCGGACGGCGCGCCGTGCTTGACGGCTACGGCCTCGAAACCCTCGGGGTCGAAACGGGGAAAGGCATAAAGGTGGACGACAGGATGCGGACCGGAGTGCCCGGAGTCTGGGCGGCCGGCGACGTGACCGGCTTCTCCATGCTCGCCCATACTGCCAGCCGGGAAGCGGAAGTCGCCGTGAACGACATGCTGGGGAAAGACGACAGGATGCGCTACGACGCGATTCCCGGGATAGTCTACACGAATCCGGAAGTCGCAGGCGTCGGGCTCACAGAGGAGCAGGCCGGCCCCGGACATGAAGTCCTCAGGCTGCCCATGGCCTATTCAGGCCGTTTCGTGGCCGAGAACGACGGCGGAGAAGGCCTCTGCAAGCTGATTGTCGAAAAAGACAGCGGGAAGGTCGTCGGAGCCCACATGCTGGGCAACCCCTGCTCGGAAATCATACAGGGAATCTGCATCGCCATCGAAAGCGGGATGACTGCCGACCGGCTCAGGAAGGTGGTGTTCCCCCACCCCACGGTATCGGAAATCATAAAGGAGACCGCCTGGCAGGCAGGCGCAAGTCTGGACCATGAACCTGAAATCGCTGGCTAGGGATACGGCCATCTACGGCCTGAGCAGCATAGTGGGGCGTTTCCTGAACTACCTGCTGGTGCCGCTCTATACCTGGAAGATCACCGCCGAGAGCGGAGGCTACGGCATAGTCACCAACCTCTACGCATACGCGGCCTTCTTCCTGGCCCTGCTGACCTTCGGCATGGAGACCACGCTTTTCCGTTTCGCCTCCAAGGAAGGCGAGGACGGAAAGATGGTCTACAGCAACGCTCTGAGGATGGTCGGAGGCGTGGCGCTGGTGTTCGTGGCCCTGGTCGCAGCGTTCCTGCAGCCCGTGAGCGGGGCGATGGGCTATGCCGACCACCCCGAGTATGTGCTCTGCTTCGCGGTGATAACGGCGTTCGATGCGATTCAGGCCATAATGTTCAGCCGGCTAAGGCAACAGCACCGTCCGGTGAAGTTCATGCTGCTGAAGTTCGCCTACATTATCCCCAGCATACTGCTGAACCTGTTCATATTCCTGGTGATGGACAGGATTCCCGCCTGCGAGGGACTCTTCCACCGCTTCAACGACGGAGTGGGCCTGATCTTCTTCGCCAACCTGATATGCACCTCGGCTGTGATGGCCGCCTTCATCCCCGAGCTCAAGGGGATGCGCTACGGCTTTGACAGAGGGCTCGCCAGGAGGATGCTCTCCTATTCCTGGCCCCTGCTGCTCCTCAGCCTCGTGGGAATACTCAACCAGGTGGCCGACAAGATGCTTTTCCCCTGGCTGATGCCCGGCGAGGAAGGCATGCGGCAGCTGGGAATCTACGGGGCCTGCGTCAAGATAGCCATGATCATCTCCCTGCTCACACAGGCCTTCCGCTACGCCTACGAACCCATCGTGTTCGGCTCCACGAAGGACCGCAACAGCCCGGAGACCCTGGCCGACGGAATGAAGTACTTCATAATCTTCTCGCTTCTGGCGTTCCTCGCCGTGATGTTCTACATGCCTCTGCTCAAATATCTGGTCGGAGAGGGCTATTGGTCGGGGCTGGGAGTCGTCCCCATAGTCATGATGGCGGAAATCTTCATGGGCGTATACTTCAACCTGTCGTTCTGGTACAAGCTGTCGGACCAGACCTGGTGGGGCGCCATAATCAGCGCTGCAGGAGCGGCGGTGATGATAGCCGTCAACATAGTGTTCGTGCCGGAAATCGGGTACCGGGCCTGCGCCTGGGGCGGTTTCGCCGGCTACGGCACGGCCATGCTGCTGAGTTTCCTGCTCGGCCGCAAGCGCTACCCCGTGCCCTACGACTGGAAAACCATATTGCCCTACACGGGGCTTGCGCTGGCCCTGCTCAATCTCTCGATCTTCCTGCCCGAAATCATCGGCAGGGAGCTCCCGACAGCCGCCACGCTCGCAATAAACACGGTGCTGCTCGCAGCCTACTGCCTGCCTGTCGCCAGAAACATAATCTTCAAACACAAATAACAATGAGGAAATTCATCACATTCAGCCTCTGCTTCATCGGAGCCGCCGCAATGGTATGCAGCTGCGGCGGCAGGAAGGCGCAGGAAGAGGCGCAGAAAGCTGCGGAACAGGCCGCCGCAGATTCAATAGCGGCCGTAGAACAGACAAAAAGAACCATGGAAAAAATCGCAACCCTGCCGGAAGAACCGGTATTCGACATCATCACCAGCATGGGCGTGATCAAGGTGAAACTCTATTCGGGCACGCCCAAGCACCGCGAGAACTTCGCGAAGCTCGCGCTTGAGAACTACTACGACGGACTCCTGTTCCACAGGGTAATCAACGGATTCATGATCCAGGCCGGCGATCCTCTGACAAAAGACCCCGCGAACAAGAGCAGGTTCGGCACCGGGGGCCCCGACTACACGATTCCCGCCGAGTTCGTGCCTGAATACAGGCACAAGAAGGGAGCCCTTGCAGCCGCCCGGCGCGGCGATGCGGCCAACCCCCTCAAGGAATCATCCGGTTCCCAGTTCTACATCGTTCAGGACGAGGCCGCATGCGCTGCCCTTGACGGCGACTACACCGTATTCGGCGAGACCGTAGAAGGCTTCGACGTGATTGACGCAATCGCTGCTGTCGCGACCGACGGACGCAACTGCCCCCTCCAGGACGTGAAGATAATCACGATAAAACTGGACGAAGAAAACTAGTTTTCGGTATGGAATTTGCAATAAAATTCCACCGAATAGTTTTTTCATAGGTTTAATTTTAGGTTAGAATTGCCGTTACGACCCGATGTGATATCGGGTCGTAATTTGTTATTTGCCGAATTATTTACTTATTTTTGTTCTGACGGCAACAGGAGGCCGCAGACGAACGAACAATGGAGATAATGGACTGTCCCGCAGAAAACTGGAGAAAACTGACGGAGGAGGAGCTCCGCTGTCTGATTGAAGGAGGAAACACCTCTTCCGACTGGAGCCGGGTGACGGTATGCTACGGCTTCATGCCCGGACTGGTGACCCGGAGCCATTTCTCGGGAGACTGCCGCATCGGCCTCAGGACGGAAGGCACAAGAGAGGCGGAAGGCTTGAAGCTGCCTGTCGGCATCAGCAATTCGCGCATCCATGCCTGCACAGTCGGCGACTCCTGCGCCATTCATGATGTCCGCTATCTTTCCGGCTACGATATCCGGAGCGGGTGCCTGCTGTTCAATATCGGGCAGCTGTGCTCCGAAGAGGAATTCGGCGCCCCGGAGATAGAGGTCATGAACGAGAACGGTTCGCGCAGGGTGTACGCCTTCCCCGGAATGCGCTGCTCCGACGCCTGGCTGATGGCCGGCTATCCCGAAGACTCCGGAATGCAAAGCAGGCTGCGGTCATTCTCCAGGGCGGTGAAGCTCGTGCCTCTGATAGAGGAGGGCTGCGCAATCGCGAACGTCCAGCGCATAGAAAGGCTCCGCTGCGGCCCGGCATGCACCATAAGCTGCGCGGTAAGCATCGACACCGTCTGCGTATGCTCGACCCGGGAGGAACCCGTGCGCATCGACGGGAACTGCGTGCTCCGCAACGGCGTCATCGGAGCCGGAAACCGCATTGGCGGAGGCTGCATCGCCGAAAATTTCGCGACAGGAGTCAACTGCACCCTCTCCGGAGGAGTGCGCTTCTTCAACTCCGTGCTCGGCGACAACAGCACCGCCTCCTGCTGCGAAATGGTATGCAACCTCGTCTTCCCGGCCCACGAGCAGCACCACAACAACTCTTTCCTGATAGCCGCCTGCATCGGCGGACAGAGCAACGTCGCAGCAGGAGCGACGGTGGGGTCGAATCACAACGGCAGGACAGCCGACGGCGAAATCAAGGCGGGACGCGGCTTCTGGCCCGGGCTCTGCGTGTCGCTGAAGCATTCCTCCGTATTCGCAAGCTACACCATGCTGGCCAAGGGCGCATATCCTGCGGAGCTTTCGATAAAGCTCCCGTTCAGCCTCGTCTCCAACAACGAACATGAAGGACGGCTGGAGATAATACCGGCGTTCGCATGGCTCTACAACATGTATGCGCTCGCCCGCAACAACTCGAAATACCATAGCCGCGACCGCCGGAAGGACAGGAGCCAGCATATAGAATTCGACACCTTCGCCCCAGACAGCATGCAGGAGGCGGCTGATGCGCGCCGGCTGCTCGAAACCTGGGCGGAGAAGCATTGCGGCTGGAAGCCAGGAGATACCTTTCCGCAGGAAATCGTGCTTCGCGGCGAGGGCCTGGAGAAAAGCGGTCATCCCGTAGCCATACTCAAGGCGGACAGGGCGCACGAAGCCTACGGGCAGATGCTGATCCACTATGCCGCGAAATGCCTGCTTGACTGGCGCAGGGCAGTCGGCGGAGAACTGCCTCCCTCAGCCGGAGCCGGGAGCGGGAAATGGGTCAATTTCGGAGGACAGCCGCTCAGGGAAGCCGATGCGGAGACTCTGCGCAAGGACATCCGCGAAGGCCGGCTGGACAGCTGGGAAGACATACACCGGCGCCTGGACGGACTCTGGGAAGAATACCCTAAGCACAAGCTGGAGCACGCCTTCGGGCTGCTCGGGCTCAATCCCGGCAACAAGGCCGCAGTCGCGGACTTGCTTGACAAAGAGCGGCATATCCTGAAGCTGATATGCGAAAGGGCTGAACAGAGCCGGGCCAAGGACTTCGCCAACCCGTTCAGGGCCGCCACCTGCCGCAGCCTCGAAGAGACGGCCGCCGTCTTCGGCACGCTCGAAGACGACGCATCCCTGGCACGCCTGAAGAAGAGCGCCGGAGATTACATGGAGCTCATCGAAAAACTCAAGGATTCATGAAAATTCCCGCAAAATCAGTACTGACGGCATTGCTCCTGCTGTCCTCGGCCTACGTCTACTGCACGGTCAACATCTTCTGAGAATGAGGTTCCTCGTCAATCCTTCGACCGACCCGTACTTCAACATGGCCTTCGACGAGTACTGCCTGACGCAGTACAGCCTGCCCGGGCCGGTCTTCTACCTTTGGAGGAACAGGCCGTCGGTCATAATCGGCCTGAACCAGAACGCCTTCAGCGAGGTGAACCTGGAATATCTCGAGAACAACGGCATCCTGCTCGCCAGAAGGGTCACGGGCGGCGGGGCCGTCTACCATGACCTGCAAAACCTCAACTACAGCATCATAGGCAGAAGCGTGAGTCCGCAGCCCGTCGCTGACGCTCTCCGCATGATGGGAGTGGCGGCGGAACTCACCGGCAGGAACGACATCTTCGTGGACGGGCGCAAGGTTTCCGGCTACGCCCGCAGGGTATGGCAGGACAGGGAGCTCATCCACGGCACGCTGATGTACGATGTGGACATGGACGCGCTGACGCAGGCTCTGAATGTGCCGGGCTCGAAAATGGATGCGAAGGGCATAGTGTCCGTACACAGCCGGGTGGCCAATCTGAAGGACTGGCTTCCCGGTTCGGCCTCCGTCACGGACTTCGCCGGAAGGCTCCATGCCCTGCTGGCCGGGGATGACGCGGGAACGGAGCCGGACCACCAGATGCTGGAAGCCGTAAGGAAGCTGGCCGACGGGAAATTCTCCCGCTGGGAGTGGATTTACGGCCATTCCAGGGAGGTTTCATTCTCACGCAGGGCTAGATTCGCCTGCGGAACCGTGGAAGCCGGAATCCTGCTGGAACACGGACGCATACGCGAAATACGCTTCTCCGGAGACTTCATCGGGAATCTTCCCGCCGACACTCTAGCCGACAGGCTCACGGGAGCGGAATTCGACAGAATCAGGCTCGAGGCGATTCTGGAGACCTGCGTCATCGAATCCGTCTTCCCGGGCGTGACAGCGGCCGAATTCGCAGAGTTCCTGACAAGCCGGAACAATTGACGCACAAAAAAGGGCGGCGGAACCGTTCCCGTCGCCCTTCATTATGATGACTTTCAATTAGTCGTTCAGTGAGAAACGCTTGAAGCCGAGGATCTTGATGTCCTTGTCGACTGCGGCGACAACCTCCTTTACGGACTGCTTGCCGTCGCCCATCTGGTACTCCTGCTCCATGAGGGTCTGCTCCTTGAAGAACTTCTGGAGGCGTCCGTGAGCGATGTTGTTGACCATCTGCTCGGGAAGGCTGGCGGCCTTCTGCTCGGACACGGTCCTGATGATCTCGCGGGCCTTGTCGGCCTGCTCGGGAGTAAGCCAGCCCTTGGCGGTGTTGGACTCGATATGGTCCTCGCTGTCCACGTGCGCGGGATTGATGCCGGCCTTCTCGAGGGCTGCGTTCACAGCCTTCTGCACGAGCTCCTCCCTGGTCTTCTCCACGGCCACCTTCAGCTCGTTGTCAACGACTGACTGGGGGCACTCCTCGGGAGAGATTGCCACGGGATTCATGGAAGCCACCTGCATCACGATGCCCTTTGCGAGCTCGGCGGGAACTTCCTTGTTGAAGCCCACGATAGCTCCGAGCTTTCCGTTGAGGGTGTGCACATACTCCGCAACGAAAGGTGCCTCGATCAGGGCGTAGTAAGCGAGCACGTGCTTCTCGCCGGTCTTTCCGGTCTGGGCCTCGACAGCCTCCTCGACAGTGTAGCCGTCGGACATGCGGCAGGCCTTGAGAGCCTCAAGGTCGGCGGGGCACTGGGCGATGGCCACGTCTGCGATGGCGTTTGCTAGGTTCTGGAAATCAGCATTGCGTGAAACGAAGTCGGTCTCGCAACCAAGGCATACGATCAGGGCCTTGTTTCCGGAGATGCGGGTCTTCACCGCACCCTCGGAGGTCTCGCGGTCAGCGCGCTTCGCCGCAACCAGCTTGCCCTTCTCGCGTATGATGCCTATGGCTTTGTTGAAATCGCCTTCAGCCTCCTCAAGAGCCTTCTTGCAGTCCATCATGCCTGCAGAAGTCATCTTGCGCAACTTCATTACGTCTGCTGCTGTAATTGCCATAATATGAATCTTATTCTAATGGAACTTTTATTCTGCCTTGGCTTCGGTTCCGGCCTCTGCCACGGGTTCGGCGCCCTCCTCGGGCTTGCCTCCCTTGCGGGCGCGGAGCTTGCGGCTGGCGGCGGGCTTGGCGCTGCCGTCCTCGGCAACGCTTGAGGCTGCCTCCTTGTCCTTCTCGAGCTTGCGCTCGTCAAGACCCTCCTGGATAGCCTTGCAAAGAATGTTCACGATGCACTCCACTGAGTTGGTGGAATCATCGTTCGCCGGTATTACATAATCAATAGGGGTGGGATCGCAACAAGTATCAACCATTGCGAATACCGGGATGTTGAGACGGTTCGCCTCCTTTACGGCATTGGCCTCCTTCTGCACGTCCACGATGAACAGGGCTGAAGGGAGACGGCTCATGTCGCGGATGGAGCCGAGGTTCTTCTCAAGCTTGGCCCTCTGGCGGTCCACCTGAAGGCGCTCTCTCTTTGCAAGCTTGTCAAAGGTTCCGTCCTCCTTCATCTTGTCGATGGTGGACATCTTCTTGACGGCCTTGCGTATGGTAGGGAAATTGGTAAGCATGCCACCGGCCCAGCGCTCGGTGATTGAAGGCATATTGACGGCTGTCGCCTTTTCTTTCACAATATCCTTCGCCTGCTTCTTGGTGGCTACGAAGAGTATCTTGCGGCCGGACTTCGCCAGCTGCTTCATCTCTTCCGCCGCCTCGTCTATCTTGACGACAGTCTTGCGCAGGTCAATTACATGGATTCCGTTCTTCTGGTCGAAGATATAGGGAGCCATCTTGGGGTTCCACTTTCTGGCCAGATGCCCGAAATGTACGTCTGCATCAAGCAATTCTTGGAAATTTGTGCGTGACATTGTCTGTGTCTGTTTTCTGTTTTTTGTAAACTGTCCCCGTGCCGGGGTCTCTTTTCTTCAAGGCGGAGTAGCGGCTTCTGTCCGGTCTCCGGCCTTTTCCGCAGCAGGGCAGCCATCTCCAGGATGGTTTGATAACCTCTGCTGTGCCGTAAAACAACGATATGACTAACGTTTGCTGAACTGGAAGCGGCGACGTGCACCGGGCTGGCCGGGCTTCTTGCGCTCAACCTCGCGGGCGTCGCGGGTGAGGAAGCCTGCTGCCTTGAGTGCAGGACGGTATGCTTCTTTGTTCACCTCGCAGAGGGCACGAGAAATTCCGAGACGGATAGCTTCAGCCTGTCCCTTGATGCCGCCACCGCAGATGGTGATCTTGACATCGTACTGGCCTAGGGTCCCGGTAACTTCAAAGGGCTGGTTGACCACATAACGGAGGGAATCGAGAGGGAAATAGTTCTCGATGGGCCTGTCGTTGATGGTCACGTTGCCTGTGCCGGCCGTGAGATAAACGCGAGCTACGGCTGCTTTACGTCTTCCAAGGGCGTGTGTCTGTTCCATTTGCTCTGTTTAAATTTCGTCCAACTTGATAACCTTAGGGTTCTGAGCCTGGTGAGGATGCTCGGGGCCTGCATAAACGTACAGATTGCCCAGCAGATCATCTCCGAGGCGTGTCTTGGGGAGCATACCCTTCACAGCTCTCCTGACGAGTTCGGCGGGTCTCTTCGCGAGAATCTCCTTGGGTGTCGTGAAACGCTGTCCGCCGGGATATCCGGTGTAGCGTGTATAGACACGGTCTGTCATCTTCTTTCCGCTGAGTGAAACCTTCTCCGCATTGACGACGATGACGTTGTCACCGCAGTCCACGTGAGGGGTGAAACCGGGCTTGTTCTTGCCACGAAGGACAAGCGCCACGCGGGATGCCAGACGACCAAGAGCGAGATCAGTAGCGTCAATGACTACCCACTTCTTGTCAACGGTCGCCTTGTTCAGCGATACCGTTTTGTAGCTTTGTGTATCCACTGTCTTGATCTTTAAATAGTTAATAAAATTGCGATCCCTACACAAAATAGGGGTCGCAAAGATAATCAAATATTTATTAAAATCAAAAACTCTCTGCCTATGCCATCAGACGGGCCTGGATGAAGCCGTTGACCGCAACTACGGCGAGCAGCACGCAGATGAGGGTGGCTACGATTACGCCGATGACCTTGATTCGCTTGAACCACACGGTGCCGTCCCAGCCTACGGTCTGGAACATGCTCCAGAAGCCATGGGTGAGGTGGAACCAGAGAACCACGAACCATACGAGATAGAGAGCGAGATTCCACCATTTGCCGAAGGTAGCCACGAGCAGGGCGTAGGGATTGTCCTCATAGTTGCCTATGCCGAACATCTCGGGCAGCTGCATGTAGGCCCAGAAGTGGGTGAGGTGGATCGCGATGGCAAGAACTATCAGGATTCCGAGCACGAACATGTTCTTCGCAGACCACGAATCAGCGGCAGCACGGCTCTTGACCTCATAGCGCCTGTAGCCTCCGCGCGCCTTGATGTTCCTCCAGGTGAGCCAGCATCCGTAGAGGATGTGCACCAGGAAGCCGAGGGCAAGCACGGGCACGAGGATGGAGATCACGGGCGTGGACATGAAGTCGCAGCCCAGCTTGAAAAGTCCGTCTCCCGCGCTGAAGAGCTTGTCGTCAGCCGCCACCGCGCCGAACTTGCCCGTACATGAGTCGATTACGGAGAAGAAGTTGATGGTGGTGTGAAGGAGCATGAAGATGATAAGAAACGCGCCGCTCACTGCCTGAACGAATTTCTTGCCGATGGATGAATTGAATATGAACATTTTTCTGATATTTAGTCTCGGATGTTGTATTCCACGGAATGCAAATATAGTCCTTATCTTGCAAGTTTCATAATTTTCAAATACTTTTGTTATTCAAACGAAGCGATATGAGAGTACTTCTTAAACTCAGCGGCGAAAGCCTCGGAGGTCCCGAGGGCCGCGGCATCGACAGCCGGAGCCTTGTAGAATACGCACACGAGATAGCCGAAGCCGTCAGGGCCGGGCATCAGATAGCCGTCGTGAACGGAGGAGGGAACATCTTCCGAGGCCTGCAGGGGGTCGGAAAGGGCTTCGAGAGGGTCACCGGTGACAGGATGGGAATGCTCGCCACGGTGATCAACTCGCTCGGACTCGCCTGCGCCCTGCGTTCGGAGGGCATCACGGCGGAAGTGTTCACCGCCACCCCGATGCTGCCCATAGCCAGGTACTACAGGAAGGAGGACGCCGTCAAAGTGCTTGAGGAAGGAGGAGTCGCCCTCATCTCCGGGGGCACCGGAAACCCCTTCTTCACCACCGACTCCGGCGCCGCGCTCAGGGCTCTCGAAATCGGGGCGGACGCCCTGCTGAAGGGCACGAGGGTGGACGGAGTCTACACTGCGGACCCCGAGAAGGACAAGAACGCCGTCAGATACAACGAGCTCACTTTCAGCAAGGCCCTCGCCGACCATCTGAAGGTGATGGACGCCACAGCGTTCGCACTCTGCGAGCAGGGCCCCATACCTATAATAGTATTCAATGTGGAGCAGAAGGGCAATCTCGGCCGTCTCCTGGCGGGCGAGAAAATCGGCACTACGGTCCACGCCTGACAAAAATCCTACGATATATGTTGACAGACAGAGCAAAGGAAATCGTCAATCAGACCGATTCCAAGATGAAGGAAGCCGTGAACTTCCTCGAAGAAGACCTCAAGACCTACAGGGTGGGCAAGGCCAACCCCCTTATCTTCAACGGAGTCACCGTTGACTATTACGGCACCCCGACCCCCATCCCCCAGGTGGCGTCAGTCTCCGCGCCTGACGCCAAGACCCTCGCCATACAGCCGTGGGAGAAGAACATGATTCCCAAGATCGAGAAGGCCATTCTCGACGCGAATCTCGGCATGACGCCCCAGAACAACGGGGAGGTGATACGCTGCACTGTGCCCGCACTCACCGAGGAGCGCCGCAAGGAACTCATCAAGAAGGCCAAGGGTGCAGGCGAAAACGCGAAAATCATCGTGCGCAACGCCCGCAGGGACGGCATAGAGCTCCTGAAGAAGGCCCAGAAGAACGAAGGTCTGTCGGAGGACGCCGAAAAGGAGGCCGAAGCCGAAATCCAGAAGCTCACCGACAACTGGGTGAAGACCGTCGACAGCCATGTCGCCCTCAAGGAAAAGGACATAATGACCGTTTAGGAAGGGCCCCTACAGGCTTTCTATACAGTCCTTGAACGCATTCCTCTCCGCCTCGGAGAGGAATTCCGTTTCTATGGGTACCATGAAAAGCCTCACCGCAATCTCGTCGGGCATCCCGGGGAAGTCCAGAAGCCGCTGGGCATCCTTCTCGGTGGTCATTATGGAAGCCGTGGGATTCTTGCGCAGGGCCATGCGTATCTTGTTTATGTCGGCCCAGGTGTACTTGTGGTGGTCGGGGAAGCAGAAACGTTTCTCTATCTTGTAGAAATCGCTCAGGTAGTCGCGCAGGGGCGTGTCCTTCGCGATACCGCTGACAAGGATTATCTTCTTCGAATATACATATCTGGCCTCGGTCTTCTCATAGACCCCCTCCGGTTGTCCGTACTTTATCCGTGCGAACAGCACCAGCTGCAGTTTCCCTCCGGGTCCGGTCCCTTCGCATGCCGCCTCGGAATAGCCGCTTATCCCAAGTCTCTCCGCGAACGCCCTGCGTTCGTCGCCGCTGAGTTCAGCCGGACATTTCGTGACCACCAGCACGTCGGCCTCCCCTATCCTCTCCGGGAGATCGCGCAGACGGCCGAGCGGCAGGAGCAGGTCTTCTGTGACCGGCCTGTTGTAATCCACCAGCACCACGGTTTTGGCCGCCCTCAATTTGCGGTACTGGAAGGCGTCGTCCAGCACTATGTATTCGGCGGCCGGGAAATCCCTGTACCAGCACTTCTTCGCCTTCTTGCCCGAAGCCAGGGCCTCGGGGTGCAGAAGAAATTCGCAGCCCTCCACCCTGTTCTTGTCCACGGCGACCGTGGCCCAGGGGAACTTTTTCTTGATCTGCAGGGGCTCGTCGCCGAACATGGAGGCGGCTCCGTCGGCCACCACCTGCTGGAAACCCTTGCTCTCACGCTTATAGCCCCTGGAAAGCACGGCTATATTCTTTCCCATCCATTCGTCGCTCGAGCGCAGCATGCGGAGCACCAGCTCCACCATGGGAGTCTTGCCGGTGCCTCCCGCCGTCACGTTGCCTATGCAGAGCGAAGGTACGGACGGAGAATAGAACTTCCGCCCCGACTTGCCATAGTAGCCGTTCCTGAGCTTCAGGACGGCATAATACGGGAATAGCAGTATCTTGTCAATCATATCAGATAGGTCTCGTCTTGATGCGCAGCCATTCGCGCTCCTCTTCGGGAAGCAGATGCCCGAGCGTGGCGTACACCCTTTCGTTGTAGCTGTTCAGCCATCTCCTCTCGTCTTCTCCGAGCAGTCCCGGCTCTATCGCGGCCGTGTCGAAGTGGCAGAGGGTGAGAACCTCGAAAGCCCGCCAGCTTCCGAACTCGTTGGTTCCGGCATCGACGCACAGCAGGAGGTTCTCATGACGGACGCCGTGCATGCCCTCCCTGTATATTCCCGGCTCATCGGAAGTTATCATGCCGGGAAGCAGAGGGGTGGAATTGAAGTTCTGCCTTATGTCCTGAGGGCCCTCGTGGACTCCGAGGAAAAAGCCTATGCCGTGCCCCGTCCCGTGTCCGAAGTTGCGGAAGCTGCGCCAGAGCGGCCCGCGCGCCAGAGCATCAATCTGGCAGCCGGCGGTTCCGGCGGGGAACACCGCCATCGCCAGGTCTATGTGTCCCTTGAGCACGAGAGTGTAGTCCTCCCTTTCAAGCGGGGTGCATTCCCCGAGCGGCACGGTCCTCGTGATGTCGGTCGTGCCGCAGCTGTACTGCCCGCCCGAATCGCAGAGATAGAGGCCCTGTTCGCGCAGCACCGGGGCGTTTTCGTGCGGAGTCACATAGTGAGGAAGGGCCGCCGCCGGCCCGTATGCCGAAATCGTCTCGAAGCTGTCGCCCATATATTCGGGTATCTCCGCCCTCAGGCGGCCGAGTTTCACTGCGGCGTCCCATTCGCTTATCTCCTTTCCGCTCTGCACCGACTTCTCCAGCCAGTAGAGGAAACGTTCCATCGCCACTCCGTCCCGGACATGGATGCTGCGCATCCCGTCCAGTTCGAAAGAGTTCTTGACGGCCTTGCGGAATCCTACCGGACTCCTCCCCTCGTACAGGTCCACTCCGGCGACCCTCATGTCGTCGAAAAGACTCCAGTTGAGGGTGGAGCAATCCACGAAAAGCCTGCCCCGGAATTCGGGAAGGGCCTGCTCCGTCTCCAGATACGGCCTGACGGAAATCCCCTCCGACCTGAGTATGTCCATAGTGGCGGAAGTCTGCGGATCGCCTTCCCCGTCCTTGGTCACGAACCATTCAACGCTGTCGTCGGTGACCAGCAGGCAGCTGATGACCAGAGGGTTGTATTCTATGTCGGCGGCCCTGACGTTGAGCAGCCAAGCGATTTCATCGAGAGCCGTCAGCAGCATGCCGTCGCAACCGGCGCCGGCGATGAAATCCCTGAGCCATGCGAGCTTGGACTCCCTGGTCTCCCCCGCCTGGACGGTGAACACCGGCGTGTCGGGAATCTCGGGCCTGTCCTGCCACAGCAGCGACAGCATGTCCGGTACGCTGACCACGGTCCCGGGCAGGCTGCGGGCGAAATCCACTCCGGCGCAGAGGCCGTCAAGGGCGATTATCCCCTCGTCGCCGAACTGCATCTCCAGCCATTCGGGAATCAGAACCTGCCCGGGTACACGCGTCTTGTGCAGTTCGACCCCGGTGCCTTCGAGCTGCCGCCTCGCCTGGATGAAATACCGCGTGTCAGTCCACAGTCCAGCATGATCCAGCGTGACCACGATGTCGCCGGCCTCGCCGGTGAAGCCGCTCAGCCACTGCACCTGCTTCCACCGTTCCGCAGGATATTCGCTTCCGTGGGGGTCGCCGCCCGTGACCAGCACGGCATCCCAGTTCCTGGCCCGCATGAGTCCGCGCAGCCTTTCGATTCTCTCCCGATAGATGTTTTCCATACGATACAAAGATAAGTTTTTCATTTTGTATTTTTGCAGTCTATGAGAATCGGAAATCTCGACTTGGGCGGGCGGCCGCTGCTGCTGGCCCCGATGGAGGACATCACTGACATTTCCTTCCGGCTGCTCTGCCGCGAGCAGGGGGCCGACATGGTATATACCGAGTTCATACCTTCCGACGGGCTGATTCGCGATGCCGCCAAGGCCCTCGCAAAGCTCCGCACCGACGAAAGGGAAGCTCCCGTGGGCATACAGATCTACGGGCATATCCCCGAATCCATGGTGGAGGCGGCGAGAATGGCCGACCATGCCTCGGAGATAGCCGGAGGCCATGGAGCGGACGTGATAGACATCAACTTCGGATGCCCGGTCACGAAGATTGCCGGCAGGGGCGCAGGCTCGGGCATGATGCGCTACCCCGACAAGATGGTCGCCATCACCAAGGCGGTGGTGGAGGCCGTGAAGAAGCCCGTGACCGTCAAGACCAGGCTGGGCTGGGACGACAATTCGAAAATCATAGTGGAGCTCGCGGAGCGCCTCCAGGACGTAGGCATTCAGGCGCTCACAATCCACGGACGCACCCGCTGCCAGATGTACAAGGGCTCCGCGGACTGGACGCTGATAGGTGAGGTGAAGAACAACCCGCGCATGCACATCCCCGTCATAGGCAACGGAGACATCACCGACGGGCCGTCGGCCCTGCAGGCCTTCGAGAGATACGGCGTCGACGGCATCATGATAGGCCGCGCCAGCTTCGGGCATCCGTGGATTTTCCGTGAGATAAAATATTATATGGAGCACGGCGAGCCCATGCCGGAGCCGTCGGTAGCCGAAAAGGTGGCCATAGCGCGGCAGCATCTCGCGCTGTCGCTGAAACACAAAGGGGAACCGCGCGGCATCTACGAGATGCGCCGCCACCTGAGCAATTATTTCAAGGGCCTGCCGGACTTCAAGGAGCTGCGCATGCGCATGGTCACGACGCTCGACCCTTCGGAACTCGAGCTCATCTTCGAGGAAATCCTGAGAAGGTACGCGTAGACTGCACTGCCGCGACGGAGCTCACCCTCCGGCAGTAGGAACCAGCCGCACAACCCTATACTGCCGGAGGGCGACTCCGCCGCTACGCATACGCCCGTCCTATATCAGTTCTGCGATGATGTCGTCGGAGACGAACCAATGGGATTCGGGAATGCGCACGCGGTCCGGCCCGGATCCGTCCGGCGCCTGCCGGACAGGGACAAGCGACCCGTCGGAAAGGCATCGCCGCAGATCTTCCTCCCGGCACCATCCGGCAGGTATGCCCCTAGCTGTGCGCAGACCGAGCATTATGTCCTCCTCCCTCGCTTCTGCCGCACCCAGAAGTTCGCCGGAACGAGTCCATCCTGAAAGCCGGCTGCTGTTCCAGCTTCTGCGGACTCCGTCGAAGGAATGCGCCCCCGGCCCGAAACCGACATACGGAACCCTCGACCAATACGCCGAGTTGTGCTTGGCCTCAAAGCCAGGCAGGGCCCAGTTGGAAATCTCATAATGCACATAGCCCGCCTCACGCAGACGCGAACATATAAGTTCATACTGCATGGCGCAGCTGTCCTCCGCCGCCTCCGCATAACGGCCGTCCACGACCATCCCGGCAAGTTCGCTCCCCTCCTCGATGCCCAGCTGGTATGCGGAAACATGCTCCGGGCGCATCAGGCACACGGCGTCAAGAGTCCCGGAAAGCAGCCGGGCCGACATCTGCGACAGGCCGAATATCAGGTCGATGCTGACATTCTCCGCCCCGGCTTCGCGCAGAACGGCGAAAGCTCGTCGTGCTGTCGAGGCGTCGTGACGCCTGCGCATCCACTTCAATATCCCGTCGTCCAGCGACTGCACGCCCATGCTGAAACGGTTCACCCCAAGGCCGAGCAACGCCTCCACATAGCCGGAGCCGTTCTCCACTATGTCCTCCGGATTGACCTCGACCGTGAATTCCTCGAAAGGACCGCATCCCAATGTGCCGGCAATGCGTTCAAAAGCAGGAGGAGGCAGCACCGACGGCGTACCTCCTCCGATATAGAGCGTATTTGTCCCGAGAGTCGGGCCTATCTCCGCGCGGCGCGAATCAATCTCGCCGCAGAGTTCGTCAAGATAGGCATTCAGAAGGCCGGCGTCCCGCCCCCGGCATGCGATTTCCGAGTAGAAATCGCAATAGACGCAGAAACTTCTGCAGAAGGGGACATGGACATAGACCATCTGAGCTACCTGAGCATCAGCTCGGCGGTTCCCAGAAGGGACTGCTCAGTATAGACCTCTACCGTATAGATGCCCTTGTAGAACTCGGGGATGTTGTTCACATATATGCCGAGCTCGACCTCCTCGCCCTGGTAGTCCACTTCGCGGGACGCGCTCGCCTCGAGGGTCTGGCCGTCAAAGGTGAACGTGGTGCCCTTTCCGTCCAGCAGCAGATTGCCTGAAGGGTCGCTGACCCTCACATACACGCGTACCGGGCCCCTTTCGGCAAGCTCGTTCTCCACCAGGCTCAAGCTGACGAGCAGCCGCACCACCCTGGTGCTGCGGTCGATGACACGGTCATTGGCGTTGAACGCCTCCATCCGCAGTCCGCGCGCCTTGAGTATGGAGCCGGCGGTAACCTTGTCGGTCAGGGTCTCGACCTGCTGGGCGAGCTCTTCGCTCCTGCGCCTGCTGTCGGCCGCGTCCTTGCGTGCGGAGGCGGCTTCGGCGGTCAGCTGCTTGTTGAGCGTGTTGAGCGAATCTATCTGCTCGATATAGCCGCGCATGATGGAGCGTAGCGTGCCGAGCTCCTTCTCGTACTGGCGTATCTTGCTGCGGTTGGTAGCCTCGGTCGTGCGCACCCTCTCGATGAGCTGGGCTATCTCCTCCCTTGAAGAATCGAGCTGGTAGTTGATGGTGTCGTACTCGGACGTAAGGTCGGCATAGTCGTTCTGAAGCGTGATGAGCTGTTCGGTCAGGTCGGCCTTCTCGTCGTTGAGCTGGCTGACAAGCCTGTTCTTGGACATCATCACGTATGCGAGCGCCGCCGCGAGAGCGACAGCCACGACTATCATTATTATCATCACGGTCTTGAGTCCTCCGTTCGCCTTCTTCTCGGCCTCGCGGCGCTCAAGCTTCTCAAGCGGGTCTTCTCTTTCCATAATTCTACGTTTTTACAAGCCGTTCACAAAAATAACAAAAAATGCTAATTTTGCATCCATGAAGTATTTTATAAGGTCCGTCAAGTACTTTTTCTACTTGCTCGTAATTCTCGCCATCATCATCACGGTGCTGGTGCTCGCAGGTTTCGTCGAAGCCGATATCTCCAAGATATTCATCAACGGCTACGACTCGCTCTGGCAGATATGCCTGATCATGGCCGTCTTCGCCGCAATATACCCCAAGTTCGGATTCTCCTCCAGGACAGCCCATCTCTACGGCGCCCCCGAGGACATAAGGCCTATCCTGATCAGGGTCATGGAGCTTCACGGCTACAGGCTCGAGAAGGAGGACGGGGAAGTCACCACTTTCGTAAAGCGCTCGGTCATCTCCCGGCTGCTCAAGATGTGGGAGGACAGAATCACCGTGGAATACGACATAGCCGGGCTCAGGCTCGAAGGCATAACCAAGGATCTGGTCAGGCTGGTCTCAGGGCTGGAGGCTAGTCAGAGAGAAGATGTCTAGCGGCCGCATCGAGGGCTGACCAGAATTCTTCGCCGAAGCGCTCCTCAAGAGGCTTGCGCAGGAAGCGGTACACAGGTATCCCCTCTCTGCGCCCCTTCTCGAACGCCGGCCTGCAGATATCCCAGTGATGCACGTTCAAGGCCAGTGAACCTCCGGTAAGCCTGGTGACCCTTATAGGATAGAGCGAGCATGAGACAGGCTTCCTGCACCCTGCCTTTTCTATTGCGCACAGGGCCTCCCCGGAAGGGCCGAAATGGCAGAAGGCGCATTCGCAGCTGTCCTTGACCAGGGGCGTGACCATGTCGCCGTCCCTGTCGATTTCGAAGAATCCCGAACTCTCCGCCGCCTGCCTCCCCTTCTCGCTCATCAGGAACGAGAATTTCGGATAATCCCTCTCTATGAGCCCCGGCTCGTCTTCCTCCATCGGAGCGCCGCTGTCGCCCTCGATGCAGCAAACGCCGCGGCAGGTCTCATAGTCGCATGCGAAAAATTCCGTCACGACATCCTCGGAAACAAGGATGTCTCCAATCTGTATGATAGTACCGAATTTCCTTTCCATCAGATTATGACATACTCCACTTCGGCTCCGCCCTGCAGCAGGGAGAGCATTTTCTTTATATCGTCAGCCGTCATCTCCTCCACCGCCCTTTCGAAGCCGGTGACGAGGTCCTTTCCTTCGCCATAGCGGACTAGAACCACCTCTACAAGGCCTTCGGGATCGCTCATGAGATGGTTGAAGCTGCTCTTCAGCACCTCCTTGTACGCAGCCAAGTCGGCATCGGAGATTTCTATTGACTCCAGGCGCGAAGTGACCTTGCGCACGGCATTCAGAATGGTGAGCGGATCACCGGGAGCAACCGAGGCGGGAAGCCCCGAAGCCATGCAGGGATGGCAGTTGATATACAGCGACATCCGCTCCGACGGGAAGATTTCCAGCTTGCTGGACACCTCCGCGTACGCGCCGCAGCCGGCAAGCGCGGACGTCAGTTCCTTCTCTATGCACGCGACCGCCCCTTTGAAAGCTATATAGCTGTCCATGCCGTAGCTTACAGAGGCCGACATGCCCACGTTCACCCCGAGCTCGCCTCCGCCGACCAGTCCGGGCTGGGCTTCCGACATATAGGTGACGGAACCGGAGGCGTAGCGGCTGCTGACCTTCGGGCGCGGAGAATACACGTTGCGGCAGCCGAACCCGCCTACCGTCCGGCTCAACTCCTTCTTCAGCCCGTCTTCGTCAAGGTCGCCGGCCAGTACCAGCATACCGTCATTCACCTTCGAGAATACCATGGAGAAATACTGCTCCGCCCTATCCGGCAGGTCGTCGCCGAGATTTTCCATACGCTTCCTGTCGGTATAGAAGTAGTTAGGACGCATTATGCTGTCCATCAGGGAGTTCACGTTGCGGGGAGAGAGGGCGTCCATGTCTATGCGGAGCCTCTCGCCGCTGCTGTAATATTCGAATTCCTCCATGTCCGGGCTCCTGTCGCGGGAAAGGGCGAGCAGGGACCGCAGCAGCAGGGGCAGCTTCGCCTTCGGGGCCGTGCCGGAAATGCACAGGCCGGAAAGGTCGCTGTCCACCTCCATGGTTATTCCGTTGGCGGAGAGCATCGACATGAAATCCCTTCCCTTGAGACCGCCCGCATGGCCCAGCCCCAGCATGTCATTCACGAACGCGCCTTCGCCCTCGTGAAGACCGGGGACGTAGGAGACGCCGCCGCGAAGCATCAGGGCATAGCGGAACTCTCCGGGCGTATCCATTGCCCGGAACACCACCCTGACCCCGTTTGAAAAGGTCCACATCCGGCCGCCGGAAACAGGCTCAGCCGTGTCGGCACGCAGCCTGGACTTCCTTTCGGGAACATACACGCCGGCAGTATCGCTGAAGGCTCCGGCATTTTCCTGCCGGCATGGTCCGGCAGATGACCATGAATCCAGAAATATATCCCGCATCCGCCGCTTGTCGACTCCCTCGTAGGGCACGTCATATCTGAGCGTAAGATTCTTCGTGGAATCGAGGACGGCGCTCACGAAACCGTTGAAAAGCGGAATCTCCCTGCCCGCAGGGAGGCTGCGCCCTGTCAGATAACTGTTCACGGACTTTTCGGAAGCGAGATTGGATCCGTAAAGATAGGACGCCAGGCATTTCTCCACATATTCCGTATTGGAAAGCCGGCGGCTGAACTCCGTCCGCTTCGCCTCGGAGACCATGCGCCGTTTCGCGTCCTCGAATTCGGTCACGGTCGCCCCGTACCTGTCAAGAGAGCCCAACACCGAAGCGAAGGCGGAAGTGGCGTCGTCCAGGCGATCGGCGGCGGTAAAGAGCGAGAACGAATAATATTCGTCCCCGGGGCCATCGGCGCTGCCGTGATAGGCGAGACTTATCTCACCCAGAGGGATTCCGCGCTCGCGGAACATATCTTCCGTCCTTTCGGACACTATGTCGCCCAGTATGTTCGAATACGCCTGGGTCACAAGGGGCTGAAGCGTGTTCATCAGGGACCGGGGCAGGCGCCGCGCCCTGTAGATGGCATTGACGGCAGCCACATTGTCGGTCGAATTGTAGGTCACTATCATCCTCATGGAATCCCTCGGTTCCCATTCGTATCCGTTCGTGTCTGTGGCGTCATCCAGCCTGGGCACCATCATCGAAAGAAGGTCGAGCCTTTCCCGGAACTTTGCCACGTCGATGTCCCCGCTGACCACGACGGCCTGCGGGGCACTTGTAGAGGCGGCCATGTCGACGAGAAGCATCAGCGTAGAGTCCGCGACATCCGCATTATAGACCGGCACCCTGTCGAAACGGACTATCCTGGCTTCGGCCCCACCCTCCATGTAGCCGGACTGCGAATAGCCGACGCCGTTGTCTGCAAGGAAGCGGTAGGGCTTTCTGGCGCCGAAATGCGGCAGGGAGTCAAGAAGCGCCCTGTCGGAATCCCTGTACGGAGCCTTGGCGACCAGGGCGAAGTCCGCAAAACCTTTCTCGGAGGAATTGCCCACGAGATAGTATTCAAGCCCGTTGGGGAAGGAGCCGTGCTTTATCTCATCGGCCGTCCCAAGCGACGGCATCTCCTGTCCGGACAGGGAAAAAGTGGACAGAAGAAGCGCAAGGCATGAAATATGCAGTCTTTTTGGGGCCATTATTTATACAAAATTAAAACTTTTTTAGTAGTTTTGTTTGATTCAACCCGCAAACGACAAAAACACTGATATCATGAAGAAACTTATCGCAACACTCGCAGCTGCCGTAATGGCAGTCGGATCACTCAGCGCCCAGGACCTCGCACAGGCCACCGAACTCTACAACACCGGAGCGACCTACCTGAGCGGAGGAAATTTTGAAAGGGCTCTGGAGTCGTTCCAGCAGGCATACGACATGGCCACGGCTCTCGGAGAAGAAGGAGCCGAGGTGGCGGAGAACTGTAAGAGCGCAATTCCCGAAGTCAGCCTCAACCTCGCGAAGAACCTTGCCCAGAACAAGGACTATGACGGAGCCATCGCAAGGCTCGGCACCACCGTCGAGCTGGCAGGACAGTTCGGCGACCAGGCCGTCCAGGACGAGGCCAACGCCCTTGTACCCCAGCTTCTGATGCAGAAGGGCAACGAGCTCCTCAACGGCAAGGATTTCGCCGGAGCTGCCGCTACCTACAAGCAGATTCTTGAGTCCGACTCCACCAACGGCGTGGCAGCCCTCCGTCTCGGTATGGCGCTTGCCAACAGCGGTGACGCTGCCGGAGCCATCGAGGCCTTCACCACCGCCGCCGCAAACGGCCAGGAGGCCGCCGCAGGCAAGCAGCTCGGCAACCTCTACCTCAGGGACGCGCTCGCCAAGCTCAAGGCAAAGGACTATGCAGGAGCCGTAGATGCAGCTGTCAAGTCCACCGAATACAGCGAGAGCAGCTCGGCATATCAGATTGCAGGCCAGGCAGCCCAGATGACCGGCGACAACGACGGAGCCATCAAGTATTTCGAGAAATATCTCGAGCTCGCCCCCAACGCGAAGAACGCCGGCCAGATCGCATATACCGTCGGAGCCCTCTACCAGACCGCGAAGAACGTCGACAAGGCCAAGGAGTACTACACCAAGGCC
This sequence comes from uncultured Bacteroides sp., assembly GCA_900543205.1. Classification (GTDB taxonomy): domain Bacteria; phylum Bacteroidota; class Bacteroidia; order Bacteroidales; family UBA932; genus Cryptobacteroides; species Cryptobacteroides excrementigallinarum. The sequence goes on along the minus strand of UQQM01000012.1, from coordinate 36,051 downwards.
CTCAGCGACCCCACTTACGGACCTGAAGCGCAGAAACTTCTCAACGCCCTCAAATAATGAGGCATCTTGAGCTTCTCGCTCCTGCGAGAAACGCTGAAATCGGCATCGCGGCCATTGACTGCGGTGCCGATGCAGTATATATAGGTGCGCCTGACTTCGGAGCCAGGAAGGCGGCCGGCAACAGCATCGACGACATACGCGGGCTATGCGCCTACGCCCACCGCTTCGGGGCGAGGGTCTTCGTAACCTTCAACACCCTTCTGAAGCCCGAAGAACTGGAGGAGGCGAGAGCGATGATGATGCAGGCGCAGGAGGCCGGAGCCGACGCCTTCATAGTCAGGGATCCCGCCATCTTCGGCTGGAAGGACATAAGCGTGCCTCTGCACGCCTCCACGCAATGCGCGATAAGGACACCCGAAAGGGCCAGGCTCTATGAAGCCCTGGGATGCGCGCGGATAGTCCTCGAAAGGGAGCTGTCGCTGGACACCATCAGGGAAATCGCCTCCGCAGTAAGCTGCGAAATAGAATTTTTCGTACACGGAGCCCTCTGCGTATGCTATAGCGGAGAATGCCGGCTTTCGGAAAGAATCAACGGCAGGAGCGCCGACAGGGGCGAATGCATCCAGGCCTGCCGCTCGCTCTACGACCTAGTGGACGGCGAAGGCAGGGTGCTGGCAAGGAACAAGGCCCTGCTCTCCCTCAAGGATTACAATCTCAGGAACAGGCTCGAAGACCTGGCCGAAGCCGGGGTCATCTCCTTCAAGATTGAAGGAAGGCTCAAGAACGCCTCCTACGTCAAGACGGTTGTCAGGGACTACAGCATGGCGCTTGACGAACTGGTCTCAAGGCATCCGGACCTTTACGCGAGAGCCTCGTTCGGAATCGTCAGGGGCGGATTCAAGCCGGACTGCGCGAAAGCGTTCAACCGGGGGTTCACCGAACTTTTCCTGGACGGGAAACGCGGCCGGTGGTCCTCGATGGACGCTCCCAAGTCCATAGGAGAGCCCGTGGGCAAGGTCATCAGGATACGGCGCCAGCCGCCGCAGACCATGCACATCGAGCTCGCGCCTGAGAGGAAGGGACTGGAACTCCGCAACGGAGACGGCTTCGCCTTCCTCACCGCCGACGGAATCACCGGGTTCAGAGGCGACGTATGCGACGGCGGAGGCATTACGGCGAGAAACGTCCCCGATCTCCGGGAAGGCATGACCCTCTACCGCAACATCAACACCGCATACGAGAAGATGTTGGAAAGCGGAAGTTGCCGCCGGGAGATTCCCGTATCGCTCAGCCTCCGTATCCACGGAAAGTACGTGCTCGAGGCCGAAGCCAGAAGCCAGGACGGAAGAATATGCGCCAGCACCTTCCACACGGACCTGGAGACAGCCGACAACAGCGACAGAATCAAGGCCATGCTCCACGAACAGCTTTCCAAGCATGCCGGAATCTACTCTTTCAGCCTCGATGCGCTGGATATAGAGACCCCGGGAGGGAGACTGCCGCTGCTGAGCGCCTCCACCATGAACGGCATACGCAGGATGGTGGCCGAAGACCTCGACGCACTGCCCTGCAGGCGCGTTCCCCTGGCCGGAGGTAAGGCTGAGGCGGAAGCCTCGGAACTCGCCGGAAGCCTTGAAAAGAGAGCCGCCGACGAGCCGCTGATGCGGACCAAATACTGCATCAGGTATGAACTTGGCCTCTGCCCGCGCCATCAGGGAGCGAAGGCCACCGGGGAGCTCTTCCTTCTGAACAACGGCAGGAAGTTCGCCCTAGGCTTCGACTGCACGGCCTGCGAGATGACCGTCAGCGAAGCGCAAAGGTGACCACCACGTCCCCGAAGCGCCCCGACACCTCATCGCGGCCTTCGAAGAACGAGCTGGACAGCTGGCCCCTCCAGACAATGTCATCGTTGTCCCTGTAGGGAATCTCTATCTCGAATCCGTAAGAACGGGAATTGTACTTGACGACGGCGGAGCATTTCCACGACGTGGATTCCCCTCCGTCGTCCTCCGTTATCATGAAGGCTATGTTCTCCATCTGCGGTGTAAGGCTGGTGAGCAGGAGCACGTCGAGAGGAAGCACCTTGCCCAGCTGCCTGCGCTTGACCACCACCATGAAATCCGTCACCGAAGGATTGTAAAGCTTCAGATCCTCCTCGGTCTCCGCCCTGAAGCCGTCGACCGCCCCGCACTTTATGAAGAACTCGGAAGCGCCTCCGAACCACGAATCATAATGCCTCAGCATCTGGAAGGACTTCACATAGAGCATCCTGCTCTCCTCCTCCCCGCCGCTTATCGCGACCTTGGTCTGCGGAAGCTCCCCTGCAGATGCTGCGCTCTTCACGAACATGTCGAGAGGGGTGAAGCCCGCATCGTCATTGCGGTTGATGACCCATACGGGCCGCGTCATGGCAAGGGCCTCATCCACGAGCACGGAATCCGTGACGGTCGCGACGCCGTCCGCATATTGCAGGACATAGCCCATGTTTGTCTCCGCCCCGTAGCCCGGGTCGTAAGTGATGACAGGAAGGGTTTTCCCGTCCCAGTCTTCGGAATAGGGCCAGTAAATCTGCACGTCCGAGGCCGAGAGTTCCTCAATGTAGTCCTCCACGCCGCCGGCCCCGGCTCTGGTCGGCGGGTTTTCGGCAAGATAGGCGGCGAAAAGCTCCCTTATCGGCCTTGAATATGATGCGGCCTTGGTGCCTGTCCTGTCATCTCCAACTCCGGATCCGGGCGATTCGAACAGGTCGTTCATCATATACTCCTCGTCATAGCCGTTGTCCGATGAAGAACCCACGGCGTCATAGACCTCCATGAGATGCTCCGCCTCCAGTGGCAGCTCCGACATAATCCTGGCCACTTCCGAAAGGGTGGCGGTGGAAGTGCCTCCGTCCGGAGGCACGGGGCCTGCGGCTTCTTTCGCGCAGGCGGCGGCAAGCATGGCCGCGGCAGAGAATAAAACGAAGTTTTTCATAGTCCTTGTCTTTTGTTGCCGCAAAGTACGGCAGAATTATCCGTTTTAGCCGCAGAACAATCGTTTAATCCGTGACTGGGACGAAAAACCGGAGCCGGCAGCGGCCTACGGGTGCATAGAGGGCTGTCCGTGTCGGCTAAAGGGACGAAGCGAATTTCACAAAGCGGTCTTTGGAGAAAATATCGCGCAGAATTTCCGTTTTCTTATAGCCGGCCGTCCTGAAAAGCCCGGCGGTCTCCGGGCCGAGGGCCTCGTTGATCTCGACCAGTCCCACGCCCGATGCCGCAAGGACGCGGGAGGAAATCCCCGCGACGGCCCTGTAGAACTTCAACGGGTCGTGATCCGGTACGAACAGGGCAAGCCCCGGCTCATATTCCAGCACGTTGGCGCGCATCACGGACTTCTCCTTTTCCATCACGTATGGAGGATTGCACAGAACCATGTCGAAGCTCCCGCCGATTCCGGGACAGCCGGCCAGAACGTCCGAACACATGAACTTCGGGGGAATCACCCCGGACGGAAGGTCTCCGAACTGGCTTTCCGCAAGCCCGAGCGCCGCCGTGGAAATATCGACCGCAGTGACCTCGACCCCGGGACGTCCCAGGGCCACGGACCAGGCTATGCAGCCTGAACCTGTGCACAGGTCCAGCACCCGAGCGGGGGCCTCCAGATTTTTCAGGGCCTCCTCCACGAGCTGCTCCGTCTCCGGCCGGGGAATCAGCACGGAAGGGTTCACCTTGAACCGCCTGCCGCAGAATTCCGCAAAGCCGAGCACATACTGCACCGGTTCGGCGGCCTCCATCCTGCGAATATCCTCCGACAAACCGGCAAGCCTGTCCTCCGGAATCTCCAGCCAGGGCTCCACTATGTGCGTATAGCTCCGGACGCCGAGCCTTTCCTCGCACAGCATCAAAACCAAACCCCTCGCCTCAGGCGAAGGGTACAGTTTCCCGAGAGCCTCGGAAGACTCCCTTATGAAATCGGCAAGCCTCACTATGAGCCCTCGATTATCCCTGTCAGGAAAGCCGTCATGTCAATCCCCGCCGCAGCCACCATCTTGGGCACCAGGGAGGCGCTGGTCATTCCGGGTATGGTGTTGACCTCAAGGAAATAGAGTCCGTCCTCCGCCATTATGTAGTCCATCCTGACCACTCCGCGGCAGCCCAGACGGGAATATATCTCGCAGGTTGTCTCCGACAGCTTCGCGGTCTCCTCCGCGCTCACGGGAGCGGGGCATATCTCCCTGCTGTGCCCGTTGTACTTGGCGTCATAGTCGAAATAGTCGTTGTCCGTGACTATCTCTATGGGAGGAAGGGCCTTCACCTCCCCTGCGTCGCGGTATGCGGCCACCGTGAGCTCCCTGCCGCTGATTCCCTGCTCCACCAGCACCGAAGGGCCTTCGGAGAACGCGAATTTCACGGCGGAGACAAGGTCTTCAGGCCGGGAAACCTTGGATACGCCGAAGCTGGATCCGCCCTGCGTAGGTTTCACGAATACCGGGAACCTGAGCTTCGCGGCAGCATCGGCGGCGAACTTCTCGAGGTCCATGCCCTCGCGCACGAAGGCGTCGGGCGCCATACGCACGCATTCCAGGCCTCTGAGGTAGCTCTTGCAGGAATACTTGTCGAAGGCTATGGTGCTTACGTATGCGCTGCATGTATTGAAGGGTACGCCGAGCATTTCGAGATAGCCCTGCATGAGGCCGTTCTCTCCCGGGGCGCCATGCTGGACTATGTAGGCATACTCGAACTTCACCTTCTCTCCCAGCACCCTGACCGAAAAGTCGTTCTTGTCCACTTCGGGCCTGGAGCCTTCGGGGAAGGTGACCCTCATGGAATTGCGCTTCTTGTACGCCACCAGGGACCATTTCCCGAAACGTGCATGGATTTCGTAGATGTCATATCTGTCCCCGTCAAGCCTTGAAGACACGAACTCGCCGCTGCGGCAGGAAACCTCACACTCGGAGGTATCGCTCCCGTAAATTACGGCGATTGAAGAATATCTGCTCATATTCAACTAGTTGAAATAATAGTCCTCCTCTTCGGACGCTCCGGTCACGGATTCGGAGCCCACATAATCCTCGCTGTAGCCGCCGAGGAAGATGCCCTCGGTGTCGCAGTCGAAAGAGAGCGCGCCCGTGGACGGCGGGGCGAAAGTGTCATATTCTGACCAGCCTATCGTAGGGTCGGCGAGGCACTTCTTCATCCAGATGCCCCATATAGGAAGCGACATGTTGGAACCGCTTCCGAGGGCGAGGGAATTGAAATGCACCTGCCTGTCCTCTCCGCCGACCCAGACTCCCGCAGTGATGTTGGGAGTGTAGCCGATGAACCATCCGTCGGAATTGTCGTTGGTGGTTCCGGTCTTGCCGGCTATCTCTCCCTTGAGCCCGTATACGTTGCGCAGACGGGTTCCGGTTCCCTCGTTGACCACGGCCTTCATCAGGTCTACCATAAGATATGCGGTCTGCTCCGAAATGGCTTCACGCTTGCGTGTCGAATAGCGGCCGATCTCCACACCTTCGCTGTCGGTGATTCTGGTGACATACTGGGGATATACGTATGTTCCGTGCGAGGGGAAGACGTTGTAGGCCGCCACCATGTCCAGCACACCAACTTCGGCGGGCCCGACGCAGAGCGAATAGACCTCGTCGATATGCGTGGATATGCCCATCTGGCGCATCATGCCTGCGAGCGCGGAGGGGCCGAACTCCTTCATAAGGTAGGCGGAAATATTGTTGGAGCTTCTCGAAAGGCCCCAGCGCAGGGTCACGGTCTGGCCTATGTATTCCTTTCTGTCGGTGCTTCGCGGCGTCCAGGTGGAGCCATCGAAGAGCACGAAGGTCTGCGGCAGGTTCACCACCTTGTCGCAAGGGGTCATGCCCTCCTGCATCGCCAGAGTGTAGAGGAAGGGCTTCACGGTCGAACCTATCTGGCGCTTGCCCTGGCTCACGTTGTCATATTTGAAATACCTGTAGTCGGGCCCGCCCACATACGCCTTCACGTGCCCGCTGCCGGGCTCGATGGCGACGAAGCCGCAGCGCAGTATGGACTTGTAGTAGCGAATGGAGTCGTCCGGGGTCATGGTCGTGTCGGCGTAGCCCTTCTCGTTCCACGCGAACACCCTCATCTTGACGGGCTGGCTGAACTGGGCGTATATCTCCTCGTCGCTCTTGCCCGCCCTGTGCTGCATGCGGTAGCGGTCGCTCCATCTCCTGGCCTGCTGCATCAGCATGTCTACGGTCTTCTTGTCCACGCTGTTGGCGAACGGCTTGTTGGTCTTCCAGCGGACTTCGTTGTCGAAAAGCTTCTGCAGGTGTCCGCCGAGATACTCGTCAACCGCCTCCTCGGCATACTGCTGCATCTTGTAGTTGATGGTGGTATAGATGCGCAGCCCGTCGCGGTCGAGATTATAGGAAGAGCCGTCGGGCTTGCGGTTCTTGTTCAGCCAGCCGTAGATGGGGTCCTCCCGCCAGCGTATGGAGTCCTGCGCGTAGTCCTCGGCGTACTGGTACTCCGATCGGAGGGGCTTCTCGGCGTTCATGTCGCGCCTGAGCATGTCCCTGAAATACGGGGCGAGCCCGGCGTTGTGGTCAAGCACCTGATAGTCAAGGCTGATGGGCAGGCCGCACAGGGAATCCCTCTGGGCCCCGGTGATGAAGCCGTTGCGGGCCATCTGCCCTATCACGAAATTCCTGCGCTGCAGCGAATAGTCGGGATTGAGGACTGGGTTGTAGCGCGTGGGCTTGTTGACCATGCCTACGAGCAGGGCCGCCTCCTCTATGGTAAGGTCGGCCGGCTCCTTGTTGAAGAAGGTCTCCGAGGCCGCCTTCACCCCGTAAGCGCCACTGCCGAAGAAAATCGAGTTCAGGTACATGTCCATGATTTCGTTCTTCGTGTAGTCGCGCTCGAGCTTCACTGCGGTTATCCATTCCTTGAGCTTGGTCTGGACCATCACCACTGCGGACCATCCCGGGAACTTGCTCTCCACCTGCCGGCGGGGATAGAGCGTCTTCGCGAGCTGCTGGGTGATGGTGCTTCCGCCTCCCTGGCTGGAATCCTGCATCAGTATGGTCTTCACGAGCACGCGGGCGAGGCTCTTCATGTCGATTCCGGAATGCTCGTAGAACCTGGCGTCCTCGGTAGCCACGGCGGCGTTCACCAGATAGGGCGAAAGCTCGTCATAGCTCACGTATGTCCTGTTCTCTATGTGGAAGGTCGTCAGAACCTCGCCGTTCTCGGCTATCACCTGGGTCGCCAGCTTGTTGTCGGGATGCTCAAGCTCCTCGAACGAGGGTATCTCCGCGAAGAGGCCCACGAGTACGAGAGCGAGTATAAGAATCACGAAAGGTGCCGGGACGATTATCCAGAACCACTTGATTATCTTTTTCTTGGTACTATCTTTCATCGGCTTTTGTTTTTGCCGCAAAACGGTCGCGGCCAAAGCGAAACAAGCGCAAAATTAGCGATTAAATTTTGAATTTTACCGAGTTTGTGATTTTCTTTGCAGTATGAATTGCAAAGCAAAGGATATGATGGAGGGGAACCTGGTCATCGTGGAGTCGCCGGCAAAGGCGAAGACAATACAGAAATTCCTAGGCGAAGGCTATGTGGTGAAATCCAGCTTCGGACACATACGGGACCTGCAGGACAACAAGCTCAGCGTGGACGTGGAGCACGGATTCAAGCCGGAATATGTGATTCCGGCCGACAAGAAGAAAGTGGTGGCGGAACTCAAGAAGGCGGCTGCGGAAGCCGGAACGGTCTGGCTCGCATCCGATGAAGACCGTGAAGGGGAAGCCATCTCCTGGCACCTTTCCGAGACCCTCGGCCTCGACCGCGAGCATACCAGGCGCATCGTATTCCACGAGATAACCCGGGACGCGATACAGCATGCGATAAAGAATCCACGCGAAATCGACCTCAACCTGGTCAACGCCCAGCAGGCGAGAAGGGTTCTCGACAGACTGGTAGGCTTCGAGCTCTCCCCCATACTCTGGAGAAAGATACAGCGCGGCCTTTCCGCCGGAAGAGTGCAGTCGGTGGCCCTGAGGCTCGTGGTCGACAGGGAGAAGGAAATCATAGCCTTCGACAGCACTCCTTATTATAAGGTGGACGGAATCTTCGAGGCCGGAGGCACTCAGGTGAAAGGAACCCTGGACACCCGGTTCAACGACGCCGGGAGCGCGGAAGCCTTCCTGAACGACAGCATAGGGGCCAGCTACAGCATCGACTCAATCGACAAGAAGGAAGCCGTCAGGCATCCCGCCCCGCCATTCACGACATCCACTCTCCAGCAGGAAGCCTCGAGGAAACTGCATTTCCCCGTGAACCTCACGATGAGGTTGGCCCAGAGCCTCTACGAAAGGGGTATCATCACCTACATGCGTACCGACTCCACCAATCTCTCGTCGCTGGCCCTCAACGCGTCAAAGAAATTCATCACCGAGCAGTTCGGACAGGAATATTCCCACCCGAGGCAGTACAAGACCCACTCGAAAGGCGCGCAGGAGGCGCACGAGGCCATCAGGCCCACATTCATCGCCAACACCGAGATAGAGGGCACCGCGCAGGAGCAGAAGCTCTACAACCTTATATGGAAGAGGACGCTAGCCTCACAGATGGAGGACGCGCGCATCCTCAACACCTCAATCAAGGTAGCCTCCGACAAACGCAGCGAAAAATTCAACATCCAGGCAGCGGAAGTGCTCTTCGACGGCTTCCTGAAACTCTATATCGAAGGTGCGGACGACGAGGCCGACAGCGAGGACAACACCATTCTTCCCGCCCTTGACCCCGGGACGCCCGTCAACGCCGTCAGGATTGACGCCGAAGGCAAATTCTCCCAGCCGCCCTACAGGTATTCCGAAGCCACGCTGGTCAAGAAGCTCGAGGAACTCGGAATAGGACGCCCTTCCACCTACGCTCCCACCATAAGCACCCTGACCACCGGACGCGGCTACCTGGTCAAGACCGACATCGGAGGCCGCAAGGTTCCCGTGACGGACTTCACTCTCAAGGACGGAAAGGTGAGCGCGAGCCGGGGCAGCGAGACCATAGGCGCGGAAAGGGGGAAGCTGATGCCTCAGGAGATCGGCATGATAGTGTCGGACTACCTCGTGGAGAACTTCCCCAGCATCATGGACTATGATTTCACGGCCAACGTGGAGAAGGACTTCGACAGCATAGCCGAAGGCAGGATGGTATGGAACTCCGTGATCTCCGATTTCTACGGGAGCTTCCACAGGAAGGTCGAGGAGACCATCAGCAACGGGCAGTACAGCCATGTCGAGAGAGTGCTCGGAACAGACCCTTCCGACGGCAGACAGGTGATAGCCAAGTTCGGACAGTACGGAGCCTACGTGCAGAAGGGTGAAGGCCCCGACCGGCAGTCCGCCAGCCTGGCGAAAGGGCAGCTCATCGAGAACCTCACCCTTGAGGACGCGCTCGAGCTGTTCCGCCTGCCGCGCACGGCGGGTCAGATAGACGGCAAGGACGTGGTGGTGACCAAGGGAAGGTTCGGCCCCTACCTGAAGTTCGGCGACAGGAACATCTCCCTGCCGAGAGGAGCCGACCCCCTGAAGATCAGCCTCGCCGAATGCGAAGAGCTTATACGCAAGGCCGAGTCGGCACCCGCCCCCAACCAGGCGATCAAGGAGTTCGCCGACTCCGACATCAGCATAATCAACGGCCGCTACGGGCCATACCTCAAGCATGCCGGCAAGAACTACAAGCTCCCGAAAGGCTGCGATGCGGCGGCCCTGAGCGAAGAAGACTGCAGGAAGATTATCGAAACAGGAGAGCCCACGGCTCCGAAATACAAACGTCGCAAGAAATAGCCTTTTTGAATCATGTCCAACTATCACATCGACGAAATTGACAGGAAGATTCTGTCCTTCCTGGTGAACAACGCCAGAATGCCTTTTCTCGAAATCGCGAGGGAGTGCAACATCTCCGGAGCCGCCGTCCACCAGAGGGTCAAGAAGCTGGAAAGTGCAGGCGTCATCTCCGGCTCACGCATGGTGATCAAGCCCGGGGCCCTCGGACTCAACGTCTGCGCATTCATCAGCGTGTGCCTCTCCGAGGACAACAAATATCCCGAGGTGGTGACCGCCCTGAAGCACGTGCCGGAAATAGTCGAATGCCATTTCATCACCGGCAAGGCCGCCCTGTTCCTGAAGGTGTACTGCATCGACAACGAGCACCTGATGAACATTCTGCTCAACACCATCCAGCGCATACCCTACGTGCAGTCCACCGACACGCTGATTTCGCTCGACCAGTCATTCGAGCGCGAAATCTGGGTGAAAGACTACAAGAGCACCTCCTTCAAGAGCGTCTCAATGACAGAATAGCCTCGCCGAACACCATGTCCTCGGGCGTGGTCAGCTTTATGTTGAACCTTTCCCCTTCCGTGGTCTCCACCGGAATCCCGGCCCTGGCGGCCACAGACGCGTCATCGGTGAACGAAAGGTCGAAAGGCTGGCCGTAAGCGCGCTTTATGTCCTCGGACAGGAAAATCTGGGGAGTCTGCACGGCGACCGTCTTCGAGCGCACGGGGTCAGGCACGGACGGATCCGTGGACTTCAGAGTGTCCACCACCGGGACTACAGGAATCAGGGCGCGGACACCCCCGGACATCATCGACAGCATCCTGCGTATCATCTCGGGGCTCGCAAAGGGCCTTACGCCATCGTGTATCGCGACAATGGCGCCGTCCGGCACCTTCGCAAGCGCGTTCCTGACCGAAAGGAAGCGGTTCAGCCCGCCGGCGACCAGGAGCTGCGGGCAGTCGAACGAATCCCCGACGCACATCTCCTTCCAGAGCTTCACGTAGCGGCGCGGCAGCACCGTAATCACCCTGACATCGGGCACGGCCTCTACGAAAGCCTCTATCGTCCTGCGCAGCACGTACTTGCCCGACAGCCGCAAGAACTGCTTGGGCACGTCGGCACCCATCCTGCTCCCGCTTCCGCCAGCCACGATTATCGCATAAATCTTTCTGTCCATAAGGCTCTTTTAGACAAAATTAAGCAATTTTAACTATATTTGTAAACTACAAGTTATAGCTTCATAATGGCATTTTCATTCTTAAACCAGGAACTCGCGATAGACCTCGGAACTGCCAACACCGTCATCTACCAGAACGACGAAATAGTGTTGGACGAGCCCAGCATAATCGCAGTCAACAACAATACAGGCAAGTGCATAGCCCTCGGCCAGCAGGCCAAGCTCATGCAGGAGAAGGTGAACCCGGGCCTAAAGACCATACGCCCTCTGCGCGACGGAGTCATCGCCGACTTCAACGCGGCGGAGATGATGATACGCGGCTTCATAAAGCAGGCAAGCAGCAGGAGGCGCAGCCTCTTCACCCCCAATCTCAAGGTCGTGGTCGGCATCCCTTCCGGCTCGACCGAAGTTGAGATAAGAGCCGTGCGCGACTCCACCGAACACGCCGGAGGCCGCGACGTATTCCTTATCTTCGAGCCCATGGCGGCCGCCCTCGGAATAGGTCTCGACATCGAGGCTCCCCAGGGCAACATGGTCGTGGACATAGGAGGAGGCACCACCGAGATAGCCGTCATCTCGCTCGGCGGCCTCGTAGTGCAGGACAGCATACGCACCGCCGGAGACGTGTTCACCAGCGACATCCAGTACTATCTGCGCCAGCAGCACAATGTGAAGGTGGGCGAGATAACCGCAGAAAAGATCAAAATCGCCGTCGGCGCCGTGATTCCCGACCTCGGGGACGAAGCCCCGGAGCCTTTCGTGGTGCGCGGCCCCAACCTGATGACAGCCCATCCCGTGGAGGCGACGGTCACCCATCAGGAGATAGCCCACTGCCTTGACAAGTCCATAGCCAAAATCGAGACTTCCATTCTCCATGTCCTCGAAAACACCCCTCCCGAACTCTACGCCGACATCGTCGAGAACGGCATCTATCTTTCCGGAGGAGGCGCCCTGCTGAGGGGCCTCGCAAAGAGGTTCAAGGACAAGGTGAACATCGACTTCCACGTTGCCGACGACCCGCTGCACGCAGTGGCCCGAGGCACCTGCGACGCCCTCAAGCACACCGACCGCTATTCTTTCCTTATGAGATAGAATGCCATCACAGGGACGCAAGACTTCTGTTCTGGTAAGCGCGGCAATCTTCATCATCCTGGAGGTTGCTGCTCTTGCTATGCTGGACAGGAGCTCCACCCTGCAGGACATCTGGATAAACCGTGCGGCCCACCGCTGCATGGCGGCCCTCTGGGGCGGAGGCGAAAGCCTGCGCAACTATTTCAGGCTGGAAAGCGTGAACGAGGAGCTGGTCATGCAGAATGACAGCCTCAGGCGCGAGCTGGCCGCCTTCAGGGAGGAAGCCAGGGCCAGGACCGAGCGCCAGGCCTCCGACTCGGTCGTATCCGGTCTTCGGGACGCATCCAGTGGCGGCAGCGCCTTCAGCTACACTCCCGCAACGATAGTCAAGATGAGCCGCGGACGCGTCCACAACTATGTCATACTCAACAAGGGAAGCGAAGACGGAATCCTTCCGCAGTCGGGCATAATCACTGACAGGGGAGTCATCGGCATAGTGAAATCGGTGAGCCGGCACTATTCCTACGGGCTCACGCTCATGAACCCCGACATCGCGATAAGCACCAGGGTAGGCAGGGAGGGCATATCGGCCCCTCTCGTATGGGACGGGCTCACCACCGACGGCGCCACGGTGACCGACATACCGCCGCACTACGAAATCGCTCCCGGCGACACGGTGAAGACCAGCGGATATTCCTCCATCTTCCCCGAAGGCATAGCCTTGGGAATCACCGGGGAATCAAGGCTCGTGGACGGCTCCAACCAGCATGTCTGGGTCAGGCTTTTCCAGGACTTCAACACTGCGCACTACGTAACGGTGACCAGGAACCTCGACCTCGGCGAAATAGAGCGGCTCGAAGCCGAAGGCTCGCAAACGGAGGACAAGAGATGAACGGCTTCACGGTAAAATACCTGCTTCTGCTGATAGCGCAGATACTGCTCTGGAACTACTTCAACTTCACCCAGTTCCTTACCTTCGCCATACTCCCGGCGATGATACTGTGCCTTCCGGTGCGCAGGGGGACCGTCTCCGCGATGCTCATAGCCTTCGCCACCGGCTTCGCGGCGGACTTCCTTGCCGGAGGCCTGCTGGGACTCACTTCCCTCGCGCTCGTCCCCGTGGCCCTGCTGCGCCTGCCCATAGTCCAGCTGACCTTCGGCAGCGAGCTCCGTGCCAGGGGCGAGGACATCTCCTTCCAGCGCCAGGGCTCGAGGAAGATGATGCTCGCGACCTTCATGGCCACGGCCGTCTTCCTGCTCGTCTTCATCACCGCCGAGAGCGCAGGCACACGCCCCGTATGGGTGGACCTGGTGAAGTTCGCGGCCTCGCTTGCGGCCAGCACCCTCCTTTCCACATACATCGCCTGGTTACTTTGCTCCGAGAGCGGCCAAAAATGGAAATAAACAGAAAGAACAAACTCCTCATCGGACTCGTGGCGTTCGCGCTCCTGCTGCTCGGCAAGCTGTTCTACATCCAGATCATCAACGACGAGTACAAGAAAGACGCGTCCAACAACTCCATGGTGTACGCCGACATATATCCGCCGCGCGGGGTCATCTTCGACCGCAACGGCGAGATCCTGGTAGGCAACTCGGTCTGCTACGACATACTCGTGACCCCGAGGGACGTCTCCGAATTCGACACCCTCGCCCTTGCGGAAGCCCTCGACACCACGGCGGACTTCCTGCGCGAAAGGATGGCCTACTACCGCAAATACCGCAGCCGCATAGGCTACCGAACCGTGACCCTGCTCAAGCAGGTCTCACCCGAAATCTACATGAAATTCGCCGAGAAGCAGTACCTCTTCCCCGGTTTCCGCTCCCAGATGCGCAGCATACGCGCATACCCGTTCAACGCCGGAGGCAACCTGCTGGGCTACATCTCCGAAGTCAACGCGGACGACATCAGCAGGGACCCGGAATATGAAGCCGGCGACTACATCGGACGCACCGGGCTGGAATCGGCTATGGAGAAGGAGCTGCGCGGCGAGAAAGGCTACCACATCCTGCTCAGGGACTCAAGGAACCGGCTGCAGTCGGCATATCTCGACGGGCGCGAGGACAAACCCGCCGTGCCCGGAAACAACATAGTCTCGACCATCGACGCCCACCTGCAGCAATACGGCCAGCAGCTCATGGAGGGCAAGGTAGGTTCGGTGGTCGCCATTGAGCCTTCGACCGGGGAAATCCTGGCCATGGTCTCCAGCCCCGGAATAGACGTAGACGTGCTGGCCCGCATAGGCAGCTGCTACGACAGCCTGTCGCGCGACCCTAGGAAGCCTATGTTCAACCGCACGGTGATGGCCTCCTACCCTCCCGGATCCGTGTTCAAGCTCATAAACGGACTGATCGGCCTGCAGGAAGGGGTGCTGAAGCCCTCGGACAGATACCCCTGCAACAGCGGATACTACTATTCCAGGACGCGGAAGCTCGGCTGCCACGCCCACTCCTCCCCTCTCGACTTCGAATCCGCCATAGCGACCTCGTGCAACGGCTACTTCTGCTACGTGCTGAAGAACATCCTGGAGAACGGACGCTACGGCTCCACCGAGGAAGCCTTCGACGCCTGGAGGGAATATGTGCTGAGCTTCGGCTTCGGGGAGAAGCTGGGAAGCGGCATACCGGCCGAGCTGGGCGGCAACATCCCCACTTCCGCATACTACGACAAGCTCTACGGACGCGGGCGCTGGCGCTTCCAGACCGTGGTCTCGCTCTCGATCGGACAGGGTGAAATCGGCGCCACGCCGCTGCAGATAGCCAACCTTGCGGCCATCATGGCCAACCGGGGCTACTGGTACATCCCCCACCTCGTAAAGGATTCGGAGAACGTCAGCATAGACCCGAAATACAAGGAAAGGCACTACACCCTCGTGGATACCGCCTACTTCGCCACAGCCGTCGAGGGCATGTACAAGGCCGTCAACGGAGGAGGTTCGGCCGGAGGCACAGCCTTCGCCGCGGCGGTGCCCGGGCTGGACGTCTGCGGGAAGACCGGCACCGCCCAGAACCCGCACGGGGAGGACAATTCCGTGTTCATCTGCTTCGCTCCCAAGGACGACCCTAAGATAGCCGTGGCCGCATACGTCGAGAACGCCGGCTTCGGAGCCACCTGGGCGCTTCCGGTCGCCTCGCTGATGCTCGAGAAATACCTCAACGGGGAGATATGCCCGCAGCGGAAATATCTTGAGCGGCGCATGCTCGAAACCAAATTCTTCTGAGACGATGACGGACGGAAGAGGCGCATATTCCTACGACAGAGGGCTCCGGCAGACCATAGACTGGTGGCTGGTGCTGTGCTACGTCGCGCTGGTGCTCATCGGCTGGGTCAGCATCTACGCCTCCGTGCATTCGGCCGAGCCGACATCCATCTTCGACCTCGGCAGCCGCAGCGGGAAGCAGTTCCTGTGGATGATCGTGGTGTTCGTCGTGGACATAGTGATACTCTTCGTCATCAATCCGAAGCTCTGGGAGGTGCTCACGCCACCGGCCTACCTTGCCGTGCTGGTGCTGCTGGTGCTGGTAATCTTCCTGAGCCGCGACGTCAAGGGTTCGCATTCCTGGTTCGAACTGGGGCCTGTGAAATTCCAGCCGGCCGAAGTCTCCAAGATAACCACATCCCTGATGCTCGCCCTGGTCATGGGCCGCCAGGGATTCAGGCTCACCTCGTCCAGGGGTTTCACACAGGTCGCCCTGGTGATAGGGCTGCCCATGCTCGCCATACTCGGGGAGAGCGAGACCGGTTCGGCCCTGGTGTATCTCGGCTACGTCTTCGTGCTGTACCGCGAGGGCCTGTCAGGCTGGTGGATCTTCGCCCTAGCGATGTGCATACTGCTGTTCATCCTCACTCTGACCGCAGGCTGGTGGATCTCGGCCGCCGTGCTGATCGCGGTCTGCACATCATGCTGCCTGCTGTTGCTCAGGCGCGGGTGGAAGACCTCGCTGGCGTTCAAGCGGAAAGTCGTGAGGTGGGCGGTCCTCGGGGCGGCCGCCGGTGCCCTGCTCATATTTGCGACCGGATTCATCTTCGACCATGTGCTCCAGGACCACCAGCGCTCGCGTATAGAAGTGCTGCTGGGGATGAAGGAAGACCCCAGCGGAGTGGGATACAACGTGCGCCAGTCGATGATAGCGATAGGCTCCGGCGGCCTTACGGGAAAGGGGTTTCTCAACGGCACCCAGACCACCTACGGCTTCGTCCCCGAACAGAGCACCGACTTCATCTTCTGCACCATAGGCGAAGAGCACGGCTTCATCGGCTGCTTCGTGGTGATTTTCCTCTATGTGTTCATGATCTGGCGGATAATGCACGATGCCGACAAGAGCCGGGAGGCGTTCACGCGCATCTACGGCAACTGCCTCGCCGCCTGCCTCTTCATGCACCTGTTCATAAACATTGGGATGACCATAGGCCTGATGCCCGTCATAGGGATACCCCTGCCCATGCTGAGCTACGGAGGCTCGTCGCTGCTCGCGTTCTCGGTGCTGATTTTCATCTTCCTCGCGCTCAACCGGCAGGAGAACAAGTATTTCTAATAATGTTGTATATTTGCAATCGCACGCCTTGGTGGTGGAATGGTAGACACGAGGGACTTAAAATCCCTTGGGCAGCAATGTCCGTGTGAGTTCGAGTCTCATCCGAGGCACAGATATGTTCGAAAAGGAAGTATATACCGCCCGGCGCAAGGCCCTGCTGGAAAGGCTTGCGGGAGAAAAGGGCGTAGCCGTCTTCCTCGGCAACGTGGACGCACCGGCTCAGTACAAGGACAACTGCTACAAGTGGAGGCAGGACAGCAACTGGCTCTACTTCTTCGGTATCGATGAACCGCGCTTCGCAGCCACGATTGACCTGGAAAGCGGCGAGGAGACAATCTACGCCGATGATTTCAGCATCGACGACATAATCTGGACCGGCCCCATGCCCTCGGTGAAGACCCAGGCGGAAGCCGTGGGAGTCTGCCGGACAGCCCCCTATTCCGCGCTGAAGGAGGCGGTCAGGGGACGCAAGGTGCATTTCCTTCCGACTTCCCGCTACTACAATGCCATGCTCATGGCCTCGCTGCTCGGACTGGATCCCTCGGAGGTCACAAGTGCGGGAAAGAAAGGCTGCGCAAAAGCCTCCCGCCCCCTCACGGACGCCGTCATAGCGATGCGTCTGGTCAAGGAGGACAGGGAAATCGCGCAGATCGACCACGCATGTGACATAGGCTATGAAATGCACACCGCCGCGCGCAGGGGCATAGTTCCGGGAATAATCGAACAGGAGATAGTCGGCCGCATGGAAGGGGTGACGCTGTCAAAAGGCTGGGGCGTGAGCTTCGCGACCATACTCACGCAGCATGGAGAAATCTTCCACTGCCACAGCCATGAAGGCATCGTGGAGCCGGGCAGGCTCATGGTCATCGACGCCGGGGCGGAGAACAACATGCACTACGCCTCCGACTTCACCAGAACCTACCCGACCTCGGGAAAGTTCAGCGCCATGCAGCGCGACATCTACCAGACCGTGTACGAATGCAACGAACTGGCGTTCGGAATGATAAGGCCGGGCATAGCATACCGTGACGTCCATCTGGCGGTCGCGGAGCATATTCTCGACAATCTCGGACAGCTCGGACTCGTAAACGGCAACCCCTCGGAGCTCGCGGCGGACGGCATCGCCGGACTGTTCATGCCCCACGGGCTCGGACACAACATGGGCCTGGACGTGCACGACATGGAGGACCTCGGAGAAGACCTGGTGGGCTACGACGCCGACCAGAAACGTTCGGAGCAGCTAGGGCTCGGCAGCCTCAGGATGGCACGCCGCCTCATGCCCGGGAACGTGATTACCGACGAACCCGGAATATATTTCATCCCCGACCTCATCAGGCTGTGGAAGCGCGAAGGCACAGACAGGGGATGCGTGAACTACTCAAAACTTGAACCTTACTTCAGCTTCGGAGGGATACGTCTCGAAGATGACGTGCTCGTGACCGCAGACGGCGCCCGCCGCCTCGGAACGAAGCGTCTGCCGATCGCCCCGGACGAGGTCGAAGCAGCAATGTCTAAAGACCAGAATTGAAAATGAAATTACTTGAAGGAAAAGTCGCCCTCATAACGGGCGCATCCAGAGGCATAGGCAAGGCCATTGCCCTCAAGTTCGCAGAAGAAGGAGCCGACATCGCCTACACCGACGTCAAGCTCAGCGACGAGACCACTGCTGAAATCGCAGCCCTCGGCGTCAAGGTGGCAGCCTATACCTCCAACGCGGCGGATTTCGCCGATGTCCACGCCACCGTGGAGAAGGTGCTCGCCGACTTCGGCCGCATAGACATCCTCGTGAACAACGCAGGAATCACCAGGGACGGGCTCATGCTCCGCATGGACGAGGCGCAGTGGGACGCTGTCATCAACGTGAACCTCAAGTCCGCCTATAATTTCATCCACGCCGTGACTCCCGTGATGTCACGCCAGAAAGGAGGCAGCATCATAAACATGTCGTCAGTGGTAGGAGTGAGCGGAAACGCCGGACAGTGCAACTATTCCGCCTCCAAGGCCGGCCTCATAGGTCTCGCGAAGTCAATCGCAAAGGAGATGGGCCCCCGTGGCATACGCGCCAACTGCATCGCCCCCGGCTTCATAGTCTCCGACATGACCAACGCCCTGCCCGAAGCAGTGCGCGAGGCATGGGCAAAGACCATCCCTCTCCGCAGGGGCGGCACCCCCGAAGAAGTCGCAAAGGTCGCGCTCTTCCTCGCCAGCGACCTCTCATCGTATGTAAGCGGACAGGTAATCAACTGCTGCGGTGCGATGAACTGCTAGATGGATTCCCGACTGACCGGACTTGACTTGAAAACTTCGCTCTCGGCTCTTCTGGATCTCGTCCTGCCGAGAGTCTGTGTGGTGTGCGGAAGGACTCTGCTGCCGCAGGAAAGGCACATCTGCCTGAACTGCCTGGCAGACCTCCCCGAAACGCATTTCGCCACGGTCGGCCGCAACCCCATGGCCGACAAGTTCAACGCCCGGATAGCCGGAGACAATTACGAGCCGTATGCATATGCTGCGGCTCTTTTCTATTATAATGCCGATTCGAAATACAGCCGCATCACCCAGGCCCTGAAATACCACCGCGATTTCGGGAGCGGCAGGTTTTTCGCCCGGATGCTGGGGAGCCGCCTGGCCGCCTCGGAGCTTTTCGAGGGCGTGGACCTCGTGGTGCCCGTCCCGCTGCACTGGACGAGGCGCTGGAAGCGGGGCTACAATCAGGCCGAAATCATAGCCACAGAGCTGGCAAAGGCCCTTTCCGCCCCATGCAGGACAGACATTATGCGGCGCGGCAGGAGGACGGGGACGCAGACTAAGCTTTCAGGCGAAGAGAAGGCCGCCAACGTTGCCGGGGCCTTCATGGCCACTGAGAAGGCCAGAGTACTGGCTTCGATGGGGAACATCCGGCACATACTTCTGACGGATGACGTATTCACCTCGGGCGCGACCCTCGGGGAATGCCACAAGGCACTGCGCAAGGTCTTCGGCCCGGCCGTGCGCATCTCCGCCGCAACCCTCGCCTACGCCGGAGAATAAGGAGTGGCTGTTGCAGCCGGATTTGCACTCCTGCCCTCCCCTGATGTCCGCTCCTTCCGTCCGCCTCCTTCTGTCCGCCTCGCGGCTGCAATTGTGCCTCGCAGACGGGAAAAGTCTGCTCGGCATCAATTCAGTCCGCTCGGTCGTAACGGATTTCCAGCAATATCCGGTTCTAGGACCCGGCTGACGACTCGCGCATAACCGGCAACCTGAATCGACCCCGCCGGACGGCCCATATCATCCACGAGCAGGCTTTTCCCGCCTGCGAGGGATGCTTATGGCCGCTGGCGGTAGATGATTGCAAGCCGCAGTTAGATACAAAAAAGCACCTGCAAGGAAATGCAGGCGCTTGGTTTCGAGGGTGGTCCCAGTAGGGCTTGAACCTACGACTCCCTGATTATGAGTCAGGTGCTCTAACCAACTGAGCTATGGGACCTGAAAGGGGCGGTCTTGATACCGCCCGGTATCACACTTTGATTTCTACCTCTACTCCGGAAGGAAGCTCGAGCTTCATCAAGGCGTCCACCGTCTTGGCGTTGGAATCCTCGATATCGAGCAGCCTGCGGTAGGAATCAAGCTCGAACTGCTCGCGTGACTTCTTGTTCACGAAGGTGGAGCGGTTCACTGTGAAGATCTTCTTGTTGGTAGGAAGAGGAATGGGGCCATTCACCTTCGCTCCGGTAGACTTCACGGTCTCAACGATCTTGGACGCTGACTTGTCAACGAGCATATGATCGAAAGACTTGAGTTTAATTCTGATTTTCTGACTCATATCTGATTTTTTTCTATTCGTTAACTATTCGTCCTCGGGTACCTTGTATCCGCTCTTCTCGATGATGTCCTTGGCCATGGTGGCGGGAACCTCGGCGTAGTGGTCGAACGACATGGTGCTGGTCGCGCGTCCTGAAGACAGGGTACGCAGCACAGTAACATAGCCGAACTGCTCCGAAAGCGGAACGAACGCCTTGACGATGCGGGCACCGTTGGCCGTAGAGTCCATTGCAACAATCTGGCCACGACGGCGGTTGAGGTCTCCGACAATCTCACCCATGTACTCCTCGGGGGTAACCACTTCGAGATTCATGATAGGCTCGAGGATTACGGGATGGCACTTGGGGCAGGCGTGGCGGAAAGCCATGCGTGCGGCAAGCTCGAAAGAGAGCTGGTCGGAATCCACAGGGTGGAACGAACCGTCGAGCAGGGTGACCTTGAGCGACTGCACTTCATATCCTGCAAGCACGCCGTTGGCCATTGCTGACTCGAAGCCCTTCTGTACCGCAGGAACGAATTCCTTGGGCACGTTTCCTCCCTTGACCTGGTTGTCGAACTGAAGACCCTGTACTCCTTCGTCGGCAGGTCCGATTTCGACGATGATGTCGGCGAACTTACCGCGGCCGCCGGTCTGCTTCTTGAACACCTCGCGGTGCTGTGTGGTACCGGTGATGGCCTCCTTGTAGTTGACCTGGGGAGCACCCTGGTTGATTTCCACTCCGAACTCGCGGCGCAGACGGTCAACAATGATGTCGAGGTGAAGCTCACCCATGCCGCTGATTACGGTCTGGCCCGTATCATGGTCGGTCTTGACGGTGAAGGTGGGATCCTCCTCCGCGAGCTTGCCGAGGGCGATTCCGAGCTTGTCGAGATCCTTCTGGGTCTTGGGCTCCACGGCGATTCCGATAACGGGATCGGGGAACTCCATTGACTCGAGAGCGAAGTTCTTGCCTTCCGCGCAGATTGTGTCTCCGGTACGGAGATCCTTGAATCCTACAGCGGCGCAGATATCGCCTGCCTCGACGAACTCTATGGGGTTCTGGTGGTTGGAGTGCATCTGATACAGACGTGCGACTCTCTCCTTCTTGCCGGAGCGGGAGTTGAACACGTATGAACCTGCGTCAAGATGACCTGAATAAACTCTCACGTATGCAAGACGGCCCACGAAGGGATCGGTGGCAATCTTGAACACCAGTCCGCAGAAAGGCTCGGCGGCTGAAGGCTTGAGGTCGACTTCCTTGTTCGTGTTGAGGTCGGTGGCCCTGGTATCGCCGATGTCGAGAGGTGAAGGCAGATACCTCATCACAGCGTCAAGAAGGAACTGCACTCCCTTGTTCTTGAATGATGAGCCGCAGCATGCGGGAACAATCTGCATTGCGATGGTACCCTTGCGGAGAGCCGCGATAATCTCGTCTTCGGTGATGGATTCGGGATCCTCGAAATACTTGTCCATGAGGGCATCGTCGCACTCGGCGGCAGCCTCCACGAGCTTGTCCCTCCAGAGAGCGACAGCATCCTTCATATCCTCGGGCACATCCTTGATCTCGTAGTTGACGAGCTCTTCGCCTGAATCGTAGTAGATGGCCTTCTTGGCTATCAGATCCACGATTCCCTGGAACTTCTCCTCGGAACCTATGGGGAGGCAGATGGGCACTGCAGTTGCGCCGAGCTTGGTCTTGATTTCCTCCACGCATGCGAGGAAGTCGGCACCTACGCGGTCCATCTTGTTGACGTATGCAATCTTGGGCACACGATACTTGTCGGCCTGGCGCCACACGGTCTCGGACTGGGGCTGGACACGGCCGACTGCACAGAAGGTAGCTACAGTTCCGTCAAGGACACGGAGAGAACGCTCGACTTCCACGGTGAAATCCACATGGCCCGGAGTATCAATCAGGTTGATCTGATAGGTCTCTCCGTTGTAATGCCAGAACGCAGTCGTGGCGGCCGATGTGATGGTGATACCTCTTTCCTGCTCCTGAACCATCCAGTCCATGGTAGCGGCACCTTCATGAACCTCACCAATCTTGTGGGTCTTTCCGGTGTAGTAGAGGATACGCTCGGAAGTGGTCGTCTTGCCGGCATCGATGTGAGCCATGATGCCGATGTTTCTCGTGTACTTAAGATCTCTTTTTGCCATCTGTCGGAATCAGCTAAAAACGGAAATGTGCGAACGCCTTGTTGGCTTCTGCCATCTTGTGCATGTCCTCCTTGCGCTTGAACGCACCGCCTTCGTTGTTGTAGGCGGCGATAATCTCGGCGCAAAGTTTTTCTGCCATGGAGTGGCCTGAACGCTTGCGGGCGAAGTTGATCATGTTCTTCATCGAGAGCGAAATCTTCCTTTCGGGGCGCAACTCCGTGGGCACCTGGAAGTTGGCACCGCCGATACGGCGTGACTTGACCTCAATCTGAGGGGTCACGTTCTCGAGAGCCTTCCTCCAAATATCGAGAGGAGCCTTGTCAGAATCTTTCATCTTCTCGCCTACCAGATCAATGGCATCGTAAAAAATAGAATACGCGATACTCTTCTTTCCCTGCAACATGAGATTGTTCACGAAACGTGTAACCTGCGTGTCGTGATACTTGGGATCAGGAAGTAGAATCCTCTTCTTAGGCTTTGCTTTTCTCATCTGTTAAAAAAGATTAAAGTTTGTAAACCATCCTTGCGGCAATTACTTCGGCCTCTTAGCTCCGTAGAGAGAGCGGGACTGAGTGCGTCCCTCGACTCCGGCAGTATCCAAAGCGCCCCTGAGGATGTGGTAACGTACACCCGGAAGGTCCTTCACACGGCCTCCGCGAACGAGCACGATTGAGTGCTCCTGGAGGTTGTGGCCCTCGCCGGGAATGTAGGCATTGACCTCTTTTGAGTTGGTGAGACGCACACGGGCAACCTTACGCATCGCTGAGTTAGGTTTCTTGGGGGTCGTGGTATAGACCCTGACGCATACGCCACGCTTCTGAGGACATGCATCCAACGCACGAGATTTTGACTTCACCTCAATAACCTCGCGTCCTTTGCGAACCAATTGTTGAATTGTGGGCATAAATGGTTTTTAATAAAATTATAAAAGCCCCCATAAATTTGGGGGCTGCAAATATACGCAAATTTAAACAATTTGCAAAAGTATTATCTGTAGTTTGCGAATTCTACATCCTTTTCGGCCTTCGCCATGAGCTCGGGGCTGGCTGCGGCGACCTTGTTGAGGTTGCTCGCGACTGCATCGGAATCTCCTTCACGTGCAGCTATGACGGCCCTAAGGTAGTTGGCGCGCGGACAGTCGCAGGTAACGGCGGCCTCGGCCTTGTCAAGGTCTCCGGTCAGGATGTACGCTACGGCCTTCACGTCGCTGTCGGTGTCTGCGAGGGCCTTGACGGCGGCGTCATAGTCGCCCTGGAGAATCTGCACCGCTCCGAGATTGGCCTTGGCGTCCTCGGTGCCCGCCTTGCTGAAGAGCTCCGCCGCAGCAGCATAGTTGCCCTTCTGGAACTCGCATACGCCCTTGGCGTTGGTGACGTCGGCATCGGGGTTCCTGATTGCGGAAAGATAGCCCGCAGCCTCATCGGGCCTGCGGTCCTGGAGCGCGAGCACCGCGAGGTTGAAGTTGGCCCTGTCGGAAGAGAACCTGGTGACGGCCTCCTTATATATCTCGGCCTTGGCGGCATTGTCGCTCACGATGGAAGCCGCGCGGAGCAGAGCCTCCTCGTCGAGGACTTCAATCGCGGAACGGGTGAGCTCGACCAGTTCGGCATCGGAGAAGTTGCGGTAGTCAAGGTCGGCGATGAACCTGGCGCGGCGCAGCTCGGGGAACACGTCCTTGCTGATTTCCTGATATACCTGGGACATGTTGCGGATCTCCCTCTCGCGGACAGCGGGGTCGCTGTACATGGAGAGCACGCGGAGAATCAGGTCCTTGTCCTCGACGTTGGAATTCTCGACAGCTTCCTGGAAGCCTTCCCAGTCCTGTCCTACGCTCTGCACCTGGACATCGCCCGCAGGCAGGCCTCCGGTCACTTTGTCCCATGCCTTCTCGGCGGACTCGGCGCGCCTGTCAGAAAGCTTGGCGTTGAGCTCCTGGCCGCCTTCAGGCGAGGCGTATGAGATGATCTTGGTTCCGGTGACGGTATAGCGGGGGTCTGAAGCCACCTCCTCGAGAGCCGCCTGGAGATCCTTCACGGACTCGGACTTCAGCTCGCTGTTCCTCACCACTGAGGAGTTCACGGTGTAGAGAATCTGGCCCTCGGTGCTCTCGTGGATCACTTCCTGATAGTTGTCCTTCTTGAAGGATACGATTCCGCCGTTGTCGGCGAGCAGCTGGGTGACGTTGCAGCCGTCAGCCACTTTGAGCGCGGGAAGCTCCACCTCGGTGTCCTTATATGAAAGGACGCCGCGAAGCTCGAGATAGGAGGTCTCCATGCCGTCGACATAGTCGAAGCTGACCTTCTCGGTCACGGTGCCGCCGTCGTAAGAAACGACCTCGTAGTTGTCCTTGACCTTCTCGCCCTGATATGTGAAGGTCTCGCCGGCAACCTCTCCGCCTTCATATACGAGCACGGGGGTCACTTCAAGGATGGTCTTGGGATAGAAATACTTCTCGGGATAGACAATCGTGATTTCCGCATCGACCTTATCGCCGACAAGCGTGAGGACTTCAGGCTCGCAGGAAATTTTCACATCCGCTGCGAGAGCCATCTGTTCAGTCCTGGATTTGCCGCAGGAAACGGCCGCAAAGACTATGGCTCCAAATGCAAGAACTTTAAAAACTCTTTTCATATACAAACTTGTTTTATCAAAAGTTTATCGTAAAAACAAAAATAACGAAATTTCCTTAACTTTGCTCTATGGATTCACAAGAACTCCAAAGACTGAAAAACAAATTCGACATCGTCGGCAACGACGCCGGGCTGAACCGTGCGATCGAGACGGCGGTCGCCGTGGCACCCACCGATCTCACCGTGCCGCCGTCGTAAGAAACGACCTCGTAGTTGTCCTTGACCTTCTCGCCCTGATATGTGAAGGTCTCGCCGGCAACCTCTCCGCCTTCATATACGAGCACGGGGGTCACTTCAAGGATGGTCTTGGGATAGAAATACTTCTCGGGATAGACAATCGTGATTTCCGCATCGACCTTATCGCCGACAAGCGTGAGGACTTCAGGCTCGCAGGAAATTTTCACATCCGCTGCGAGAGCCATCTGTTCAGTCCTGGATTTGCCGCAGGAAACGGCCGCAAAGACTATGGCTCCAAATGCAAGAACTTTAAAAACTCTTTTCATATACAAACTTGTTTTATCAAAAGTTTATCGTAAAAACAAAAATAACGAAATTTCCTTAACTTTGCTCTATGGATTCACAAGAACTCCAAAGACTGAAAAACAAATTCGACATCGTCGGCAACGACGCCGGGCTGAACCGTGCGATCGAGACGGCGGTCGCCGTGGCACCCACCGATCTCACCGTGCTGATCACGGGCGAGAGCGGCGTGGGAAAGGAGAACCTGCCGCAGATAATCCACCAGTACAGCCGCCGCAGAACCAGCAAATATCTTGCCGTCAACTGCGGCGCAATCCCCGAGGGAACCATCAACGCAGAACTTTTCGGGCACGAAAAAGGCGCGTTCACCGGAGCCATCGGCGAGCGCAAGGGCTATTTCGAGGAAGCCGACGGCGGCACCCTGTTCCTCGACGAAATCGGGGAGCTCCCCAAGGAGACCCAGGCGCTGCTGCTAAGGGTGCTCCAGGACGGGGAATATATAAAGGTAGGCTCGTCGAAAGTCGAGAAGACCGACGTCAGGGTGGTGGCGGCGACCAACGTGGACCTCGCCTACGCAGTGGCCACCGGCAAGTTCCGCGAGGACCTGTACTACAGGCTCTCCGGCATACAGATAAGCATGCCGGCGCTGCGCGACCGCAACAAGGACGACATCTACCTGCTGTTCCGCAAGTTCTCCTCCGACTTCGCCGAGAAATACGGGCTCTGCAAGGTCAGCCTCAGCCACGAAGCCATCAATATCCTGACCTCCTACCGCTGGCCGGGCAACATAAGGCAGCTGAAGAACATCGCGCAGACCGTGACCGCGCTGGAGTCGAAACCCGTCGGCGCCAGCTCCGAGAGGGTTGAGCTCGGGCCGGAGACCCTGCTGGCCTACATCCCCAAAGAGACAGGCGCGCTCGTGGTTTCGCAGAACAGCGGAGGCGGAAGCTCCCTGTCGGACGATGACAGGCAGCACATCATAAGCGCCATATACATGCTGAAGCAGGAGGTGGACAGGCTGCGCTCCATAGTGGAATCCGAAGACTACGGCCGCAGGGCCGCAGCCGGCAACGCGCCCAGGCTGGTGGAGGCCGGAGACGAATTCCATCCGGTGCAGACAGTCACCGGGGACGTCCGGGAGACGGAGCCCGAACCGGAGCAGATGTCGATAAGGAAGGTCAACGACGACCTGATAGAGAAATGCCTTGCCAAGCACGGCGGAAAGGTCAAGCCCGCCGCCGCCGAGCTGGGAATCTCCGAGCGCACCATCTATAGAAAGCTTGCAGAAAAGAAAAACGGGAAATGATAAGGAGAGCCGCATTGATGCTGGCGGCGTGCGCCGCCCTGGTCCTCGGGACTTCGTCCTGCGGGATATATTCGTTTTCTGGCACGTCGATTCAGCCTGACGTGCACACCATCACAATCAATTATTTCGAATACAGGGCGCTCCAGGTCAATCCGACCCTGAGCAACGACCTCACCGAGGCTCTGCGGCAGCGTTTCCGCCAGATGACCAGCCTGGAGCAGGTGGACATGGACGGCGACCTCGAGATTACCGGAGAAGTCACCGGGTACTCGGTGTCCCCGTCTTCCGTGACCGCCGACGAGGTGGCGGCGCAGAACAGGCTGACGGTGACCGTCAGGGTCAGCTTCATGAACAGGAAATATCCCGAAGATGACTTCGAGGGCTCCACCTTCTCCGGATATGCCGACTACGATTCCACCCAGTCGCTGGACGCCGTGCAGTCGACGCTCTGCGCCGAAATCATAGAAAAGCTGGTGGAGGACATCTTCAACGCAACGGTTGCGCAATGGTAGACTACATCGACATACACAAGCTCACCCTTGAGGAGCTGAGCGGTGTGGTGGACATCTATCCCTGGTACGGCGGCGCCAGGATGGAACTGTGCCGCAGGATGGCCGAGATGGGCGCCCTTTCTGAAAGCCAGATTGCCCGCACCGCCCTGCACGTCTCGTCAAGGCGGATACTGTATGAGCTGGTCAAGGGTAGGAAGAAAACCGACTGCTCCGACAAAGACGCCAGGAGCCTGGCCGAGGCTTACATCGGCAGTCCGACCGCAAAGCCCGGGCACGTGCACGCGGCGGGAGGCGATTATTTCTCCCAGGAGCAGTATGATTCGGTACGCCGCGCCGACGACAGAATCTTCTCGCGCTTTGCAAGCAAGGCGAGGGAGGAAGGCTACACCGACACTGAGGACGACAGATTCATGGATTTCTGCACCGAGACGCTTGCAAAAATCTATCTTGAACAGGATTACACGGAGCAGGCCATCGACATTTATTCCAAGTTAAGTTTGCGTTATCCAGAAAAAAGTGTTTACTTTGCAGCCCTTATTGACGAAATAAAACAAAAAGAACAACAATAAAATGAATGTCTTGTTTATAATCCTGACGGTTGTCATCCTCCTTGCGGCGATTCTGCTCATCATCGTAGTGCTGCTTCAGAACGGCAAGGGCGCAGGCATGGCCAGCAACTTCGTAGCCGGCAACCAGACTCTCGGAGTCCGCCAGACAGCCGACATACTTGAGAAGATCACCTGGGGGCTCGTCGCCTTCATCCTGGTTCTTTCCGTCGCCGCCTCCTTCACCACCGGCCCTGCCGGAGGAGCGGGAATCGACATCACCGACAAGATAGAGAACGTGACGGACAACGCACAGCCGGCCTTCCCTTCAGCTCCCATACAGCAGGAAGCCCCGACCAGCGAAAGCACTCCCACTGAATAAGCAGGACGGCCACTGACAAATTGTCAGTGGAATGTGATTTGAACGACGGTTATCGCCGGCCCGCATTGGACCGGCGATAATTGGTCATATATGGAAAACAAATACGAATTCTTAAGCAAATACGCCATCGACCTCAACGAGGCCGCGGCTAAAGGGAAACTCGACCCCGTGATAGGCAGGGACGAGGAGATAAGGAGAGTCCTGCAGATATTGAGCAGGCGCACAAAGAACAACCCCATCCTGGTCGGCGAACCCGGAGTGGGCAAGACCGCGATTTCCGAGGGTATAGCCCAGAAGATAGTCAACGGGCAGGTGCCCGAGAACCTGAAGAACCGCAAGGTGTTCTCCCTCGACATGGGAGCGCTCATAGCCGGTGCGAAATATCAGGGAGAGTTCGAGGAAAGGCTCAAGGGAGTCGTGAAGGAGGTGGTCGACAGCGACGGACAGATTATCCTGTTCATCGATGAAATACACACCCTGGTGGGTGCCGGCCGTTCCTCCGGCGCCATGGATGCGTCCAACATACTCAAGCCCGCCCTTGCCCGAGGAGAGCTGCGCACGATAGGTTCCACGACCCTCGATGAATACCAGAAATACTTCGAGCAGGACAAGGCCCTGGAGCGCCGTTTCCAGAAGGTGATGGTGGACGAGCCCACCCCCGCAGAATCCATAGCGATACTCAGGGGACTGAAGGAGAAATACGAAAACCACCACAGGGTGAGCATAGAGGATGACGCGCTGATTGCGGCCGTGAACCTGAGCCACCGCTACATCACCAACCGCTTCCTTCCGGACAAGGCCATAGACCTCGTGGACGAGGCCGCGTCGAAGCTGCGCCTGGAGATGAACTCCGTACCCGAGCCCATAGACGAGCTCAACAGCAGGATACGCCAGCTGGAAATCGAGAAGGAGGCCATAAAGCGCGAGGGAACAAGCCTGAAGTCCGAGAAAATCGACATGGAGCTGAAGCAGAGCAAGGAGGAGAGGGACGCCCTTATGAAGCGCTGGGACGAAGAGAAGGGCATAGTCACCGAACTCAACAACCTGCGCCAGAACCTCGAAGACTATAGGCGGGACGCCGCCATCGCCGAACGTGAAGGCAACTACGGCAAGGTAGCGGAAATCCGTTACGGCAAGATGGCCCAGGCCCAGAACCGCATCGACGAGCTCTCCGCAAGGCAGGCGGCCATCAAGAATCCCATCATCACCGAGTCCGTGACCCCCGAGGACATAGCGGAAATCGTCGCCCGCTGGACGGGCATTCCGGTGAACCGTATGCTCGAAAGCGAGAAGGAGAAGTTGCTGCGTATGGAAAGCGCACTGCACAAGAGGGTGGTAGGCCAGGACAAGGCCATCAGCGCCGTATCCGATGCCGTACGCCGCAGCCGCGCGGGGCTTTCCAACGAAAACAGGCCCATCGGCTCCTTCCTCTTCCTCGGAACCACCGGCGTCGGCAAGACGGAGCTCGCAAAGGCGCTCGCGGAGTTCCTGTTCAACGACGAGAGCATGATGACGCGAATCGACATGAGCGAGTATCAGGAGAGCCACACCGTCAGCCGTCTCATCGGCGCGCCCCCGGGATACGTGGGATACGACGAGGGCGGACAGCTGACCGAGGCCGTAAGGCGCAAGCCCTATTCGGTCGTGCTGCTCGACGAGATAGAGAAGGCTCATCCCGACGTGTTCAACATCCTGCTGCAGGTGCTCGATGACGGCCGCCTGACCGACAACAAGGGCCGCACCGTGGACTTCAAGAACACGATACTGATAATGACCTCCAACCTCAAGGAGGAGGAGCTGAGGCTGAGGATGCGGCCCGAGTTCATCAACCGTATCGATGAAATCGTCACCTTCGACCCTCTGACCAAGGATGACATAAGGCAGATCGTGCGGATCCAGATGGACATCCTCAAGAAGAAGCTGGAGGACGAGAATGTGGAGCTGACCTACACCAAGGCGTTCGAGGACGACATGGTGGAGAACGGTTACGACCCTGAATTCGGCGCAAGGCCGGTCAAGAGGCTCATCCAGCGCGAACTCGTCAACCAGCTCGCGAAGGAGATTCTCGAGGGCAGGATACACAAGGACTCCACGATTGTCGTGGACTGCGAGAACGGTCAGACCGTGCTGAGGAACAAATGATTCCGCTTTCTGCGGAAAACTGCAAGGCAAATAATGCCATATCAACGGGGCGACGCCATTTTCGGCGCCGCCTCTGTTTTTTATTGCGGCAGCCTTCGCTACGCCGGCGAAACCAGCTCCGAACAAAGAGCTGATTTTCAACATGTTGCGCTGTTTGCAGGCGAAACGGCGCAACAAGACGGAATTTCTTTGCCGCATTTGTCTATCTTTGCTTCGGAACAAGTCCGGCAAAATGGAAGACAAGTACATACAGCAGTTCGAAGAGATAGTGATACGTCTCGAAAAGGTCGAGAGCCAGAACGACCTGCTGGTCGCGGCGCTGATACTCGTCGCCGTGCTGGTAGTGGCCGCCAGCGTAGCCATTCTGGTCAGGATGAAGCGCAACGGCAAGCGTGACCGTCTGACCAAAGCCCTTCTGACCGGGCACGCGGAGGCCCTGCCGGAATTCACCGACAAGGTGAACGACCTCTCCGGAAGGAGCATCAAGCTCTCGCTCGAACTCTATGAAGACTTCCAGAACGCGATAGACGCCATCAGGAAACAGCAGCACAACAGGCAGGCGGTCATAGTGAACGACGAGCAGTTCGCGGCCGATTATCCTGAAATCGCAAGGAGGAAAAACCTCAGCCCTACCGAAAAACTCGTCGCCGTGCTGACGAAGGAGGGTTTCGATGCAGCTCATATCGCGTTGTTCCTCGGCACTTCCGCAGCGAGCGTCAGGGCCATCAAGTCAAGAACGAAGTCCAAAATGTCAAAGATATGAGAACCTTATTCAAAGTCATTCTGTCTGCCGCAGCGGCCGTTGCGCTGTTCTCCTGCGGCAGGAACGGAGGCCGGGAGGCCAACGCACCGCAGGCAAGCGCATCCCCCGAGTTGCGGGACACCTGCGTAAGCTTCTCCGCCGACAGCTGCGACACCTTCGGGAAATGGCTGTCGAGCAGGCTCAAGACCGATTTCACCGAAGAGGATTTCTATGACGCCGCAGGTGAGCGCCAGTCGAATTTCTCCATAAGCTTCACCATAGACGAAGACGGTGACATGAAGAATATCTACATCAAAGGGACTGACAGCACCGACATTTCCGGATTCTCCCCCGTCCAGAAATTCATAATTGCCACACTAGAGGACGCACCTGGATGGAACCCGGCCGTGTCCGGCGGCGTCAAGGTCAGCACGCCCATGACCGTAGAGGTCCGCATGATGCCCTACGACCTCGCGTATGAGACCATCTACAGCCGCGTGGACAGCCGCAGGATGCCTTACGAAGAAGGCCGTACCTATAATATGGTAAGCTCGATATTCAGATACGGAACCCACAACAACTTCATGAAATGGGTCGCCGAGAATCTCGAATATCCGGAAGAGGCGAAGGCGGACAAAATCGGAGGCAGGGTCTATGTCAGCGGCTTCATCGGTGCCGACGGCCGTTACCGGGGACTCGAAATCCAGCAGGGGCCTTCCAGCACCGACAACGAATATCTCGAAAAGGCGGCTCTGGACGCCCTTGCATCCACACCTCCGGCTGACCCTTACTATGAAAACGGGATGCCTGTCACCGACACCATCTTTTTCGTGGTGCCGATAGTGTTCCAGGCGGACTGAAAGCGACGGAGCCGTGGACGGATACTGCTCGCGCACCGGCTCGGCGACATACTTCAAAAGAGAGCCCCATACAACCTATTGATTAATTTATTATATTTGCCCGTAATGTTCTCTCTGAAGCATAACTCATTCAGTATCGGGGGGGTAAAGAGCAGATAAGCGTCCTTTACCTTCATGATGTCATATTCCGGACGGCACCGTGCATGAACTGCGCGGTGCCGTCCGCGTTTTTTGTCCCCGTCCACCGACCGCAGCGCTGACTATCAATCATCATAACTTAATAACTTATGAACAAAAACAAATTGAACTATGAGGCTCCCGAGGTGGAGATCATGGAAATCATTCCCGAAACAGCGATTCTCACCGCATCCACCGAAGATCCCTACTCGGAGTTCTGGTATTAAAAAGCAAGATCACATGAAACTGCACAGTCTGACCATCATGGCGGGGACGGCGGTATGCCTCTTCGCCGCCTGTTCACGTGAACAGCTCGCCCCGGAACCTCAGGGATGGTACACCATCACCGCAATACGTGAAAGCGGCAGCACCAAGACCAGCGTGGACGAAGACTATTCGCTCAACTGGAATGCCGGAGACGTAATCGGCGTCTTCAACGGAGCAGACCACCACAGGCTCGCCCTTACTGACGGGGACGGCACTCCGACCGCCACCTTCGTACTTGAGGAAGGTCTTGAGGAAGGGGACGTATTCGCCTACTATCCCTACGACGAGGGCACCGACCTTACGGAGGATGGAAAAATCGCCGTAGACCTCGGCGAACAGTCATACGAGTTCGATGCCAAAAGCAAGGACCTCGACAATTTCGGAAAATACTTCTACATGACTGGCAAGGCCACCGCTGAAGCCGGAAGCACCAATGTGAACGTAAGTTTCCGCAACCCCCTCTCAGCCTTCGTATTCAACCTCAGCAACAACGGCGAGGAAAGCCTCACCATCAAGTCCGTGTCGGTAGGGACTGCCGACGACAGCGAAGTCTTCGGCACGGCCGGCACCCTTGACCTGGCAGATCCCGAAGCATCCGAGGCGACAACCATGGCAGCCTCTGCAAGCGCAAGACTGAACAGCGTGGTGCTCGAAGTCAGGGAAGCTATCGATATTCCCGTCGTGGTGTTCCCCTGCGACCTTTCAGGCAAAGAACTCGTGTTCACCGTGACCTATACTGCAGGTGAGGATGCCGAGGAGCAGAAAATCAGCAAGATCCTGGCAGGAAGGAATCTTGCAAGGAACTCTTTTGCGGTGATAAGGCTCGACTTCGGTGAAAATGCAGCTGTCAAGAAGTTGCAGGAGGTTCTCCAGAACGGAGGCACATATGACCTTACATGCAGCATCACCGGCAACTTCACCGTGACGTCCACAGATCCCGTCACCATCAACCTCAACGGCTTCACCATCACCAACGACCCGTCCTCCGAGGGCACCGGCGACACCTTTACCGTCAACCCCGGCAGCTCTCTCACGATAGCGGGCGAGGGCACGGTCGACAACACCAGCCACGGCAAGGCCGCAATCTACAACAACGGCATCGTGACCCTCAACGGCGGAACCTACACCCGCAGCGCCGAGAACTCCAGCTACACTGACAGCGAAGATCCCGACCTCAACTCCTACTACGTCATTCTGAACCACGGAGAGATGACGATAAACGAAGAGGTTAACATAGTTTCATCCGGTACGTATTCATCTTTGATAAACACCGGATATCGCGATTACCTGGCCGAAGACGAAAGATCGGGATATATTGAAGGAAAAGGACAGAAATATCCTCAGTTGACCATTAATGGCGGAACTTTTGAAGGCGGTGTTATCACCATCAAGAACGATCTTAACGGAACTCTTGAAATCAATGGCGGAAACTTCACCAATTCAACAGTAGGTAATATCCAAAATGCCTACATCACGACTATCCATGGAGGGAATTTCAAGCATAAAGCCGGAACCAATCATATTGCAAGCGTTTATGTCGGCGGTGCAGACGCTCCCTACAGCAAAGGAATAACAACAATAAACGGCGGCACATTTGAAGGGGGAACCATCATTGCTCATGGCGATGAAGCCGGAAAAGCCAGCATGATCGTCAATGGAGGTTCCTTCTACTGCAACTTTTCAAACTCGTCCGGAGAATCAGGATATGAGAGCGGAGTAGTTTCAATAAACAATGGATCTTTCACCATCGGAACCTGGGATGTATTGCAATCCATAGCAGGTTTTCTTACAGAAGATGCAAGAATTACCGCCAAGGCGCAAAACGGATTTATGTTTACGGACTGCAAGGAGCCCATCATATTCAACGCGCAGGAAGTAACCTTAGATTTGAACGGAAAAACGTTGACTCTTCCCAGAATAGTGTTCATGGGAGACAAGGCTTCATACACCATCACCGGAGGAACATTGGAAATCGAAGGTGCCGGAAGCGGTCTGGCCATAGAAGGACAGAATTCCGAACTTACATTGGACGGTGTGACGATAAATGCCGGCAAGCTTGAAAACGGAGAAAGCGCGATCACCTGCGGCAACAACGACAAGCCGAATTCGTCCGGCAATGTCCTGACCGTCAAGAATTCAACCATCACTTCCGAACAGACCGGCATCAATCTGCGCAGGGGCCAGACCCTGGTGGTAGAGAACAGCACAATCACTCATAAGTGGTTCGGCATCACACAGAACGGAGTATATCCCGGTTCTTCCGTCACCGTCAAGGGCAATACGCACATCTCAGGATACGCAACCGGCATCTACCTGTCAAACAAAGCCGAAGGTGATAGAAACGTTCTTGTCGTAGATGGCGCCACCATCCAAAGCGAAGAAGGCAGTCCGATTGAAATCAAGAAAACAGATTTGACCGTTACAGGAGCAACTCTTAAATCCGACGCTGATCCTACATACAAGGTCAACGGAGGAGGGGCAGGCGGCAGCGGCTACGGAATAGTGCTGGCCGGATATGTGTCCGGGGAGGCCTACGAAGGCTATTATGACAGAACTGCGCTCATCAATAGCAACAGATTCGAACTCAAGGCAGGAGACGGATATGAGCTGTTCGTCTATGACGGGTCTAATGACCAGGTGCCCGCGAATTGACCATCTTCAGCGACTTTCTGTGACACGGCATCATAAAGGTGCCGTGTTTTTTTTATGTAGTTATTCCAACCTAATCCACAAAATATAGGCAGCCGCCGACCCAATCTGGCACAATTGACAATTCTCGCCGGAGTCAAGGAAGAAAGCGAGTATGGCTGTTGATGCCTGGTTGTCTAATGTAGAACTCGCATATACTGAACAATAATCATATAATTACTTCATCCCCTCCCAACCGAGGGGATTTGTTATTTACGACATAATTCCGTGAGGGGTATATAAAATGAAAAATAGGGAAATTATGGCGTAGGCTGGAGAGCAACGAAATTAAGACAACTTGAATTGTTGATTTACAAAGAATATATGATTATGAGGACAAAGTATTATTTCAATAGGCTGGATTATGGCTAAATGCTAATGCTACACAAGGGAAGCATTGTGCGATATCTACCATTGACAGTGTTAAACACTTTTCAACACCCGATAAACCTATTCCGAAAAGTATTTATCTATAAATCAAATACATACATCAAGTTTAACCTTACAGATATTGTCTTTCAGTGTTAAACATAGTGTAAAACACTCCCCCGAAATCGCCCTCATTTCTCCCGATTTTCGGTCTAGTCGACAAATTTCATGATGAATCATGAGTAAATATTCCCTAGTCGACAAAATTCATGATATTGATGTCAGTAATGACGTGATATGTATTCGTCAATAAGTTTCATCCTGTGCTCCCTTGTAAGTCCGCTGTGGACCCTTACTTTTGACTTGATGTCAGCGAACACCGCCTCCAGTCCGTTGTTCGTGTTCGGTATGACCCTGTCCTTGTAAT
>UQQM01000011.1 GCA_900543205.1 uncultured Bacteroides sp. | reverse complement strand
TCCTAACCTTCAATATTTTCAAAGAACTTTCATGATTTTTTACCGGACACTAGTGGTTAATCTTAATAAATCCCTTCAGGGGGAAACAGATTTACATATTTCATAAGTACTGGCTTGCCAATATCTGTCCCAAATAGCTCGTTATCAAGATTCCAAACATGATTCTTAAGACGAGGGTCTATGTCATTATCGATATCGACCACGAGATAAAGCCGCCCCTGTGGATCTGGATAGTCAGACTTTATCAAATCTTCGCGAGTCATCACATCATAATTCCCCGTCAGCCTATAAGCCTCACAGCTCTCTTTCTTGCCAACTTCATAAAGCACAAGATATTGAGCATTCGTGAATCCGTTATTCAAGCCAACAGCACCTTCTCTATCTTTATCGAGACGGAGATTATACTTGCCATTACGAAGTATCCACTGATGATGTGCCTCATTCTTGTAACATCCGATGATTACGTTGATACCATCATCTTCAAGCGAGTAGTACAAACCGCGCTGAGGTATTGTATCATCAATCTGATCAGCTGCGCTTTCTTGTAATATTATGCGCTTCAAAAAGTTCTCAAGCAAGATTCCACTATTCTCGTTAGGAAGCAACGGGAAAGCACCAATGTTCACATATTCGATAGACTTAAGATAGTATGGTAGTTCATCGTACCTTGCCTGGTCTATCAGGCTTTGCATCTTAGTTTCGTCCAGTCTTCCAGGGAACAAGATATATCCTCCGACAACCTCTTTGGACATACTCTTTCCCTTCTTGTCGTTATAGTATATTGCGTCCCTATAGCGATGCATCTGGTTCAAGGTGTCGTCAACAGGAGCATCAATAGCAGATGTCACGGAATTATCGTCATCCCCATACACCCTATATTTAGCATCAAAGAGATATGTAAGTACAAAACCATTGCTCTTGTGAATGTGCATTACGATGTCCGGCTTTTGTTCAGCTGTCATGGAGAACATTTCCCCAGAATGTGCTGAACGCGAGAAGGAGTACTGGTAACCAATCTCAATCTTATCCCCATTGACTGGATTGTCGTATGTAACATTTCCAGTGAGGTCGCCGCCATTGAATGGGTCAAACATCTTCTTGGTATCTTCATGGACATAAAGAAGACTATCCATACTATGAAGGTCAAGTCCAAGAACGGATGTAACGAGCCTCTTGACTTTCAAGAAACACCACAACTCATAAAGTTTCCATACCGGCTGTACACCCACTGACGTATTGCCATCAATAAGGTTCAAGCCATTCTGAAGAATTAACCAATATCGATATACCTGAGAATATCCATTTCTTTGCTGAAGGACCATACTCTCCTGCTTGAATCCTTCAAAGCGACCTATTGGCTTGAAGAAAGAGTTGTTGCGGAATACTCGGAGTTCCTTTAGTTTCTCCTCGAGATAACCGACCTCGTTGGATGATGTTCCTTCACCACGAACCTTGCTCATAACTTTCTCAAGACGCTCAGAGATACGCTCAATTGTGTACTTTACAAAGCGGTTCTCAAGAGTATTATTAGTGGATTCAATCTGCTCGGTCCTGTAATGCTTGCGGTAAGCATATTCTTTATCCTTTGCCTCATCGTCGCAGAACTCCTCCGTAAGGCTATTCGTCCAACGTTTAATACGATCTGGTCTACGGTACTCCACACTTGTAAAGTCTTTGTTATGGGGAGCATGCAGGATATATCGTACAGCAATGATATAGCCTTCAACTATCTTCTTGAATACCGACAGCCAGATAAGATCATTATTGGCCTCATTACCCAGATCGAACTGTTGGTATGTGA
Source organism: uncultured Bacteroides sp. (assembly GCA_900543205.1). Lineage (GTDB taxonomy): Bacteria > Bacteroidota > Bacteroidia > Bacteroidales > UBA932 > Cryptobacteroides > Cryptobacteroides excrementigallinarum. Next base: position 62,758 of record UQQM01000011.1, on the reverse strand, counting down.
GCGTAAGATATCGGAAAACAAGGTCATCATACTCTAATTTCAGTTCCTTAATAATGGTGTTCAGGTCGCCCTTAGTATCAAGCTTAGGTGATACCACATCGAAATCCAGACACTCGTTGTGTTCAACTCCATCCGTTGTTGTGAAGATGAAATTTAGCGAGAACCGTCCTGGCTGGTTCAAGAAATTAATGTTTCCGCTGAGAATATATGCCTCTCCTGTGTCTATACCGTTGAACAACTCTTCAACCGCACTATCTGGATGGATTACCTTCGGTTCAGTTCCTTCCTTTACGCCGTTTATGGAAATCGCAAAAGCATACTCACATGACTCAAAGAATACTGGACGAGAATGTTTCCATTCGTTCTCTGGGATGACCTCGAGACTATTTGTATCGCAGTTGAAGATAGATAACTGACCGCCAGACTTACATTCATATACGCAGTACTCTTCCGGGCGCAGTGTGTGAGCGCGCACCCGGAATTTCTTCCACGAGCCGACAATATCTTTTGTCTTTGCCTGAACGTGGTACAGATTGTTGTATGTGAAGTCTAAGACTTTCATACTCAATTACTAAAAGAAATTAGCGAAGTACGTGTTACTGAGACGCTTATCCATTTCATCAAGCTTGGCGATAACCTCGCTAAATACTCCAGTCTCATCTTTACACTTTAGGTTTTCTTTCACGTAATTCCTCAGATCAGTGAATACATTGCCATCAGCTGTTGAGAGCAATTTCTCATCACCCTGCACGCGAGGAAGAATCTTCTCAAGGAGTATTACAAGCGCTGTCTTATTAATCAATTCATCAACAGAATCTTCGTCTTTACGTTTGAGAAGAAGCGTGCTCAAATAAAGAACGAACTCATTCTGCACACGATAACTAACGCGGAAAGGAGTATCCTTCAAAATAGCATTGATGGCCTTAAGTTTCTCTGGAACCTGGGCGATAATGACATCCTTGTAAATATCAACAACCTCGTCAGCAAGCGCGTCGTTCGCCTTTACAAACTTCGGCTTAAGCTCCGAAAGAGGGAGTGGAGTATCTGTATAATCAAGGACATGTGCGTTCTTGTCAGCAAACATCTCCTCCAGTTCGTCACCATTCATCTCAATTGTGAATGCACGGTCAATGACCTTGCGGCTGAACTGGTGTGTAGTGTCATCCATATTGACTGTTCCTATCACGAAAAGATTTTCCGGTAGACGAAGGCCATTCTCTTTGAGATACCTGAGCACATCCAGTTCAGCATCGGTATAGCCTCTATCCTCTGAACAACTCTCGAATAGTTTCTTGCTCAACAACTCAGCCGTCTCAATCTTTCCGTCTTTCATTGTTCTTGTCTCAAGTACACTGAGATATTCGGCAAAGTACTGTTCAACGGGTGCCAGGTTCATCTCGTCAAGACACACAAAGAATGGAACATTCGGATTTATTGCCGCCTTGTGAACAAAGTGCAAGAACGGAGTGATAGTGTATTTCTCTGTAAGGTTGCTATAGTAACCAAGCAAATCTGTTGAATCGTGCCAGTTTGGCTTGACCTCTATAAGACAGTAATTCCCTGGAGTAGTAGAATCCGCATTGAGCACACCGTCCTTTGGACAAGTAAGGAATGCAAGTTCTTTAACCTTCTGGCTCTTACCCGTTCCAGATATGCCGGCAAGGAGAAGGAATGGTTTGGTTTTGAGTGCTTCTATAAAATTCTTCATGATAGGTGTTACTTCAATTGGTTCGTTGGTTCTTGTATCGCTTTCCGTAGTATTAGTGCTACTGGTGTCATCAACCGCTCTATTTTCTACAAAGGTTTGAATGTAATAATATATATAGTCGGGTCGGAATAGAACAGTTCGTTCAGTTTTACATAAACCTACAATATGCGCTTTCTGGAGATGCCAAGTTCTTGTACCTCTTAAACTCGGATTTGTAGCGAAATTATAACCATCTTGCTGATAACCACATAGTACATAGTCTACAGTGCCATCTCCATTATCCATAGTGTATATACCCATAATTAGGGTAAGCCACCCTGATTCATCGCCTGTGGGATAGGACCCGCCTAATTGCATCTTAAACTCATCGTTGCTTCTATCTTCATCACGAATTGAGCTTATATACAGATTTATGTTATATGATTTTATAGCAGAAGAAACTGCAAGTTTCCAAAAAGAACCGCTAACATTTTCAATGGAATCAACATGCCATGAGTCTGTCTCAAATAGTGATCTAATTATCTCCTTTTGAGACACCTTGCTTCCTGGCCACAGCAGAGTGCGTCGATCTTCTGTTGTTCCATTTTTATTTACTTGAAGGTGACTTACTGACATATTAATTACAAATATTTAAGAATTTCTTTTGCGATAACTGAGGCCAATGTTGATGGAACGGCATTCCCTACTTGCCTCCATTGATCTTTTGAGTCTCCCGTTAAAATGTAGTCATCATCAAAAGTCTGAATCCTCTTTATTTCTTCAATACGGAGGAATCGATTCTGCCAATGGAATGGGCCTTGGTTATTCGATTGACTTGCCTGAATAGTCCAGGAAGGACGATCTGGAGATAGTTTCAGAAGGAAAGTCCAATAACGGGACTTCCATTTAAATTTAGGATTAGGGCATCCTCTCTTCTCTGTAAAATACAAATAGTTGTCGCCAGGTGGAATTAATTTGAAAAGTTCATAATCCTTCGAACCCGGCCTCTGTTTCTTTTCTTCTTCGGTTATATTATCAAAATCTCCGATTGCTTCTCTACAAGTAACCCAAAGACTTTTGCCATTTACCCCTTCCTCGGAATGTGTTTCTTCAGGAAATACAAATGTTCCTAACTCTTTCTTTAAACCAATACATAGAAAGCGCTTTCTGGTCTGTGGAACGCCATAATTTGCCGCATTGACAACGCGGTATGTGATGTTGTAACCTAATTGCTCAGACCTTTCTTTCACAAAACTCATTGCCTCTTCATGAGTTTTGAACATGAATCCATCAACGTTTTCAAACAAGAATGCCTTAGGTTGTATTTCCTCAATAGCACGAAAATACTCAGGTACAGCAAAGCCAGCTTTCTTATCTTGAAAACCGCTTTCTTTATTGACCAGATAATGTCTGGTTTGACTATATGGAGGACAAGGCGGACCTCCAATAATTATATCCGCTTTCCCTTTAAGGTGTTTGAAATCTAACTTCCTAATATCCTCACAAACGACTTCATCAGCCATTTTATTAGCTCGAAGCGTTTCACATGCAACATTCCAATTATCTGTTGCAAATATGGTATGGTATCCTGCTTTCTTGAAGCCTAAATCAAGGCCTCCGCAGCCAGAGAAAAGACTAACTACTTTCGGATTTTTCATAAATTCTTGATTAAGCTCTCTATCATTTGTTTACCTAATATACATGGAACAGCATTGCCGATTTGTTTATGAATGGCACGAGGACTACCTATAATCTTATAATCGGTAGGAAATGTTTGGATTGCGGCAATCTCTTCAACCCTAAGCCGCCGATTGTTCCAATGGAAAGGTCCTTCCCAATGACCAGGAGATGCAATTATTGTCCATGATGGATTCAATGGATGCAGTTTGAGGAGAAATGTCCAGTACCTTGTTCCTGCTTTAAAATACTCCGGGGTATACCCTCTTCTCGAAGATAAACTAATATAATTAGATCCTGGAGGCACTAAAGGAATAAGTTTCTCGTATTTCCCTTCAGTGGAGTCGAAAGACGTTGCAAACTGCGGCTTATCATATATCCCTATCCAATCTATCACCCTCTCATACGGACGTAATCCGGTTGATTTTGGATCTTCCCCACAAATAGGTTGTGGCAAATAGGTAATCTTCTTTTTTGAGGCAATCACAAAGACTCTCTTTCTTTTTTGTGGTACTCCGTAATCAGCGGCATTTACTTTATGGATTACATACTTGTACCCCATTTGATTAAGCGCTTCTTGTAAATCATAAATAGCCTGGATATTATGTGGGTGCAAGATACTTTCAACATTTTCGAGAATGAAACCATCGGGGCGAATCTCGTCAATGATATTTAAATAACTGCCTATCATATTACGAGGATCATCTGGCCCAAGTCTTTGGGAAAGTGTCTTCCAATAACCGGCTTTTGAAAATGGCTGGCATGGGGGACCTCCAACAAGAATAAGTTTCTCTGGATTATTATCTTTAAGGATTTGTGTAAAGTCTTTTCCTTTTACATTTCTAATATCATCACATCTGTGATGTGTGTGTGCAAAAAAAGGATTACTTGTCAATGTCTTTACGGCGTCCTTATCAAAATCAAGACTCGTAAGTACCTTTGCCCCCGCCATCTGAGCACCAATATCAAGTCCTCCACATCCTGAGAAGAAAGACAATGCTTGTATTTTTGAATCTAATACCGTTTCCAGATAGGGCATACATTCATAATTATGATTCTCAATCTCTATCGAAATATAATCACGCCCTATTTTGCAACCGTCAAAGGATGCAATTAATTCTCCTCGTTGTCCGGGAAGTATACAATCAAAAAGAGTTTTATCTATCCTATATAACATATGAGTATCTATGATTCCTTGTGCAGGTTGAATATCAGTCCATCATTATTACACATTGGTCCTGATTAAATCAGCTACTTCAACTTCGAGAAGTTTAGCAATCTCGATAATAGTCTCCAGGGCGGGTTGTGCTTTATTTGTGCACCACTTTGAGACTGTTGCCGGGTCTTTTCCCAATTGCTCAGCAAGCCATTTATTCGTGCGTTTCTTATCAGCCAGAACTACCTTAATCCTGTTTATGTCTCTGTTCATATTTAGGAAAATTATTTTGCAAAACAAATGTACTCATTTTTCAACATATATTGATATTTTTTGTCATTCAATAATGAATAGAGTCCATAAAGTGGTGTAATATTCAATATTTAGGACACATCATTTCAGCAATAAGCAGTATCCGTCAGCCAGTCTTTTTCTGGTCTGCGATCCAGTCAAAGCCAGTCTCACGGATGCTGTCAATGAAGAGGCTGCACCGCATTTCTCAGAGTCCCGAACGTTAAAGTCCTACAGCCGCAATGTTTGGCCGACGAGATACGACAGCAACTGCTGAAGGATGAGGGGTTGTAGAGGGAATGATACAACTCTTTGCACATATACACTAGTGTCCGGAGAAAAATTCTCAGACAATATTTTAATTATTAAACATCAATAAGTTACAAGCATCAGAAAATTTTTCGATTAGAACATCAGTAACTTTGCGGTAGCCATCAAGAGGTTATTCGCAAGCCATGAACAAAGGAAAAACAATCTTCGCTCAGATTATGTCTCTCATTAACGAATACGAGTTCAAGAAATGTGTCGACCGCTACAAAGGAGACCGGCATGCTATCAAATTCAATTGTCGTGACCAGTCCATGGTGATGAGTTTTGCACAGTTCACTGACAGAGCTGGTTTGAGAGATATAGAGACTACACTTAACCTCTGCGGCGACCTCTATCGCTCCGGAATCAAGGCAATACCTCGATCCACGCTTGCGGAGGCCAACGAGAAGAAGGATTGGCGTATATATCAAGACTTTGCGATGACTTTGGTAAAGGAAGCCACGATGCTTTACAAGGATGAAAAGCTGCGAATTGGTCTTGAGGAGATGATATATGCGTTTGACAGCAGTACCATTGAACTGTGTCTTAAGTTGTGTCCATGGGCCGAGTTTCATCATGGTAAGGGCGCGTTCAAGATACATACACTGATGGATCTGCGAGGCTCGATTCCCACATTTGTCATGCTCACGCCAGGCAAGGTTAACGATGCCAGGATGATGGACAAGATTCCTGTTGAAGCAGGTGCTTTCTACCTGATGGATAGGGGATATGTTGCCTTTGAGAAACTTTACAAGCATTTCCAGCAAAAGGGCGCCTACTTTGTTACACGCGCCAAGGACAATATGTCTTATGAGGTTATTGAGTCCAGACCTGTCAACAAAGACTCGGGCGTTCTTTCGGATGAGACTATCAGACTTGCTGGATATTACTCTGCCAGAAAGTATCCAGACACATTGAGACTTGTTGTGTATGAAGACTTTGAGACTGGAAGAGTATATCGATTTCTGACCAACAACTTTGCGATTGACAATCCGCTGACTATTGCGGAACTCTACCGTGAACGCTGGCAGATAGAACTGTTCTTCAAATGGATCAAGCAGCATCTTCACATCAGGACTTTCTACGGCACTTCCAAGAACGCCGTGTACACGCAGATATGGATAGCCATTTGTGACTATCTTCTGCTCATCATTGCGAAGAAGCGATACGGGTTGGATCCAAGTCTTCATTCCATCCCTAACTCAATCGGACAAGTCCTCTTCCAGAGGGCGGATATCCGTGAAATTTATAATCAGCCGACAACTCCCGTTAGTGTTCCGGAGGCGGGTTCTGTCGAGCAACCTACTTTATGGTAAAATTTCTCCGGACAGCAGTGCATTTAATTATACGCACACGGAAAGAATTCTGTCAATTTTATCTTCAACTGAAAGAGTTCATTTTGTCCATGGCAATTGTAATGACAAGAACATCATTATCGGTACTAAAGACGGAGACATTGGCCAAACATACGAGTATATCCAAAAATCATTTGACCCGAATTATAATCCGCCATCAATGGTATACGACTTGCTTTCCGCCAATGACATCACAATATTCGGCCACTCGTTAGGCACAAATGACAGCCAATATTTCAAACCTTTCTTTGAAAGACAATCCTCATTCACTTCTCCTGAAAAGAAGAATATTACTATTTTCACCAAAGAAACAACATCAGAGATAGAGATTAAACGGTCTCTTCAAAAAATGACAAACTGGAATCTTTCTGCATTATATGGACTCAACAATTTAAAAATCATAAAAACCGATGAGCAATCGACAGATTCAGAAATAATAAAAGAGTACCTCAAACGCATACATTACACTCCACCCCGAGTAATATCCTATCATTAGGACAACCCCCATACCCGACCCTCTCACCCTCCAGCAGCGCCATCTCTGCATGTCGCACATCCGCAGCAAGGACACAAGTCCCAAAATGAAGCCGCAGCGTGAACTGAGCGCCGAAGTTACCGTTACAAGATGAATGTGCGCAGGCTGCCAGGAACGCCAGACATCGTACCGGGGAAGTACCGGACGGTCATCTTCGAGAACAGATGCTTCTAACACGGGCACAAAGGCTGTCGCAAGTTGGCAAAGATTTTACAGCGGCATTAATTTCATTTTCGTTAATTCTATATTTGTCTATAGTTAGCCTGAATTTTCACTATCTTTGGATTTATTGAAAACCACAAACTGCTTATGAGCAGATTGACTATAGCCGAACTGAAGAATATGCGTGAGTCCGAGGACCATGTGGAGTTCAAGAAGGGTGAGCACGGGAATGTGTCCTACAACGGGGATGACAAGCAGCAACCGAAGGACCGCCGCTGCTGTATTCCCGGATATGTGATTGCTCTTTGCAATGAGAAGGTGGAAAAATATGATGACTCCGAAAGGGCGGATAAAAAGGCGGATAAATTGAACAAACAACGCGAAACAATAATAACACTTCCTCACATAACAAAAAAGAATTATCCCCCATGCCCGACCCCCTCACCCTGCAGCAGCGGCATCTCTGCATGTCTCACATCCGCAGCAAGGACACAAGTCCCGAGATGAAGCTGCGGCGTGAGCTGTGGCGCCGGGGCTACCGCTACAGGACGAACGTGCGCAAGCTGCCCGGGACTCCTGACATCGTGCTAGGCAGATACCGCAGCGTCATTTTCGTGAACGGCTGCTTCTGGCACGGACATAAGGGCTGCCCGAAATACAACGTCCCGAAGACCAACGTCGAGTTCTGGACGCAGAAAGTCGCCCGCAACCGGGAGCGTGACCTGCTCAACAACCAGCGGCTCGAGTCAATCGCATGGAACGTGATCACGGTGTGGGAATGCGAGCTCGAGAAAGCACGGCTCAACGATACTGTCAGCCGCATCGAAGCCGAGCTTGAGGCTAACAAGGCAAAATGGGAAGCCTACAACCAGCGCCGCCGGCAGGACCGCCAGTTCGCCGTCGAACAGGCCCGCAGGCGCCGCGAAATCGCCGCCCTGGTCGAAGCCGAACTCTCGGAACAGCTGGACACCCCGGTCAAATTCGGAAGAATACCCCGGAACGACGAATAATCTCGCCTGCCGCAGGCAGACAGAATCATTCCAGACCGGCACCATACAGCGCCCTGAGGGTATAGTCTATATCCTCGATTCTCCGGACATCCACAATCTTCCTGAAGACGAAACCTCCGACATTCAGCTTCCTGCACACCTCCGACAGGAACACCTCGCGCGACAATTCCGCACGCGGGGTGACCTCCAGATAGAACCAGAAACCCCACAGATACATCGAATAGAATCCGTACATGTCAATCTGGAGCAGGTCCGCTTCCGTGAAATGAAGCCGGGGCTCAGAAAGGTCATCCTCTACGAGAAGAATCTGCGCCTGAAGATGCCATAGTGGAATGTCCCCCACTCCGTATCTGGCATACTTCCTGACCTTGTCGAACTTCGGGTTCAGACCGTTTCCGGTCGCGCGGTGATATTCCTGCAGGAACAGTTCGTACATTCCCCTCTTGAACTGCCTGACGAAGACCCTTCTGAACGAGGGGTTCCGGAATGACGGCTTTATCGAAAGCGTGTTCCTTGAACGCCAGAAATTGAAATAGACAGACTTCAGCATGTCGCCGTCATGTTCCTTCCTGTTCAGCTGCAGCAGGAAGCGTATCAGGCCGAAAATCTCCTTTACACTCGTTTCCACGGCAATGCAGGGCCGCATCGACCTGTCCGGGGAGCCGAAGAAATGATTGCACTCATCACATACGTCAAAGCCTATTCTCGAACTGCCCAGGCTGTGAGGCGTCGTATGCGGCTTCGTGTAGAAAGTAGCTTCTTCCGTTCCCCTCCCGCAAAAGATGCAGCGGCCGGCATTGATATATTCTTTTTTCATTTTTCTCAAACCTTCAGGCGGAGCTTGCAGTCCGCAAGACGGACAAATGTAGTTATTTTTGCATTGCATCCGCCTTCTGCGTATCTTTGCGGGCCAGCCAACGACCGCAAATCAACAACCGCCAGTCAACAACCGCCGATGCAAGCAGACAGAGCTAGCGCACACATCAAAGTCGTCGCCGCAGTAATCCGCCGCGGCGACAGGATATTCGCCACGCAGCGCGGCTACGGGGAATTCAAGGACTGGTGGGAGTTCCCCGGAGGGAAGATGGAGCCGGGAGAGACGCCGCAGCAGGCTCTGGTGCGCGAAATACGCGAGGAACTGGGCACCGACATCGTCGTCGGCAGCCTGATCCGCACGGTGGAATGGGATTATCCGAAATTCCACCTCACCATGCACTGCTTCTGGTGCACGCTCACCTCTTCCGAACTGCACCTGCTCGAGCACGAAGCCGCCAGATGGCTCTCCAAGGACGACCTCCTCTCCGTCCGCTGGCTCCCCGCCGACGAGGGAATCCTGCAGGACATCCGCGCCGGACTCTGATTGTCCACACCCGGGAATTCACAAGCGCTTGCAGTTAATCCCCTCCAACTTTCCGCAAATTCAATTCATATTCAACTGATTGCAGATTCATAAGAATTTTACGCAGTTCCAGATTCTCCCGCGATACAAGATTCTTCACCTAAAATTAATCCCTTCGCTCTTCGGAATTACGTCCAAACATCCTAAATTCGCGCTCGAAACAGAAAACAGCGACACCATGAGCAACAAGACATACGGAAAACCGCTCGCATGCATCACACCGCTTCTTCTGGTGGCAGCAGCACCTCTCGGAGGGTACGGCATCTACGTGCTCTGCGGCATCGGCATCATCGTGCTGGCAGCTCTCATCTGCCTGCTTGCGAAGCGCCGCTCCCCGCGCAAGGGCGACATGAAAAGCGAATCCAAGAACGGAACCGGCCTGCAGGAGTCCGCAACCCATCCTACCGAGACCGTCCTGCGCGACAGGAGGAAAGAACCGGTAGTCAAGGCTGCGGCCCAACTCGCCCGTCAGCTCCACAAAGGCCAGCTCGACAAGGCCGGCAGGGACTATTTCGAAGGGCATCTCACCACGGTGGCGAATGCCGGCACAAACTGGATGGAGATGACGGTCGGATACCTCCACGATGCCGCAGAGGACACCTACTATAGCGTACCCCAAATCATCCGGATGCTAAAGGACACTCTTTCAACCACGCCAGCGGACAACAGCTACGTCCCGCCCACCTACGAAGAATGGCTGGACCTGACCGAAGCCCTCGAGTTGCTGAACGCCAACACCGCACCCACCCGGGAAGCCTACATCGAACGCTTCCGAGGACATGAGCTCGCCCTGCGCGTAAAGCTCAACGACATGCAGAACAACATGGACCTCAGCCGCCTCCCCTCTCCGGGAGAGCGCGACATCATACGCCTTGAACGCTACAGCAAGGAGTACGTCCAGTTGCGCGAAATGCTGGAAGAACTCAAGAACAAATGAAGATGAAAAGCACACTCGCTATCCTGCTCTGCCTGGCATCCGCCGTATCCGGCTTCACGGCCATCGGGAAGACGGACGGCAGCGCCGGCAACATAATCAAGGAAACCATAGCCTTCGCGGAAAAGGACGGAGCCACGATGTATCTCGACAAATACGAACTCGCATCCGCTCCCGACAGCCTGGCGCGCCCGGTAGTGCTCTTTGCGTTCGGCGGCGGCTTCTATACCGGCGACAGGGCCCAGGAATACCAGATTCCGTATTTCGAGTTCCTCGCCCGCAACGGCTTCGTAGTGCTTTCCACCGACTACCGCACCATGCTCAAGAACCTCGACGCCAGCCGGATAAAATCTCCAACGGACTTCCTTGACGTGCTCCAGGGGGCAATCGACACGGCGGTCGTGGATTTCTGCGACGCCGCACGCTACGCGATTGACCACGCCGCCGAATGGAACATCGACCCCTCGCAGATCGTGGCCAGCGGCTCCAGCGCCGGCGCCATCACCGCCCTTCAGGCGGAATACGACATCTGCAACGGAAGATATACCACCTCGCGCCTTCCTGAAGACTTCAACTTCGCCGGAGTGGTTTCATTCGCCGGAGCAATATCGGAGAAGAAGAAGCTGCACTGGGATGCGGAACCCTGCCCGATAATGCTGTTCCACGGCAACGCCGACACCACGGTGCCCTACAGGAAAGCGCATATCATCGGCCTCGGCGGCCTTTGGGGTTCGGCAAGCATCGTCAGGAGCCTGGAGAAGACCGGCACGCCCTACGAGTTCCACATCGTGGCGGGTGCCAGCCACGAAATCGCCGGAACCCCGATGCATGATAACCACTACGACATCATGGCCTTCCTCACACGGCAGGTACTCGGCGGGCAGGAGCTCGCAATCACCACCGTAGAGGCGGAACCCGGCTCCCCCGTCAAGGAAAAGCGCTTCACAATCCTGGACTACCTGAAAGCCAACACGCAGCGGTAAAGGCAGAATAAGGAACGGCGGAGCAGTGACGCTCCGCCGTTTCCGTAAACCTACGCCTCGGGGCTGAACTGATCCTTGCCGACTCCGCAGAGAGGGCACACCCAGTCGGCGGGAAGGTCCTCGAACGCTGTTCCGGGAGCTATTCCGCTGTCGGGGTCGCCTACTGCAGGATCATACACATAGCCGCACACGTCGCATACATACTTTTTCATTGCACAAAAGATTAAATTGGGAATGTCATCCGCACCTGCGGAAGACTTCTCCAATATACGAAACTTTCCTTGATTATCACATTCCGCACCTCCGTAAAATTGGTAATCATTCCCGTAAAATCGTTGCCTGCATATAAATTCCCAATCCGTATTTTTGCATTGCGGGCATCCGGAACGGATTCCGCTGACGGAACAATTATCAAAAATGAATACGGAACATATATTCTTCAAGACGGCCGTTGCGCTCGTCATGACGGCAGCTGCCGTCCTCGAAGGCCCGTCGGCCTCAGCTGAAACATACCACAATGCACACGGCAGCCTGCCGGAAAGCGATACCCGGGCGGCCATCGCCGACACCACCATCTTCGACACCCTCGACGAAGTCGTGGTCACAGGCAGCAACAACGCCGTGAGCCGCAACCTGCTGCCCTACACCGTGAGCACCGTAGGCAGTTCCAGGATAGCCGCGAGCGGACAGACCAAGCTGCTCACCGCCATCACAGGACAGGTGCCCGGCCTATTCATCTCCCAGCGCAGCAACTTCGGCTTCGGCATCAGCACTGGAGGCTCGGGCGGTATCAAGATACGTGGAGTCGGCGGATCCCCCACCAATGCCGTGCTCATGATGGTCGACGGGCAGCCGCAGTTCGCCGGAATCTATTCCCACCATGTGGCGGACTTCTACGAGGCCGAATATGTCGAGCGTGTCGAAGTGCTGCGCGGGCCGGCCTCCGTCCTCTACGGCTCCAACGCCATGGGCGGGGTCATCAACGTAATCACCAGGAACGCCGACCGCCAGGGTTTCCATGCTTCGCTGACATCGCAATACGGCTCCTACAACACATGGCAGTCGTCATTGAGCGCCACCGCCCGCTACGGCAGGTTCTCCGCTCTCGTCTCGGCAAGCCACGGCCGCAGCGACGGCACGGTCGAGAACTTCGACTTCAGGCAGGGCAGCGTCTACGCCAAGCTGGGCTACGAATTCAGCGACAGCTGGAAACTGCAGGCAGACTACACCCTGATGAAGTTCGTGGGCAATGACCCGATCTACGCCAAGATTGAGAACCCCGAATCCACCGACATCTACCACCAGGACATCGTGCGCGGCGAAGGTTCGCTGGCACTCTCCAACAGCTACGACCGCACCAACGGTACTGTGCGCGTCTACTACAGCTACGGCAACCATTTCATCGCAGACCCGGACTATTTCCATAGCCTGGACGACCGCTTCGGCGTGCTCGCATACCAGAACGTGGATCTCTGGAAAGGCGCCGCCGCGACATTCGGCTTCGACTTCAACCGCTACACCGGCGAGATACCCTTCTCCGGCGGCAACGCGCACCACGAAGGTTCCATGAGCACCATCGACCGGAAGAGCATCACCGAATATTCGCCCTACGTCACGCTGGCGCAGGAATTCCTGAAAGGCGGCCTCGTGTTGAACGCCGGCCTGCGCATGGCCAACAGCGACATGTTCGGCACCCGATGGATTCCGCAATTCGGCATAACCGGACATCCGGGCTCCGGCTGGATTCTCAAGGCCTCGGCCGCCGAGGGCTACCGCAACCCGTCCTTCCGCGAGCTCTACCTCTACATGCCCGCCAACCCGGAACTTGAGCCGGAAAGCATGGTCAACTATGAAGTCACAGTCGGCAAAAGCTTCGCGCAGCTGCTCAACATCAGCCTTACAGGCTATCACAGCCATGGAAGCAATCTGATACAGACGGCGCCTGGCCCGACCGGGCAGCCGCTCAACCAGAACACCGGCAGCTTCACCAACAAGGGAATCGAAGTCACCGCGAACTCGGCGCCGATGGACAACCTGAGCCTCCAGGCATCCTACAGCTACCTCCACACCACGCTCACGGACCTGACCGGAGCCCCGAAGCACCAGTATTACCTGGGAGTGAACTGGCAGGCGCTTCCGGAACTCCGCGTAGACGCCAGCCTTCAAGGCGTAGCCGGACTATATGTGCACGAAAGCATGCCGCACGAAAACTACGCGCTGCTGAACCTCAGGCTCAGCTACGACCTGCTCGACTGGATGAAGCTCTTCATCAACATGGAGAACCTCACCGACACGCGCTACACCATCATTTACGGCTACGAGATGCCGGGAATCACGGCAACGGGCGGCTTCCGCGTGCACTTCTGACATGAAAAAACCGCCCCGGAATCCCGGGACGGCCATGATTGTTCTATTTGCGGAAGTTACTCCTTCACGCAGCGAACGGACTCTCCGTATGCCCTGTACATCGCATAGCTGCTGCCAAGGTAGGTGCCCTGGTGATAGTAGAAGCAGCTGGCGTTGTAGCCGCAGTTGATGGTCGTGCGCATCCAGATGGCGCCCACGCCGTTCACTCCTACATAACCGAGCATGCCCGCATCAGCGTCGCCCCACCTGGTGCCGTCCAAAGGCCACCAGAAATGCTCTCCGGCTTCGGTCACGTGCGTACGCCCTCCGTTGACGGGGTCATCGTCCACGTTCCAATAGCCGCAGCCCTCCCAGGCTCCGTCGTAGGCCACGCGGTAGCCTGCCGGACAGGGGTCGTAGTTGGTCTTCGCATCGCTTCCCTCTTCGCTCCACAGATAGTCGTCGCGTCCGACAAGCCAGTCGCAGCCGTTCTCGTCCTTGTCGGTATAGATGAACGCCGTGGGATTGGCGATGGCGAACTCCACGGTTCCGCTGGAAGCATCCTTCTTCACCGAGGTCCAGCCGGCGTCCAGTCCGGGATTGAAAACGGTGGCCTCGCGGGCCATGGAAAAGACGCTGCCTGCATCCTCATTGGAGCTTCCGGCATAGAACGGATCCTTCCTGCCCCACTGGTACTTGAGTCCGTAGGTCAGCGGCCCGTCTTCGGGAGAGGCGCTCATCGCACCCAGGTTCCTGTCCATGAAGACCGCCCCGTTGTCCAGAGTCTGGAGGGCGGGAGCCTCGGTAAGCCAGAGATGCCAGCTCCAGAGCACGTTCCCGGCTGCATCGAACGCCCCTATGAGCGCATTGCCCCGGGTATCCCCTGCGGTGAAGCTGATATAGCCCTCCTTGTACTCCACGTCGTCGACAAGACCGTTGCCGGCCGCATCCTTGGTGGACCATATCCAGGCTGCGGACGCTATGCCCTCCACGGGAGAGCCGTCAACCCGCTTCGCCTCGAAGAAATACTTTCCGTCCTTTTCCACCATATAGCAGTTCGCGTATGCCCCGCCGGCGCTCAGGTCCACGCCTTCGGGAACGAACGGGGGTGCCTCACACCCGCCCTTCCCGCATGCGACGGCAAGCAGGCACAGGGCAGCCGCCGTCAATGCCAATGAACGCGATGTCATATTATGCGGCTATCTCAATGCCGTCGACCGGACCGTTGTACACCACAGCCAGGCTGCTGCCGTCGTTGAGAACCACATCGAGGCGCAGCGCATACTCGCCGTCAGCTATCTTGACCTCCAGGGTGCCGGAAGAAAGAGTATAGTGATAGTTCGAGTAGTCGGCCGTATCCACAATGTCTACAGAACTGTAATCCGGGCTGATGGTTCCGTCACTTCCGTCGGCAGAGACGGTATAGACTCCCTCGGTGACATATCCGGCATCGACGGACTCGTCATCATAGATGTCCAGCGCAATTTCGTACTCCATGCCGTCCGCTTCACCGCGCAGGGTCATGCCCCAGTTGCTGCCGGAGCCGTAATGCCTGCCGGTAGCGCTGTCCAGCACGATTGCAGGATCGGCCTCGGTGGTGGCATTGGCTGTCGCCACGGCGGTCTGGCCGTCCTCTGACGATACGGCCACGGCTACGGTGTATTCAGCCGACGGTTCAAGGCCTTCCGCAACAATCTCGGAAGCATTGGCAAGATCCACGGAAGTGCCGTCAGCAAGAATCGCGGAAGCGGCGGGCACGGTCTCGTCCGCGCCGACCACGAGATATGAGCACTCGGCGGCGTTGGTTGCGCTTACGGTGAAGGAAACGGAGTTCATTGTCACCCCGGCTACGGTAACTTTCACTTCAGGTGCCGGGGTCTCGGCCTTGTTGCAGGCAGCTGCACAGCACAAGACCAGGGCCGCGCCGGATAGCGCGGCAATAGCGGTTAATTTGTTCATTTTTGTAGTTATTAAAAAATTTTAACGGGCAAAATTAGCAATTCCTGCGACATTACCAAATCCGGCGGCCGGATCCGCCTCACGAGCCGCAGTGCCGCGTCCGGCGCCAACCGGCGTCATCCAGCATCATCAGCACCGCGTCCGGCATCGGCCGATTACAGGGGATTACAAATCACACCAGAACCGGATCTGACTGCTGGCGGCGAAATACTTGTGAGCGGGTGTATCCCGAAATCGCACCTGCACGGCCGTCTAAAGCCGATTTTGCAATCCACCGAGCTCACAAGTCGGCCTCGGAAGGGCGACATGTGCGCGGCGCAAGTCTAGGAATACACTGATTGCCAATCACTTGAACATTTTCATCTCTCACATGTTTTACATGTGACATGATTCAGCCGCATAAGTCTAGGCCGCCGGTGCCGGACGCGGACTGCGGGCGAGGGAGGCTTGTCCCCCGTTTTCGCCTCGCGAGCCGCAGTGCCGCATCCGGAGCCAATGCATAATCCGTTACTTGTGCTATCTACGACTTTGCGTATATTTGCAATGAATCGTTACAGTAAAGCACCAGACTTCATAAACCAACACAAATACCATGAAACGCCTGCTCTTTTTATGCGCATTCATCCTGTCCGCATTCTGTTCCGCCTCCGCGCAGACTGATTTCACCTCCGGACAACTGGAACTCAGGACCGAATTGTTCAACTTCATCAGAGGATGCGGCTACACGCCCTCAATCGACGCCGACGGCGACATCGAATTCGAAGCCAATAACGATACCCACTGGGTAATCATCAGCGAAACGGACACCGACCCTTATTATATCACCGTGATAAGGTTCGCACCTTATGTGAGTGACTACGACTACGACAGGGTATTGCATGCAGGCGACGAGCTCAACCTCTACAAGACGGTGAAAGTGGAGCCTATGGATGAATATGCAATCATAAAAAGTTCCATGTATCTGTACAATGCGTCCGCTCTGACCGATGTATTCTTCAAAATTCTGGAGGTCATAAGCAACGCCTACGATGACTTCACCTACGAATACACACATGCCTCGCTTTGTGGAGAGTAGGCGCTGACAGAAGTCATACCTTCTGGCCTGCGATATCAGGGCCTGCTTCCGGCGGATTACAAATCATGCCGGAAGCCACCTCACGATTCATGTTGCCACATAGCCTCGCGGCTGCAATTGCACCTCGCTGACGAAAAAAGTCCGTTCGCCATCAATTCAGTCCGCTCGGTACGGCAAGCTACATACTGAAGCCGGATGCGGACTGCGAGCAAGGGAGGCTTGTCCCCCGTTTCCGCCTCACGAGCTGCAGTGCCGCATCCGGCGTCAACCGGATATTTCGTATCTTTGCCCGCTTTATGGGAGAAACAAGCTACAGAGGAATAGCCGGAAGGCTCACAAGACTGGCGGGACCGATAATGGTGGGCCAGATAGGGACGGTGTTGGTCTCATTCGCCGACACCTTCATGATAGGACATTACGGGGTCAGGGAACTGGCCGCCGCATCCTTCGTCAACAACCTCACGATGATACTTGTGCTCGCGGGGCTCGGCTTCTCCCTCGGACTCACTCCCCTGATCAGCGATGCGGAAAGCAAGGGCGACCGCAGGGGCGTGGGCGGCCTCCTCAAGGCGGGACTCAAGGTCAGCTCGCTGTTCGCCGCCGCGATGGCGGCCATCCTGGCCATACTCTACCTCAACCTCGGACGGATGGGCCAGCCGGAAGAACTGCTCCCCCTGATACGCTCCTACTACATAGTGGTAGCCATATCCATACTCGCGACCTACTTCTTCAACACATTCAAGCAGTTCACCGACGGAACCATGAGGCCCACGGTCTCCATGGTCATCATCATCACCAGCAACCTGCTCAACATCGCGGGCAACTATGTGCTCATCTACGGCAAATGCGGATTCCCGGAGCTGGGCCTGCTCGGGGCGGGCATAAGCACCCTCTTCGCCAGAATCTTCACCGTGGCGGCGATGGCGGCCTACTTCTTCCTCGACAGGAGGCTCGCAAAATACAGGGAAGGCTTCAGAGCAGCCGGCGGAGACAAGGGCGCCATGGCCAGGATAGCCAGACTTGGAGCACCCATCTCCGGCCAAATGGCGATGGAGACCGCATCCTTCTCGGTAATCGTGATAATAGTCGGATGGCTGGGCACCACGGCGCTCGCCGCCCATCAGGTCATGACCACGATTTCGCAGATATGCTACATGATGTACATCGCGGTGGGCAGCGGCGCCGCGATACTCATAAGCAGCCTCAACGGGCAGGGGCTTACGAAGGAAGTGAACATGACGGCCAGAACGGCCTACGCGATGACCCTGGGGCTCACGGTGGTCTGCTCGGGAATCGTCCTGGCCGCGATAAGGCCGCTGAGCGCCCTGTTCACCGACTCGTCGGAAGTAATCAGCCTTGCGGGCACCCTTGTGCTCCCATTCATCCTCTACCAGTTCGGCGACGGCATGCAGATATGCTTCTCCAACTGCCTGAGGGGGATTCAGCAGGTCAAGCCCATACTCCCGATAGCCTTCACGGCATACCTGCTCGTCTCGATTCCATGCAGCTACCTCTTCGGATTCGTGCTGGACTTCGGTCTCAAGGGAATATGGTTCGGCTACCCCATCTCACTTACTCTCGCGGGAATACTCTACCTCGCGGTGTTCCGCCGGAAACAGAAGAAAACGGTATGACCGACTCTTCCCGCCTGCGAGGGACGTTTATGGCCAGCGGCGGGCAGATTGCAGACCAGCCAGAACTAGAAAATCCGCCACAACCAGACGGTAAGCCGACGGAAGACCTGACTCAGAGCAGGCCGAAGGCGGCAAGATAGACGCAGGCGAGAGGAATTGCCACGAGACTGCTGTCGAAACGGTCGAGCATGCCCCCGTGACCGGGAATTATGTTCCCTGAATCCTTCACATGGTGATGACGCTTCCACAGCGACTCGAAAAGGTCGCCGCACACCCCTCCGATGCTGACTATCAGACCAACTGCGAGGCTATGCCATACGCTGAAGGCGAACCACCCGAGCCTGTTGAGCACGAAAGCGGCCGCAAGACTGAGCGCAATCCCTCCCCAGAAGCCCCACCAGGACTTGTGCGGTGAGATCTCGGGGGCGAGCTTGGCGGAATCCGGCTTCTGCCCCAGAAGCGTACCTATGCAATAGGCCCCCACATCGGAAACCCATACCAGAATGAACAGGGAAAGAAGCAGCCAGCCGTCGAACACGAAGCCGTCCATCACGATGAAAGGCGACAGCGAAATCGGAAGCGCGATGTAGAGCAGTCCGCCATAGACGGTCTCCACGTCGGAATAGTTGTCCCTGTCGCCGAAAACCACGTTCGCTACGGGAATCAGGAGCAGCAGCCCCAGAGGAATCAGCAGGAGCGCATGGCTCATCTCCCAGAAGCGCACGCACGCTACGGCGACGAAAGCCGACGCCCCCGCAAGTATTCCCAGCCTGGAACCGAGCCTGAAACGCCCTCCGAGCGAAATATCATAATATTCCTTCAGGCAGAAATACAGAATGACAAGGAACAGGCATCCGAAGATCATCCTGTCCCATATTATTCCGAACACCATCACCGCAAGGAAGACGATGCCCACCAGCGTACGCTTGACCAGATTACTCATCTCCTGAAGAAGGCTTGCCGGCATCCGCGCCGCCGTCGGTCGAATCCGAAACGAAAGATGATTCCCCGGAAGATGCGGTCTGGGCGGCGTCTTCGGAGGTACCCGTCTCACCGGCATCTCCGCCGTCATTGCCCTTCAGACGCTCCTCGCCGTGCTTTCCG
This sequence comes from uncultured Bacteroides sp., assembly GCA_900543205.1. Taxonomy (GTDB): domain Bacteria; phylum Bacteroidota; class Bacteroidia; order Bacteroidales; family UBA932; genus Cryptobacteroides; species Cryptobacteroides excrementigallinarum. Next base: position 43,142 of record UQQM01000011.1, on the reverse strand, counting down.
GCCTTGGGGCCGAAGATGGCCTCGATGTCGTCGGCCATTATGACCTCCTTCTCTATGAGCATCTCGGCCAGCTTGACGACTCCGGACCAGTTGTCCTTGAGCAGCTTGCGCGTACGCGTAGTGACTTCGTCGATGATGGCCTTGGCCTCCTCGTCAATCAGCTGCGCGGTCTTCTCGCTATAGGGCTTGGTGAGGTCGTAGCCTCCCTGGGCGTTGTAGTACGAAAGATTGCCCACCTTCTCGCTCATTCCGTAATATGTGACCATCGCGTAGGCTATCTTGGTCATGCGCTCGAAGTCGTTGAGGGCGCCGGTGCAGGGAACACCGTCGTTGATTATCTCCTCCGCGATGCGGCCGCCCACGAGGCAGCACATCTCGTCCGTCAGGTCGGACTTCGACATCATCACCTTCTCGTCGGGAAGGCTCCAGGTGAGTCCGAGGGCCTGTCCTCGGGGTATGATGGACACCTTGAGCACGGGGTCGCATCCGGGAAGCAGCCAGCCTGCAACCGCATGACCGGCCTCATGGTAGGCGGTAAGCCTCTTCTCGTCGGGCGACATGATGGTCTTCTTCCTCTCTATGCCTCCGACGACCCTGTCGACCGCATCGGCGAAGTCCTTGTTGGATATTGCCGTCTCGCCCTTTCTGGCCGCACCGAGTGCGGCTTCGTTGCAGATGTTGGCTATGTCAGCTCCGGAGAATCCGGGCGTGTGCTTGGCTATGGCCTCCACGTCGAAGTCCTTGGAGAGCTTGAGGTTCTTGGTGTGCACCAGGAAGATTTCCTTGCGTTCGTTGAGGTCGGGCAGGGTCACGTGAATCTGCCTGTCGAAACGTCCGGCGCGCATCAGGGCCTTGTCGAGTATGTCGGCGCGGTTGGTCGCCGCCAGCACTATGACTCCGCTGTTGGAGCCGAAGCCGTCCATCTCGGTGAGCAGCTGGTTCAGCGTGTTCTCGCGCTCGTCATTCGAAGAGAAGCCCACGTTCTTGCCCCTTGCGCGGCCCACGGCGTCAATCTCATCGATGAAAACTATGCACGGGGCCTTCTCCTTCGCCTGGGCGAAGAGGTCGCGGACACGGCTCGCGCCCACACCCACGAACATCTCCACGAAATCGGAGCCGCTGATGCTGAAGAAGGGTACGTTGGCCTCGCCGGCCACCGCCTTGGCGAGCAGGGTCTTTCCCGTTCCCGGAGGGCCCACGAGCAGGGCTCCCTTGGGAATCTTGCCTCCGAGGGCGGTATATTTGCCGGGATTCTTGAGGAAGTCGACTATCTCCATGACCTCCTCCTTCGCGCCGTACATTCCGGCCACGTCCTTGAAGGTCACGTTCACCTTGTCCTTGTCGGCGAGCTTGCCCGTGGACTTGCCCACGTTGAAGGGGTTCATGCCTCCGCCGCCGCTTCCGCTGCCTCCGCCGCCCATCTGGCGGGTCATTCCCCGGAACAGCCATGCGTAGATAAGCAGTATCAGCAGGAAGGGCAGCACCCATTCGAGGATACCGCTCCACATGCGGGTCTCATTGTCTATGTAGATCTTGACCTGCGCATCGGAAGGAAGCGTGGCGTTCACCTCGGCGAACTCCTCCTCGGGATAGAACTGGGGCGAGGTGTAGAAATAGAACTGGGGCGACTTCGAGGGAACCTTCCCGCTCACGAAGAGGTCCGCATACTTGGACATGCTCTCCGGCTTGATTGAAACGTTTCCCTTGTAGTCGTTGCGTACGAAATGAATCTCCCTCACATCGCCGTCGCGCATCATCTGCTGCACCTGGGCCCATTCTATCTTCTGGGGAGGTACGCCGCTGTTGCTGAAGAGCATCCAGCCTATGGCCGCCAGGAGGAGCAGATAGAGGACCCAGGAAAGGTTGATTCTCACTATCCTGACCTTCTGCGGCTTTCTGTTATTTGGATTTTGAGCCATGGTTTCTAAATTTGCGGAGCAAAGATACGCAAAAATGGAACCACTTCAAGCAGGCAGCGGAATAATATGGGTGGAAAGCACCGAATCCACCAACAGCGAGCTCAGAAGGCGCATTGGGGAGCTTGACAATTTGTCAGTAATAGCCGCAAGGGAGCAGACCGCCGGACGCGGGCAGGGCGACCACAGCTGGTTCTCGTCGCCGGCGACCAACCTGACGTTCAGCATCCTCCTCAGGTTCGGAGAAGGGTTTCCCGTAACTCTCGGAAGCTCCGACGCGGTGCTCGTCACGCAAATAACCACGCTCGCGATACGCGACCACCTGCTTTCAAGGGGCATAGGCAGCCGCATCAAATGGCCGAACGACATCTGGACGGGAGACAGGAAAATCTGCGGCATTCTGATAGAGAACAGCAGCATGGGCGGCATGGTCTCGTCGAGCATCGTAGGAATCGGGCTGAACGTCAACGAGACGGGCTGGCCTGCCGGGCTTCCGAACCCGGTGTCCATGCGCGAACTCAGCGGAAAGGTCTACAATCTCGATGAAGAGCTCCTCGGGCTGACGGAACGGCTGCGGACCAGATACGAAGAAGCGGCCTCTCAGGAGGGCCGCCGCAGGCTGGACGAAGAATTCAGCCTCAACGTCTTCAGGCTTCCCTCAAAGCCCTGATGGCCTCTGCGGGATTTTCCGCACCATAGACGGCGCTGCCCGCGACTGCAAGGTTGACTCCTGCAGCACGCACCTGCGAGATGTTGGACTGATTGATGCCACCGTCCATCTCGATGACCGCTCCGTCTCCCCTACTATCCAGTTCCGCACGCAGCGCCGACGCCCGTGCGAGCGACTCCGGGATGAACTTCTGGCCGCCGAAACCGGCGAAAACCGACATTATCAGAAAATAGTCGGCCTGACCTATATATGGATAGAGCCTCTCCACCGGCACGTCCGGGTTTATCGCCACTCCGGCCTTCATGCCCAGCGAACGTATGCGTGCCAGGAAACCGGATGTATTCTCTCCCGCAGCCTCAAGATGGAAAGAGCACATTGCCACCCCTTCGGAAGCTATCTTCTCGAACCACCTTTCGGGATGCACGACCATAAGATGCGCGTCCATGGGGGCCTCGGCCACTCCGGCCAGCTGGTCTATCACCGAAAAGCCGAAGGAAATATTGGGAACCAGCGACCCGTCCATCACGTCGAGATGAATCACGTCGCCGCACTCGTTGACAAGCCTGACATCCTTCTCGAGATGGAGGAAGTCGGCGGCAAGAATCGATGGAGCTATCCTGAAATCCATGGCTGTGGCGGATTATGAGACGGCTACTGCCTCTCCGAAGGCACGAGCAGGCCTTCTATGTCGTTCACGTATTTCCTGAACACCCTGTCGGTGAGCATGAGGTCGGACACGGTCATGCAGGAATGCAGCACCGTGGCATGGTCCTTCCCTCCTATCTCCGAGCCTATGGCGGCCAGCGAGCAGTTGGAAATCAGGTTGCGGCAGAGATACATGGCTATCTGCCTGGCCTGGACTATCTGGCGCTTGCGCGACTTGGACACCAGGTCCTCCCTGGAGATGTTGAAATAGTCGCAGACGGTCTGCTGCACCTTCTCCATGTTCACCTCGGTCTTCTCCTCGCCCACCAGGTTTCCGGTGATGGACTCTGCGAGCTCCATCATCGTGCGGCCCTGCTCCACGGAAGAGTAGGCTATCAGGGATATCAGCGTGCCCTCGAGCTCGCGGAAATTCTTCTTCACCCTGCCGGCTATGAATTCCAGGACGTCGTCGGGAATCACCACCCCCTCCCTTTCGGCGCGCAGGCGCAGCATCGCGAGCCTCGTCGCGTAGTCGGGCTGGGTCAGCTGGACCGAAAGTCCCCACTTGAAGCGCGAGAGCAGCCTCTCCTCGAAGTTCTTGAGATCCACCGGGGCGCGGTCGGAGGTGAATATCAGCTGCTTGCTGTTCTGGTGAAGATAGTTGAACACGTCGAAGAAAGCCTTCTGGCAACCGGGGCCCATGAGAGCCTGGATGTCGTCGACTATCAGCACGTCTATGCGCATGTAGTACGCCAGGAAATCCGTGAGCTTGTTGAGCACGGCCACGGCGTCCATATACTGGGTCTTGAACTCGTTGGCGGTGACATAGAGTACCACGAGCTCCGGGAACTTCTCCTTCACGGCGACTCCGATGGCTTGCGCGAGATGGGTCTTGCCGAGTCCGGGGCCTCCGAATATGAAAAGGGGGTTGAACGGAGTCCTGCCCGGCGCGGCGGCTATGTTCTCTCCGGCGGTTATGCCCATCTTGTTGCATTCGCCGACCACCATGTTGGCGAAATTGTAGGCGGGGTTGAGCCGGGGGTTTATCTTGACCTTGTGGGGCAGTCCGGGATACACGAAGGGGCTCGGCCTGTCGGAAGGGCTGGTCATCACCGTGACGGCCGGGTTTTCCGGAGTCGGCACCGACTGTCCGGGAATCCGCATGGCAGGCTGGTTGCTGACGGAGCGGAAGGTATAGACCAGCTTGGCATCCGGGCCTATGACCCTCTTGAGCGTCCTGCGCAGCACGTCAAGGAACGCGGACTCGATATATTCGCGGAACCAGTCCGAAGGAACCTCCACCGTGAGCTTGGAATCCTCCAAGGCCACCGCGCGGATCGGACGGAACCAGGTGTCGTACTGACCCGGCTCCACGATCTGGCGGATAATCTGCAGGCAGGCATCCCAAATCTCTATGTATTGCTCCTTCTTGCTGTCCATTGCCATTGGTGAAAAAAGCGACCGGGCGAAAACCCGAATCGCTATGCAAAGGTGGGGAAAAAAAATTGAAAAAATCTTGCCGCCGCTATTGGATATTATTTTTTTTCGTCATAAATAATGATTACGGAATCCGCAAGCGATAACTTTACAATTCTCTGTTTGTCAATAAATTACGATGTTGCAACTTTGTAACATCCTGACTTGCAGAGATAGGCAGATTTTAATAATTCAAAATTATAAAACACTCATTCTGAAAGGCATGCAGACACTCACCTGACTCTGGTGACACTCTCGCCGCATATCTTGACAAGGAAGGCGTCGGGGTAGCGCTTCCTTATCCTGTCGAGCTTCGACTCGGCCCCGCTTCTGGTCTCGGACACGGCTATGAAATACTTGCTGAGTCCGCCGGAGCTTATCACCTTCGGAGTGTATCCCATGAATATGGAAGGGTCGTCCTGGGGGCGAGAGCTCACCAGAATCTGCACCGCGTAGACTTCCTCCTCGGATGCGGCGGAAGAACGCTGTCCGCGCAGTCCGTCCGCAGCGGGGGCCGTGGAGCCTCCGGTCTCTATGTGCAGGCTCTCGTCGTAGAACGCCTTGTACTCGCGGAAAGCCTCATATAGTCTCTGCGCAATGTCGTCGCGGCCCGCCTGCCTGCGCAGCTGGGCGAGGTCGGCCGAATTCGAGATGAATCCCAGCTCCAGCAGCACCGCGGGCATGGAAGTCTTCCAGAGCACGTAGAACGGATCCTGTGACACTCCCCTGTCGACCTTTATGGGACCGCCGGCCAGTTTCGACTGCACGGCCTCGGCGAACCTGAGGCTCTGCTCGCGATGCGAGTTCTGCATCAGCATCATGAATATATAGGACTCGGGGTCGGACGGGTTGAAGCCCTGGTATTTCGTGCTGTAGTCGTCTTCGAGCATTATCACGGAGTTCTCCCTGACGCACACGTCCATGTTGTTGGCGAAAAGGTCGCGGTTCTTGTCGGACGACTGTCCGAGCACGTGGACTGAATAGCCCGAAGGCGAGGTCCTGTCGTTGGCGTTGATGTGGATCGAGATGAACAGGTCGGCTCCGGCGTCGTTCGCAATCTCGGCCCTGTCGTTGAGGGTCACGTACTTGTCCGTGGACCTGGTGAGCACCACCTTCACGTCGGGGCACCCGGCCTCTATCTTCTCGGCCAGGGTCGTGGCTATGTCGAGGGTGATATTCTTCTCGTATGTCTTCTGGTCCTTGCTCACGCAGCCTGCATCTTTTCCGCCGTGTCCTGCATCTATGACTACGGTAGTCAGTCCAAGACCTTTACCTGCCGCCGTGAAAAGGCAGCAGAGCAAGGCCACGAGAATGCAGATTGTGCGTTTCAAAAATTAGTGCTACTTTTGTAGGATTATGCAAATATACGAAATATATCGCTTTTGAGAAAGCTCGGATATATATTTTGCCTCCTGCTGGCGCTGGTCACGCTGCCCGATGACGCGCAGGCGCAGAACAGGCGTGCCCAAAGGCGCGGCGAGGGGCCCGTATACGGCATGATGATAGAGAAGAAGGAGACTCCCCCGGACTCCGCTACCCTGGCACTGAGGGACTCCCTGCACACCGTGGACTCCATACGCCGCGCGGATTCCGTGGCCATGCTGGGCAAGAGCTCCCTCGAACGTCCGGCGTTCTCGGTCGCCAAGGACTCGATAATCCAGGATTTCAGCGACGGCAAGCGCCTCATCTACTACTACGGCGACGTCAGCGTGAAATACCAGGACATGGAGCTCAAGGCCGCCTACATGGAATACGACATGAACTCCGGAACCGTCTATGCCAAGGGCGTCTACGATTCCCTTGCCGGCGAATGGACGGGCCGCCCCGTGATGACCCAGGGCAAGAAGACCTACAACATGGAGGAGGTCCGGTACAACTTCAATTCGCGCAAGGCCAGGATCACCAACATGATAACCACCGAGGACGACGGCATACTCCACGGCAGGAACATAAAGATGATGGACGACCAGTCCATCAACATAACCAACGGCAAATATACGGTCTGCGACGCCGACCACCCGCACTACTATCTCGCGCTGACCAGCGCAAAGGTCATACGCCAGCCCTCGCAGAAGACCATATTCGGCCCGGCATTCATGGTGATCGAGGACGTGAAGATTCCTTTCCTCGGCCTGCCCTTCGGCTTCATACCGAAAAGGCCCGACAGGGCGACGGGAATGCTGATGCCCACCTTCGGCGAGGAGGCCGCCCGAGGCTTCTTCATGCGCGACGCGGGCATGTACTTCGTGTTCGGTGACTACCTTGACCTCTCTGTGACCGGAGACTACTACACCCTCGGCTCCTGGGCCATAGACGTGAATTCCAGATACCGCGTGAACTATAAGTTCAACGGTTCGCTTTCGCTGAGCTACTCCAACGACCAGACCGGCGAGAAGGGCACATCCGAATTCTTCCAGACCCGCAACTTCAGCATACGGTGGACGCATTCGCAGGACTCCAAGGCCCACCCGGGCCAGAACTTCAGCGCGTCCGTGAACTTCTCCAGCCCCTCCAACAACCGCTACAACTCGAGCAACCTGGACCAGGCCCTGCAGAACCAGACCCAGTCGTCGATATCCTTCTCCAGGAACTGGAACGGCAAGTTCAACCTGAGCATCAACGCCATGCACAGCCAGAACTCCCGCGACTCCTCGTACGTGTTCACCCTGCCCAACATCACCTTTTCGATGAGCACCATCTACCCTTTCAAGCAGAAGAACAGGGTCGGCAAGGAGAAGTTCTACGAAAAGATCTCGTTCGGCTACAACACCACGCTGCAGAACAAGGTAAACTTCAAGGCTTCCGAATTCGGGGAGCCGGGCTTCCTCGACAAGTTCCAGAACGGAATGACGCACAACTTCAGCATAGGACTGCCCAATTTCCAGCTCTTCAAGTACCTGAGCGTGGCGCCGGGAGTGTCGTATTCCCAGAACTGGTTCTTCCGGAAGCAGGAATACGAATACAACCCCGAGACAGACGAGGTTGAAGCGCTGCCGAGCTCGATGTTCAACACCTTCGGAATCACGCAGAACTATTCGTTCAGCGCTTCGATGAGCACGCGCATCTACGGAACTTTCAACTTCGGCAAGCACAACAAACTCCAGGCGATACGGCACGTGATTTCCCCGTCGCTCTCGTTCTCCTTCAGCCCGGAGAAGGGCACCTACGCCAACGGCTACAGGGACCTCACATACACTGACGCCGAGGGCAACGACCAGTTGTACCAGTACAATATCTACTCCGGACAGATATACAGCGCCCCCGGCCGGGGACGTTCGGCCACTGCGTCCCTTAGCATAGGCAACAACCTCGAAGCGAAGGTGCGCGACTACGCCGACACCACGGGCACCGGCACCAAGAAGGTCAAGCTGATCGACCAGTTCAACATAAGCACGGGCTACAACTTCCTGGCCGATTCGCTTAAGATGAACACCATCTCGATGACCATGTCCACGCGCCTGTTCGACAAGGTGACCATAAGCGCGAGCGCGGGCTTCGACCCCTATGCCATAGGCGAGAACAACCGCAAGGTCAACAAGTTCGCAATCACGCAGGGCCAGGGTCTCGCGCGCCTCACCAGCTTCTCCGCATCCGCCTCCTACTCCCTGTCCGGAGAGGGCAAGATCAACGGGAACGACGGCTCGCAGTCCGCAAGCGGCGGGGGCGGCAGAGGGAACGGCGCCACGAGCAGCACGAGCTACTACCAGCGGAACTTCTACCATCCCGTCACCGGGGAATACATCCCCGGAGGCTGGCTATACTACACCAACCCCAACGCGCCCTGGTCAATAAACTTCAACGCCCTGTTCAGCCTCTCAAGAAGCTATACCTACAACAAGGACACCGGCCGGGTAGACGGCGACAACCGCATAACGGCCACGCTGAACGCCGCCGGAAACATCAAGCTGACCCCGAAGATGTCCATCAACGTCTCCTCCGGCTTCGACTTCGTGGCCAAGAAGATGACAACCACCCAGATAAGCGCCACCTACGACCTCCACTGCTTCAACATTTCCGTCCAGTGGGTGCCTCTCGGCAACTGGAAATCCTACAGTTTCAGGATTGCAGCTAACGCGGCAGCCCTCGCCGACCTCCTGAGGTTCAAGAAGAGCGACAGTTATTGGGATAATTAATTATTTTCGTATCTTTGTGCCGTCATTTTGCGGCCGCCATTTCCAATCCGACCAGGCCGCCCACATAATTCATAAATATCATATTTATGCCCTATCGACTTTCCGAGCTCCAGTCAAAGACGAGAGAACAGCTCGAGACAATTGCAAACGAATTGAATGTCAAGAATATAAAGAAGCTTGACGATGAAAATCTTGCCTACGCCATCCTGGACAGTCAGGCAAAGGAGGAATCCGTGAAGCCTGTCGCCGAAAAACCCAAGGGGCGCAGGGGCCGCCCTCCCAAGCAGAAGACCACGGAGGCTCAGGAAGCTCCCGCCCAGGAAAGCGCAGCCGCAGACGCCGCTACCACCGAACGCAAAAGAGGAAGGAAGAAGGCGGCACCCGACAAATCCGAAAACGATGAAGCGGCCCAGCCCGCACCCAGGAAGCGCGGCAGGAAGCCGGCGGCGGCAAAACCAGAGAGCACTGCGGAGGACACAGTTGAAAATACTGCCGGAAGCGTTCCCGCCACAAGCGGTACAGACGGTTCCCCCAAGCGGAAAGCCGCTGCAGGAGGACGCAAGAAGGCAGAACCCGCTCCAATCGAAGCCCCTGCGGCACAGGAGCCTGCAGAAAGCCCCGCTGAACCCCGCGAGCAGAGAGAGCAGAAGCCCTATTTCCAGCAGGATGCGGACAAGAGGCAGAAATACCAGCAGTACGGCGGATATTACGGAGGCCAGCACAGGCAGCAGAATTTCCAGCAGCAGAAAGCGAAGCAGATATATTTCGAAGAGACCGTCGAGGCAACCGGAGTACTCGAGATAATGCCTGACGGATACGGTTTCCTCCGCTCATCCGACTACAATTATCTGAATTCACCCGACGACATCTACGTTTCGCAGCAGCAGATCAAGTACAACGCCCTCAAGAGCGGCGACACCGTGACCGGCGAGATACGCCCTCCCCGCGAAGGCGACAAGTACTTCCCTCTCGTGAACATCAAGTCCGTGAACGGACGCACCACCGAATATATCAGGGACCGCGTGCCTTTCGATTTCCTGACCCCGCTCTTCCCGGACGAGAAGTTCAACCTGCTCGGCAACGGACACATGAGCGACGTCAGCTGCCGTATCGTGGACATGTTCTCGCCCATAGGCAAGGGCCAGCGCATGCTCATCGTATCTCCTCCCAAGGCAGGAAAGACCCTGTTGCTCAAGAGCATAGCCAACGCCATAGCCGACAACCACCCCGAAGTCTACGAAATCGTGCTCCTGGTGGACGAGCGCCCCGAGGAGGTGACCGACATGCAGCGCTCGGTGAAAGCCGAGGTGGTGGCCTCAACCTTCGACGAACCTGCCGAGAAGCACGTCAAGGTGGCGAACATGGTCATCGAGAAGGCGAGAAGGCTTGTGGAATGCGGCCACGACGTGGTGATTCTGCTCGACTCGATCACCAGGCTCGCACGCGCCTACAACACGGTGCAGCCAGCGTCAGGCAAGGTTCTGACCGGAGGTGTGGACGCCAACGCCCTTCAGAAGCCCAAGCGCTTCTTCGGTGCAGCACGCAACATCGAGGGAGGCGGTTCGCTCACCATCCTGGCGACCGCGCTCACCGAGACCGGCTCCAAGATGGACGATGTGATTTTCGAGGAGTTCAAGGGTACCGGCAACAGCGAAATCCAGCTTGACCGCACCCTTGCGAACCGCAGGATTTTCCCTGCAGTCAACATCCTGCTTTCCGGAACCCGCCGCGATGACCTGCTCTATACGAGGGACCAGAGCCAGCGCATCTGGATTCTGCGCAAGCTGCTTGCCGAGATGAATCCGACGGAGGCGATGAATTTCATGTTGCAGCGCATGGATGAGTTCAAGACGAACCAGGATCTGCTTGACAACATGTCGAAGATTTCTTCGCGCGACTAGTTTCTTTTAATACGATACGGAATACCTGCGGCATCGGAGGCGAGAAACCAGGGACAAGCCTCCTCTACCGCAGGTATTCCGTATCTTACTACAAATATTGCCAACGGCAGGCTGAAGTGGCACCAATTCAACCTGATTTGCAATTCCCTGTTATGCCTCTTGAAACGTCCTCCCGGATTCATTAGCGGTCGCATATTGCGCTCTTGGGAGTGATACGGAATACCTGCGGCTCGGAGGCGAGAAACCAGGGACAAGCCTCCTCTACCGCAGGTATTCCATATCTTACAACAGATACAGCCAGCTGTCAGCTGAAGCGACAGCCTGAGAAAAGCCCCCTCTACCGCAGGTATTCCGCATCTTACAACAGATACAGCCAACTGTCAGCTGAAGCGACAACCTGAGAAAAGCCCCCTCTACCGCAGGTATTCTGATTATTTTGTTCCGAAGATGCGGTCGCCGGCGTCGCCGAGGCCTGGCACGATATAGGCGTCGCTGTTCAGATGGTCGTCGACGGCAGCCACATAGATGTCCACGTCGGGATGCTCCCTCTGCACCATCGCGACCCCTTCCGGCGCAGCGACCAGACACATCAGCCTGATATTGGTGCAGCCGTGCTCCTTCAGCATGGTGAGAGCGTCACAAGAGCTGCCTCCCGTCGCGAGCATCGGGTCGGTGACTATGACCAGCCTGTCCTTGATGTCGGAGGGCAGCTTGCAGTAATAGACCACCGGGCAATGCGTCTCCTCGTCCCTGTAGAGCCCGATATGGCCTATCTTGGCCACCGGCACGAGATTCATCAGGCCCTCCACCATGCCGAGCCCGGCGCGGAGTATGGGCACCACCGCGAGCTTGCGGCCGGAGACCCGTTTGGAGTGCATCGTGCATATAGGCGTCTCTATCACCACATCCTCGAGAGGGATGTCGCGGGTGACCTCGTAGCCCATTAGCAGGGAAATTTCCTTGAGAAGCTCCCGGAAGTCCTTGGAGCCCGTATCCTTGTCGCGCATGATGGTCAGCTTGTGCTGGATCATGGGATGGTCGATGATGTGAACCTGGCTCATAATCACAATAATTTTAGTAAAGGTAATATATTTTTCCGTATTTTTGCAGCGCAATCTTCCAACGACAATGCCAAGAATCTACTGCAGGAATACCGGCACCTTCAAGGAATTTCCCGAAGGTACCACCTTGCTCGAAATGCTCCCGTCTTTCGACTTCGACAAACCCTGCGACATACTCGCCGCAAAGGTCAACAACGTCACCGAAGGACTGTTTTTCAAAGTGTTCAACAACAAGGACATAGAGTTCACCGACTACCGGAGCTACACAGGTCGCAACGTCTACTGCCATTCGCTCTGCTTCCTGCTCTGCAAGGCAGCGGAAGACGTTTTCCCCGGATGCAGGACAGTGCTGCGCCGCCCTATCTCGAAGGGCTACTTCTGCAGCATCGCCAAACCCGACGGCACCGGACTCAGCGAAGAGGACATCGCCGCCGTCAGGGACAGGATGACGGAGCTGGTGAAGCTCGACCTGCCTTTCAGGAGGCATGATGTCCAGGTGGAGGAGGCCACGAAGCTGTTCCGCAGCCTCGGCCAGCTCGACAAGGTGAAGCTCATGGAGACCTGCGGCGACATCTACATCAAATACTACACTCTCGGCGAGACTCCGGACTTCTACTGCGGCGCGCTCGTGCCCAGCTCCGGCTATCTGAGGATATGGGAGCTCACGCCCTACCGCAACGGCATGATTCTGCGCGTGCCCGACAGGCACAACCCCGACCGTCTCGCGCCGTTCTACGAACAGCCCAAGACCTTCGAGGTCTTCTCCGAAGCCATACGCTGGAACCGCATCATGAAGCTCGGCAACGTGGGCGACGTGAACCTCGCCTGCCAGAAGGGCGGAGCCTCCGACCTGATTCTCGTGGCCGAAGCCCTTCAGGAGAAGAAGATAGTCCAGATAGCCGAGGAAATCGACAGCCGCTGCCATGGGGAGAACCCCGTCAGGATAGTGCTGATCACCGGACCGTCCAGCAGCGGCAAGACCACTTTCTGCAAACGCCTGAGCGTACAGCTCAAGGCCTGCGGCCTGCATCCGCTGTCCTTCTCCACCGACGACTATTTCGTGAACCGCCTCGATACGCCCAAGCTGCCTGACGGAAGCTACGATTTCGACAACTTCGACACGGTGGACCACGACTATCTCCAGAGCGACATACTCAGGCTGCTCTCCGGGGAGGAGGTGGAGGTTCCGGAATACAACTTCGTGACCGGAATGCGGGAGTTCAACGGAAAGCGGCTGAAACTGACCGAAGGCACCGTCCTGCTGGTCGAGGGCATACATGCGTTGAACCCTATGCTTACCGACAAGGTCCCTGAATCATACAAGTTCAGAATCTTCATCAACACCATCACCAGCATCTCGCTGGACAACCACAACTGCATACCCACCAGCGACAACAGGCTGCTGCGCCGCATTGTACGCGACTTCAACATGGGTTCCTACTCCGCACGGCAGACCATCGCCAACTGGCCCAACGTACGCCGCGCCGAGGTCAAATGGATATATCCCTACCAGGAGGACGCCGACGTGCTCTTCAACTCCTCCTATCTGGTCGAATTCGCGGTGCTGCGCAACCACGCCGAGAGGATACTCTCCACGGTGCCGAAAAACTGCCCGGAGTACAGCGAAGCCCACAGGCTGCTCTACTTCCTGCACTATTTCACCCCAGTATCCGACAAGGAGATACCGCCCACTTCCCTGCTCCGCAGCTTCATCGGAGGCAGCAGCTTCGAATAGCCTGTCCGACCCCGGCGCATACTGACCTGTCCTAGTCCGTCCGGATATGCAACATTGGTCCGTCCGGATTTGCAATCCGGACGCAAAACATCTAACTTTGGATTTATATGGATTCCAAGATACAACTGCCGGCTGACTTTTCGCCGGAAGAGAGGGCCGAAAGGGCCAGGAACAATTTTCTCGAAGGATACAACTGCTGCCAGGCGGTGCTGCTGGCATTTTCCGACCTGCTTGAATCTCAGGCATCCGCGCAGCTGCTCGCCACGTTAGGCTCAGGCTTCGGAGGAGGGATGGCCCGCATGCGCGAGGTCTGCGGAAGCTTCAGCGGAGCCGTGATGATGGCCGGATTCATATCACCAGCCGATGACCCGTCAGTCAAGGCCGCGAGAACCGCGAACTACGCCATGGTGCAGAAAATGGCTGAACAGTTCAAGGAACTGAACGGAGGCAGCATAGTCTGCGGAGAGCTGCTCGGACTCAGGAAACGTCCGGAGATTGAGAGCCCTGAACCTTCGGACCGCACGGCCGAATATTACAGGAAACGCCCCTGTCCGCAGATAATCTACAACGCCGCGCTCATAGTCGGCCGCACCCTGTTGGAACGGCAGAACGGAACCGCAGCCTGAACCCGTACTGTGCTGCGGACAATCAGTCCCGTTCAGCTATTTTCCGCCATCCGCGAGGATTCGCCGTGCAAAGTGAGCAGGGTGATTTCCGCAGGTACGCCGATGCGCGCCGGAAACATGGTCTCCCCCAGCCCGGCGTTGACATAGAGATACTGGCGCCCCGCCCCCGTCACTTCGCAGTACAGTCCGCTGTTCTCCTTGAATATCAGGCGGCTGGGCTCCCATCCGAGCAGCTTCAGCTGTGCGTTGTGGGTATGTCCCGAAAGCGTCAGCCCTATGTCGGTGGCGCCGAGCACTCCGCTCCTCCAGAAAGTCGGATCGTGGGTGAGCAGTATCTTGAAATCCGCATCCGCACCCTCCATCGCCTTTCCGAGGTCGCCACGGGAGATGAACTGCCGCATCGCGGAAATGTTCTCTGTGCCTATCAGCGAAACCATGTCCGCGCCCCGGCGGAGAGTGACGTTCGCGTTGTCAAGCAGGGTCCAGCCGAGGCGGCTATGCCACCTGCGCACTTCCGCTATTGCCGCCGCCTGTTCCGACACGGACTCCCAGTCGTTGTACGGACAGTAGTCATGGTTGCCCATCACCGAATAGACCCCGTCGGCGGCCGATATGTCCGCAAGGATATCCGCCAGCGGCGCAACCTCGTCGGGACGGGAAGTCACCAGGTCACCCGTGAACACCACGAGGTCGGGGTGCAGTGCGTTGATTTCCGCCACCATTCGCGCGAGCGACTTCGGACGGTTGCGGAACGAACGGAGGTGCAGGTCGGATATCTGGACTATCCTGTAGCCGTCGAACGCGGCGGGGATTTCCGATGAAGCGATTCCTGCCTCCCTGACCACGCAGCGCTCACGGCCTATAAGCCAGCCGTAGAGTATGCAGAGGGGTGGAAGGAGCAGCAGCCACAACCCGCAGCGGAAGACCATGGCGAAGGACGCCCCGAAGATGCATGCCAGGGCGGACACCAGAAGCAGCGCCAGCAGGATGACGAGGCTGGAGAAAAGCAGGGCGACGAGAACAAAGACCGCTTCCATCGCAACGGTTATTCGCGCAGCCTTGAATCGATGATGATGGTCACCGGCCCGTCGTTCACGAGTCCGACCTGCATGTCGGCGCCGAACACGCCTTTGCGCACCTCCGTACCGCTTTGGACGGAAAGTTCCGCGCAAAACGCATCGTATAGCGGAACCGCCGTTTCATGCCCTGCAGCCCTGATGTACGACGGCCGGTTGCCCTTGCGGGTCGAGGCAGTCAGCGTAAACTGCGAGACCGCGAGGATTCCGCCTCCGACATCGATGACGTTGAGGTTCATGACCCCGTCGCCGTCGTCGAATATGCGCAGCCTGGCCGCCTTGGAAGCCAGCCACCGCACGTCCTCCATGCCGTCGCCCTCTTCCACGCCTACGAGTATCATCAGCCCGCGTCCTATTTCCGATATGAGCTCTCCGCCTACGCTCACCGAGGCGTGGCTCACCCTCTGAATCACAAGTCTCATTCAGCCCTGTCAATCCGCAACGGTTCCGGCATCCGCTATGTCAAACTTGTGTATTTCCGGATTCCCGGCGGTGTAGGGTTTCCAGCTGTCATCGCCGGAAGCGCCGTTGGGATTGCCGTACTTCGCGAAATTCGTCCATGCGTCCAGCATCTCCTCACTCAGAATCCGGTCCGCCTCGGTGAATGGACGCCATGAATTGCCGAGCGTTCCGAACATATACCAGAGTTCGGCTGAATGGAAGGCGCCGGAGTCGTCACCCGGCAGGCGGCGCATGAACTCGTAGACATAGGTCGGCTCCGCGCTCTGCCGTTCGCGTACCTCGGCGAAACGTCCTATCGGCTCAGACATGTCGCCCATGTCATCGAGGTTCCAGCCTATCATGTAGGGTATGTCGGCGATTTCGCCGTCAACCGCTGCATGGTCGAAGCTCTCCGGCAGCAGGTCGCCGTCGGTCACAGGAGAGAGCATGAGGTAGGTCTTCTTCGCCGCCATATACCGTCCGAGCAGGCCCTGCACCTCTTCGGAGCTCAGCGCGCGCATCTGCTCGAGTGTTGTGCATCCCGCCATGTCCATAATCTCCTTTCCCGTCACCATGCTTTCCTCCATCGGGCTCTCGCGAATGAATTCCCCGAGTCCGCCTCCGCTCTGGATGATTGCTCGGGAAATCAGGCGGCGGGTCACGGGCGAAGCGACCATGTTCTTGACGCTGGAGGCTCCGGCGCTCTGCCCGAATACGGTGATATTGTCAGGATCTCCGCCGAAACCGGCTATGTTGCGGCTGACCCACTGCAGCGCCGCCGCCTGATCCCAGGTTCCGTAGTTGCCGCAGCTGCCTCCGGCCTCTTCGGCAAGCAGAGGATGGCAGAGGAAGCCGAAGATGCCCAGACGGTAGTTGATGGTCACGAGTATCACGCCGCGCTCAGCCCAGGCTTCGCCGTCCATGGTCACCTCGTGGCCCCAGCCGTTGGTATATGCCCCGCCGTGGATCCATACCGCCACGGGCAGCTTCTTCTCGGGATGCGCAGCGGCGTCCCTGGGCGTCCATACGTTGAGATAGAGGCAGTCCTCACTGAACTCGGGGTCGCCTTCCCAATAGAACTCCTTGGTGTAGAAGGACTCGGGATCGGAATGGGGAGGCTGGACCGCAGCCGGGCCGAAGGTGTCGCAGACGCGCACCGTGTCCCAAGGAGCGACGGGCTGGGGCTTCTGCCAGCGCAGCTCTCCTACGGGAGGTGCGGCATACGGTATTCCCCGGAAGATGAGGGTGTTGCCGTCTTCGGAAAGTACTCCCTGCACCTTTCCGCTTTCGATGCTGACCACGGGGGAGGCGCCATTCCCCGCTCCGCCGCAGGCAGTCATCACCGCTGCGGCCGCTATCGCCATCAAGAATTTGCTTTTCATTATTCTGATCCGTTTGTTGTTCATTGTCCTGGGCTTCGTGCCCGTCTTGGCCGGGCCTGTGATGCGGTTCTGCCTTTGCCGGTTTCTCCGGCTTGCGCCCGGCCCTGTCCGACCTTAAATTTACGAAAAAGAACGATGACTTTGCGCAAGGCCGGCAGAAATTTGCCGAAATAATCTTCTACTTGCGTCCCGGAACTTGTGAGAGGCACCATTCAGGAAGTTATTGATTAACAAGTATTTATGCCTGGATATCGCGCACAAGGCGGCCTAAAGGATGCGACTTGTGCGCAGGGCCGTTCCGGAAATCACCGCTCCAGCCGTCCGGAAGGCCGTTTTCGCAGAATCTGCCGCTCACAAGTTTTTCGGGCTCGCGACCAAACAGTCCGGGCCGCTTCGTGAAATTCATCGGTAACGCTTAAACCTTCTGCATGCGCATAAGGGCGGGGGTATAATTGCCAAAAATGGTTGGTGAGAATGACAAAAGTGGTTGGTGAGAAGCAGCCGCTGCCGGAGCCCGGCCTCCGGCAGTAGGAACCACCGCGCAACCCTATACTGCCGACAGGCCGGCTCCACCGCTGCTGACTTCGGTGCTACGGCGTGATTTGTAATCCGTCGTACTTCGTGAAATTCATCGGGAACGGTCGGGCCCGGCTGAGATGCGCCAGTGGCGGCAGGGTGAGCCAAATGGAAGGGATTCCTGTCCATCAGGCGCAGTTACCCTGCGTACAGTGCCATTAAGAACCCGTCGCTGTAGCCGATGAATTTCACGAACGCAATCGAAACATGTCCGCAGGCCAAGGTCCATGAAGCGAATCGCGGACAGGTTATTCAGAAACAACCACCCTGCAGCGACCTACAAGGCCGTTTTTGTAAAACCTTCTGTACTCCGGTATTTACATCCGCTGCGGTCAGTCATCGACACCAACTGTTCAGACATTTCCATCAACCGAAAACATCCATTATACCACATCTGACGGCATATTTGCCAGAATTGGGCGGCAAGGTTTCGATAGCTTATTGAAGTTATGCGATATATAGAAGTTGTGCGGAAGCCATTTCCATCCAATGAACGATAATCGGGAACGGAAAGGGCGTCGGCCGCAGAATTCTTCATGTGCGGTCACTTTCGGGGAAACGCTATTGCAAGGCCTCGGGAGGCCGTTTTTGGAAATTCCTCTGCACAGCCATAGACTTCAGAAAATGCATTGGCGGGCAGCCTAGTTTCGGAATTTGCTGATTATCAAACAATTGAAGATTTCGCCTGCACGGGAATAATTTCAGTCTTATGCTTTGACCGCGATGTTGCCAACGAATGCACGCAAGCGTTCTCTCAGTGCCTGTCGCCGCCGCAATCTGCCATGATCGTCAGCCGGCACCACAACGGCTCGCCGCACCTGCGGAGACAAATTCGTGAAATTCATTCGCTACGCACTGCCAGGTTCCACAGTGCTCCAGGCCGGGTCAGCGCAGACAATGGACAGAATTCTGCTCCATCAGCTACGCTTCAGCCCTCCAGACGCAGGCGCAGAAAACCAAACGTAGCCGATGAATTTCACGAATCCACTTTCGCAAAACAGCCAAACCGGCGTGGTGGACATTCGAGGTGATAAAATCCCTGAAATAGACTAATATGCCTATCTTTGTGAAGACTATCACTGAGATGGTCAGAAAAATGCTTTTTCTGCGGATCCGCAGATGAGGTCATAAATGCCCGGTACGACAAGTCATAAGCCATCACCCCAAATGTCCACCACGCCGCAAAACCAAACCGCCTGCCAGCCAAAAAGCCGTCAGCAGTCCGACCTGCCGACCAAAGAATCACCAGCAAAAAACCGTCAGTCAGACCAGCCCACCAATCAACCGACCAAACCGGCAACCAAGACAGCGCCAACCAAACCGTCAGCAGTCCGCCCCGCCGACCAACCAAGCCTCCAACCAACTAAACCGCCAGCCAACCAAACCATCATCCAGCCAAGCCTCCAGCCAGCCAACCAAACCGAAAGCCAGCCAACCAAACCGAAAGCCAGCCAACCAGACCGAACCAACCAACCAGACCGCCCAACCCTATTTCAGGGCCTTGCCGTCGCTGAAGGCGTTGCCGACCTTGGCGCCGAGGGGAAGATAGGCGTTGTTCACAGGGTCGAAGGTGATGAACGAAGCCTTGGAAGGATCGATTCTGCCATTGTCTCCGAGCACCTCGTCGGAAGCCGAAACGTTCACGATACGGGCGGTCATGTAGCAGCTCGCCGGGTCGTACGAAAGCAGTTCGCATTCCAGAGCCACCGGCAGCTCGTCAATCAACGGAGCGTTCACGAACTCCGACCGGGTAGCATGGAAACCGGCCTTGGCGAACTTATCCGGCTCATTGTTGCCCGAAACGATGCCCACGTAATCGCAGGCGGTAAGCATGTCCGCCGTGGCGAAGCTCACGGTGAGAGCCTTGCTGGCGAGAATATTCTGCGTCGTCCTGTGACCCTCGGAGAGACAGATTCCGATGGTATTGTCGGTATAGATTCCACCCCAGGCCGCATTCATGGCATTGGGCCTGCCCTCGCCGTCGTAAGCCGCCACTATGAGCACGGGCAGCGGATACATCCAGGTTTTGCTTCCAAAATTCTTTCTCATGACTATATAGCTTTAATGTTGTCGTCTGCAGTCTATCGCGACCTTCATCACCCCGTCCAGACGGTTTCCGAAAACCCTGTAGGCCTCCTCAATCTGCGAAAGCGGAAAACGATGGGTAATCAGAGCCGTGGTGTCCAGCTTCCCGGCGGCTATCAGTTCGAGTATCCTCGGACAGTCGCAGCCGTCCACGCCGCCGGTCTTGAACGTCAGGTTCTTCCCGTACATCTCAGGAAGAGGCAGCAGCTGGGGACTGTCGTACATGGCGACCACGGTCACCACAGCGTTGGGCCGCGCGCACTCCCATGCAAGGCGGAAGGAAGCATCGGAACCGGCTGCCTCCAGCACCGCGTCGGCACCTCCGTGAGCCGAAGCCGAGAGCACGAAATCCCTGCACTCCTCCGGCGACACGACATCCGTCGAAGGATAATGCCTGCGCACGAAATCCGCCCTCTCAGCAGACTTCTCGCACACGATTACGCGTCCGGGAGAATACAGTTTCACGCACTGAAGCGCACACAGACCGGTCGGCCCCGCGCCTATCACCAGCACGGTGTCCCCGGCGGAAATCTCCGAAATGCGCGCAGCCCAGAATCCGGTGGCGAGAATATCCCCGACGAAAAGCGCCTGCTCGTCGCTCACCCTGTCAGGGATGCGGTACAGACAGGTCTCCGCATGGGGCACGCGCACGAATTCCGCCTGACCGCCGTCTATGCGGCAGCCGAGGGCCCAGCCGCCCTCCGGATCCGTACAATTGTTCACGTATCCGTGGCGGCAGAAGAAGCACTCGCCGCAGAATGTCTCCACGTTCACGGCCACGCGGTCACCCGGCTTCACCGAACGCACCCCGGGCCCCGTCTCCTCGACCACCCCGACCATTTCGTGGCCGACGGTGATGCCGGGCACGGCTCGGGGAACGGATCCGTGCATGATATGCAGGTCGCTGGTGCAGATGCTGCCGAGCGTCACGCGCACTATGGCATCCAGCGGCTCCTTCAGCACGGGACGCGGTTTCTCAATCAGCGAGAAACGGCCGGGCGCGACATAGGTATACGCCAGCATGGCCTACCTCCAGCCTCCGCCGAGGGCCTTGTAAAGCGACACCAGGGCGAGATATTCGTCCCTCACCGCAGTCAGATGTGAAATCTGGGCGTCGAAATAGCGCCTCTGCGCGTCAAGCACGTCCAGATAGCTGATCACTCCGTTGATATACTGCAGGTTCGCGAGCTGATAATACTTTATCGAAGCCTGCAGCAGGTCGGTCTGCAGGTCGGTGTTCTCGGTGGCCGACCTGTAGGTCACACGGGCATCGTATACGTCTTTGAAAGCGGCCATTACCGTCTTCTCATACTCCGCGCGGCTTCCCTCGTATGCTTCTATGGCCGCCTTGAAATTCGCCCTGTTTCTTCCGAAATTGAAAACGGGCGAAGCCAGGCTTCCCAGCGCATAGTAGAACGGAGACTCGAAGAGTCCGGTGAAGTTGTTATCCTCGAGACCTCCTATGAGATTGATGGTGAACGTCGGAAAACGCTCGGCGCTGGCCACGCCGACAGCGGCCTCCGCAGCCCTGAGCTTCATCTCGGCCTCGCGCAGGTCGGGCCTTCTCGTCAGCAGCTGCGAGGGCAGGCCGGTAGGCAGGTTATCCCTGTAGCCGAGCTGCACGAGCGCGGTGCTGCGCCTCTCCATCTTCCTGGGATAGGAACCCGAAAGGAAAGCAAGTTCGCTCTCCTTGATGGCGATTTGTCTCTCCAGGTCAGGAATCAGCGAGGAGGCGGTGGCAAGCTCCACTATCGACTGCTGGTAGGGAATCTCGTTGGTCAGACCGCTCTCGAACCTGAGTCTGGCCTTCGCAACCCCTTCTTCGCGGGTCTTCACCGTGGCTTTCACGACCGACAACTCCTCGTCGAGCGAGACAAGCTCGAAATAGCAACGGGCCACCTCGGATATCAGAGTCATCTGGACAGCCCTGCGTGCTTCCACGCTAGCGAGGTATTCCGCAGCGGCCTCTTCGCGGCCCCAGCGCAGCTTGCCCCAGAGATCCACCTCCCAGTTCATCTCGGCCTTCAGGTCAATCTGGGGGTCGTCGGTGGCTCCGGCTCCATTGTAGTTGTTAAGCTCGTTGTCGGCGCTTCCGAAAGCAGAAATCGACGGGAAGAGCCGCGAATTCTCCATCCGGTAGCGGTATTGCAGCTCCTGCACGCGCCTGGCCGCGATTTCCATGTCCTTGTTGTACTCCAGCGCGTTGCGTATCGTCCTGCTCAGCAGAGTGTCCCCGTAGATTTCCGTCCACTCCATGTCGGCCAGGGTCAGGGAGTCCGCCACCGCCGCAGCGTCATAACTCTCGGGCAGTGCCGTATCGGCCTTGGTCAGATACCTTGAAGGCGAGCATGAAGTCATTCCCAGGCCGCTGCCGGCAAGCAGCACCAGCAGCATGGCAGCCTTTCCGCCGCCGCGCTTCAGTTTCTTCCGCAACATATCCTTGAACTTGTAGACCCACACGAAGAAGAACGGCACGAACACTATGCCGACGGTCACAGCGACTATCATTCCCACGAACACGCCGGTACCGATGTTCTGGCGGCTGGCCGCACCGGGGCCTGAAGCCATCACCAGAGGCAGCATGCCGAGGATGAAGGCCAGAGAGGTCATCATGATGGGCCTGAACCTCAGCTTGGCGGCGTCTGCCGCAGCCTGCACGAGATCCTCTCCCTTCTCGACGTTCTCCTTGGCGAACTCCACAATCAGAATCGCGTTCTTCGCCACCAGGCCGACCAGCATCACCAGTCCGATCTGGAAATAGATGTTGCTGTCGTAGCCGAATATCAGCACGCCGAGATAGGCGCCCGCAATCGCGATGGGCAGCGAAATCAGCACGGCGATGGGAACGGTCCAGCTCTCATATAGCGCCGCCAGGAAGAGGAACACGAAAAGCACGCAGAGCGCCAGCACGATTCCGGTCTTGCCTCCCTCCTTCTGCTCCTGATACGAAAGGCCGCTCCACTCCACGTCCACGTTGGACGGAAGATGTTCCGCGACTATCTGCTCCAGCGCGTCCATCGCCTGACCGGAACTGTAGCCCTGCGCCACTTCGGCGTTGATGTTCGCGGAATAGAACATGTTGAATCTCTTCACGGTGCCCGGGCCGGTAGTGTATGAAGTGGTTCCGAGCGCCGTCACGGGCACCATGGTCCCGTTGGAACTCTTCACGAAGAAGAGGTTCAGATTATCCTTATGGGCTCTGTAGGGGCCCTCCGCCTGCAGGTACACCCTGTAGATGCGGTTGTACATGTTGAAGTCGTTGACGTAGACCGAACCGGTGAATGCCTTCAGCGTAGAGAATATGTCGGCTATGGGCACTCCCAGCAGCTGGGCCTTGTCCCTGTCGACATCGAAATACAGCTGGGGGATGTCCTTCTGCATCGCGCTCGATATGCTGGCGAACTCCTTGCGCTGCGATGCGTAATAGACCAGACTGTCGGCTGCGGCCTGAAGCTGCTCGTAGGTACAGTCGCCGCGGGCTTCCAGAGCCATCTCGATTCCTCCAGAGGACCCCAGGCCAGGAATAACCGCCGGCGTGCTGGTGTAGACCTTGCTCTCGGGATAGAGCGACAGCGTATCTGCCACCATCTGCATCATCTTCGCGATGTCCCTCTCCTTGCGCTCGTCCCAGGGCTTGAGCATCACGGTGAACTGGGCATTGGCCTGGCTCGTTCCGATACGTGGAGAAGAACCGACCACGCTCAGCACGTTCTCTATGTCCGGCTGGCGCATGAAGAATTCCATGGCCCTGTCGGCCACCACCCTCGTGCGCTCCAGAGTTGAGCCCACCGGGAGTTCGAGCTCCACGGTGAAATATCCCTGGTCCTCCTTGGGCAGGAAACTCTGCGGAATCATCCTGGCCATCACAAAGATGCCCACGCAGACCACACCGAAAGCCGCGAACATGCGCTTCGAGTACCTAAGGCTCGTGCGAACCATGCGCGCATAGAAGCCCGTGCCCTTGTCGTACCAGGAGGTAATCCTCCGGAAGATGAAATTCTTCTTCTTTCCGTCCGCGGGCCGCAGGAAGGTAGCGCACATCACGGGGCTGAGAGTAAGCGCGACCACCGTGGAGATAATCACGGACACGGCAATCGTCACGCTGAACTGGCGGAACAGCTGGCCGGTGATTCCCGAGAGGAAGCTCACGGGCACGAACACGGCGCACAGCACCAGAGACATGGCCACCAGAGCGCTGCCGATTCCGCTCATGGCCTTCTTGGTGGCTTCCTTGGGCGGCAGATGCTCCTGCTCCATTATGCGGTCGACGTTCTCGACCACCACTATCGCGTCGTCCACGACTATTCCGATGGCGAGCACGAGGCCGAGCAGGGTCATGGTGTTCAGCGAGAAGCCGAAAATCAGCATCACGCCGAAGGTGCCTATCAGGGAGATGGGCACGGCTATCGCCGGAACCATGGTGGCGCGCCAGTTCTGCAGCGAGAGGAACACCACGAGAATCACGAGCAGCAGAGCCTCGAACAGGGTCTTGTAGACTTCATGAATCGACTCCGAGATGTAGTCGGTCATGTCGAAGGGGATGTCGTAGGTGATTCCGTCGGGGAAGCTTTCGCTAATCTCGGCCATCGCCGTCTTCACGTTCTCGGCGACCTCCATCGCGTTGGCTCCGGGGAGCATCAGCACGTTGATCACCGCCGCGTTCTCGCCGTCGATTCCGCTCTCCGTGTTATATGACTGCGCCTCGAGGGAAACCCTGGCCACGTCCTTCATCCTCAGGATGGTGCCGTCGTCGCTCGCGCGCACAATGATGTTCTCGAACTCGCTTTCGCTGGAAAGACGTCCGGTGGCCGTGATGGGCGTGGTCACGTCCACGTTCTCGATGGGCTGCTGGCCAAGCACGCCGGCTGCGGACTCACGGTTCTGGTCCCTGATTGCGCTCTGGAGGTCGCCCACGGTCAGTCCCATGCTGGCCAGCTTGTCGGGCTGCACCCATATCTGCATCGCATAGTACCGTCCGCCCACGCTGGAGACCCTTCCGACCCCGGGCACGCGGCGTATCATGTCCACGACGTTCAGGGTCGCATAGTTGCTGAGGTAGACCTCATCGAACTTGGGGTCCGAAGACTGGAGAGTTATCGTGAGCAGCCTGTTCGGGGCCTGCTTCTCGATGGAGATTCCGTTCTGCACCACCTCGGAGGGCAGGCGCGACTCCGCCTCCTTCACCCTGTTCTGGATTTCCACCGCGGCAAGGTCCGGGTCGGTGGAGCTGTCGAAGGTCACGGTGGCGGTAAAGGAGCCGGTGTTGGTGTTGGAAGACTCCATGTAGAGCATTCCTGGCGTTCCGTTGAGCTCCTGCTCGATCGGAGTCGCCACGGCCTGCGACACGGCCATCGCGCTCGCGCCGGGATACGAGGCGGAGATTCTCACCTGCGGGGGCACCACATCGGGATACTGGTCAATCGGCAGCATCGTCAGGCCGATGACGCCGACGATGACTATGAGCACCGATATGACCGTCGAGAATACCGGTCTGTCTATGAAGAAATCCGATTTCATACCTTGCGCGCCTTCATTCCGTGAATCAGCTTGTGCTGGCCCTCGACGACAACTTCCTCACCCGCGAGCAGACCGCGTTCGACGATGGTGTTGTTGCCGTTCTCGGGGCCTATCTCGATGAAACGCTTCTCCACCGTGCCGTTGGGCCGGTAGACGAAGATATACGAGCCCGTCTTCTCGGTCGAAATCGCCTTCGTGGGCACGACCACGGTATTCTCCCTGACATCGAGCAGCACGGTCACGTTGGTGAACTGGCCGGGAAGCAGCTCATGCTCGGGATTGGGCATCCTGGCCCTGACGGAGAAGGTGCCGGACTTGGAGTCGACCTGGGGGTCGGCAAAGTCCACGAGTCCGCTATAGGGGTAGACCGACTTGTCGGCCAGCGTGATCTTCACGAAGGGCGCCCAGGTGCGGGAGGTATCGGTCTGGCCGAAATTCACATTCCTCGCCTTGCTCTTCTGGTAGTCGAGATCCGTCATCTTGAACTCCACGAACACGGTGTCGCTCTTGACTATGGTCGCCAGCAGCGACTGTCCGCCGGGCCCGACAAGGGTGCCTATGTCCACGTAGCGCTCACTGATGTAGCCGCTGATGGGAGAGCGCACCACCGTGTAGCCCAACGCGAGCTCGCTCTGGGCAAGATCGGCCTCGCTCATCTGGACCTCGGCCTTGGCGGTCTCGTAGTTCGCCACCGCATTGTCGAGGTCGAGCTGGCTGGCGGCCTGCTGCTCGTACAGAGGCTGTATCCTCTTCAAGGCGCGCTCGGCCTGGAGGGCCAGGGCCTTGTTCTTCTCGAGCTGCGCCTTGTCCTTGTCGACCGTGGCCTGGTACTGCCTGGGGTCGATTATGAAAAGCCGCTGGTTCTTCTCGACGTATGAGCCCTCCTCGAAGAGCATGCTCTCGAGATAGCCTTCCACACGCGCGCGCACCTCGACGAACTGCTGGGCGCGGATGGTGCCGGGATATTCGCCGTATACCTCCACGTCCTGGGTCTGGACGGTCTGCGTCTGCACCACGGGGATGTTCTCAGGCTCGGCTTTCCTGCGCGTAAGCACTATCAGCAGGACGGCGGCCACCACCACGACGGCCGCAAGCGCGATCCACAGCTTCTTTCCGGCACGGGGCAGCTTCCCGCCGCCTCCGGCCGTATTCAAGATATTTTTCAGATTGGCTTTCATAGAATCAGGACTTGTTATCGTTTTCCCCGAAAAGCCCGCGCGCCCGGAAGCCGAAATCGCGGAAGGCCTTGTCGGTGACATAATAATTCTTGATCATCAATATATGCATGTTGACCAGACTGAACTCCACCTTCAGTCCGCATCTTATCAGCAGGTTCCCCAAATGTCCCGCAGCCTTCAGCAGGAAATCGGGGATACGCAGGAAGCATCTGCGGCGTCCGTAATGCGCGGCGATGGCCCGGAAGAGATCGGAATAGCTGTAGTTGGCACCGCAAATCAGGTATTTCTCCCCGCTACGCCCCTTCTCCATCGCCATGACCATGCCCCTGGCCGCCTCGCTGACGTCCAGCACGTTCTTTCCGCCCGAAGGGCAGACCAGCACCGGCGACTTGCGCACCATGGAGAAGACCCTGTTGGAACCCTTCTCGCTGCCGTACTTCCCTATCATGAACGTAGGGTTGACAATCACGATGTCCATACGGCCGGCGAGCGGGAGTATGGCGTCCTCCGCCTCCTTCTTGCTGCGCGCATAGAAGGACTCGGAGAAAGGATAGCACATGGGTCTGTCCTCGCCGGCGCCGAAGCCTATCGTGTTGGCGGTGCTCACGTAGACGAAGCGCTCCACGCCGCATTCCGCCGCAAGCTCCGCCAGCCGCCGCGAAGCCTCCGCATTCACCTTCCTGTATACCTCATAATCGGGGCAGGACTGCGAAGTCATCGCAGCCACATGTATCACCCTGCCGCAGCGGGACACCAGAGGCCGCATGGCCTCCACATCCTTGAAATCGGCCTCCGCGACCTCCAGAGCATCCGAGGTCGCTCCGCAGTATTTCCTGCCCCGGCGCAGCGTTGCCACCACCGCATATCCCTCATGCAGCAGCCTTTCCACGATATTCGCGGCTAGCATCCCGTTGGCGCCGGTCACGAGCACGGTCCTGTTCCTTTCCATGTCAGCCTATTTCGTTTTTCGCCACGGAACGGCTCATCATGGAAGACTTGAGCGGCTCCGGAACCAGTTTGAGCAGATTGTACGACAACTTGTTCAGCCCTCCGGGGACGATTATGCGCCTGCCCCTGTAGAGACCGTCCAGGCATGCGTGCGCCACCTTTGCGGGAGTCACGGAGAGCATGCGTCCGACTGCGCCCTGCCTGTTTATCCTGTCTATGATTTCCTGCCTGGTGGGCATGGGGCCGAGCAGGGCCAGGCTCACCGATATGCCGTAAGGCCTGAGCTCCTCGCGCATTCCGAGCGAGAAATGCTTGATGTAGGCCTTGGAGGCAGGGTACACGGTCTTGTAGCCCGTAGGTATCATGGCGGCAAGGGAAGAGATGTTGAGTATCCGTGCTGGAGCGTTCCTGCGGAGATTGGGCAGCAGCTCATGGGTCAGCACAGTGGTCGCGAGCACGTTGAGTTTCATTATGGTGTCGATGTACTTCAGGGGAACCTCGGTGAACCTCCTGCTGCCTCCGGTCCCGGCGTTGTTGATGAGCATGGAGAGCTGATAGTTTCCGTCGACCTCCGAGATGAAGTCCATCAGGCTGTCCCTGTCGGTCAGGTCGAGTTCGAAGCATTCGCTCCGCACGCCGAAGCTCCTGCACCCGTCGCACACGGCCTGAAGGTTCTCACCTGGAAGAGCCGACAGCAGGGTGTTCTCACCCCTGGAGGCCAGCTGAAGCGCCAGCTCCCTGCCCAAACCCTGGCTCGCGCCGGTTATCAAAGCATATTTCCCTTCCATATCAATACTTGTTTTCATATAAAGCAGCCCGGCGTCATGTAAAACGGTCGGGCTGCCGGCAATACAAAATTAACTAACGTTACGGCGAAAATCCGCCGTTCTCTTTCATTCGGCAGCCTTTGCGTCCGAGAAATCAATGTATCCGGGCTCCGGAAGATGCATTCCGGCCATCACGAGCCCGTTGGCCCTCACGCAGTCAAGGACCTTCACGCGCGACCCGGCCGCCCTGGCGCCGTCCATGTCGAAGCTGGCGTTGACGTCGGGACGGAGCATCTGGATTGCTGCGCCGTGCATCAGGTCACCCGCTATCAGCACGCCTGCGGACTTGATATAATAGACCGTATGCCCGGGAGTGTGTCCGGGAGCGTAGTAGGGAACCACCCCTCCGGGAAGAACCACCTCGCTGTCGGCAAGCAGATCCAGTCCGCAGTCGACCAGATGCAGCCTGTCCCTGTATGCGTCCATGGTCTTGACCACCTGGGCCTTCCTGTCGTCCGGCATCGCCATCCAGGCGTCATATTCGGCCTTGGGGACATATACCTGGGCCTTGGTGAACAGAGCGCTGTCGCCAGCCATCATGCCGCCGATATGGTCGCCGTGGAAATGGGTGATATAGAGGTAGTCCACATCGGCGGGAGCTATGCCCAGAGAATCCAGCCCGGCATAGAGGCCCGCCCCCTCTCCCCCGTTGCCGGTATCGAAGAGCACTGTTCCGTCATTGCAGAGAAGGAGGAAAGTCCCCACGGACGCGGGCACGCCGTCCTGCACTCCGAGGCTGTCAATCATCGCCTGCGGGGCGTCGGGGAACAGGCTCGCGGGCATCAGCCTCTCCCCCTGGTTGTCCTTGAGCCAGTAGACCACGCAATTGTCCGCAGCCTTCACGACGGGCAGTCCAACTGCGACAGTGGCTTCGTCTCCGCTTTTACCGCCTCCGCAGGCGGACACCGCGAGAGCTATGGCGGCCATGGTAAGTATCCTCTTCATATTCATATTCATATTCATATTCATATTCATATTCAGAAAGTTTTGTCAAGCGCCTGACGGAGATCCGCCAGTATGTCCTCTATGTCCTCTATGCCCACGGAAAGCCTGATGAGGTCCGGGGCGATTCCCGCCTCGCGCAGCTGCTCGTCGCTGAGCTGGCGGTGAGTGTGGCTGGCGGGGTGCAGCACGCAGGAGCGTATGTCCGCCACATGCGTGGCAATCGCAATGAAATGCAGCGAATCCATGAACCTTATGGCCGTCTCCCTGTCGCCCTTGAGGCCGAACGAAAGCACGCCGCAGGAGCCGTCAGGCAGATATTTCCGGCCCAGTCCGTAGCAGGGGTCGTCCTCGAGCCCGCAGTAGTGCACCCAGGCCACGCGCGGGTCGTCGTGCAGGAAACGGGCCACGGCCATCGCGTTCTCGCAGTGGCGCGCCACCCTGAGGTGCAGGGTCTCCAGCCCGAGGTTGAGAAGGAAGGAGTTCATGGGGGCGGGCGTGGAGCCGAGATCCCTCATGAGCTGCGACACGACCTTGGTGATGTAGGCCTTCCTGCCGAAGGCGTCGGCATAGACGAGCCCGTGGTATGAGGTGTCGGGAGTGGTCAGTCCGGGGAATTTCTCCGCGTTTGCCTTCCAGTCGAAGTTTCCGCTGTCCACGATGGCCCCGCCCACCTGGGTGGCGTGGCCGTCCATATATTTAGTAGTGGAATGGGTCACGATGTCGGCTCCCCACTCGAAGGGCCGGCAGTTGATTGGAGTCGCGAAAGTGTTGTCCACTATCAGGGGAAGGCCGTTGCGGTGGGCGATGCGGGCGAATTTCTCGATGTCGAAGACCGCGCATCCGGGATTGCTGATGGTCTCGCCGAAGATGGCCTTGGTGTTGGGGCGTATCATCGCCTCTATCTCCTCCTCCGTGGCGTTCTCGTCGACGAAGGTGCATTCGATGCCGAGCTTGCGCATGGTCACGGAGAAAAGATTATAGGTGCCGCCGTAGATTTCGCTGGTGGAGATGAAGTGGTCGCCGGCGCCGCAGATGTTGAACACCGCGAAGAAGTTGGCGGCCTGGCCGGAAGAGGTGAGCACCGCACCCACTCCGCCTTCCAGTTCGGCAATCTTGGCGGCGACGCAGTCGCTGGTCGGGTTCTGGAGCCTCGTATAGAAGTAGCCCTCCTTCTCGAGGTCGAAGAGCCGGGCCATCTCCTCGCTGGTATCGTACTTGAAGGTGGTGCTCTGGATTATCGGCAAGACCCTCGGCCCTCCGTTCTGCGGCTGCCAGCCGCCCTGTATGCAAATAGTGGCTAACTTATGTTTGTTTCCCATCGTTATTCCAAATTCCAATTCTGCGAATTTAGCGATAATCCCCGATTCCGCAACCCGAAAAGGCAGGAAAATGCAGAGATTTTGATTTTAGCTTCCGGGCGGCTTGCATTTATAAAAATTTTTCTTTACGTTTGTTACCGTTGCTTAACTTCAATGGCTATGGAAGAATCTAACCTCTACATCTGGTGTCTTGTCGAGACGAGGGACACGGCTCTTGGGCATAAGACCCGATTCCCCGCAAGGTCGACTCCGTTCAAGGAACTCGTTCCGGAGATGGAACTGGCCGGACTATTCGAGAACGAATACTTCCACGAGGCTCTCAGTCCGCTGAGGATTGAGGAAGTGGGTGAGGATTTCGTGACCATACGCTTCCGCGACGAGCGCTTCACGTTGCGCAAGGGAGAGCGGCATGCGACTTCGCTGTACCGCAGCTCCAACACCTATCTCTCCGAATACGTAGGTGTGGAGGCTGAGCTGAGCTGAACCAGGCCGCCTGTACCGAATTCCGGTACAAATGTCAACATTTTCTGAACTTTTCAAGGGGGGGGGAGAATATTCGAAATATTCTTCTAACTTTGCAGTTGCTAACAAGACATCGCGATATCGTAATGACCCGACGGATTTTAACAAGGTTTGTCATTCTGTTGCTGGCTACCCTACCCTCCCTGCCGGCATTGAATGCCCAGAACCTGGGTATAAAGACCAATATATTGTCTGATGCGACCGCCACGGTCAATCTCGGCGTCGAAGCCGCCGTGGCACCCAAGTGGACCCTCGACCTTTCCGGAAGCTACAACCCGTGGGACTTCCCCGGCTACCGCAAGCAGAAGCAGTGGATGGTCCAGCCCGAAGCCAGGTACTGGTTCTGCGAGGCTTTCAACGGCCACTTCGTCGCAGCCCACCTGCTCGGCGGAGAGTTCAACATGGCCAACCCCTATTTCCCCTTCAGCATGATCGGGGCCCTCAAGGACTACCGCTACCAGGGATGGATGTACGGGGTCGGGGTCGGCTACGGCTACCAGTGGATACTCTCGCCGCGATGGAGCATAGAGGCCGAAATCGGGGCTGGTTACATAGGCAGCAAGTACGAACAATATGAATGCGAGCGCTGCGGCGAACTCATAGACGAGGGCTTCTCCAACAGATTCTCGCTCACCAAGCTCTCAGTCAGCCTGATATTCATGCTATTCTAGACTATGGACGCCATGACACACACCATACGCAATATCTTCGCAAGCGCCCTGTTCACCGGCATTCTCGTTCCGGACGCAGGCGCGCAGGTATCATATCTCGAGCGCATCAGCTGCCCGCAGGATCCCGTCCGCATAGTCACGGACGAACCCGGTAAGGGGGGTCGGGAGCGAAGCAGGCCGAGCTCAGCTTCACATTTGACTGGGACGGCGGCAGGATAGCCTCCCAGCATACGGCGGCCATCGTCCCCGTCCTGGTTTCGGAAGACGGTTCGCGCTCATTCAGTTTCGACCCCATATTCATCGACGGACGCACCCGCGCCAAGGCGGTCGACAGGATGGAGGCGCTTTCAGGCATAGAGAGGCCCGAAGGCAGCATCGTGCTTCGTCCTGACCGGAACGGAGGCTCCGGCGCCGTCGAATACGTGTCCAGGATACAGTACGACCCCGCGATGCTCGACGGCAGCATCGTATTCCACGAAACGGTGAGCGGCTGCGCGGGCTGCATCGAAGGCGAGGACAGCCTCGCGCTGGACGTGCTGCCCAGGTACGTGCCGGAGTGGAGAACCAGGAGAATTGCACCGGAGCCTGAGCCAGTGAAGCGCAGGCAGGAAAGCAGGGTTGCCAGACTACAGTACAAGTGGGACAGATATGACATCCTCCCGTCTCTT
The DNA here is from genome assembly GCA_900543205.1 of uncultured Bacteroides sp. GTDB lineage: Bacteria > Bacteroidota > Bacteroidia > Bacteroidales > UBA932 > Cryptobacteroides > Cryptobacteroides excrementigallinarum. The sequence goes on along the minus strand of UQQM01000011.1, from coordinate 10,824 downwards.
GCCGACAATCAGGCTGTGCTTGACACGGTAACGAATTCGATAGCGCTTGTCAAGAGTTGCGATTTCATAACCATAACCGGAATCTATGTAGCAGGATTCACCTCTCCTGAAGGTACATACGAGTACAACATGAACCTCTCCAGCCTGAGGGCGAGAACTTTTGCCGACTACATTTCACGCAACAATGACGTAGATCCTTCACTGCTTTCCGTAGAATGGAGCGGCGAAGACTGGGAAGGTCTGAAAGAAGCCCTGACGGCATCCGACTTCATGAAAAAAGCCATTGTAGCCGGCGTCATAGACACTTATACTGAAGACCGTAACGAATGTGAAAGGCAGATTCAGAACATCCTGACAGAAGATGAGTACCGATGGCTCGTTAAGAACATTTATCCTGTACTCCGTCACAGCACCTATAGAATAGAGTACGAAGTGAGAAACTTCGACCTTGACGAGGCACGCAAGATGATCTACGAAAGACCGCAGGACCTGAATCTCGATGAGATTTTCAAAGTTGCCGGCTCATATCCCGAAGATTCGGCTAAACGCGCCGATGCGATGGCCGTAGCCATGGAATATTTCCCCGACTCCCCGGCCGTTCTCGGGAATCAGGCTCTAGAAGCTCTGGCGGATGGAAAACCACAGAAAGCGGTAATATTGCTGAAGAACAGGATACCCGAAACTGGGGCATCTCCTACAGCCGATGAAGCCGAACTGCTAAACATACTCGGAGTAGCATACGCCTGTTCAGAAGACTACGCTGTTGCGAAGAGTTTTCTTTCCCTGGCTTCCGAGGCAGGCAATGTAAATGCCGGACATAACCTCATCCAGCTCGAAGGGGTCATGGAACAGTTGCCGGACTCCTATTTCTCTGAAGAAAACGAAAAAGATTATAATTAAAAATAAACTACATGAAGACAAACTATTTGTTCCTCGCAGGCTTCATAGCCCTCGGTCTTATCGCCTGCAACAAAGAGGAAAGGTTCTCGCCCGACAAGGGTCAAGAGCCTACCGGAAACACCTACATGCAGATTCAGGTGATAGGGCCGACTGCCGGCATAGGCACCAAGACTGATGCTACAGACGATGGGACAGAAGAAGGGACCATCGGAGAAAACACAATTTCAAACCTCAGAGTCATCCTGGTACCTGTGGGAGACGAGGATGATACGCGTAAGGCTCAGTCCTTCCTGGTAAAGGAAGACGAGCTCAGCGAAATCAGTGTTGATGATGGAGAAAAATACACCGGCTACGCCACGCCCAAACTCAAGGTGGCCGCCGAAGGCGAGTATGAAGTCTTCGTAATCGCCAATGACAAAACGGACGAATCCGTATGGAAGAACATCGAAAATACCGATGTTGTTGATATTGTCATCGAAGAAGTGAACGAAGACGCGATGAAAACCACCTATGCAAAGGCCTCCAATTTCATGATGTTCAATGAAAGCAACGGAAGCGATGACATCAAAGGTGAGCCGATTACCATCGAAAAAAAGAATGACTTCGACAATCCGGCAAGATGCGAAAACGTCATCCGACTCGACCGTCTTGCCGTCAAGATTGCACCGACAGTAAATGACGGACTGGAACCCGAAAATCTTAAGATTGATACCGGACTGGAAAATATCAACAACCGTTTCCCTTCATCTTCGGCCAGCCCTGCGGTCAAGCCCGTAGAAAGCGTGACCCTCGAGGGTTTCAAGCTCCTGAACGGCGCAAAGAAAGCATATCTCCAGCAGCACTGGCTCAGAAGCGAAGAAGAGCAAAAGGATGGACTTATAGCTGAAGGCAACACTGTCAATTGGGACAACACCCTGCTCACTCCGAACGCTCTTACAGCCGAGACTGACTATTACAATTCACTCTCCAAATTCCGGACACTGACCATTGATGACGAAGGTACCTACACTACCGTCCAGGACAATTTTGACAAACTCCCCTATTATGACCTTTCATCTTCATCAAAATCAAAACTGGCGACCATATACTGCATGGAGAACAACTCCACCTATGATAGGTCTGGCGGCGTGATAAAGGATGCTCTGAACGGCAACACCACAGGACTGGTTTTCCGTTGGAAGGTTGCCTTGGGCTCCGGCCTGAGCGACAAGACGGCGGGAGAGAACTGCTTCTATGCCTACAATGACGAATACTTCACCAAGCTTGAGGACATCCAGGCCAGATATCCCGGAATATTCAGCCCCGCCGAAGCAGATATAACGACCCCGGACTCCAACCCCTATTATGGTCAAAATCAGGAAACTGCCGACCTCAACAAGGCAAAAGACGAGCTTGCAGCGGCATACAACAGCGGCACCCCTGACCAGAAGAAAATTTCAGATTGGCGCGTAAAATACAACATCAAGGTCTACACAGAGGGTACGATGTACTACCTCTATTTCATCAAGGACCAGAACTACTGCCAGGGTGATCCCAAAGCTACTTATTATTCAGTAATGCGCAATACTGTCTACAAACTGAACATCACGGGTCTAGGCGGAATAGGCACCGACATACCTGGAGGCTGGGATCCCGACGTAGTACCCGAGAAACCGGTAGACAACTATCCTCTCTACATGATTGTGGAAGTCAAGGCTAATCCCTGGGTAATCAGCAAAGAGGATATAATACTTAAATAACCAACCCCAACGGGTACGCAATGGGAACATTACATCATATCACACGTCTTATAGCCAGGACACTTGTTCTGCCGGCAGTTATGCTGATGTCGTCATGTATCAGGGAAGATTTGAGCAACTGCGGTCTGGACGTTGTATTCCGCTATACCTACAACATCGTTGAGGCGGACGCGTTCAGCGAGGAAGCCGACTGGGTCCACCTCTATATCTTCGATGACGGAGGCTCGCTAATCATGCAGCAAAGGGCGACGGACGTGAGAGGTGATGACGGCTTCAAGATGCGTATTCCCCTGAACACTACAGGGGAATACTCTCTTGTCGCCTTCGCTGGCAGCTCGGGTGACGAAGACTTCATAATCCCTGAGATGACGGTCGGCGACTCAAAGGAGAAACTGACGGCAGCCGTGGCCAAAAACGGCGATGGCATAAATTCGGAAAGGCTGAACAGCCTGCTCATCGGCACCATCGATGCCAACATCAGCGGTCTGCGCCAGACTATGACCATTGATATGATGAAATGCACCCATACCGTAAGAGTCATCCTGATGCCTATACAGGGCGGAGAGGAAATCAATCCGGAACGCTATGAGTTCAGCATCGATGACAAATGCGGGACTCTGGCCTTCGACGCCTCCCCACTCGGTGAAGACTTACTGACCTACAAGCCTTGTTTCCTCGAAGTAACAAGCGACGGCACCTCCGAACAAACCGCCGCGAAGCCTGTGAACAGCGCAATAGTAGCCGAGTTCAGCACATCCAGGCTAATCAAAAATTTTGAACCCAGGCTCGTGATAAGGAACAGCGAGACCCAGACAGAAATGATGGACATCAACCTGACATGGCTTCTCACTCTTCAGGAAATAGAAGAGCACCGGACAGAATGGAGCGACCAGGAGTACCTAGACAGGCAAGATGACTATGCCATCACATTTTTCATCGACATTGACACCGACAGCTGGTTCCAGTCGCGCATAATCGTCAACGGATGGGTAATATCCTTCGAAGATGTGGAACTTTGACTTTTGATGAACACACGTTTATGGTACATATTCATGCCTCTGGCATTTCTTCTGGCAGCCTCTCTTCTCACATCTGGATGCCAGAAGGAAGTATCCGTAACAGGTTCGGCAGACCGACTGCAATCCGATGACATCGTCGTACGGTTGCGTATCGGATGCCCGCCAGTAACGCGTTCATCTCTAGATCCAATTGAAAACGAGGGAGAATACACTCTCGGATTCACCGCCGAAGAGCACAAGATCAACAGCCTCACATTGATCATGATGCGGGTCGTCAACGGAAGAGAGGTCTTCGAGATGGCACGGACCGTAGACATCAGCGAAATGACGGATACCGACAAAGACGGATACCTAGAAGCAGAATTCGAACTGGCAGGGGTCAAAGGGCTGAAACATTTCTACGTAGGAGCCAATATGACACCACAACATGTCGGAGCCTTTACGGTCGACGACAAGGTGATGATTCTTGATACTGACACTGACGGCCACAATATCACCGGACAGCTGATGACCGTAGACCATAACACCGGGGCAGGAAGCAACGTACTCATGACGGGAACGCTGACCATTGACGGAAATCCGGATATCGTCATAGATGATTCTGTGACCGACGGCGCCGGAACCCAGCTCATCGAGAAAAAAGATGGAAAGCTCGTGATGGATTTAAGCGACAAAGGAACCGTAAATCTCGACAAGGCGGTGGCGAAAGTCCTTCTGACATGCAAGACCGTTGAAGACTCCTCTGACGGGAATGCCTATGTGGTAGACGCCAAGGATGAAGAAGGAAACAACGGGCTCCCCAGTGAGAACACAGGCTGGATCAAGACAGACAACGTCAGATATCTGCTGAATGTAATGAACCGCAGAGAATACGCAGTTTTCATGGAAGACGCTTCGCAGAATCTCATTGACCCCAACTATGAGATGAGCGACTTCATAGAATACAGGTCTGACAGAGGAGGCTATGGATTGAAGAGCCTAGAGAATTACGAGAGTAATTTCATATATTACGACACGCAGGAGATGACGGATCTTCTCACCAGCGACACCCCTCCTGTCGACGGCGACTGCAGAAGAAGTACCGTTCTCCCGTACGATGAGAAAAAGCTTGATAAATCCGACCCGTCAAATCATTACACCGACGGGCTCTACTGCCCGGAGAACATGATCCACAAGATGGATTTCAAGGACGGTGAAGAAGATGAATTCATGTCAGTCAACCGCTTTGTGTCCACTCATCTGGTCATCAGCGCCAGATATACACCCCGGCAGATATGGGTGGCGGAAAACGGAAAGCTCGTGCAGAAGACATTTTCATCGGAAGACGATGCCAAGAACTATCTGCCGGAGATAACAAGTTCGGACATAGTGCCTCTGCATTACCAGCAGGGAACATTCTGGTATGAAACGAAAGATAAGGAATACTACTCTTTCGATGCAATGAAACTCAAGAACGAAAACAGTGACGGCCTTCCTGAAGATGAGAAGCCGTCTTTCACGAGATATGACGGCGGCTGGTGTTATTATTTCTCTTTCATTGACGGAAACAACACTGACGGAATCATAGATTATAATGGGCAGGACCACTGGGGCGTGAAACGCAATCATTACTATATAGTGAACGTCACGAAAATAGTGGCTCCCGGTTCCGCATATCCCGGCAACGAAATGATGCGTATCCATTCCGAACTTCTGGACTGGATAGACAAGGGAGGCTCGGACGTTGAACTGGATGTTCCGCAACAATAGAATAACATGGAAATGAGGAAAGCCTTTCTCATAGTACCTATAATCTTGATAGCGGCCTGCGGCAAGGAGACGGCTTCCGTTCCCGTAGTGGAGAACACTCCCATGAGGTTGTACTCCAATGCCAAGAGCGGCGGAACGGAATCTTCATGCGACAGAGCTGTTTTCCTGTTCTGGGATTTCAGGGACATGATTGAGAATACAGAGCATCCCGTACCTCTTATCGTATGCTTCCCCGAGAACACAATAGACACATATTCCAGACCTAACCCTCCGTATGATACAGGGCGTCTATACCCAGACGGGAACCGGCGAGCCATGGCGACAGGCTACGCGCCGTCCAGCCTTGTACTTGATGAAGTAAACGGAGAATCCAGGCCGGACTATGAAAAGCTCTCTATACCTGACGATTCCCTATGCATGATGGATGTGCTTACGTCAGTTAAACCGATAGTGGGCTCTGCTTCACTCCCCTTCGACAGAACAGGCGGAGAGACTCTTGAATTCATGCATGCCCATTCCAAGATCTCAATCAAGGCGAAGCTATCCGAAGATATGCAGCACTTCATAAGGAATGTGAGGATTAGTCCATACAAGAATGTGATTGCCAACAGGCTGGAATGGGACAGGGAAGAAAGCCTCTACAAGACTGTTGCCGTATGGAATGATAATGATGCCGATTATCCTCTCTCCTTCGGAGAAGCGGAAGATGCCGGTCAGTTGACGGCACAGAACACCAATGACGTCTGCGAGCTCTACTTGGCTTCCAGAATAGTTGAAGTCCCCGTAAGAATCACCGTAAACAGGTCTGAAGACGTGCAGTTCACCGACTACAAAGAAGTATCTTTCAATGCGACACTGACGTTCGAAATGAACCGGGATCCCAGCTCACCGGAGGACATGAAGACTGACGGGGAACTCAAAGAAGATTATATCCTATATGAAAATGAAGCCTACACGTTCACGCTGGTCTTCGGCGAAGACAGCATAGAACTGACAGGTATGAAATGCGAATGGGAGGACGGAGGGAACATCGTCATCCCGATTTATCCTATTGAACCAGATGATTCGACCATATAGCATCATATTGCTGTTTTCGCTGCTGACATTGGCATGCGACAACGTAGCGGACGGCGGCCTGCATAACGCTCCGGACGGAAAGATACGCGTGGAGCTTCTGCTTCCCGGTACCTATGGAGGAGAAGTCTCGCCGACTGTTCCCCATACCCAGCAGACAAAGGCCGACAACCTCGGCCCAAACTGGCACAATCTTCCTGAAGGTACAGAACCTGTCGCTCTTGAGGTAGGCTCCACGCTATGGATATCATATAGTAAAATGAGCGATGACGGGACTTACGGCACTCCTGAATTGCGCGGATATGTAGTCGGGACGAATACCGGAGGATTCAACTCGCTGTATTCCTGCGATTCTTACGAACAAGATGGGAAACTGCACCTGAATCCCGAAGAACTTGGAGCTCCGCTCTATCTTGAGACTGGCAAATACCGGTTCAAGATGATTTCTCCAGCCTACCCCATAGGCACTGACATGGAGATGATGGTGGATAATGGTATGTATTTCTATTCCACTGACGGACGCTACAAAGAGACCTGTGCCGTAGATTTTGATATCACCATAAACGACACAGGAGTCCAATATATTACTCTGAACCCAATCATAAGTCAGGTGGCAAGGTTCACTTTTGAGATTAAGAAAGGCGAAGGAGTATATGAAATCGACCCTCTGGCTGCAGGTATCGAGATTAGTGGATTACAGAACACTGCTGATACGGTCATGTACAACTGGTGCTCCGAAGATATCGCAGACACGCTTCAGATGAAATACGGCGACAAAAGGGCATGGGTGACCATCCAAGGTTCCGAAATAGAGACGGATGAGAACGGAACGCTGACCTGTGATGTCGGAGTTCTTCCCACATATGCGGTAGAGAATTCCATTGCAATACTGCTGAACCTAGCCGTGAACGGAGTGCCCACCCAGTATATGGCCTTGCTCAACGGCATGATTCTGGAGCACGGGCATTCCTATAACATAAAGTGGAAAGTCGAGGAAAATGACGGAAACGTAAGCGTAATGACATGGCAAAACCAATCATGGTCGGTAGATTTGATTCCTGTGACTGCAGACTCGTTTTCAGAAAGGAGAAAAGAATGATGAAATCAACCGGATATATCGCAGCGGCGGCCATGTTCCTGATAGCCGCCTGCCAGATTCTTCCTGAAGAGAGTGTTCAGGAAGAAGGCAGCCCAATTTCAGTATCGGTCAATATAGGGACAAGTCCTTTCGGGCCTGATACCCGTTCTATGGAGCCTCATACCTATGATGTCGAGAATCTGATATACGATATTTGGGTGATCCAGTTCAACAACAGAGGTCAGCGCATAGGATTCCAATATTACTCAAGAGAAGGAGAATCAGGACAATTCGTGGAAAATTTCGAGGTCGGGCTGGTCACGGCACAGAACAGTACTGTCTGTCTCGTAGTCAACACTGAAGACGAATCCTTGCGCTGGCCGGACAACCTGCCGGATTTCAGGGAAACATTGTTTGATGTACAAGCAAACAACGAACTCAGCTGGACAAGGATTCCGATGTGCGGCTATTGGAAGGGCGACGTGACCGGAAGCACTCAGGAACTGTCCGTGATACTCAGCCGCATGATAAGTCGTATCAACCTGATCGTGAACAATGAGACCGGCGCGCCACTAAACGGTCTTAGCCTGGAACTCATCAATATTCCGACCAAGTCGTATGTCTATCCGATGACCGACCATGAAGCCCTGCCGGAAGACGCATATTTGCAGGAAAGCTTCACCGATACAATGCCGGAAAATCTTGCCGACGGAGAATCAGAAACTTTCTACCACTACATAGCGCCGAATATATGCAACAGTGAAGAAAACGCAACCAAGGTGAAGATAAGATCTGGCGACAAGGAATGGAATGTAACCTTAGGCAACAACTCTCCACTTTCCTCCGAGCGCATATACACTCTTTACGCAAACAATTATTATACGTTTACCCTGAACTTGCAAGCAGAATGATGGACAGTAGAGTAAAATATTGCCTTTTGGCCTTTGCGGCAACCATATCAGTCTACGGATGCTCCCCTGAAAATCCGCTCGAACCTGTCCAAATCAAAAAGGATGTAAGATTGAGCGCCTACCGCTCCCATATCCTCACACGCGCCGGAGAGCAAACCACGGAATTCGAGGCAGGGACAAAATACAGTCTATTCATAAAGGACAATTCCGGTTGGCTTGTCAAGGCGTATAAAGAAAATGCCGCCGTCGAAACATCCGACCATACCATAGACTATGGTAATCCCATTCCTTTCGGAGCAAGTCCGATAGACTTCTATGGTGTCACCTACGGGTCTAAAGTGACACCTGAAATCACTTTTGGCCAAGATGAAACAACCCCTTCGGTCTGGCTCGAGGAAACAAGTGACGGTGTCCTTCCCGACCTGATGCATTCGAGACTTACAGGTAGGACTGCAGAGGGAGGCACCATACTTGAGATGGATTTCCGCCATGCATTCAGCAAGCTGAACATACAGGTGTTGAAGCAGGATGAAAGCGATGATGCGATCAAGCAACTCGAGGATGCTAGAATTACCGAAATAGCAATTGAAGGCACGCACACTGAAGGCAGTTTCGATTTCATCAATGAAATCTGGAATTATAATGAAAACACGATATCCGAACGTACATATTATCGTGATTACGAAGGAGTCGAACTGAGCACCAGGCCAATGCCCCTGTTCCCGGGAAACGATCAAACAAGGGAATTCTACATATTTCCAAACAAAGACGATGAGCAGGTTTCCATCAGGGTCAAGGTCTCCGGTTTCACGAATGAGAACGGAGACCTTCAGAAAGGCGGCGTTGAGAGAATATACAAAATACAGCGTATAGACGACAATACCGGGACAAACTATGGTATATTCAAATTCGAACCAAACCATGAATACACCTTGGTAATCACAATCCTTAAAGATGATGTGAGGACAATCGCCATAGCTCCACAGAAATACGAGTGGATTGAACATGACATAGACATGGGGAATGTAAACCAAGGTGCCGATGCCTACATGGGCCAGCCTATCACCTTTGGAAACCAGATGTGGATGGACAGGAATCTCGGAGCCCAAAGCGCAGACTGCGATAACGACTGGTGGAATTGCAGAGGCTATTATTATCAGTACGGCAGAAATATCCCGTTCATTCTGGATATGGACAAATACGATTTGGCTGTAACTTCAACTCAGGAGGGTGGACTCCACCTGATGGCTTTCTATACTTACAATGAAAAAGGCGAAAGGATTTACGGCGGATTTGAGGCAAACAACACCTCCAAACTGCCGAATACACCTATCCCGGAGGGTTGTGCCGCCACCCCGGAAGGGATACCGGTTCGTCATCCCAATGTAGCAATGAACCCGGGAGAACAAAGTACGGATAACCACCCCCTGATTTACAATTTCATTTATGACCGCGGCAACGGAATCTGGCTGTACAATGAAAACGGCAGCGGAGAGGCTACTATCGTAAACCAGATATGGACAGGGAGTACAGAAAATCATCCTTGTCCAAAAGGATGGAGACTGCCTACAAAGGAGGATTTCGCCGCTTTCATACCGGACAAATCTCTCAGCGCACCATGGAATACTAAATTTCATGAGCCGATTTTCTATGACGGCTCTATATCACATAGACGAGAACACTTGTGTTATGGTAAGATAGGAACTGAAAGCGCAATATATATCATAAAAAACCAGGGACAGGAAAACTGCTACAGGATAAAAATCACTTTGAAGGAAACGAAGAGTCTCGACTACGCTGATTCAGACGGGAACACCATATCTTCAGACGGGAAATACTACTACGAATGTGCATATTATTCGGGAGATTCTTCAATGACTTTCGAAGGTCTTGACACGGAAGACAAGTTCTTGAATTCCGGGCTTGACTGGTCCCTTCCGTCAGCGACAATGCAGATTCCGGCATGCGGATTCATTCATCCCCAAGGGGGTCTGTTTCTCAATGGAGACGGCATCAATGCAATTCTCAGGACTACTGACTATTCTGGTGCCGGCACAAACTGGGTCTGCTACCTCAGGAATGACGGTTGGACTTTCGGGCTCCAAAACTCAAGCCGCAAAGCACTCGGAGACCAGATACGCTGCATACGCAACGTAGAAGCCTTCTAGCTTCCATGTATTATTATGAGAAAATTCGGTATAATTGACATTTTTGGCTGGTAAAACTTCTATAAGTTGTTAAAATTATGTAATATATAGAAATCAGATGAAACGTGTTCCACCTGATGAGTGATAATCGGAAAATAAGGCGGCGCCAGCGATGCCCGGAATGCGGGCCTTCGGATGTCATCAAAC
>UQQM01000010.1 GCA_900543205.1 uncultured Bacteroides sp. | reverse complement strand
CCCGCCGCGACCGTACACTCGATGAATTTCACGAAACCACCCGCAAAAACCGCGCGGCGATCAGAAACTAAAAATTTTTCAAAATTTATTAAAAAATTTAAGAAATATAGTATATTTGCCGCGACAAAAGTTTGGTTAGTAGTTCTGGAAGCTGTTTGAAATTTTTTTGAGAAAAATTAAAACAGCTTCTTAATTGTTTGAACGCCAGCCTTATGAGTTGTTTGGGCTGGCATTTTATTTTGACTATGGTCAAGAACATGACTGCGGGCAATCCCTCCCGCCTGATTTTGGGTTTTGCATGGCCTCTCATCCTGGGAAGCATACTTCAGCAGGGGTACAATCTGATAGATGCGGTGCTGGTGGGCCACTTCGTAGGCGTGAACGCCCTTGCCGCGGTCGGAGCCGGCTCGTCGGTGATTTTCCTGATTCTCGGTTTCTGCAACGGCTGCACCGGCGGCTTCGGCATCCCTATCGCCCAAAGCTTCGGCGCCGGGGACCACAGCGGGTTGAGGAGATATGTCTCCGCCAGTTTCAGGGTCAGCATCGCGATTTCGCTGGCGGTGGCGGCGGTCACGGCATTGCTCTGTTCGGATATCCTGCACTGGATGCAGACGCCTGACGTTATCTTCCATGACGCCTGGCTCTACCTGCTGATAACCTTCCTCGGAATACCGTTCACCATGGCCTACAACCTGCTCGCGAGCATCATCAGAGCTCTCGGCGACAGCAGGACTCCGTTCTATTTCCTTATACTGTCAGCCGTGCTCAACGTCGCGCTCGACCTTCTGTTCATACTCGCATGCGGATGGGGAGCTGCCGGCGCGGCAGTAGCGACGGTCATCTCCCAGGGAGTCTCCGCCCTGCTGTGCTACATCTATATGTACCGGCATTTCGAGATTCTGCGCTACCGCTCGGCCGACGAGAAGGCGAATGACTGGGAAAGGCAGAAGCGCCTGCTCTCCATCGGCCTGCCCATGGGCCTGCAGTTCTCCATCACGGCAATCGGCAGCATCATGCTCCAGAGCGCCAACAATGCTCTCGGCACGGCGTCCGTGACTGCGTTCACCGTGGCGATGCGCATCAAGATGTTCTTCATCAGCCCCTGCGAGAACCTCGGAGTCGCGATGGCGACCTATTGCGGGCAGAACTACGGGGCAGGCAAGATGGAGCGCATCCGGAGCGGCCTGTACTCCGCCCTCGGTATGACCTTCCTGTACGTGATACTCGGAAACGCAGTGATGTTCGCGTTCGCAGACGGATTCACGCGGATGTTCGTGGATGCAACCGAGACGGCCATCATAGCGAAGTCGGTGATGTATCTGCACACCTCGTCACCGTTCTGGGTCTTCCTCGGGACGCTCTGCGTGCTGCGCTACTCGATCCAGGGCCTCGGCTTCACCCGTCTGGCGATGATGTCCGGAGTCTTCGAGATGGTCGCCCGGATTGCGGCAAGTCTCTGGCTCGTGCCCGCGCTCCAGTTCAAGGGCGTCTGTCTCGGCGACCCTCTCGCGTGGATGGCGGCCTGCCTGTTCCTGATTCCGGCGATGACCTGGATATACCGGAGGACGCTGCATCCCGAAGGACTCCACGGGCAGCGCATCCCGGTCGGCCAGCATTAGGAATATTTAATAATTTTAATTTAACGAATTTGCAGTCCGGCGATTGCGGATTGGAAACTTTGTTGTAAATTTGCGCCGTCAGGGAATGATTATGTCCCTGCAGGCATAGGCATATTCATAATAATAAACTGCCTCCGGGCAGGAAATATTGACTTCGCCCCCCCCCACCGCCGCCGTTTGTGAGGGAGAGAGGAAGGGTGGCGGTGTCACTTGAATATAGGGATGAACCTAAAATTACGACTGGTAATATGTTTCCTCGCGTTCGTGCCGCCGGTTTCCATGGCGCACGCGGAAACACCTCCGGACAGCCTTGCGGCGGGTAGACGGGGGGGAGGCGGGAGCGTATTATCTGCGCTTCAGCGGAACCGAGCCTCATAGCGCAGACTTCCATGTCAACTTCCACTGGGACAACGCGGCCATAGATCCGGCCTACATGGGCACAGGTGAGAACCTCAGGGCTCTCGCCGATTCGATAGCGTCCATCAAGATAGGCGACGGCATGCTCGACAGCCTGACGGTCGTGTCCTATTCGTCCCCCGAAGGAAACTACTGGTACAACGTTGACCTCTCCAGACGCCGCGCGTCCGCCATGCGCAGGTATCTCGAGGGGGAATATCCCGAGTTCCGGAACCGCATGAACATCACCCCTGACGGTGAATCCTGGCACATGTTCCGCAGCCGGGCCCTGACCGACAGCACCCTCACCGAGGCCCAGCGCGAGAGACTGATTTCCATAATAGATTCCGACACCGATTCCGAGACCAAGAAGACTCTCATCAAGTCTTGGGACAACGCCCTCTGGAACAGGATGGTGCGTGTGTGGTTCAGGGAGATGCGCCGTTCCTTCATCAGGCTCGACTGGAGCGAGAACGTATATACTCCTGTCCTGTTCCTCGAACAGCCGGGACGCCTGTCGGGCAGGGCGGAGGCGCCGTCAGGAACCATTGCGCCAAGGCCGGGAGGCATCATCGTGGAGCGTACGCTGCTGGCGCTCAAGACAAACCTGCTCTACGACCTCGCCACCGCCCTGAATTTCGAGCTCGAGGTCCCCATAGGCGACAGGTTCTCCATAATGGTCGAGGACGTATTCCCCTGGTGGACCTTCGGCCCCAACGGCAACAAATACAGCCTCCAGATGTGGGAGATCGGCATTGAACCGCGCTGGTGGTTCAGGCGCAGCGACGGCCGCGACCGCCTCTCCGGACATTTCGTTGCGCCCTACGTAATGAGCGCCCGCTACGACTTCCAGTGGGACAGGGATATAAACTATCAGGGCGAATACTGGTCCGCCGGCATCAGCTATGGCTACGCGATGCCGGTCGGCAAGCTCTTCAATCTTGAATTCTCCGCATCTCTCGGGTACGTGCGCGCCGACTACAGGCACTACCAGCCCGCACCCGACTATTCCGTCCTCTACAGGGATCCCTTCGAGACGGGAGTGTTCTCATATTTCGGACCCACCAAGCTCAAGGTCTCGCTGGTGCTTCCAATCAAGGTAAAACACACATACAGATGAGCATGGACAGGTTCGCGAATATTATTGTGAGACGGCTGATGTGCATGCTTTCCATCGGGATGCTTGCCGGCTGCAGCTTCCGTCCGCTCACCGACCCCGAGTACAACACCTACGTGAGGATCAAGGTCAACACGGACAACATACGCAACGTCACCTCGGACATCTACAACGAGGATGTCGAGCGGCCCGAGGTAGCGCCGGAGGTCATGCATGTGCTTTTCTTTGAGCCGGAGGGCAACAGCCTCGTGGCCGAGTCGTTCGCAAGCGAGAGCAGCGTCGACGAGGACGGATACACCTGGATATCAGGCTACATGTCGCTCGTCCCAGGCGATTACCGCATGCTTGCCTACAACTTCGGGACCGAGGGCACGACCGTGGACGGCTACGGCAATTATGAAACCGCCGTGGCTGGCTCCGGAACCGTGTCGGAGCAGATTCTGAGCCGCTACAGCTCGAAGGCGCCCGGGGAGGTCGTGGTCTACGAGCCTGACCACCTGACGGTGGCGAACCTGGAACTGGAGACCGTGCCTTTCCATGACGGGGTCCATGTGATAGAGGCCGAGGCGATCACGCTCGTGGAGACCTGGTATCTCCAGATCAAGGTCGAGGGCCTGGAATACGTGTCAGGCGCCGAAGCCTTCCTGTCCGGCATGTCCGGAAACAGCGGCATGTCCGACGCCAAGGACGGGGAGAAGGACCATACGGTATACTTCACCCTGCAGAAGGGTGAGGACGACGGGGTTCCCGTGATATGCAACGTCTTCAACACCTTCGGGCGCATACCCGGCTCGGACAACAGCCTGAGGGTGACATTCGACATACGCACGGTCGACGGGCGCAACGAGACCCGGGAGTTCGACATCACCGACCTGTTCTCCACCGAGGCTGCACTGGAGCACAACTGGCTGCTGATGGAGGAGACGATAACGATAGACCCTCCCGCTCCGCCGGAGCCCGGTGAGGGCGGCGGCTTCCAGCCGGGAGTGGACGACTGGGAGGATGAGGACCACGACATAGTGATATAGACGGACAAGATATTCATTCGATCATAGGAAATATAGAACATTTAAAACAAAAGCTTTATGAAAAAGATTATCATCGGTGCGGCCGTTGCGGCGACAATTCTCGCCGGCTGCACGAAGAACGAGGTCCGGGTCGATGTTCCTGACTCGGCAATCAGCTTCCAGACCATCGTGGGCAAGAACA
The DNA here is from genome assembly GCA_900543205.1 of uncultured Bacteroides sp. Lineage (GTDB taxonomy): Bacteria > Bacteroidota > Bacteroidia > Bacteroidales > UBA932 > Cryptobacteroides > Cryptobacteroides excrementigallinarum. The sequence continues at coordinate 64,035 of UQQM01000010.1, read as the reverse complement.
GCACCAAGGCACTGGTGGAGGATGCCACTTATCCTACAACGGAAACATTCGGCTCTGTTGCATTTTTGCTGGGAGAAGGCGAGACATGGGAGACCGATCATGCCTCCGCCAAAGTCTATATAGGTGTTTCAGACGGGCTGGCCCTCGGGGCGCTGGGCGTGGAGGTTGCATACGATGAAGGTAATAAATACTGGACCACGGCTACACCTTACTATTGGCCCAAAACAGGATCTTTGACATTCTTCTCGTTCAGCCCCTATGAGACGGATTTCACAATTGATCCTACCAATACTGACGGACTTGTAATTGCAGGATGGGATGTGCACGATCAGGCTACTCAACCTACAGGAACCGATTGGAATCAGGAAAAAGATCTGATGGTTGCTACTATTCAGACGGAGCAGACCCAGAACGGCACTAATGATGGATATCAGGGGGTACCTACTATCTTCCATCATATTCTTTCATACATAGGAGGATTTACCATCAAAACCGACGCTGATTATACTAACGGACACAGCGATGGTACATGGACTCCCGGAGATATGACTTTTGAACTAAAAAATATCAAGATTAACAATATCTACGAGAAAGGTAATTATAAGAGCGGGCTCATGCCGTATGCATCCGGAAATACCGGAGAAGGCTGGACAATTGCCGAGGGAGCGGATTTGGCAGATTATACTTGGATAGATACTAATGCTGGTGCGACCGGGAAAACATTCAATCAGACCAAGCAGGAGATTGAGCCGTACTCATCTTTTAACAATGGCAGGGACTATCTTCTTGTAATGCCGCAGACTTTTACCAACAACACTCAGAACGATGCTTCAATTACCGTAGAATATGTCGTTAAATATTATAACGGAGATACGGCTAACGGTAATGACGGTTGGATAGATTATCCTGTTACAACTACTACGAAGCTTTATGATATCCATAAGGACAATGGTAACAAGTGGGATCTGAACAAGGAGATCGTGTATAATCTCGTCATCAGCTTCAAGGGTTCCACCGATCCTGATGATCCTTCACAGCAGATTCTGTGGGCGCCTTCAGTCGTAGAGTGGACTGATGATCCTATAAATAGCGGAGATATAGTAATGTAACAATCCATGTCCCTCAAACAGCTGCTTTCATTCGCGGCAATGGCCGCGCTGCTGTCTTCCTGCGCGAAGGTGCAGGAAGACAGGGCGGCTGTGCCGGACATGTCCGTATGCTATCAGGTCGTAAGCACCACCAAGGCCGCCTCGGCCTATCCCGAGGACAGGCCTTTCGTGTCATGGGCCTGGTATCTGCCCGACGGCAGGAGCTGGGCGCAGGACAGCGGTGAAGCGCAGCTGTATATTCCCGGCGAGACCGTGAGCTACGATGGGGCCCTTCAGGCCTGGACCACCGCGACCGCGTACTATTGGCCCAAGTCCGGCTCCCTGACCTTCATGTCCCTGAGCCCGGCTGAGCTTGCAGGAAACGCCTCCTGCTCTCCGGACAAAGGAATTGAGCTCAGCTTCGATGTGGCTGCCAATCCGGATGTGGACCTTATGGTGGCCGACATCGCTGCCGACCGGCGCGCCAATGATGTCCCCACGATATTCCGCCACAAGCTGGCGAAGGTCGTCAGCTTCACGATGAAGACCGACAGGGACTACGGCACCCTTTCGACTGTCGGAGGCAAGCGCTTCACCCTCAACAAGATAAGTCTTGCTGGCGTCTATACGTCCGGGACATACGCCTCCGGCAATTCCACCGTTTCCGGCCCGAAGGAAGGCTGGAGCGGCCATTCCGGCGGCGGTGACATGGTCTGGCTTGACAGAAGCGAAATAGAAATCACACATGACGGGACGGCAGTGCCCGGGAAGGACGGAGAACTTTTCGTACTGCCGCAGAGCTTCGGCCCGGACGCGGTGCTGATTGTAGAATATACGATCGAAACGCACATCGCCGGTACCGGACCGAATCACCAAGAGAAAGTCACCGAGTCGGTCAGGCTTTCGGAGCTGCACTCTTCATGGGAGATGAACAGGCAGATAAGCTACACTCTGACCATAGGTCTAGACTCCATTGAATGGGAGGCGTCGGCCGAAGAATGGCAGGACAGGGACGGAGGTGACATTACGGTATAGAGACAGAACAGGAATTGGCACGCTTGCAGTACATATCGCTCTTTGTCGCCGCGCTTCTTTCGTGCGGCTCCTGCAGCCGTCGGCTCAATGAGCCTGACGCCCGGCCCGTCGTGTTCGATGTGGCCGTGGCGGCCAATACGAGGGCGTCGTCGGACCTGTCTCACCCCGAAGACGTGGACATCGCCGTAAGGGGCTACTCGCTTCCCGGGGAGGCTTCATGGGCGACGGACAGGGATGACGCGGTGCTGGAGATGGAGGGCGTGAGGGCGGTTCATGCCGGAGGGAGCATCTGGAAGCCCGAGAACGGGCAGACCTGGCCGGAACGGGGCCGCACGATGACCGTGTTCGCATATTCCCCCTACGGACGGGGTGAATTCGGTGAAGACGGCTCGGTCATCTTCCGGAACTATTCGCTTTCGGAAGGACTGGATCCACTGTACTGCGAGGCCGCCGACAGGCATTACAATTCGCTCGGAAGAATCAACCTGCCTTTCTCAAGAGCGCTCTGCCTAGTGGGGTTCGAGGCCGTCTCCTCGCTCGACCTCGGGATGGAGCTCCAGGTGAAGAAGCTGACGCTCACCGGCATACGTTGCAGCGGGGATTTCAGCTCCCTTCCAGAGCCTTCATGGGAGGCGTCCGGGGAGCCCTGCGACCTTGTCGTCTATGAAGGCGGCGCCGTGCTTTCCGAGGGGCGCGAAACCCTCGGCTCCGGGGTCTACCTGATACCTCAGAGCGGTAGCATAGGAGTCGAACTCGTGGCCGGCCTCTCCGACGGCACATCGCTGCGGCAGGAACTGACCCTGAGTGCGGAGGCCGGTATCGACTGGATTCCCGGAAAGCTCTACACCTATACCTTGAAAATCACCCACGACCTGCAGCTCGTCGTGGAAAAAGCCAGCATCCATGTATAGCAGATTCCTACATACGGCTGCGGCCGGGCTGCTGATGCTCTCCGCCTTCGCCTGCGGGAAGCAGCTTCCTGACGGCAGCGCCGGAGCGCCCATATCCTTCAGGAGCGGAGTCGCCACCAAGGCGTTGCTTGACACCGAAGGCTTGAAAGGCGAGACCATAGTGGTAAACGACATGCACGTTTCCGCCGACTGGACGACGATGCAATATATGTCCAATGTGCCGCTGGAGTATAAGGACGCCGGCTGGACGACAACCCCGCCCTACTATTGGACGAAAGGCGGCCTGCACCGCTTCGCCGCGTATATCGAAGACCAGCAAGTGTCCTACAGGCAGGGGGATGAGGCATTGGTGTCGGGAGAGATCACCCTCTCCGCTGACAATCAGCCGGACCTGCTCTATGCTTTCGCCGTCCGTGACCTGGACAATTCCGCCGAGCCCCATGCGCCGGTGGTTCTGGACTTCCGGCACGCCCTGGCCGCGATACGCCTGACCATAACCAATATGAAGGAGGACATCGGCGAGCTGAAAGTCAGCGGGTATCAGATGCGGAACATCGTGACCGGAGCTTCTTTCAGCGTCACCGCCGCCGATGCCGATGCGGTGGAATACACCATGCAGCGCGCTTCCGGCGGATATATAGAGGACCATGTTGAGACTGTCCCCCTGAACGGAAGCCTTACGCTTTATGCCGACACCGGCGGGGTCGGGACTGACGGCAGCCTGCTGGTATGGCCGCAGGAGGTGGACGGCGGCTCCGGGCCCGTCACGCTTGTGCTGACTGCGGGATCCGGACAGATCCACATCCCTCTTTCCACCTCGTCCGTCAGCCGCTGGTATGCGGGCAGGCGCTACAACTACGACATCAACCTCTCCGACGACTATATCCGTGTGACCGCGACCGTGCAGCCATGGGATATAAGAGACGTGATAATAGACTGACGGCAGCATGAACAGACTTTCCATATACCTGATTCTGGCGGCTTGCCTCGCCTCCTGTGCGAAGACGCCCGTGGCGGACCCCGCCGGCGACAGCATCTGCTTCAGGACGGACCTTGTGAGCGTAAGCGAATCACCCCTCTCGAAGGCGGAGATAGGCACTGCCGCCGGCCGGACAATCTACGTCACGGAGACTATCGCCAATACATTCGCAAATAATGGATTCCTGCTCCCGCAGGGTACAGGCATCTACAGGACCCGTCGGACGTGGACGTCCGGCCAGGAATACAACTTCTTCGCGTATATGTTTGATGGTGATGGTATTGATGATATCTCGGAAAACGGCCGCAAGTTCACTATGACCCAGCCTTCGATGCTTTCTCCTGACGGAAGCAATTCGGAATTCTCCGACTATCTGCTGTCATATATATACTATGTGGCCGACGGTGCGTCGAAACCTCTCGTGACCTTCGAGATGGTGCATGCCACCGCCGCCGTGGAACTCTATCTGGTGAAACCCGCCGGTGCGGCCGAGACGAAAGTGCTCTCCGCTACCATGTCGGGAGTGAGCACTGAAGCTGTTTATTTGGCCAATGACCATACCGGAGCCAATATCAGCTGGGCTGTGGACAGGACCGGAGCCACAACGGACTACAGCAGGAGCAACACCGATTACCGCGCTCCTGAAATCGGCGCCGACGGCTCCTATTTCCCGGACGGAAGCCTCTATTTCTCTTTCCTTGCGTGCCAGCAGCCGGTCGACCCCGTGACGATTGAGGTCAGATTCTCGGTGGCCGGTGACAGGGAATACACGGTCGAATTCCCTCTGGATCAGGTCGAGGGCGTACCCTACTGGATGCCCGGCACCAAGACCAGGTATGCGGTGGTGCTCGACAGTGAGGCCCGCCTCTACGGAAGCATAGAGGACTGGAAGGACGGAGGTGAAATGGAAGGCAGTCTCGTACCCTAAACAATTGCAAGCATGAAGATCCGTACGACAATACTGTTGATTGCCCTTCCGGCCCTGCTGGCCGGATGTGTGCGCGGCATCGAGCCCGAGGAGAATTCGATGCGGGTGAAACTCAACGCCGGCATAGCCATGTCTCCCGTGGCCACGAAGGCCGGAGGCCCCTACGACGCCGATTCGCCGGAACAGCTCGATATCAGTATGCTCCGCATGGAGAACGGCGTCGCCGGCAGCCCGCTTTCCGCCACGCTCGGCTCTCCGGATCCCGCGAACGGGTACCTGCGCCCCATTTCCTTCGATACGCACCAGTTCTTCCCGGACAGGACTACCGAACTCGGCTTCATAGGCTGGTATCCTTCAGCTGCGGCCTACTCGGTTAAGGACGGAACTCATACCCTGTCCTATGATGATATTCCAGGCGATACCGACATGATGGTCAGCAGCTATGTGAGCGGCAGCTTCGAGAGCGGCATTCCGCCCACCGTGTTCTCCCATGCCCTGTGCCAGTATACGGTAAGCGTCTATGCCGTGGACGAGGACGCCCGGAAGCAGTGGGAGGATGAATACGGAAATATCGCCGGCGTCAGCATCTCCAATCTGCCTGTCGCCCTCTCCGTCGACTTGAAGACGTCGGCCGACGCCGTGACCTCCATAAGCTACGAAGGCGGTCCGCGCGGATATGAAGTATATTCCGGCTCTTTCGAAATCCCTGTCGGCGAGTCTGGGAAGACCGGAATCGGGAATGTGGTGATGGCCGCTCCGGCTCTTGAGAACGCCCTGACCGTCACCGTGACGTTCGAGAAGACCGACGGCACAGGCGCGGCTCTCACCAAGAAGATAGTAATGTCGCGCAATTTCAAGGCCGGCTACCGTTACGGACTGACACTCAGGTTCTCACATAACGGCCTGATCGAACCCGTCTCCGCTGTCGAGGATTGGGAGAATGTCGATGCAGGCGTAGGCCTCGGGGATGGCAAGACCTATTACAACCTTTCATCCAACGGAACCGCGAACTGCTATATAGTGTCTTCGGCCAACGTCTCCTACTGCTTCGACTGCACCGTCAAAGGCAACGGAGTGAATACTGTCACGGACTACAGGGGCAATGTCTACCGCTTGCCCGATACGGAGGTCTCGCTCCAGCCTGACCGTCTGGAGATTCTGAGGTCATACGCAGTGCTGAAGAAGAGGGACGGTTCTCGGTTCACCGCGGTTCCGGAAGAAGACAGAAGCGACCCGGAACTGATGCTGAGCCTGGACTACGACACACCCCATGAGGGCAAGGCGATGTTCACGCTCAAGGGTAACCCCTCCGATCCGGAGGATTATTCCTTGCAATACAAGGGCAATGTGCTCATAGGGGCGTTCAGCGGGGAGACCCTGCTCTGGTCTTGGCATATCTGGATTACCGACAGGCCGGACACCCAGGGCTACGGCAACGGATATTCGTCGCTCGACAGGAATCTCGGAGCCGTGGACGATGACCCGGGGAACGCGGCGGATTTCGCGGAAAATGACGAACTTGGGAAAGTGCTCGCCACGGGTTTCTATTACCAGTGGGGACGGAAGGATCCCCTTTCGCGCTACGATGTCGACCCTTTCATGAATCCTTCTGCCGCGGACTATCAGCATCAGGGACTTGCAAGCATGGCCGAGGCGCACAGGAATCCGAGGGTCATGTTCTATGACGCGGGCTCCAACGACTGGACAAGCGATGCCGACGACCATCTCTGGGGTTATGCCAACCAGCGCGACAACGTGGTGAAGACCCTCTATGACCCCTGTCCTCCCGGCTACAGGGTTCCGGACACCAAGGTATGGACGGAGAGCGCGCAGTATGAACTGTCGCAGCATGCGAATTACGGCTATGTCTTCGATATAGACGGTAACCAGAAGATATTCTATCCTCGGACTAATTATCTCGGCTATAACGGGGAGGATATCTCGCTGATGACTTACGAAAAGCCGGGCGGCATGCCGTATATCTACCTGAATTCCGCGCGGCCGCATATCTGCAGTGATTTCACAGGGGAGGCGGGAACGACCCCCGAGCACGAGTCTCTGGCCCATCATTTCGTGTTCAGCCTCGACATGCAGGACAGCGGCGACTATATCCCCTATGAAAAGGACAAGGCCGGCGCGAGGGCCAATGCCATGCCCGTGCGATGCATCTCCGAGAACGCGGCTCCGGCTACCACCGACCTCTCAAAGGTGCAGACGGCCAATTGCTACATGGTCTCCAAGAACGGCTACTTCAAGTTCAGGGCGGACCGGCGCGGAAACGGGGTCGGGTCGTTCAATAGCTACATCTCAAAGAATAATGTACTTTACAATGTCCTTGTCGATATTTCCGGAGGACTCAATCCCGAAATAGAGACGGACAGCGACTATCACGTGGACGTGCTCTGGTGGCAGGGCGAGCTTGACGGGACTTGGGACGAGCTTGTGCAGAAGATTGGAAAAAGCAGCGAGGAAATCGCCTCCCGGGTGCCTCTGGTGATGGTCGACGGGGGCAGGCTCGATGACGACGGCTATGCCTATTTCTATGTCCGTGAAGGCCTTGACACCTACGGCAATGTAGGCCTGGCCCTCTACGACGGGAACGGCAGGATAGTCTGGACCTGGCATATCTGGTTCATCGCCAACGAGCGGAACGCCCTGCTCGGAGACTATCTGGTGATGTCGAGGAACCTCGGCGCAACCTATACGCCTTACGATGTCGCCGGCAACTTCAATAATATGGGAGGCTGGATCGAGGAGACCTACGGCTTCTATTACCAGTGGGGCCGCAAGGACCCTCTGTTCGGTCCGGGAAAATGGTTCAGGAAGAATGCTGACGGCTCCTGGAAGCTTAAGGACTGGAGCAACGAGCCGGACCGGGCTCCAGCCACGACTCTCAGCGCATCCATGGAGGAGCCTCTGGTGTTCCGCACGAGTGATACGGAGAATCAGTGGCAGACTACCTTCACTCCGGGAACCGCTGACATTCAGGAGGCACGTAATTTCTGGGGTTATGTCGGGCGTCAGGATGGAGGACAGAATTTCATCAAGACCATGTACGACCCCTGCCCGCCCGGATACAGGGTGATCAATAACCTGTCTTTTGAAAGCGCAGGCCTCTGCCATCAGACCGGAGAGGACTGGTATAGATTGACATTCAATTCTTATTCTCGCGAAGAAGGCGGAATAAGAGTTGATGATACGAATAGCATGAGTTCATCGTTCAGCCCAGGAAACGCTGTTGCAAATGTGCTGTGGCTTCCGTCTTCCGGGTGGATCAATCAGTCCGGCTCCTATGATGGTATAGGCGGCCACGGATATTTGAATTCCGCGACCCCGAATGCTATGGGCGAGAAGATGCGTGAGTTTGAATGGGAGTGGTATCAGGAGAATCCATATTACACTTATTATAGAATCCGGCAATACAGCCAGAACAATCATCTTGGGGCCCGTCCCGTCCGCTGCCAGAAAGAGTAATTGAAATATGAGAGAAATGAGACATGGCATAACATATATGGCATTTTCCGCGCTGCTGCTGGTTTCGGCATGCGCGGAAAGGACGCTTCCACTTCCCGCTCCGTCCGGTGGCGGTCCGGGTTCCGCTATGGACGTGCTCTGCTATACCGGCACCGATGCGTCCTCTTCCTTCCCGGCATCGAAGTCGCTGATCTGGTCGACCTCGGCCATGACCCTCGATGCGAACTTCATAAGAATCGATGACTCCCTGCCATACGATGCCGGTTCAGCCTATCCCCCGCTGTCGGAAGCCGGCATAGTGGAGGCCTCGGTCTATGCCCCGTCGGACCTCACTGCGGCCGGACAGGCGCTCAGGAGTACGGCTTTCACTCCCAGCCAGCATTATGAGATAGAGATAGACGCTCCTGACACGGCCGATCCTGACACGGCCTTCTACAAGACCAGGATGGTCGGCTGGTACCCCCGCACCTGCGTGCTTCCCCGGGAGGAGAACGGCCAGGCATCTTCGACCGCCAAATTCAGCGACCCTGACTTCGCGGACAACTTCTATAGCGACGAAAGTTCCACCGGCATAACTTTCCTCGGGAAGCTTGACGGGCAGACCGACATCATGGTCAGCGACATGAGGGAGGGCATGCGCATCAGCAAGGCGTTCCGCAAAGGAGAAGCGACGGCTGCCCCGCCTTTCGGCCACAAGGAGTCCGAATACTCCAATTATTTCACCTTCAGGCATTATCTTTCCGCCGTCAGAATCTACATCAGCTGCGACAGCATAGACCTCAGCCTGCTTTCGTGGGGCGAGGTCCGCAACGTCGTATTCCCCGACCAGCCCACCACGGTGACGGTAAGGCTTCCTGAAGAACCCGGCACCTTCGGCGAGGTCGTCGACGGCTCATGGGCCGACCCTGCCGACATGAACATCATCACGACCCCTATCGACGGTGAGAGCGGCGAGACGGTCAGCTTCCCCGTATCCATGGTGGATGACATAAACGGCAGCATCGACGGTGAAATCTATCTCGGCTACATCCTCGTGCGTCCCGATGTCGCCACCAAGTTCGAGATTCATACCGATGCCGGTATCTTCGGACTCGAGATACCGGTCAGCCACACCGAATCCGGCGGCACCGAGAGGAAATTGCTGGAAGCGGGCAAGATATACAATATCAACGTGGAGGTGAACACGGACGGCGAACTTGCGGTGTTCATCAAGAACGACGACGACAAGAAATTCAGGGACCTGTCGCCCTGGAATGTAGCCCAGGGCCGCTTCGAGACTGCCAACTGCTATCTTATCAACCCCCTCGACGACGTCGACTCCCCAGGCGAGCCTGCCTGCAGCGGCTATTTCTTCAACGCCATGCAGGCCGGCAACGGCGACAAGGGGCTGCTGAACGTGGCGAACAGGGACCTCTATCCCGATGGAACGGCGGAACTGAGGCCCGTATCCGCGAGCATACTCTTCCAGACCCGGGCCAACACGATACGCAATGTGGAGCTCATCGACGGTCATGTGCGCTTTGAGCTCAACGAGCAGTGCTATGCCGAGACCAATCCTCTGCAGGCCAACGCGGTGATAGCCGTCCACGACGCGGCAGGCAACATCCTGTGGTCATGGCTGATATGGATCACCCAGGAGGCTAAGGATGTGAAATTCAATAATGGTACACGGGAGTTCTCCCTGCTCAACATGAATCTGGGAGCCAATACCGCCCAGCCGGAAAACAACCCGCTGGCGACCTACGGCCTGTATTACCAGTGGGGCCGCAAGGATCCTTCTCCCCGTCCGCCGGCTGCGGATTTCAGTATGAAGAGCATGGAGACGATAGAGTTCTACGGGCCCAACGGCGAGCCGGTCAATTATGTGTCGGAGTTCTCGTCCGACCGGAACACCATAGAGGACAGCGCGAGGAACCCCATGCTCCTGATGGACCAGAACATCCAGGGGCCGGACTATGCCTTCGACTGGCTCTATTACGAGATAGACCAGCTCTGGGGGACGGACACGAAGACCGTCTACGACCCCTGTCCCTACGGCTACAAGGTTCCGGGAGATGAGCTTGAAATGCTGTTTAACTATGCCCGTTCAGGATATGGTGGATATGAGATCTCCGCTTATGGGGTGACCATCCGCGGAAATGGCCTTGACGAGGAAATCTACTTCCCCTTTGCGGGTTGGAAAGGCTATGACGCCGGTGTGCCCGACAAGGGACATCCCTGGCAGAGCGTCGGCACGTTAGGTGACTATCACGATGCGCGCATACGTCCGGACAAGCACAGGACTTCCAACCGTATCAGTGAGGGCGGAAATTATCTGCAGTATACGGCTGGTTCCGCCAACCGCACCAGCGCCGCCCCGGTCCGCTGTGTCCGCTACGCCGGCGAGCCGTAGCCCATTCCCTGGTGCGTCATTTCCTGAGACTGTGCACCTGAACAGCCATGCCGGCCGGCAGGCTTTAATAAAAAAGGGGGTGACTCAAAAGTAAAAGTCATCCCCTTTTTCATCGTTTTTCCGTGAGGTCAACCTCAGGTCCTCTTCCGAATATTCGATTCTCAAAGAGATATTAAACCTTTTGGGTCACCCTCTTTTCCTATATGCAGCGGCGTGCGCCGTCTATTCCACGACGAAGGCTACGATTTCGCCCTTGACGACATCCTTGCCCTGGGGCGCGGTGACCGCTACTATGCGTCCGTCCACGGCCGTATTGATCTCCTCCATGCCGTAGTAGGTCTGGACGTAGCCGCAGGGCTTGCCGGTCTTCACCTTGGTGCCGGCCACGGGCGCCTTGGACTCGTCGGTCACGTCTATCTGCCAGAGCATCTTGCCCTTTGCGGGAGCCTGAAGGGGAGTGGCCTTGGGATATTTCTCCACGAGCTTGTCGATGTCGAACTCGGGCATCTCGACCACGGGGCGCTTCACGATTATGGGTGCGCCGGCTTTGGCCCTGAGCTCCTCAAGCTCCTTGTTGAACCTCTCCTTGGCGACTCCGCTCTTGTAGTCGCGGTACTGCCTCTCGTGCATTGCGAGCTCGAAAAGCTCCTCGTCGTCCTGGCCGCAGTCCCAGCCTTCGTCCTTCATCATCTGGCGGAACTTTGGCAGTTCGTCCGGATATTCGTCCTGGGGGTTGCCGTCGAAGAACTCCATGCCTTTCTCCTTCGCGAGCTCCACGATTTCGGGAGCGAGCTTGCCGGGCAGCCTTCCCATCTTTCCGAGTATCATGTTCCAGGTGTCCTTGTCGATGGTGCTGAAACGGGGCTTGTTCTGGCTCATGGCGAGCAGGTTCATCAGCGCGGTGTTCTTCACATACTGGCTGAAAGGCGTCACGAGCGGGGGATATCCTAAACGGGGCCATACGTACTCGACCTCGTTGAAGAGCTTGACCATCAGCGTGTCGAGCGAACTCTCGGGCTTGCCGTTCGCGCGCTCGGAAGCGTTGATTGCGGCCTTGAAGCCCTTGAGGTCGGCCATCATCGAGCCCATCATTCCTCCGGGCAGGCCGCAGCCTACGAGCAGGGAGGTCATCTGCGAGTTCGAAGAGTTGATCCAGTATCCGAGGAAGTCGTCTATGAACTCCTGGGTCAGACGGCGCACCTCCATGTAGGCGTCCATGTTGATGTCCTTGACGAGGAAGCCGTCGGCGCGCAGCATCTGCTGAATGGTGATGACATCGGGATGTACCTTGCCCCATGCGAGCGGCTCCACGGCCACGTCAACATAGTCGGCGCCGGCCCTGGCCACTTCGAGCATCGAGGCGGGGGAGAATCCGGGGCCGCAGTGGCCGTGATACTGGATCTTGATGCCGGGATGCTTCTTCTTGATGTCCCTCGTGAGTTCGGCGAGGAAGGTCGGGCGGCCGATTCCGGCCATGTCCTTGAGGCAGATTTCATCGGCTCCGTACTCCACGAGCTTCTCCACCACTCCGAGGTAGTATTCCACGGTGTGGACGGGGGAGTGGGTGATGGAGAGCGCCGCCTGCGAAATCATTCCCGCCTTCTTGGCGTATTCTATCGAGAGTTTGAGGTTGCGGTGGTCGTTGAGGCCGCAGAACGACCTTGCTATGTCGGTGCCCTGGGCCTTCTTCACCTTGAACATGAGTTCGCGCACGTCGGCCGGAACCGGATTCATGCGCAGGGCGTTGAGTCCTCTTTCGAGCATGTGGGTCTGGATGCCGACCTTGTGGAAGGGGGCGGTCCACTTGCGCACGGAGATGTTGGGGTTCTCTCCGTAGAGGAGGTTCACCTGTTCGAACGCTCCGCCATTGGTCTCGACGCGGTCGAAACAGCCCATGTCGATGATGGCGGGTGCGACTCTGACGAGCTGGTCAACCCTCGGCTGATATTTGCCAGAGGACTGCCACATGTCCCTGTAGACAAGGGAGAATTTTATTTCTTTTGCCATAGTCAGCTGAAATTTTTCCGTAAATCGTACAAAGATAGTATAAAATTGTGATAAAATCTTGCAGGGAAGATTTTTCTTCGTATCTTTGCAAACCCAACACGGTGCGATTAGTTCAGTTGGTAGAGCACTAGATTGTGGTTCTAGGTGTCGTGGGTTCGAGCCCCACATCGCACCCCACCGAAATTGCGGCGATTGGCAATGAATCTGTCAGTTGCCGCAATTCTTGTTTTCCATCCGTCCGGAAGCGACGGTCGCAAGGACAGCGGAGCGCCTATCTGAGGTCAAGTGCAACATGCCTCTCCTGTGGACTTTCTACGACTATCCTGAGACTGGCCTCCCCAACACCAACAACGCCCTTGAGGGGCTCTTCTCCGACCTCAAGACGAAGGTCAGAGTCCATAGCGGAATAAGTCGGGAACACCGGGAAAAGTTGCTGGACGAATACATCAGAAGACATTATTGACACCGGCACCGCCGCCGGAATATACGACCTCCGGCGGCTAAAAATCAAGCACTGCGCCGAGCCCGTTGGAGAGGCTCGCTCCGTGCTTGACTTTTGCCTTTCCATCCTACTTTTTGTCCATTAGAAATTTTTTAGGCTCATTTCATCCTACCAAATGTCCAGATGACCGAATTTTGTCGACTAGGCCCCGCTTCGTGAAATTCATCGGCTACGGCCATGCCCGGTCGGGGCGCGTCAATTGCAGCCGGGTGAGCTTAATGGAAGGGAATTCTGTCCATTAGACGCACTTGCCCCTCCTGTAGGCCATTTGGGAGCCCTTGGCCGTAGCCGATGAATTTCACGAAGCAAGTCCGGGTGCAAATCACGCCGTAGCGAATTTCCGTACTGCGGCTACAAAGAAAGCCGGCCTGCCGGCAGTATAGGGCTGCGCGGTGGTTCCTACTGGCGGAGGCCGGGCTCCGTCAGCGGCTGGATGGTCGCAGCTGTTTGTCGGCGGCCGCTTCTCACCAACCGAAAATGTCAATTATACCCTAGAAGCAGCTTGTCAGGAAAAACACCTTCCAAGACGACAGGCAATGACGGCGATGAGCTGTACCAAAAAAGTTGGACAAAGAGAGAAAGAGAGATGAAAAAGAGATGAAAAAGAGATGAAAAAGGAGAACAGTTAGAGTGCGCGGCTGCTGGTGAGTTGGACAGGGGTCACAGGACAGGCCTGACGCATGCGGAGAACGGAAGGCTGCACGGAGTAAGCCAGAGGACGTCGACATACGCGCAGGAGTGGTGCAAGAAGATGCGGGCGGCAGAATTGCAAATCCATCTGAACGGAGGTGGATTGCCTAACAGGGAAAATCCCTATATTTAGATGCGTTTTGAGTGTTCAGTGAATCATGGCAGGAAAGAAGAAGATGAAGACCGTCTGGAAAGTGCTGCTCTGTCTGGTCGGAGTGTGGGCCCTGCTGCTTGTGGCGGTCCAGGTGATCCTGAGCCCGAGGGTGCTCACCCGGCTGGCTGACAGGCTGGCCGCCGAGTATGTCGACGCCGATGTGGATTTCGGCGAAGTCCGCCTTTCAGTGTTCCGCAGCTTTCCTTATCTGAACGTCGGTTTCCGTGATTTCTCACTGACCTATCCCTCCGGCCGTTTCGAAAGCCAGGAGGACAGCAGCTATTACATGATGCGGCAGGGGCGCGGCCCGGGAGCCGACACGCTGGCCTCGATACGTGGGCTCCATGTCTCGGTGGACCTGAGCGCGTTGATGGCAGGGACGGTAAAGCTGCCGTCGCTGGTGCTCGACAAGCCGCGCATTTTCGCCAAGAACTATGCCGACGGCAGTGCGAACTGGAACATCTTCCGTCTGCCTGCCGCGAAAGAAAAGGATGACAGCACCGCATCGGAGCCGCTGGAGTTCGCCCTCGGGCGCATAGTGTTGCGCGGCCGTCCGCATATTGTCTACTCTTCTCCCGCCGACACCCTTTTCGCGATGCTGGATTTCGAACGCATGCGCTTCAACGGGCGGCTCGCGGCCGAGGACTGGACGAACGCCGTCCGCCGCATGCAGGTCATCGATACGGGGCGGCGGAGGTTAATCGCCGACAGCGGAAGCGTCAGGCCGGTGGACACAGGGCGCATCATAGCTGCCGATACGGGCCGCATCAGAACTGCCGACAGCGGAAACATCAGGTCTGCCGGCAGCATCCCGGCAGGCTCTCCCGTCTCCAAAGGGAACGGCTATGCCGACAGCGCAACACCAGGTTCCAAGGAGAACGACCATGACGGTGATGCGGCAGCCGGAAACGGCAGCCGTCCTGAATCCGCAGGGCTGGAAACTTCCGAAGCGCCGGGCTTGTTGAACAGTCATGGCGGCAGCGCAACTCCCGGCTCCAGGAGGAACGGCCATGGCGGCAGCGCAACTCCAGACTCAAGGAGGGAAGCCAGGAAGGCAGAGGCCGCAGAGCGGAGAATGCTCAACGGCAACCGCCGGGACAGTCTGCGCAAGCTGCGCAGGGCGCGCCGCAACAGGGTGGGAGTCAGGGTCGACAGCCTGCTGTTCGCCGGCCGCCTGCCTTCCGACACGCTTGCACTGAAGCTCGATAGGCTCGGGGCGCAGATGCACCACGGGCATGTGGACCTTGATGCGAGGGCGACCGCCTGGATGGGCACCGTGAATTATGGCCGCATCGCGCTGCCCGTGGACTTCAGGGCCGAAGTCGGTGTCCGGAAGGATTCCGCCGCCACCGCCATAGACATACTCGACTGCCGGGCGCGTATCGCCGGCATCCCCCTCGAAGCCTCGGCCACGGTCGGTCTGGGGGACAGACTGTACCTGAACGGCAGCGCCTCGATTGACGCCTGCCGGGTGGGCGACGTGCTCGGCCATTTCCGCCGCAACCTGCCGAAGCCACTGGAGAATATCGAGACCGACGCCGAAATCACCCTCACCGCAACGTTTGACGGCTATCTGAACCCCTCCGGAGGCGAAATTCCCGACTTCGACGCCCGGCTTGTCATACCGCGTTCCACCCTCGGCAACAGGCTGTTCGGCCTCAAACACGAGCTCGCCCTCGATACCGAGCTGCACGGCAGCCGCAGCGGGGTCATTGACGTGAAGCTCAACGAGTTCCATGTCAAGGGAAAGGCCCTGCACCTGGATGTGTCCGGTTCGGTGGCCGACATTCTCGGCGGTGACCCCGCACTGTATGCCGACGCAGGCCTCGAAGTCAGCCTCGACACTCTCTCCCGCTACCTTAAGCGCCGGAGCGGCATTGAGCTGGCGGGCGGCCTGAGTGCCTCCGTCAACGGAAGCGCCTCGCTCTCGCAGCTCGACCCCTATCAGCTCGCCCAGGCCGACATCTCCGCGAAGGTGAAGAGCACGCGGCTGAAGGTCGTGTCCGAAAAGGACAGCCTGAGGTTCTGGACCGACAGCCTCAACCTCTGGCTCGGGGCGGTGGGCAACACGCGCGATTCGAGCGTGGCGCAGGGGGAGAGGATGCTTGCGCTGACGGCGTCGCTCGACAGCACCTTCTTCTCGCTGAAGGACGACATGCGCCTGATAGGCCGGGACATATCGCTGAAGGCGCAGAATTCGGCGGCGGTGCTCGACAAGAGCGATTCCTCTTCGTTCTACCCCTTCGGCGGCAGGCTCGACATAGGCTTTGCCTCCCTAGTCGGCTCCGACACCAGCTTCGTCGCGCTTTCCAATTCCGCCAACATCTTCAAGATATCCCCCAAGAGCGGTTCTCCTGACGTGCCCGTGCTCACGCTCGACAGCTCCAGCGGCAGGGTGATCATGCGCGGCCCCGTAAACCGCATATTCGTGAGAAACCTCGACCTGGACGCAACCGCCGTGATGAATTCCATCGAAAGGCGCAGACGTGCCAGGGCGTTCGTGGATTCGCTCGCCCGCAGGAACCCCGGCGTCCCCATGGATTCATTGTTCGGCCGTTTCAGGAGGACCCGGGGCTCCCGGCCTGTGCCCGAATGGCTCAGCGAGGAGGATTTCCGCGAGCGCGACATCCGCATCGACCTCGGGGAGACCTTCCGGGGCTACATGCGCGACTGGGACTTTGACGGCTCCATGTCCATTGGGAGCGCCGGGGTGGTCAGCCCCTATTTTCCTCTGCGCAACCGGCTTTCGGACGTGAGGGCCTCCTTCAACAACAACGAGCTGCGTTTCGACAGCTTCGGTCTCGCCAGCGGCAGGTCGCAGCTGTCCCTGTCCGGCGATCTCCGCGGGCTGCGCTCGGCATTGGCGGGCCGGGGCATGCTTAGGCTTGACATGGACCTGGATGCCGAGAGGCTGAATCTGAACGAATTGCTGGCCGCATGGGAGCTCGGTTCCCGCTTCGAACCCGAAGGACTTTCGGACGCTTCTCTCGAAATCGAGGATGAAGAATATCAGGAGATGGTCGTGGTGGACACTCTCGCCGACTCCGCCGAACCCGATGTGTCCACGCTCATCGTGGTGCCGGGGAACCTTGTGGCGGACCTCCGGCTGAAGGCCTCCGATGTAAGCTATGCGAAACTGAAGATAGACTCGATGACGGCCGACATAGCGGTCAGGGAGCGCTGCGTGCAGCTTACCAACACCTCCCTGAGCTCGGACATCGGGGACATAGGCTTCGAGGGCTTCTACTCGACCCGCACCAAACAGGACCTCAAGACGGGCTTCGACCTGGAGCTCAAGGACATAACCGCAGAGAAGGTGATAGAGATGATGCCCGCGGTCGATTCCGTGATGTCGATGCTGAAATCGTTTCGGGGCAGGCTCAACTGCGTGGTATCGGCCACGGCCGACCTGGATACGGCCATGAACATAATGACCCCTTCGATCAACGGCGTGATACGCATCAGCGGAGATGACCTGACCCTTTCGGAGAGCACGGCGTTCGAGCAGATTGCGCGCAAGCTCATGTTCAAGGACAGGACTGGCGGCCATATCGACCGCATGTCCGTGGAGGGCCTGATTTCCGACAACAAGATAGAGGTGTTCCCCTTCGTGCTCAAGGTCGACAGATACACTCTGGCCATGAGCGGCGTGCAGAACCTCGACGCCAGCTTCAAGTATCATGTGTCGGTGATTGATTCCCCTCTGCCGTTCCGGGTGGGCATAGACCTTTCGGGAACCTTCGACGACTTCAAGTTCCGCATAGGCAAGCCCAAGTACAAGAGCGCCGCTGTACCTGTGTTCTCCGAAGTCATAGACGATACCCGCATCAACCTGAGGGAGTCCATACAGGACATCTTCCGGCGCGGCGTGGACAATGCTATACGTGAAAACCGGCGCAACCGCTTCATCGAGGAGCGCCGCAGGGAGCTTGGATACAAGTCGGCCGTAGACCAGAAGCTCGACTCCCTCTCGCCCGAGGAGAAGGCGGTGCTGGAGGCCGGCGCGGAGCCGGCGGCGGGTTCCGCCGAGAGCAGGGACAACGATGGTGCTGAACCTTCGGAAACAGGTTCCGTGCCGGCCGGGGAGGCGGAATAGCCGGCCCGCGGCCTGTCCATTGCAGTTCGATGTCCTGCGCTTCCGATACGGCCGAGGCCGCAACGTAATCCATCAGTCGTCGAAATCGGTGAGCATGAAGGTCCGGGAGTCGAAGGTCAGTTCAATCCTGTTCGACAGTCCGGTCTCGAACTCCTTCCTGTCCCTTGAAATCTCCATCACGGCCACCCCCGGGAAGTTCCTGTCGAGATATTCCCGTATCATCGGGGGAACGAAGGCTTCGGGCACGGTCCTGACATGGCTCTTGACTTCCTTCCACTGTCCCTTGGCGTCGAACTCCAGCTTTGTGCCGTCGATGAAGGTGAGTTCGTATTCCGTCTTCAGTCCCTCGAACTTTCTGATGGCCAGCGCCGGCTGTTCGCCTGCGTAGTGCTCCTTGAGGAAGTCCTTCACCCCCTCCGGAAGCGTCCCGAGGGCGACAGGCTTCTCGGACTCTATGTTCACGGCAATCGTGACGGCCGCAATCGCGACCGCCACGCCTGCCATTACGGGCAATGCAATTCTTCTCATCTCAATCGTCTATGTCCATGAGCTTGAACTGGTTGTCGTAGGTCAGCTCGATGCCGTTGGACAGCTCCACCTCCCACATGTAGCCTTTCCTCTCGATTTTGCGGACGAACTGGCCCTGGCCGAAGCTGAGCGTGCCGATGTTGTCCTTTATCTCGTTGGGGACAAGTGCATCGGGCACGGCCGAGTATTTGCGCTCCACGGAGGTCCATTCTCCGGACTGGTTGAAATTGACCTCGGTGCGGTCGGTGTAGAGCACTTCGTAGTCGAGGTAGAAGGTTTCGCGCTCTTCGCTCACGTATGCCACGGTGAGGTCGGAGAAATGGGTGCCGAGGAACTCCTGCGCGGGTGCGGGCAGTTCTTCCAGCCTGATGGGACGTTCGTAGTCGGCTTTCGCCGTGAAGATTCCGAGAAGCAGCGCGGAGGCTGCGATGATAAACTTTTTCATGATAATGTCGTTTTTGTGTTCTATCTGTTGTGTCAGTTGTCTATTTCCATAAGCAGGCCGTTGCGGTCGAAGGTCATCTCGATTCTGTTGTTCAGCTTGAGTTCGGTGCTGCGCCTGTCACGCTCGATTTCGGTGACGGCCGCTCCGGGGTAGAATTCCCTTACCTTGGCCATCATTCCGGCAGGAACCAGTTCCTCGGGGACGTTCGAATAGCGGCAAGAGATTTTTGTCCACTGTCCGTTCCTCTTGAACTCCAGCTTGCGGGAGCTGGTGAACACGACTTCGTATCTGGATTCGGGGAAGTCCCTCTCGAGCTTGGCGTAGGCTACTGTCTCTCCGGGAAAATAGGTGCTGATAAGTTCGCGTGCGGCTGCGGGGAGCTGGTCGACGGTCACGGCCTTGTCGTTGTCGGCGGCTGCGGGCGCAAGGACCAGCATGATTGCCGCGAAGAGTGCAAATGTCTTTTTCATATAGTGTTCCTAATTGTTTCCGATGCAAAGGTAGGCTGCGATTCTGTAGCGAATCTGTAACGGCGGAAATTTTTCGGAAAAACCGTCAGGCCTGCATCACCGGCCCGAAGTCGACCCGGAAGATATGCATGACTCCGGAGTGCCGGTAGCTGAGTCCGAGCCTGCAGAATTCCGCCGATGCGCGCACCAGGGCGAGCCCCAGCCCGGTGGAGCCCTCCTTCTTCGAGCCCTGGAAGAAACGGTCGAAGATATGCTCTGCGTCGAGCGCCTCCTCGCCGCTGTTGGATATTTCCAGCACTCCGCCGTCCAGAGATATGCGTATTTCGGCCCCGTCGGGGCTGTGGACGTAGGCGTTTTTCAGCAGATTGCCGACAATCAGCGACGCCAGCGCCTCGTTCATCACCACTGCGGCGCTTTCCGGGAGCTCCATGCGGCAGCGTATCTGCCTGCCTGCATGGATTTCGGCGTACATCTCCTGCTGTTCGCGTATCAGCGCCGCGAGGTCGAGCTCCGTGCGTTCCAGGAACTGTCCGTTCTCTATCCTGGTGAGCAGGAGCAGGGTCTTGTTTAGCCGTATGATGCGGCTGAGGGTGCCCTGCATCTTGGCTATCTCGCCGGCCGTCATGTCGTCGAGCCTGGCGTTGTCCAGCAGATATTCCATCCTGCCCTGGAGTACCGCGAGCGGGGTCTGAAGTTCGTGCGAGGCGTTCCCGATGAACTGCTTCTGCTGTTCGAAGAGCTTCTCGAAGCGGTCCACGGCCTGCTGCGCCGCCTCGTTCAGCTTCCGGAATTCCATGATGTCTCCGCCGTCGGGCACCGGCGCGGCCTTGCGTCCCGGGAGGTAGCCGTCCAGCCAGTCCAGCAGCGCATACAGCGGCCGCAGGCTCTTCCGGAACACCCAGAGCGTGGTGCCGACGCAGGTCAGCATCAGGAGAAGGTAGAGCAGCACCACCCAGGTCAGCACAGTGCGGAGCAGGTCCTCCTTCTCGAATGTGGGCATCGCGACCCGCAGCTCCATGAAACCTCCGTCCCCGTCGCGGAATACGGTGACGAGCACCCTGGCGGGTTCGGTCTCCTCCTTTTCGGGCACCCAGACCTCGGCGTCGTAGTAGCGGAAAGCCGGATGCGCGGCGGCGTATTCTTCGCTGACGGCGGTGACCGAGTAGCTGTTGTTGGAGCCTTCGTTCATCTTCGGCAGCGGCTCTCCGGCGAGCAGGCGTATGATTATGAGTTCGGAGTAGTCCTCGAGCGCGTCGTCGGCCTCGTCGTTGATCTCCCTGACCATCGCGGAATAGAAGATGACCGCCCAGACGGCGATCAGGGGGAGCAGCAGCGCCGTGAGCCGGAGGGCTATGTTGTATATCAGCTTCATCTTTCTTCGGAGTCGCGGCATACCAGCTTGTAGCCGAAGCCGTAGACCGCCTTGATTTCTATCGTGGCTCCGGCCTCCTCGAGCTTGCGCCTCAGGTTCTTCATCTGCGAGTAGACGAAATTGAAGTTGTCGGCCTGGTCGATATGGTCGCCCCATACGGCTTCGGCCAGCACCGCCTTGTCGACTATGTGCCCGGGGCGCTGCATGAAGTAGGAGAGTATGTCGAACTCCTTCTTCAGCAGCGGGAGCTCCCTGCCGTCGACTCTGGTGCGGAAGCTCTCCGGCTCCACGGTCACGTTCCCGAGGGTGATGCCGCTGCGTCCTCCTCCGAGGGTGCGTCTCGCCACGCTGCGTATGCGCGCCGAGAGCTCCGCGAGGTGGAAGGGCTTGGGCAGATAGTCGTCCGCGCCTTCCTCTAGTCCGCGTATCCTGTCGTCCAGGGAGTCGCGTGCGGAGATGATGATCACCGCCTCACGCCGTCCGGCTTTCTTGAGCGTCTCCAGCAGCCCGAGTCCGTTTCCTCCGGGCAGCATGATGTCGAGCAGCACGCAGTCGTAGGAGTAGTCGGCCAGTTTTGACTCCGCCTCGGAGTAGTCCGAAGCGGTCTCCACTATATGATGCTCTTTTGTGAGGCTGCGGGCCATAAGCTCCTGCAGCGAGGGTTCGTCTTCTATTATAAGTATCTTCATCGCTGTCGCCTGCCGGGGTCCTGAAACTGGCGTGCGTGCCTTCCCGGACGCGGCATCCGCAAATAAAGATACGAATTTTGTAGAGAAGTAGGAATGTTTGCGTATATTTGAACGTATGCCTTTGGCACAAACTGGACTGACTATGAAAATCAAGGATCTCTGCGAGAGCGAAAGGCCTCGCGAAAAGCTGCTTGCCGGAGGCGCCGGCAGGCTCAGCAACGGCGAACTTCTGGCCGTGCTGCTGCGCAGCGGCAACCGAGATGCCAGCGCATTGGATCTTGCGCAGCAGCTGCTCAACGCCGCCGACGGCAGCCTGGGCAATCTTTTCAACATGGACAGCGTACACATGTGCGCGCTTCCCGGCATAGGGGAGGGCAAGGCCTCCACGGTTCTGGCCGCCCTGGAGCTGGGCCGGCGTTTCATCCATGAGGAATCGGCGTTGAGCAAGACTCCCATTGTCACCGCGCGCAGGGTGTTCGAACTCATGCTTCCGAAACTGAAGGGCCTCAGGCACGAGGAGTGCTGGGTGCTGCTGCTCAACGACAGCTGCTATCTGCTCAAAAGCCTGAAACTGAGCTCCGGAGGCGGCAGGGCGACGGTCATAGACACCCGTCAGGTGCTCCGGCTCGCGCTGGACAATTGCGCTTCGGGCGTCATCCTGGTGCATAACCATCCCAGCGGGAATCCCCGTCCGAGCGAGGCCGACAAGAAACAGACCGCATTGCTCCACAAGGCCGTGAAGGCCTGTGGGCTGCAGCTGGTTGACCATGTGGTGGTGAGCGACGACTGCTTCTTCTCCTTCGCCGAGGAGCGGGTGGCGGGAATTGTCTGAACCCTAAAGCTCCTTGCGCCAGCGGGCGAGAGGGATTCCCAGCTGCCCCCGGTATTTGGCGATGGTGCGGCGTGCGACCTTGTAGCCCCGTCTGGCCATCTCGCCCACGAGCTGCTCGTCGGTCAGGGGCTTCTTCTTGTCCTCGGCGTCGATGCACTCCTGCAGGACCTTCTTGAGCTCCCTGGTGGAGACCTCCTCCCCGTCGCTGTTCTCCATGCCTTCGGAGAAGAAATATTTCAGGGGGAAGATGCCGAAATGGGTCTCGATGTACTTGCTGTTGACCACGCGGGAGATGGTGGAGATGTCGAAGCCTGTCTTCTCGGCTATGTCCTTGAGCACCATAGGGCGCAGGTTGGTGTCGTCGCCGGTCTCGAAATAGTCGTGCTGATAGTCGAGTATGGCCTGCATGGTGCGGCTGAGGGTGTTCTGCCTCTGCTTCAGCGCCTCGACGAACCATTTCGCCGAATCCAGCTTCTGCTTCACGAAGGTTGCGGCCTCCTTCTGGGCCCTCTCCGAGGAGCCCTTCGCCGACATTAGCAGGTCGGCGTATTTCCTGTTGACCCTGATTTCCGGAATCGAGATGCGGGGCATGGTGAACGACAGTTCCCCGTCGTTGTTCTCCAGGATGAAGTCCGGCACTATCTGCTGGGCGCGGTCGCTGTAGGAATCGTCGCTGCCGCCGCCCGGGGAGGGGTTGAGCCTGACTATGCGGGACATCGCCCCCTTGAGCTCGTCCTCGCTTATGCCCATGCGCGAGATTATCTTCTGGAAATGCTTGTTGCTGAATTCCTGGAAATAGTCGGAGATGATGCGCTCCGCGTTCTGCACGTCCCTGGTCTGCCTGCAGTTCCGCAGCTGCAGCAGCAGGCATTCCCTGAGGTCCCTCGCCCCGACGCCGGTCGGTTCGAACTCCTGGATCAGCTTGAGCATCCTCGTCACCTCCTCCTCGTCGGTGTTAATGCCGGCGCGGAAGGCCATGTCGTCGACCAGCGACTCTATGTCCCTGCGCAGATAGCCGTCCTCGTCGAGCGAACCTATTATGAAGGCCGCGACGTCGTGCTCCTTCTGCGACAGGTTGCGGCATCCGAGCTGGTCAAGGAGATTCTGGGTGAAGGTGGTCGTGGTCGAGAAGCTGTTGTATTCCGGCCTCGGGTCCTTGCCCCAGTTGTTGACCTTCAGCCTGTAGGAAGGGATGTAGTCGTCGTCCTTGATTTCATCGAGGGACACCTCCTTGGGTTCTTCGGACTCCTTTTCGGGGTCGGGGGTGTCGTCCAGCACGGGATTCTCCTCGAGCTCGGTGCGCACGCGCTGCTCCAGCTCCTGGACAGGCAGCTCGATGAGCTTTATGGTCTGTATCTGGAGCGGTGACAGCTTCTGCTGCTGCTTGAGTTCAAGTCCCTGCTTGATCATAGGGCGTACTCTTCCGTTGCTTCAGCTTCGGGGCCGCGCAGGTCCGGCGTGCCTATCGTGGGATACTTGAACCTCTCCCTGGCGATGAACGCGTCCGGGAACTCCTCCCTGATCACGTTGAGCAGTATCTCGGCGTCGACGCGGGTGCGGAAGTTGCCGACGGAGACCTTGAAATTGGGGGTGGAATAGCTGCGGTATGCCTGTATGTACGGGAACCTTTCGTTGAACTTCACCAGCGCTTCAAGCGATTCCTCCCGGGCCCTGGGGCTGCTGCCGATGTAGATGCGTATCCGGAAGCCGTTGAAGCTGGTGTCGTCGTTCGCCTCGATCTGGGCGTTCAGCGCGTCGCGGACCTCGGAGGGCTGTATGACCACCACGTCGTCGGGGAGCACCGAAAATATGTCCTTCCCGTAGAGGGTCGAGTCGATTTCGACCTCGGTTCCGGCATGCACGAGCTCGTCGCCCGAAATGGAAGGCAGCTGCGACGGCATCTGGGCGGCGGCGGGCCGCACCATGACCAGAAGGAGGATGAATATGCTGAATATTATGCTTTTTTTCATTTCAATCCGATGTTTCAATCAAATTCCCTGCCACGGGGACATCATGCAAAGATAAGAAAAATCCATATCTTTGTGCCGGAATATGAACAAGGTATATATTGAGACATACGGATGCCAGATGAATGTGGCTGACACGGAAGTGGTTTTCTCCATTCTGGGGAAGGCCGGCTACGTGCGCACGGAGCAGATTGCCGAAGCCGACGTCATCATGGCGAACACCTGCTCGATACGTGACAACGCCGAGCAGCGCATACTGGGCCGCATCGAGCAGTTCAACATCTACCGGAAGGCGCGTCCGGGCGTGGTCACGGGCATACTCGGCTGCATGGCCGAACGCCTGAAGGAGGAGCTGCTGAAGTCGGGCAAGGTCGACATAGTCGCCGGCCCCGACAGCTACCGCATGCTGCCCGCAATGGTCGAAGGGGCGCTTTCGGGGCAGCCGCAGATCAACGTGCTGCTCTCCCGGGAGGAGACATACGCCGACATCGACCCGGTGCGCCTCGACAGGAACGGGGTATCGGCCTTCATCTCCATCATGCGCGGATGCAACAACGTCTGCTCCTACTGCGTGGTTCCGTATACCAGGGGAGCGGAGCGCAGCCGCGACTGGAAGTCCATAGTCCGCGAGGCCTGCGGCTGTTTCGCACAGGGCTACCGCGAAGTCACCCTGCTCGGCCAGAACGTGGACTCCTATAGATACGGGGATATGGATTTCGCAGGCCTGCTGAAGGCGGTGGCCGAGGCGGTTCCGCAGATGCGCATACGCTTCTCGACCTCCAACCCGCAGGACATTTCCGACGAGGTGCTGCTCACGATGGCCTCGCATTCCAATATCTGCCGGCATATCCACCTTCCGGTGCAGTCCGGTTCGGACCGCATCCTGGAGAAGATGCGCCGCCGCTATACGCGGGAATGGTACCTATCGAGGGTGGCGCGCATACGGGAGCTGATGCCGGACTGCGCCATCACCACCGACGTGATAGCGGGATTCTGCTCGGAGACGGAGGAGGACCACAGGGACACGCTGAGCCTGTTTGAGGAGGTCGGTTTCGATGCCGCCTACATGTTCTACTATTCCGAGCGGCCCGGAACCCTCGCGGCCAGGAAGTATCCCGACGATGTGGATCTGGCCACCAAGACGCGGCGTCTCGAGGAGATCATCGCCCTGCAGAACCGTCTGTCGCTGGAGAGCAACCGCCGCGATGTCGGCAGGGAGTTCACCGTGCTCGTGGAAGGCCCTTCGAAGAAGAACCCCGACGAGCTCTGCGGCCGCAACCAGCAGAACAAGATGTGCGTGTGGGCTGACAAGGGGCACCGGCCCGGCGATTTCGTGCGCGTCAGGGTGCGTGACTGCACCCAGGCCACCCTGCTCTGCGAGCTGGCGGAAGACGGCCCGGCGTCCTGAAAAGTGCCTTTCCTCCCGGTTTTATCAAAAAGTGCTATGTGGGATCCCTGCTACTCCGCGGTGCCGCGCGCTTTGCGGCGGGTCGGGTGGCAGACTATCTGGATGTCGACGCTGTCGATGGCGTAGCCACGGAACCGGCGGCCCTTCAGCTTGCTTTCGACCAGTTCCATGAGCTCGTCGTCCAGCAGGTCGCGGTATTCATGGTTCGCCTTGTCGTAGAGGTGGATGTGCCTGAAGCTGTTGACGTCGAAATACATCTTGTTGTTCGCGCTCATGCGGCGGGAATAGACCTTGAGGTCTGCCAGGGTGGAGAGTATGTTGTATACGGAGGCTATGGTGATGCGCGTGAACCCCGCATTGGCCATCTGCTCGGCGACCATGTCGGCGCTGGCATGTCCGAGCTTGAGCATGGCGTCGTGAACGGCGAGCCTCTGCGGAGTTGCCTTGAGTCCCTTGTTCTTCAGGAGTTCCTTGAATCTGAGTGTGTCCGGAGCGGCCTTGGTCGCTTTCATAACGCAAAATTTCCGCAAAAATAGATTTAATTTTGAATATTTCAAAATTCATGCGCCGCTGCGGCCGGCCGGTGTGCGGGGAATGCGGGACCGGAGCGGCGGGCAGTTGAAACGAAATGACGTACGGCGGAAATGAAACGACGGGCGGCGAAACAAAACGCTTGGCGGCTGACAAGACGAAAAATCCTCCGGCCCATGCTGAAACGAGAGAGAAATTGACTATTTTTGCAGGATATGGAAAGAGAACACATCAAATGCCTTATAATCGGCGGAGGCCCTGCGGGGTACACCGCTGCCATCTACGCCTCGCGTGCGGCCTTGAACCCCGTCCTCTATGAGGGCATGGAGCCCGGCGGACAGCTGACCACCACCACGGTGGTTGAGAACTATCCCGGATTCCCGGGAGGGGTCGAGGCGGTGAAGCTCATGGACGACATGCGCAGCCAGGCCGTACAGCTCGGCGCCGACGTGCGCAGGGGAAGCGTGAGCGCCGTGGACTTCGGCGTCCGTCCTTTCGTGGTCACGGTTGACGGGGAGAAGGAGCTCGAAGCCGATGCCGTGATAATCGCGACCGGGGCCACGGCCAAATATCTCGGTCTGCCTTCCGAGCAGAAGTTCCGCGGTCTCGGGGTTTCCGCCTGCGCCACCTGCGACGGCTTCTTCTACCGCCGCAAGGACGTGGCGGTGGTGGGAGGCGGCGACACCGCCTGCGAAGAGGCCAGCTACCTCGCCGGTCTGTGCAACAAGGTCTACATGATAGTGCGGCGCGACGTGCTGCGCGCATCGGAGGCCATGCAGAAGAGGGTCCTCGACACTCCCAACATCGAGATTCTCTGGAACTGCAACACCCGCGAAGTCCTCGGGGACGACGCCGGAGTCACCGGAGTCAGGATTGAAAAAAAAGGTGGCGAGGTTTTTGATATAAAGGTCGACGGCTTTTTCCTGGCCATAGGCCACCACCCCGTGTCGGAGCTTTTCTCCGCATGGGTGAAGACCGATGAGAACGGCTACATAGTGACCGAGGCGGGAAGCGGCCGGACCAACGTTCCAGGCGTGTTCGCGGCAGGCGACGTGCAGGATCCTCACTACAGACAGGCCATCACCGCCGCCGCATCGGGCTGCAGGGCCGCGCTGGACGCTGAAAAATACCTCAAAGGATGAAACTCGACAAGATTTTACCCGGACTGGCCCTGCTGCTTGCGGTATGCGCAGGCTGCAAGTCGCAGTATGACATGATGCTGGAAAGCAACGACGTGGACTCGAAGTACGCCGCAGCGTTCGACTATTTCAACCAGGGCAAGTACACCCGCTCGGCGGCCCTGTTCGAATCGCTCTCCATGCTGACCAACGGCACCGAGCGCGACGACACCGTGCAGTTCTACTGGGCGCTCAGCAACTACTCCAACGGACTGTATTCGGTCGCCGAGACCAATTTCCAGACCTTCTTGGACCACTATCCCCGCAGCCCCTTCGCCGACAACGCCGAATTCCTGCGCGTGGACTGCCTCTACAAGGCGACCCTGCGCTACGAGCTCGACCAGACTCCGACCTACACGGCCATGAGCGCAATCAGCGAGTACATACTCAGCCACCCCGAGGGCGCCAACACCGACGTATGCCGCCACATGCTCGAGGACCTCGAGGCGCGTCTGGACAAGAAGGCCTTCGAGAACGCGCGGCTCTACTACAAGATGGAGGACTACAAGGCGTCCAGGGTCGCGTTCAAGAACATACTCAAGGACGACGCCGACAACATCTACCGCGAGGACATACTCTACTATGCGGCCATGTCGTCCTACAAGTACGCCAGCCTGAGCGTGAAGTCCAAGCAGAAGGAGAGGTACCTCACCTTCATCGACGACTATTTTAACTTCATCGGGGAATATCCCGAGTCCGCCTACCGCAGGGAGCTTGACAGGCTCTACGATACGGCAAGAGAAAAAAATGAAACTTTATAGACGGTTCCCGCCGTACAGAAAGTATGGAAAAGAAGATACCTACCAACACAATCACGAGGGATATCAGAAACCTCGCGGCCCCTACGGGCAACATCTATGAAACAGTCGTGATACTTTCCAAGAGGGCCAACCAGATAGCCCTGGCCGAGAAGAAGGAGCTCACCAAGAAGCTCGAGGAGTTCAGAGGCGACCGCGACACCATGGACGAAGTTTTCGAGAACAAGGAGCAGATAGAAATATCCAAGTATTATGAGCGCCAGCCCAAGCCCGACCTGGTGGCCATTTCCGAATTCGAGAACGGAGAGCTCTACTACCGTTTCGCGAAGGAGGACGGCGTGGCCGGCGGCCAGGAATAGCCGGAGGCCATGCTGCTGTCCCTGCATATAAGGAACTATGTCCTGATAGACTCTCTGGATGTCGATTTCCCGGAGGGTCTTGTCATTATTACGGGACAGACCGGCGCTGGAAAGTCCATACTGCTCGGCGCATTGTCGTTCCTTGCGGGCGCCAGGGCGGACGCGTCCATGATATCTCCCGGAGCCTCCTCCTGCGTGGTGGAGGCCGAATTCGAGAGCCGCGACGAAAGGATAGCCGAGATTCTGGCGGCGGAGGACATAGAGCCCGACGGCTCCCGTATGCTGGTGCGCAGGGTCATGTCCACGTCCGGGCGTTCGCGCAGCTTCATCAACGACTGCCCGGTTCCGCTGGGAGTCCTGCAGAGCATCTCCTCCCTGCTGGTGGACATACATTCGCAGCACAAGAGCCTGCTTCTCATGAACGGGGGCTTCCAGCTTTCAGTGCTTGACGGCTTCGCCGGGAATTCGGAAAAGCTCTCCGGTTGCCGCGCGGCCTGGAGGCGTCTCCAGGCGGTGAGGACGGAGCTCTCCGATGTCCGCACGGAGCTGGCGCGTCTTCGCGCCGAGAAGGACTATGATTCCGAGCAGCTCGTCCGGCTCACCGAAGCCAGGCTGGAAAGCGGCGAACTGGAGTCGCTCGAGGAGGAGCAGAAAAGCCTTGCCAACGCCGGACAGATTAAAGAGGCGCTTTCGGCGGCAGTCTGCGCCCTTGACACTGACGGGGAGAGCGAAGGTGTGTCGTCGCTTCTGAAAGGCGCGTCCCGAAGGCTGGAGCAGATAGCATCCTACCTTCCGCAGGCTTCCCGGCTTGCGGAGAGGCTGGAATCCGCGAGGATAGAGATAGACGATGTCCGCTCTGAAATCGAAAGCCTGGATGCCCGTCTGGACATGTCGCCCGAGCGTCTGGCGGCGGTCGAAGAACGAATGTCGCAGCTTTATTCCCTGCTCCGGAAGCATGCCTGCTCGTCGGTGGACGAACTGATTGCCGTCAGGGACGGATATGCCGCGAAGGCGGTGGATTCCGAGGCTCTGGAAGAGCGTCTGGCGGAGCTTGAGTCGCAGGAAAGTTCGTTGCTCAGGACCTGGGAGGACTGCTGCGATGCCCTGAGCGAGTCCAGGAAGGCGTCCGCCCCGGCTCTCGCCTCCCGCATATTGGAATCCCTGCGCTTCCTCGAGCTGGAGAATTCCGGCTTTGAGGTCAGGGTCGAGTCCGGAACCGGAGGACCGGACGGCCGGGACAGGGCCGTATTCCTTTTCTCATCCGGCGCAGATGCTCCCAAGGAGCTCCAGAAGGTCGCGTCGGGAGGTGAGATATCACGTATAATGCTGAGTCTGAAGGCCCTGATGGCCAGGACGGCCGGGATGCCCACTCTGATATTCGACGAAATAGACACCGGCGTCAGCGGCAGCGTGGCCGACCGTATGGGCCAGATGATCTGCTCCATGGGCAGGGACATGCAGGTCTTCTCGATAACCCATCTGCCTCAGGTCGCTGCAAAGGGTGACGCCCATTATGTGGTCAGCAAGTCGCAGTCGGCCGACGGACGCACGGTATCCACGGTGCGCAGGGTCGAGGGGGACGACCGGGTGAGGGAGATAGCCCGTCTGCTCAGCGGTTCCGAAATTACCGAAGCCGCCCTGGCGAACGCCAGGGTGCTGCTCGACGAAGGCCGGGCTCAGTCCTGAACCAGAGAGGTGGTGAGGTCGGAGTTGTAGACTACGCGCCTGACGGCCACATTGAGCTTCCCGTCTCCCTGCCTGCGGTTGAATCTGAAATCCGACTGCAGTCCTTTCTCAGGGAATTCCGGAAGCCTTCTTGCCCAGTTCCTCCCGTAGTCATGGCAGGCCTTCACGAAATAGTGGATGGTGTCGTAGCCCTGGAAGGCGAACGAACCCGGCTCGCCCTTGAAGAGGGCGCGGTAGGAGAGTATGAAGTCCTTGACCTTCTGTGAGCCATAGTCGATGTAGTAGGCTGCGGTGAGCCTCGTCCTGGTATTGTGGAGGTCGTTGACGTTGGAACCTATGGTGCTCCTTATCCTGGATGTCGAGTAGAGTATTATGTCGCGGTTGCGGGCGGCTTCGATGGCCGCAGCTCTCGCGGTTCCGGTCAGGAAGGAGTCGCTGTCGGAGGCGATAAGCATGCGGCAGGTCCTGCCCTCGATGAAATTGATGGCGTTCACCGAGCTGACGGTGCGGAAGTCGAGGACTTTCCCGTGCAGCCTGTCGAGGAGATAGCGGTACTGCTCGCCGCGTCCGGCGGAGTCGGGGTCAGCCACGACTATGAGCTGGTCTTCGGGTCTGAGGTCCTCCTGCACCCATTCCACCAGTTCGTCAATCTGGCTTGTCCATGAGGCCGGTGCCTGGATGATTCCCGAAGTCTCCGCGAGCTTCGCGGTCTTGGGGTCGAGAGGGGAGACCAGAACCTTTCCGTTGTCGCACAGTGTCAGCGCCGTGAGCATCTCGTTGTAGGAGACTGGGCCTATGATCAGGTCGCTGCCGTTGACGTCCTCACGGGTGAGACCGCCGCCGGAGGCCGTGTCCACGAGCTTCAGCCTGACCTTGACGCCTTCATCGCCGAGATCCTTGAGAGCCAGCAGGGCGCCGCTGTACATTTCGAGGAAATTGGCGTTGGGCTTCTCGCTGCCGGCTCCTATCGGGAGCGCGAGGGTTACGGAGACTCCGGACTGCCTGCCGAAGAGCGGTTCGGAGAACCACGAGTTCCTTCCTCCGGTCTCGGTACGGTTTTCGGGAAGCTGCCTTAGCGGCTCCCTGACGCTTTCTTCCGGGGCCTGTTCCTGGCGGGTCTGCCTGCGTTCAGGTCTTGTCTGCTTCTGCGGCTGTGTCTGTCTTTCAGCTCCTGTCTGCTCCTGTTTTTCTTCGTTGCGGCCTCCGGGGTAGAGATACCATTGGGCCGAGGCGCCTGTGTGAAGCAGGCCGAGGGCGAGGATTATCGTGATGAACTTTTTCATTTCCTGTCGTTTTTGAGGGTGTCGGCGAAGTCCATGAGGTCACAGCAGAATCTGTTCCAGCTCAGCCTGTCGTTGAGTCTGCGAATCGCGTCCACGCAGCCTTCGCGAATGCCGGGATTGTCGAAATACCTCTCTATCTCGGCGGCGATGCACTCCGGTGTGCCCTCCTCGCATACCAGGCCGGTTCCCCGTTCGCCTATGGTCTCCTTGAGTCCGCCCACATCGGTCACTATCATCGGCACCTCGAAGTTGTCGGCGACCGCGCTGATGCCGCTCTGGGTCGCGCTGCGGTAGGGCAGCACGGCGACGTCGGCGGCGGAGAAGTAGTTCCTTACCTCGGAATCGCTGATGTATTTGGGGAATACGTGGATGCGTGACGGGTCGGGGCAGGCCTCGATGAGCTTCTGGTATCTGTCGAATGATCCGTAGGGTTCGCCGGCGATAATGAGCCGGTAGCGTGAGTCCAGACGGCTGAACGCCTCTATCAGCAGGTCCAGGCCCTTATATTCGCGTATGAGGCCGAAGAACAGGATGTTGCGGCTTCCGGAGGGTATTCCGAGCAGTTTCTCTGCCTCCTTCCGTGGAATCCTTTCGCCGAAGTGGGTGTAGACGGGGTGCGGAAGTACGGTGTGGGGCATGCCGGGGCTGATGTCGAGGAGGTCGGCCGCAACTTCGCCGCAGAGCGCCACACAGCCGTCGGCGCCTCCGAGAAAATATCTGGTGAGCGGACGGTCGAAGAAATGCGGCTCGTGGGGGATGACGTTGTCGGTTATGGCTATGACCTTGCATCCTGCTGGCATCCTGCGGGCGACATAGCCCAGCGAGGGCCCGAAATAGGACATCCAGTAGCGCATCAGCAGGAGGTCAGGCCGCCAGTTGCGTATCTTCGATGCGGCCCGGGGCCAGTTGAATGGGTTGGCGCTGTCGAGTACGGCTTCGGATTCCACCGCTTCGGCTTCGTCGCCTTCGCCTACGTATTGGGTTTTTCCCGGAAAAAGAAACGAGGGATACTGCCTGCTGAAGTTGAACGCCCGCACTTCATGCGATTTGCCCAGTTCCGCCAGAAGGTTGGCGTTGAACTGGGCGATTCCTCCCCTGAAGGGGTAGAAGCATGACAGTATTGCAATTCTCAATTGCTATTCCTTTGATGCCTTTGACTTTACGTAAGCTGCATTGAGTCCCTCGAGGAAATCGTCGGTGATGTCGAGGGTGCTGTCGCCGGTCACGAGCGGAAGGGGAAGGATGTCTCCCTGGGTGGCGATTATCAGAGAGTATTTCTTCTCGGCGTTGTATTCGATCATGTAGCTGTTGATGGCGTCAGCTATCTGGTTCATCATCACGGTCTGCTCCTCGACCACTTCCTGCTGCTTCTGGGCGGCGTAGGTCTGGAACTCGTTCTGCTGCTGCGAGAGCTTCTGGCTCTGGGTTTCGGCGACCGACTGGGTCATGAGGCCCTTGTTGATCTTCTCCTGGAAGGACCTGATGTCCTGGTCGAGCTTGGTGCCCCTGCGGTTCACTTCCTGGTTGATGCTGTTGACCTTGGTCTCCACTACGCTGCGGAGGTCGTTGGCCATGTCGTATTCGTTGAGGACCTTGTCGAGGTTGAAGTATACGATGGTGCCGTTTACGGCGCCCGCCTCAGCGGTTTCAGCGTTTGCGGTGCCGGTGGTTGCGGCGGTCTTTCCGGTGAGTACGACTACAGCGAGGGCTATCACTCCGAGGAGCGAGATGACGCTGAGGATGATGGGTAACTTTTTCATTTGTTGTGCTTATGTTTGGTTTATGGCCGCCGGGCGGTCTGCATTAGTCTGCAAATTTAGACAATTTTTCGTAATCTGCTAATTTTCGGTTTTTTCTTCTTTGTTCTTCCTTTTTTGCTCGCCGGAGTGCCGGAAGGCCGCTCGCCAGGCGAAAACCAGGTACAAGCCTGTCTCACGGCATCCGCACTGCGGCTCGCTGTTGCAGAGTGGAAGGCGTAACCATCAGTTAAAGAACTGTGGACAGGTTTGTTCTGCGGTGTCCGTAGCGTAGCTCGCCGCAGTGCCGGAAGGCCGCTCGCCAGGCGAATAACTGGGGGCAAGCCTGTCTCGCGGCATCCGCGCTGCGGCTTGCGGTTGCAGAACTGAAGGCGTAACCATCAGTTGAAGAACTGTGGGCAGGTCTGTGCTGCGGCATCCTTACCGTTGCTCGCCGGAATGCCGGAAGGTCGCTCGCCAGGCGGAAACCGGGGACAAGCCTGTCTCGCGGCATCCGCACTGCGGCTCACGATTGCAGGCCCGGAAGGCGGCACGTCAGGCGAAAAACCGGGGACAAGCCTGTCTCACGGCATCCGCACTGCGGCTCGCGGTTGCAGGCCGGAACCGCCTGGCGGGCCCGTCTCTAGACGATCAGGGCTTCGAGGTATTTGGTGATGGTGGTCTCGAGCCCCATGTAGAGGGCTTCGCAGATCAGGGCGTGGCCTATGCTGACCTCGTCGGTCCAGGGAATCGTGCTCACGAAGTAGTGCAGGTTCTCGAGCGAGAGGTCATGGCCCGCGTTCAGCCCCAGGCCGAGTTCGCGGACCTTTTCGGCGGTGCGCAGATAGGGCTCGATCGCCTTCTCGCGGTTCCCGGCGTATCCGGCGGCGTATGCGGCGGTGTAGAGCTCCACCCTGTCGGCCCCGCACCTTGCCGCCCCTTCGGCCATGCGCGGGTCGGGGTCGATGAAGATGGAGGTGCGTATGCCCCTCGACCTGAAGGACTCGCATATCCTTGTCAGGAACCCCCGGTTCTCTATCGTGTCCCATCCGGCGTTGGAGGTCAGGGCGTCGGGGGCGTCGGGCACCAGCGTGACCTGGTCGGGAACCACCTCGCAGACCAGCGCTGAGAAGCTTCCCGTGGGATTGCCTTCGATGTTGAATTCGGTGGACAGCGCCGGCCTGAGGCTGCGCACATCGGAATATCTTATATGTCTTTCGTCCGGCCTCGGGTGGACTGTGATTCCTTCCGCTCCGAAGCGTTCGCAGTCGAGGGCGGCCTTGAGCACGTCGGGCATGTTGCCGCCGCGCGCGTTGCGCAGCAGGGCTATCTTGTTGATGTTTACGCTGAGTCTCGTCATGTCTCAATCCATTTTACGACACAAAAGTAAAGATTTCTTTGAGAATAGTGTTAACTTTGTCCCCTTGACAATGAAATTCGCATACTATATCAAGAAAGACGGGCTTTCCGAAGATCCGCGCGTGGACGCCATGCTGAAGCAGCTGCGGGAAGGAGGAGTCGAGGTCTACAGGGTTGAAGCCGCAGAGGAGATATGTCCGGGCACGTCGGGGCTGCTCAGCCTCGGGGGCGACGGCACATTCCTGCTCGGAGCGAAAATGGCCGTGCAGGCCGACATCCCCATACTCGGAGTGAATTTCGGCAGGCTGGGTTTCCTGTCGGAAATGCGCCCTGAGGAGCTTCCGCAGGCGATATTCGGGAGGGAACTCAGGATAGAGGAGAGGTCGCTGCTGCAGGTGATGGCCGGCGGCTCCCTGGAGGAGGGCTTCTGGCCATACGCGCTCAACGAGACAAGCATATCCAGGGAAGGGGCGTCGATGCTCGGGATAGACGTGGAGATAGACGGTTCTCCGCTGCCCACCTACTGGGCGGACGGGCTGCTGGTGGCTACCAGCTCCGGCTCCACTGCATATTCGCTGAGCGTGGGAGGGCCTATCTGCACCCCCGATTCCAAGGTGTTCATCGTGGCGCCCATCTCCCCGCACAACCTCAACGTGAGGCCCCTCGTGGTGCCGCAGACCGCGAAAATCGCGATTTCGTTGCGCTCCAGGGAGGGAAAGGCCATGTTCTCGATGGACAACCGCTACAGGAGAATCTCCGCCGATGCGAGGATACTGGTTTCCCAGGCCCCGGTGCGTCTGAAGCGCATGAGCACCGGCAAGTCGACATTCATAAACGCGCTGCGCACCCGCCTCCTATGGGGCGAGGACGTGCGCAACGGCAACGAAGCTAGATAAGGACCATGGAAAAACTTGAAAGACTGCCGCAGCATGTCTCGCTGATCATGGACGGCAACGGCCGCTGGGCCAGGCAAAGAGGTAAAGAACGCGTGTACGGCCACTACGAAGGCGTCTCCAGCGTCAGGGCCGTGATGGAGGCCTCGGTGGAGTGGGGGATAAGGTACACCTCCTTCTTCGCCTTCTCCGAGGAGAACTGGGACCGTCCCTCCGACGAGGTGCAGACGCTCATGGAGCTCATGGGCGCAATGATGGAGCGCGAGCTTCCGACCTTCATGGACAACGACATAAGGTTCCTCGTGCTGGGCAACCGCGACAGGCTGTCGGACAAGCTCAAGGCGTCCATAGACTCCGTTATGGACAAGACTGCGGCCAACGGCGGCATGACCATGATACTTTTCCTGAGCTACAGCGGCAAATGGGACATCTGGCAGGCTGCCGTGAGGATGGCACACGATTTGATTGAGAACCCCGGTCGCGAACCGGGCATGGAGGATTTCAGCCGCTACCTCGTGACCGCCGGCATCCCGGATCCGGACCTGCTGATACGCACATCGGGAGAGAAAAGAATCAGCAACTACCTGCTCTGGCAGTCGGCATATACCGAATTCGTCTTCACCGACACGCTCTGGCCTGACTTCAGGAAGGAGCAGTACAGGGCGGCGCTCGAGGAGTACGCGTCGCGGGACAGGCGCTTCGGAAAAGTCAAATAATTACTATATTTGCAAACCTTTGTAAGAAGAAGATGAAGATCGGACGGCTATTTACCACTTTGGCGCTGGCACTCGCGCCACTTTCCCTTGTGGCCCAGGAGAGCGGAGTCGAAGTGGATTACTCTCATCCCGTCACATATAAGGTGGGCGGCATCAAGGTGGAAGGGAACACCTTCTACTCCGACCAGCAGATCCTTTCGCTGACCGGCATACGCAAGGGAATGGAGGTGACGGTTCCGGGCGAGGCCCTGTCCAACGTGGTCGAGCGGCTCTGGCTACAGAGATATTTCGAGGATGTCTCGCTCACCATCGACAGCCTCAACGTCGCCGGCGACTCCGCATGGTTCAGCATAAGGATAAAGGAGCGCCCCAGGGTTTCCAGATGGAGCTTCTCGGGAGTCACGTCGGGCGAGAGGAAGGACATCCAGGAGAGGGTGAACCTGCGCCCCGGCCGCGAATTCTCCGAATATGTGGAGAAGACCACCTCCGACATAATCAAGCGCTATTTCGCCGAGAAGGGCTTCCTGCTCTGCGAGGTCACCGCCGAGACCCAGAAGGACTCCATCATACGCAACGCGATACGCGTGAACTTCAACATCGACAAAGGGGAGAAGATAAAGATCAAGGAAATCAACTTCATCGGCAACGAGAATGTCAAGGAATTCAAGCTTGCCCGCTCGATGAAGAAAACCAAGTCCAACAAAATCTACAACTTCTTCAGCAGCAAGAAGTTCAATGAAGAGGAATATTTCAACGACAAGAAGAACGTAATCAGCGCGTTCAACGAGGAGGGCTTCCGTGACGCCCGTCTCGTGCGCGATTCCATATATTATGTCGAGCCCAACCGCCTCGGAATCGACCTGGTCTTCGACGAGGGCGACCGCTACTATTTCGGCGACATAAACTGGACCGGCAATTCCGTGTATTCCTCCGACGCGCTCAATTCGGTGCTCGCCATCAGCAAGGGCGACATCTATGATGTCGTGACCATGGAGCACAGGCTCTACGGCGGCGGGAAGCAGAACGAATACGACATCACCAAGCTCTACAGGGACAACGGCTACCTCTTCTTCAACGTGACCCCGGTGGAGACCAATATCCAGAACGACACCGTGGACGTCGAACTCCGCATCTCGGAGGGCAAGCAGGCCACGCTCAACAACATCATAATCAACGGCAACGACCTCACCAACGAGAAGGTGGTCAGGCGCCAGATATTCACCCGTCCGGGCTATCTGTTCAGCCAGACCGACTTCGAGCGCTCCATCAGGGAAATCGCCTCTCTGGGCCAGTTCGACCCCGAGGCCATAATGAGCGAGACAGGCTACTCCATCATTCCCAACCAGCTCGACAACACCGTGGACATAGTCTACAACGTGACCGAGAAGCCTTCATCGCAGCTTGAGGTCTCCGGAGGATGGGGCGGCAACACCTTCGTGGCCACCGTCGGAGTCAGCTTCAACAACTTCTCCACCAAGCGCATGTTCGACAAGGGCGCATGGCGTCCCGTGCCTCTCGGCGACGCCCAGAACCTGGCCTTCCGATTCCAGACCAACGGAACCTACTACACGGCCCTCACCGCCAGCTTCACCGAGCCCTGGCTCTTCGGAAAGAAGCCGACTTCGCTCAACCTCGGCGCATACTACACCAGGCAGACGAACTCCTATCTAGCGCTCAACGTGCTGAGAAACGACAGGCAGATGGAAGTGTTCGGGTTCTCAGCATCCATCGGTACCCGCCTGAAATGGCCCGACAACTACTTCGTGCTCTATAACGGACTCAGCTGGCAGACCTACAAACTGACCAACTGGTACTCCGGCTACTTCATCTTCGACGACGGAATAGCCCACAACATAAGCTACTCGTTCAACCTTGTCAGGAATTCCACCGACCAGCAGATCTATCCCCGCCAGGGTTCCGAGTTCTCGTTCCTGCTCCAGCTCACGCCTCCGTTCTCGCTGTTGCGCAAGTTCGACTACGACGCCGACGGCAACAAGGTGGCGGTCGGGAGCTACAAGGACGTGGACTATGACCGCTGGTCCGCGAAGAACCGCTACAAATGGATCGAGTACCACAAGTGGAAGCTGTCCGGCACCGTATACACCAGGCTCGTCGGCGACCTCGTGCTGATGACCAGGGCGCAGTTCGGCTATCTCGGCTACTATAACCGCAACTGGGGCTATTCTCCTTTCGAGGGCTTCCTGGTCGGAGGCGACGGAATGTCGGGCTACAGCACCTACGGCTCCGAAGTCATAGCGCTCAGGGGCTACGAGAACTATGCGCTGACTCCGTATGAGCCTTCGGCCTACAACTCCAACGGCTACGCCTACGCCGGAAACGTCTACGACAAGTTCACCGTCGAGCTGCGTTATCCCGTGATTCTGCAGCCTTCGTCCACCATCTACGTGCTCGCGTTCCTCGAGGGAGGAAACTGCTGGTCCGACATCAGGGATTTCAATCCTTTCCAGATCAAACGCAGCGCCGGAGTCGGTGTGCGCATCTTCCTTCCGATGATCGGTCTGCTCGGTGTCGACTGGGGCTACGGTTTCGACACGGCCGACAAGAGCAGGAGGAGCCAGTTCCACTTCGTCATAGGGCAGCAGTTCTAGCCTGAGGGGCGGTTGGACAACGGTACTGTAAAATTGCTATATTTACGGAAGATTTGACGATAATAATAAATTAAAGACAACAGATATGAAGAAAATCTTTGCAACAGCCGTAATGGCTCTCCTTGGAGTTGCGGCCTTCGCCCAGCCCAAGTTCGCCCATGTGAATTATGCGGAGCTCGTCCAGCTCTGCCCCGAGGCCGATTCCGCCCGCGCGACGATGACCGCCTCCAGCAACGAGGCCCAGGCCACATATCAGGCCATGGTGGACGAGTTCAACAGCAAGTACGAGGAGTATCAGGGAAAGGCAGGCACCTGGACGGCTTCAATACGCCAGACCAAGGAGCAGGAGCTCACCGACATACAGCAGAGAATCCAGCAGTTCAGCCAGAACGTGGACATGGAGCTCCAGCAACAGCAGCAGCAGCTCATGGCCCCCATCTACGAGAAGGCCATCAACGTGGTGAAGGACCTCGCGAAGGCCGGCGGCTACATCTATGTCTTCGACCAGAGCTCGCTCCTCTATTATGATGACACCCAGAGCACCGACCTGACCCCTCAGGCCCGCACAGCTCTGAACATCCCTGAAGGACGTACCCTCGAGACCCTTCAGGCCGAACTTCAGGCCCAGGCCCAGACGGCCCAGGGCGCGGCACAGTAGCAGCAGTTTCACGGAAAAATACCTATGCAACATAAAATCATTGACGCAAAGGATGTCGTGATTAGATTTGCAGGAGATTCGGGCGACGGAATGCAGTTGACCGGATCTCTTTTTGCAGATATGTCGGCTGTCAGCGGCAACGGCCTTTCGACCTTCCCCGACTATCCGGCCGAAATCCGCGCACCTCACGGCACCGTTTCAGGAGTATCAGGATTCCAGGTGCACATAGGCTCCGAGGACGTGTCCACGCCCGGTGACTACTGCGACCTGCTCGTGGCGATGAACCCCGCCGCCCTCAAGGCCAACGCCAGGTGGTGTAAACGCCATGCGATGATATTGTTCGACTCGGATGCGTTCGACG
The DNA here is from genome assembly GCA_900543205.1 of uncultured Bacteroides sp. GTDB lineage: Bacteria > Bacteroidota > Bacteroidia > Bacteroidales > UBA932 > Cryptobacteroides > Cryptobacteroides excrementigallinarum. The sequence goes on along the minus strand of UQQM01000010.1, from coordinate 23,941 downwards.
AGACGGGTCTGAACAAGGCGGGCTTCGCCACCGGCGACCCTTTCACCGAACTTGGAGTGGATGACCGCATCATCATCCCCGCGCCCATCACGACGCTCACCGCCGAGAGCCTCAAGGACAGCGGGCTCGACCACAAGTCGGTGCTCAAGTGCAAGAACATGTTCACACTCGGCATGGCCTGCTTCATCTACAACCGCCATATCGACTATGTGTTCGGCTACATAGAGAAGCGCTTCGCCACGAAGCATCCCGAGTTCGTGGAACCCAACAAGAAGGTGGTCCGCGACGGTTTCAACTATGCGGCCAACATGCAGCTGATACCCAACACCTATATCGTCGAGCATGCGAAGAACCTCAAGAAGGGCACCTACCGCAACATCAACGGCAACCAGGCCCTGGCCTGGGGCCTGCTCGCCGCGTCCGAGAAATCCGGGCTTCAGCTTTTCTGCGGCTCCTATCCGATAACCCCGGCTTCCGGGATACTCGAGGAGCTCGCCATTCACAAGAGCCTCGGGGCCAAGACCCTCCAGGCCGAAGATGAAATCGCCGGAATATGCACCGCCATAGGTGCGGCGTTCGCCGGCAGCCTTGCGGTGACATCGACTTCGGGACCTGGCCTCTCGCTCAAGACCGAGGCCATGGGACTTGCCGTGATGGCGGAGCTGCCCCTGGTCATAATCGACGTGCAGCGCGGCGGCCCCTCCACGGGACTGCCCACCAAGACCGAGCAGTCGGACCTCAACCAGGCGCTCTACGGACGCAACGGCGAATGTCCTATGCCCGTCGTGGCTGCCCACTCGCCGTCGCACTGCTTTGACGCCGCGTTCATTGCCGCCAAGATAGCCCTGGAGCACATGACTCCCGTGATCCTGCTTTCCGAGGGTTTCCTCGGCAACGGCTCCGAACCCTGGAGGATTCCTTCTATGAAGGACTACCCGGAGATCAAGCCGCCTTTCGTGCAGGGCATACTCAAGCCCGGCCAGAAGTTCTATCCTTTCCAGCGTGATCCGGAGACCATGGTGCGCCGTTGGGCGCTCCCTGGCCAGAAAGGCTTCGAGCATCGCGTCGGCGGACTGGAGAAGACGCACGAGGGTGTGCTTTCCAACGACCCTGTCAACCATGAGACCATGGTGCGCGAAAGGGCGGAGAAGGTCGCCCTGGTAGCGAAGGACCTGCCCGAACTCGAAGTCATGGGCCCGAAGAGCGGAAAGCTGCTCGTGGTCGGCTGGGGCGGCACCTACGGACACCTCCACGCTGCGGTACATGAGCTCGGCGACAGCGTTTCCTACGCCCACTTCGACTTCATCAACCCCCTGCCTTCCAATACCGGCAAGGTGCTCGGGGCGTTCGAGAAGATTCTTGTGTGCGAGCTCAACAGCGGCCAGTTCGCCGACTACCTGCGCGCGCAGTTCCCCCATTGCGAGATATTGAAGTACAACAAGGTCCAGGGCCAGCCCTTCCTCGTGGGCGAGCTCGTGGAGGCCATAAATAAGGAGATGTAATATGGCTACTTTGACATTCAAGGATTTCAAGAGCGACCAGGAGGTCCGCTGGTGCCCGGGATGCGGCGACAGAGCCGTGCTCGCTGCCCTGCAGCGCGCCCTCCCCAAGGTCAGCCAGGCCCTCAACTACGACAGGGAACGCTATGTCGTGGTCTCCGGAATCGGCTGCTCGTCACGTCTGCCGTACTACATGAACACCTACGGCTTCCACAGCATCCACGGCCGCGCCACGGCGGTCTCCACGGGCATAAAGGTGGCCAATCCCTGGCTTACCGTATGGCAGGCCTGCGGCGACGGCGATGCGCTGGCGATAGGAGGCAACCATTTCATCCATGCCATACGCCGGAACATCGACATCAACATCATACTCTTCAACAACCAGATTTACGGACTTACGAAGGGCCAGTATTCTCCGACCTCCAAGTTCGGCGCGATCACCAAGACCTCGCCTTACGGCACCGTGGAGCATCCCTTCAATCCCGGAGCACTGGTGCTCGGGGCCAAGGGGACCTTCTTCGCGCGTTCGCTCGACGTGGAGCTGAACCTCAATGAGGAGATAATGACCGCTGCCGCCCTGCATGACGGCTGCTCGGTGATGGAGATGCTGACCAACTGCATCATCTTCAACGACGGAGCCCACAAGGACCTCTCCGACCCTACGGTGAAGGCCGACCACACCATAGTTCTGCGCCAGGGCGAGAGGATGATCTTCGGCAAGAACCATGACAAGGGTCTGATCTACGACGGCAAGAAGATACGCGTGGTGCACATAGGCGAGGGCGGGTTCACCGAGGAGGACATCCTGGTGCATGACGCCCACAGCGACAACATCGGCATACACATGGCCCTCGTGGACATGAAGGGCCCCGACTACCCGGTGGCGCTCGGAGTCATACGCGACGTCAGGGACATCACCTACGACGATGGCGTGCGCGACCAGGTCAAGGACGTGATGGCCAGGTCGAAGATACACTGCGTGGACGACCTGCTCCACAGCGGAACCACCTGGGAGGTGGAATAGAAGACACTTACACACATAATTAATAATTATGAAGACACAAGACATAATGGCCCGTCTCCAGGCCAAGTATCCCGGCGAGAACGAATATCTCGAGGCGGTACAGGAGGTACTGGAATCAATAGAGGACGTCTACAACCAGCATCCCGAGTTCGAAAAGGCCAGGATAGTGGAGAGAATGGTCGAGCCCGACCGCATCTTCACCTTCCGCGTCACCTGGACGGACGACAGGGGAGAGGTCAGGACGAACACCGGCTACAGGGTGCAGTTCAACAGCGCCATAGGCCCCTACAAGGGAGGCCTCCGCTTCCACAGGGCCGTGTCGCTTTCGATGCTGAAGTTCCTCGGCTTCGAGCAGACCTTCAAGAACGCCCTCACGACCCTGCCCATGGGCGGAGCCAAGGGAGGTTCGGACTTCGACCCTTCGGGCAAGTCCAACGAGGAGATAATGAGGTTCTGCCAGGCCTTCATGCTCGAGCTCTGGAACTGCATAGGCCCCGACCAGGACATACCTGCCGGAGACGTGGGCGTCGGCAGCCGTGAGATAGGCTATCTCTACGGCATGTACACCAAGCTCGCGCGCCAGTACAACACCGGAGTGATCACGGGAAAGGGCCTCAACTGGGGCGGTTCCATCCTGCGTCCCGAGGCCACAGGCTACGGTGCCCTTTATTTCACCCAGAACCTCCTTGCCCGTGTCGGCAGGCAGATAGAGGGCTGCAGGATAGCGGTCTCCGGCTTCGGCAACGTGGCATGGGGAGCCTGCCGTAAGGCCAAGCAGCTGGGCGCCAAGGTGGTGGCGATTTCCGGCCCGGATGGGGTCTGCGAGATTCCCGACGGCATCACCGATGAGATGATAGACTACATGCTCGTGATGCGCGCCTCCAACCGCAACAGGGTGGAGGACATGGCTGACAAGTTCCCCGGGAAGGCCCTGTTCACACCCGGGAAGAAGGCGTGGAGCGTGAAATGCGACATCGCCCTGCCCTGCGCGTTCCAGAACGAGCTTGACGAGAATGACGCCAAAGAACTCAAGGCTAACGGCACCTGGTGCTGCTGCGAAGTGTCCAACATGGGCTGCCAGCCCGGAGCGATACACTATTTCCAGAACAACGGAGTGTATTTTGCGCCCGGCAAGGCCGTGAACGCCGGCGGAGTCGCGACTTCCGGACTGGAGATGACCCAGAACGCCTCGCATATCAGCTGGGGCGAGAAGGAGGTGGACGACAGGCTGCACTTCATCATGAAGTCGATCCATGAGGCCTGCGTGAAGTACGGGGAGAGGCCCGACGGCAGCGTGGACTACGTCAAGGGGGCCAATATCGCCGGCTTCATGAAGGTGGCGAACGCGATGCTCGAGCAGGGCATAGTCTAGCCGCATTCCCGCCGCGCCATGGGTTCGCTGATAATAGGACAGTTTCCGCAGCTTCCCGCTGAAGTGGAGACCCTCAGGTGGTATGCCATGAGGGCTTTCTACAATCGTACGAAGCCCTTCGAGCAGGCTCTGAAGAAGGCCGGCATAGACGTCTTCGTGCCGCCCATGCCCTCGCTGTTCTTCATCCGCGCCACCGCGCGCTATATACGTGAGCTGAAGCGCATCTACTATGATTCCCTGATGTTCTACGCCGAGCCGGGCACTTCAGACCCGGCTGCGGTGAAGGACAGGGAGATGGAGATGTTCAGGCTCGTGTGCAGCACGCCGATCGAGTATCTCAAGTTCTTCGACGAGGACTTCCTGGCGAAGTGCAAGGTCGGCCAGAAGGTCAGGGTGACCGGAGGCATCTACAAGGGGGCCGAGGGCTATATCAAGCGCATCAAGAAGGACCGCCGCCTGCTCGTCAGGATAGAAGGCGTCGCGGTGGTGGCCACGGGATTCATCCCTCCGGCCTATCTGGAACCGGTGGACTGACGGAAATGTCGCGAAGAATGATTAAATTTGCAGAATTGAACTGATATCATGAATATTGCTATTGTAGGTACAGGATATGTCGGTCTGGTGACCGGAACCTGTTTTGCTGAAATGGGAGTCGACGTGACCTGCGTCGACATCGACGAGTCCAAGATCAAGAGGCTGCTCGGAGGGGAGATTCCCATCTATGAGCCCGGTCTGGACGATATGGTCAGGAAGAACGTGGAGGCTGGCAGGCTGCATTTCACGACCGACCTCAGGACCTGCATCGACAATGTCGAGGTGGTCTTCTCCGCCGTCGGCACACCTCCCGACGAAGACGGCTCTGCCGACCTGAAGTACGTGCTCGACGTGGCGAGGACCTTCGGGCAGAATATACACAAGTACACCCTGATGGTGACCAAGAGCACCGTTCCCGTGGGCACCGCGCAGAAGGTCAAGGCGGTCATCGAGGAGGAGCTGGCGAAGCGCGGGGAGGAGATTCCCTTCGATGTGGCATCGAACCCCGAGTTCCTCAAGGAAGGCTCTGCCATCAAGGACTTCATGTCTCCCGACCGCATCGTGATAGGAACCGAGACCGAGCGCGCCCAGAAGCTCATGACCAGGCTCTACAAGCCTTTCACCATGATGTCCGACCGCTTCGTATATTCCGACATCCCCTCGGCCGAGATGATCAAGTACGCGGCCAACTCCATGCTTGCGACCCGTATCAGCTTCATGAACGACATCGCCAACCTCTGCGAGCTCGTGGGGGCTGACGTGAACATGGTCCGCAAGGGCATAGGAGCCGACACCCGTATCGGCCACAAGTTCCTCTATCCCGGCTGCGGCTACGGAGGAAGCTGCTTCCCCAAGGATGTTAAGGCCCTGATAAAGACCGCCGAGCAGAACGGCTATCCGATGAAGGTGCTGAAGGCCGTGGAGGAGGTGAACGAGGCCCAGAAGTCCGTTCTCTTCAACAAGTTCTCGGCCCATTTCGGCGGGGACATCAAGGGGCGCACCGTGGCGATGTGGGGTCTGGCGTTCAAGCCCGGCACCGATGATATGCGCGAGGCACCTGCTCTCGTGCTGATTGCGAAGCTGCTCGAGGCCGGCTGCCGCGTGAAGGTCTATGACCCCGTGGCGATGGACGAGTGCCGCAGAAGGATAGGCGACAAGGTGGAGTATAGCCGCGACATGTACGATGCCGCCGTGGACGCCGACGCCCTGATGCTCGTGACCGAGTGGAAGGAGTTCCGCGTGCCCAGCTATGCGGTGCTCTCGAAGACCATGAAGGAGAAGGTCATCATCGACGGGCGCAACATCTACGACCGCGACGAGGCCACCGAGAACGGTTTCGCATATTATAAGATAGGCTAGGGGCTGCTTCGGTTGCAGCAGGTTATTAGTTGCAGCAGATTTGCAATCTGCTGCCTTTTTTTGTTGTGCCGGATTTACAATCCGTCACCCGCAGAGCTATGCCGCCTGCGGCCATAAACATCCCTCGCAGGCGAAAAGAGCCTGCTCGTGGATGATATGGCCATCCGGCGGCCCGGCCTTGTCTGTGACCGTTGTCTTGCGACTGGCATCACGCCGTCTCCAGTATGTCTTCGGGGCTGAGCGGCTCGTAGCGCCCGTCCTTGGCCTCGAAGATGACGGCGGGTTCGATAACGGTGAGGTTGTGCCATGTACCGGCCGGGACATTGACTCCGTAGCGTCCTTCGTCGCGGTCGAGCCGGAAGCGTGCGGTTTCGCGTCCGCCGTCGTCGTAGAACATCACGTCTATCTTGCCGCGCAGCAGTATCTGGCACTCGGAGGTGCTTCGGTGGCGGTGTACCGGTAGGACGGTTCCGGACTCCAGGGCGTTCAGCATGCGCTGGGAACCGTCGTCCGGGGTGTTGCGCAGGTCGCGGTTCATCCGCAGCCTCGGCGACGCCTGCGCCTCTGAGGCGAGAGCGTCGAGAAGAAGGTCATCGATCAGCATGGCGGTGCAAAGATAGGTATTCTTCGTGGAGGTGGTAGTATTTTCTCATGAAGATGATGTAGGCGGCGCAGAGCAGGAGAAGGACGGAGGCGAGATAGATCCAGCGCGCGGCGGGGGAGTCGGGCACGAGCAGGATTGCGGCGGCGCTGATGGCCAGCTGCAGGAGCGAGTAGAACGCCGACACCTTCACGTGGCAGATGTGCAGCTCGTTCGCCATCAGCTGGTAGGCGTGCTTGCGGTGTGCCTTGCCGAGGTTCTCGTGCAGCATGATGCGGTGGCAGATGGTCAGCACCGTGTCCACTCCGTAGACGGCGAGCAGCACGATCCAGCTCAGGTCGCCGGTCCGCAGAACCAGTGCGCCCAGCGCGAACAGCAGGATGAACGCTATCGAGACGGAGCCGACGTCGCCCGCGAAGCAGCGCGCCTTCGTGCGGAAGTTGAAGAAACAGAATATCAGCGCGGCGATTGCCGTGATGACGAGCAGACGCTCGTCGATGAACCCGCCCCGGAGACGGTTGATGCAGATGAGCGGCAGCAGCACCGCCAGGGAATACCCGCCGGTGATGCCGTTGATGCCGTCCATGAAGTTGAACGCGTTGACTATGCCCACGAAGAGAATCAGCGCTAGAGGGACGTACCACCAGGGGAAGCCGCCGGAAAAGAGGCCGAGCTGCAGGAACATCAGGGCCATGGCGGCGAACTGCGCCACCAGCCGCACGGAGTCGGGGAGCGAGCGCACGTCGTCGGTGAACTCCACCACGGCGAGCATCAGCAGGCCGAGCAGGAACCAGGGGTATGCGAAGCCGCCGAAAAGGAACGCCAGCAGAGCGGCGAGAGGAAAGACAATACCGCCTCCGCGTATGGTGGGGCGGGTGTGGGAACTGCGGCCGTTGGGCATGTCGACTATGCCGAAGCGGCCGGCGACCTTAAAATAAAGCAGCTCCGCGAAAAGCAGGGCTGCAAATGAGATCAGGTATGGCAAAAAAAGATTCATCGGATAAATCTTAATTAAGAAACGGAAATATTTTCAGGATGTTTTTTATCAAAGCTTGGCGGTACGGATTCCGTTCGTCATATTTGTTCTGACCGCACGGCGAGCCGACTGACGCTCCGAGCGCGGGATATATTGACTTAATGCTTGAACTGACTATGGCTTCATTTTCCCAGACTTTCGTCGACCCCTGCTCGGATGCGGGTTTCAAGGCTATCTTTTGCGACCCGGCCAACAAGGGGCTTCTGATCGACTTCCTCAACATGGTACTTCCATCCGACAGGAGAATCGCTGACCTGCGCTACGAGACCACCGAAATCCCCGGCGTCTCTCTTTACAACAAGGCGGCAAGGCTGGATCTCCGTTGCCGCGACACACTCGGCAGGAATTTCATCGTCGAGGTACAGAACTACTGGCAGGAGCACTTCTTCCGGCGCTGCGCCTATTATGCCGCCCGCATCTACTCATACGGGGTCGAGAAGGGTGACGGACAGCACTACGATGTTGAGCCGGTCTTTCTTGTGGCCCTGCTCAATGCCAATCTGGGCCTTGACCGTAAGGATTCCTGTTGGGACGGCCGGTATCTTTCTTCATATACCTTCAGAGAATTGTATACGGGGCAGGTTGAAGATGACACAATTTTTATTACTTTCGTGGAGTTGTACAGGTTCAGGCGCCAGCGGTTCGAAGACTGCGCCGATGCGTTCGAGCAGTTGTGCTGGTCCCTGAAGAACATGCAGAACACCGGCTCCGCCCCGAAGGGGACGCTGGACCTGCGGCTCCTCGACCTGTGGCGAGCCGGGGAGATCGCGGCCTTCCCCGAAGGGAAACGGGCACAATACGACACCGATATGATTACTGAACGGGACCATGAGAACATGATGTACTCCGCCGAGATGAAAGGCCGGAGAGAAGGCATGGCTGAAGGCGTGGCAAAAGGTAAGGCTGAAGGCGTGGCCAAAGTCGCCAGAGCCATGCTGGCCGCCGGTATGCCTGTCGAGCAGATAGTTGCTCTGACGGGGCTGACGGAGGAGCAGGTGAAGGGATTGGAATAAGCCGTCAGCATTCGTCTTTCCGCCGGTTTCGGACGAAGCTTTCTATCGTCCGCCGGAGGCCGCTGCGGGCGTCTACGGGCATGTGGCTGATGCCGAGCGCGGCCTTGATTTTCGCGTTGGATGAGACGTAGTTCTCGGTGAGCTTCTGGAGCCTGTCGGGGTTGAGCGGCAGGTGCAGCGCGCCGCCGATTCGGGCAACTCCCGTCATGAAGTTGCGGTTGATTTTCCAGATGTGCGCCTTCTTCCCGAGAACGGAGCAGATGATGCGGATGAGTTCGTTGGTCGGGAGCGGCTCGTCGTCTCCCAGATTGTATATTCCTGATGCTATGTCCTTGGTCAGCAGGCCGTTGACTGCGAAACAGACGTTTCCCACCGAAGTGAAGGTGCGCAGGTTGTCGAATGCGCCGAGAGGCCAGGGTATTCCCTTGGAGACCACTGAATACAGCAGGTTTAGGTTGCCCTTGTTGCCGGGACCGTGAATCATGCAGGGACGCAGGATATAGACTGATTTTCCGGGAAATGCGGAATCTGAATCATCGAAGCTGCGGTTTGGTCGGGTTGCCGCTGCCGGGGCGAAACGGCTGATTATGTAGTCTTCCGCCTTTATCTTGCTCTCGCCGTAGGGGCCGACGGGGGAGGAGACTATGTCTTCGGTGAGGATGCCGTCCACGCGGTCGGCTGCGGATTTCGCCGTGGAGAAGAACACGAATTTCCGTGCGCTCCGGCAGTTGAGAAACCAGTCGAAAATCTTCTGCGTCAGCCCCGTGTTCACCTTGAAATAGACCTCGGCGGCGGATTTGTTCTTCGTGTCGTGGGCCTTGCCGGCAAGATGGATTATCGCGTCCACTTCCGGGACTCTTCCTGCGTCCAGATCCTCCCACGAAAAGGTCTTCGCGACACCCGGCTTCTCCGGCGCGACTATGTCAAGTCCGTATATTGTGTTCGATTTGTCCTGCGACAGGTATTCTACAAGATTGGAACCCACGAACCCGTGGATGCCGGTGATGAGGAGGTGCATGGAGGGGGTTAATTAGAATATATGATGTTTTCTGGGAGGATTGATTGAAAAGAATCCGAATTTTTTCCAATAGGTCATCAGGCTCTTTATGAAAATCGAAGCATATTTTGTGGATTGCCGCGCTTTCCGACTTCCTTTGTAAATGATTTCTGCTTCAGGGAAGTAGACTGTTTCGTATCCTGCCTTTCGTATTCTTGTGCACCAGTCCATGTCTTCAGCATACATGAAATAGTCTGATGACAATCCATTTGTTATTTCATATACATGCCGTGGAACCATGATAAAGGCTCCTATGACCCAGTCTACTGTCTGGGTTTTGTCGTAGTTGAACCCTTTATCAAGAACTACTTCTTCCTTTTTGAAGATGCGCTGAATTTGTCTGCTGATGAAGCGGGGAAGTGTTATATATTCTCTGCACGAGTCCTGAAGATTCCCGTATTCGTCGATTATTCTAGGAGCGATGGCACCGATTTCCGGATGAGAGGAAAGAAATTCAGCCATATTTTCGATGCCATGGTTTACAACACAATCCGGGTTTGAAATTATCAAGTAATCTCCAATGGCGACTTTCAGTCCTTCATTCATCGCGTATGCGAATCCGCCGTTCTTTTCATTGAAACACCATTTACAATCTGGAATCCCTTCAACCAGAAGCTTCTGCTCGTCTTCATTATATTGCGAGTTGGATGATATAATGATTTCGATACCCGGGACGGCGTCCTTGAATGCCTTTATGCAACGGCGAATTTCATCCAGAGAGTGGTATTCAACCACAACTACGGAGATGCTCATTTCAAAAAGTTATGTCTAAAGTGTATGTATTTATTCTTTTTCCCAGCACCCGGTCTGTTTGTTGAAGCGTTTTATCACGCGTGCCGGGCTTCCGACAGCAATGCAGTTTTCAGGGATATTTCTATTTACGACAGAGTGAGCTCCTATAATTGAACCATTGCCAATTGTAACGCCTGGCAAGACTATCACGCCTTCACCAATCCATACATTGTTCCCTATTGATACGGGGGCAACATTATATTCTCTTAATGCGGGCGCTATTTCAGGAGAACTGTCTTTTTCGTCTCCCTTATAGAATCCATGACTATTGTCAGATATATATACATGACTAGCTATGAGAACATTGTCTCCGATTTTTACGGAGGATATTGAAGAGATGTGTACGAAATCGTTTATTTGGACATTGTTGCCGAAAATAATTTGCCCGTTACTTGATCCGAATTGAAAAGCTTCTAATCTGCACCAGTAGCCAGTAGTTAATTGCTTTCCAAAGTCAATCCATTTTTTACCTCGGATATCAATGGGGAATCGAAATAAACGAACGGTTCTGCAAATTAATTTGGTACGGATTAGATATGATGCAAGTTTGAATTTATCGCATGTTCTGTAGACATTGTGCATTTTCTTAATATTTAATTGTATCTTTTATATCCGCATAGTCTGGCACATTTTATTGCGGAATAGAAAAATCTCGGGTGCTTGGATATGGAGTAGATGATGTAATATGAGTTGCCTTTAATTTTCAAACAGGAGGAAATATCTTTTTTGAAATATGAAGAATCGAGTAATGTATAAAAATGATAAAAAGAAAGGTAATCTTTAGAATGATATGCAATGCTTATTAGAGTGAATAATGTATTAAGAATATAGTTGCAATTTATATATGGAAGGTAGTTCCCCAAATCACGGCAAGTATAAAATCTTATCAGTTCCTGATAATTAACATAGCAAATGGTGACATTTATATCTTTATAGTTTCGGCTGGTACTAGCCGCGCGTTGTTCAATATAATATATAGGAATATTGACAAATGAAACCGCACTTTGATAGCTTGCAAGTTCACAAGTAAAGATGTTGTCTTCATTAATTTGCCCTTCAGGGAAATAACAATTGTTTTCAAGAATTACTTTTGCCCTAAACAATTTTGCCCATACGGAACATTTAATGTTCTTTACCAGTAAACTACTTATTATAATATCATTCTTATCACGGAGAACTTGAATATTGAATTCTTTAATTACCGGAAATATCTTCCCTTTTACGTCTTGAGTGGCTGCAAGGGCACATACCATATCTGTGTTATAACGTTCAATATTATAGACTAACGTAGAAATAGCATCTACGAACAAGTAATCATCTGAGTCTACGAAGCATATATATTTTCCATGGGCCTTCCTGAGCCCCGAGTTCCGTGCACTTGCCTGCCCTTTATTCTTTTGTGTTATGATAATAGCAGAATCAGTGTATTTCTTTATGATTTCAGAAGATCGGTCAGTTGAACCATCATCGATTATAATTAGCTCGATATTATTATATGATTGATTTGTAATGCTATCCAAACACCTCTCAATATAGGCTTCAACATTATATACCGGAACGATTATAGATACTAACGGCGTATTGAGACTGGTCATATTTTAAGAGAAAATTTGCTTCCACATATTATAGACGATATCTTCAGAGAATCTGGACATACTTTTACGAGCCATATTGCCGTAAGTTTTACATTTATCAGGATTTTCGATTAACTCGCAGATTGCTGCTGCTAAAGCGTTGGCATCTCCTTTTGGGACGAGCAGTCCATTACTGTGATCTTCAATTAGCAATGCGGCCCCACCCGGACTACAGTTTGTTGAAACTACGGGCATTCCTATTGCCATTGCCTCCAAAAGGGCGTTAGGGATACCTTCAAAGTCTGAAGAGAGAACAAATATTCTATTTTTTAATAATGCCGTATTTACATTATGAATCGCACCATGGAGAATTATTTTTTTCTCAAGTCCTAGCTTATGTACTATAGCAACTAGATTATCCATATCCTCCCCTGAACCGTATACATTCAGTATGACATTAGGATGCCTCATGGAAATTATGGCAAAACTATTGATAAGTAAATCTTGCCTCTTCTGCCAGAAATCAATTCGTCCAACATTAGCAATGGATAAATCCGCATTGTCTATTTCCCATTGAACAGATGGAATTTTTATTGGATTCGGGATAATGATTCCTTTATTTTGAATTGATTCTGGGAAATAACTCTTTGCTCCAGATGTTTGGAATACTATTGTATCAGCGAAGTGGAAGCATTTCCTTTTCAGTTTGTCTAAAATACCGCGATTGTAATATGGGTCGGTTCTTTCTGAGATAACTAACCTATAGTCGAATTTATGTTTTAGAAAAGCTATAATGAAAAATGAAGTGTCTCCGAAAGAGACAACATAGTCATAATGTTGTCTCTGCAGGACGTCCCTCAACATCCGCGGAGCCTTTAAAAAGAACGTTATATTTCTACGGATAAATGATTTGTAATATGGTAGCCCCAATGCTATACTTTTTATTTTCTCATTTATTTTTAATGGCCTGTTCTTGTCATATATCGTGCAGAATGTTACATCAAAAGAATCGTCTGCCAGGCTATTCCCCAGCCATTGAATCATTTTTTCCTTACCTGCATATGTATAATCGCCTGAAGACAGCTTACCTTCAACGAATAGGATGGATTTCATTTTCTTATAAACATGATTAGCGCGGAATTCTATTTTTGTGATTTGTAATCGTGAATTCTGTTAAATGTCTCTGTTGCGCAGGTTTGATAATTAAAGCAGAAAAAAAAATGATATACGCCATAGGCCGGATAAAGGCGAGTATGCTGTCTCTTGGCATATATAAGCTCATACTTGTTAACATTATATAGACTAACATGCAGTAAATATTTTTATTTGATTTATTGTAAATCCATTTAATGAAACGTCCGAAGAGAAAGAATAGAATAATTACTCCAAATAATCCCCATGAAATATATATGTCGACTACACACTGAGTTCCGTTTGACCACGGGATTGTTGCGTATTCGCTTATAATGGCTGCAGAAGATATCTCAGTTGGTGGTTTATTATAAATAAGGTTGCTAAAAATAGAAGGAATAATAGGGAACGGATAAAACGGGACTATAATTATTTTCAAAGGATATACTGTTCCTTTTTCTTGGACTCTTTCATATCCTACTGTCATTTCCGCAAAAATCCCTGTTAAATCCGCCATTGTATCCCATGCCGAATCTCTTTCAGCTATCGTAGCAGAGGCAGATTGTGTAAATGTTTCAAGTCCAGATTGAATAGATTCAGATGACCCTCTCGTTATTCTTATAGCGAACATTAACATAGCTGCAGCTGCACCAGATAAGAGGATAATGCTTCCGTTTATGCGCTTTACTGCTACTAAATAAGTTATAGTTATGATTAAAACGCAGAATATTACTGGTCCCCGATCTCCTATTACTAGGCACAATAATATATAAATGAATGAAGTTGAAATGTACAAAATATTTTTTCTACAATATTCAATGAAACTAGCTCGTACTTTAACATTTTTAAGAGTTGAAGATGTAAGGGTAACTATAAGAATACATCTGTATAAATCGTAGAGGAAGGCATTTTCGGTTACAGCTACAGAATTATTTATTCTCAAATGTGAGAGATAGTTAAAAAATGTGGCTACGTAAATGAGTATATATATGGTTTTAGCTAAATGTTCTTTTATAATGATAGAATTTTTTTTACCCGTATCTGAAATCGTCCAGGTTCAAGCGTTTCTATTTGTTCTACCTTCCGAGAATAGGTAAATCCTAAAAAATAACAATTAATAGCCAAATGAGAGAGTGCGACAGCTTTTGTAAGATAGCGTAAATCGACTCTTTTTATTAGATAAGCAAGAATCTCTTCTCCTGCAGTCCCTGCTATGAATGCGGCGAAAGCATAGGAAACAAAGAAAAAGGATAGTAGAAAAATAGAATTAAATGTAATGTAATTTTTATTTTTAATCTCTTGTTTTAGAATGTAGATGCTTTCCACTGCATATAATATCGCTAATAATATGCAGTAATGTTGATCATATTCATTCGGTGCACATAAATATAAGATAAGAGCAAGAACTCCAAAGATTAGAATCATTTCATTAATTAAACTTTATTTATCTTTCTGAAGATTATCTATTATAAATTGTCTTACAATATGTATAATGTGGCATGAGTCTTTTTACTAGTACAAGTATCATTTGGTTATTATGATCTGTAAGGACTGTGACAGAATTGATAGAAGTTTAGCTTAAGTAGTAATTTTTCCTTAGGGTATAATATAAACCGTCTTTTTTAATCAATAGGGTGCCCTTGGCTTGGATATGAAGAGCATCGCTACACGAATGTTAGAGTACGGTATATATCTTTCACAAGTTTAAGATAATCTTAATAATTTTCAACCCTATACGGCTGAATATGTTGCGTCTATTGTTGAATACTAGTACTGCAATTTCTAGTATTAAAAGCTTTTTCCATTCTTTCTTTAAAATTGCAGGTGCGTATTGCTGGATATAATTCTTCTTTTCCATAAAAAAATGTAGCATTTTAGAATCTAAAAACTGTTCAGGTTCAAATGCTTTACTATTTATGGATAAAGAGGAAGTGGTTATTCTATAATATACAGTCACTTCGTTAAGTAGAAATAATTTAATATTGTTGTGGGTGAGTTTTAGCCACATGGGATAATCTTCAATAAATTTAAATCTTTCATCGAATGTGTATTTACTTAATATGTCCTTGTGAAAGAAGGATGTTGGGGCGACAACGCAATTTTCGCTCAATAAAGATTCGAATTGTTCACGAGCCGATAGGGTATAAAAAGTTAATTGCTTATTATTCGGCCATATTTCATCTTTAGCTTTGTGGGGATTGTTTGGATAGAATAATTTTGCCTTGGCAAAAACAATTTGAGCTTGAGGATTTTCTGATATAAAGGATAGGTATTGATCCACTGCACATTCACATAATATATCGTCTCCTATGAATTTGATCCACTCTCCGTGTGCATGAGAACAAGCTCTATTAGCGTTAGCTGCAATTCCTGTGTTCTGTGTAACTGTTATAATTTCTGTGCGCACGAATCTGGATTTATGTGCTTCTATCCATTTTTGACATTGTATTACCGTATCATCCGGAGAACAATCATCGCTTATGATTAATTCTATATTTCTATACGTTTGATTCTTAATACTCGTAAGGGTCTCCGTAATGCTCTTAGAAGCATTATATGTTATTACGCAGACGGAAACAAGCGGTTCAGCCATACAAGTTAACGCTATTGATTAAGTGTGTTAATGATATAATTTATCTCTTCCTCCGTCATCGCCGGACTCATCGGCAGGCTGAGCTCCTCATCGTGGATCTTCTCCGTGATGGGGAAGGAAAGGTTGTTCCACTCCCTGTAGCACTCCTGCCGGTGGGGCGGGATCGGATAGTGGATGACCGTCTGGATTCCGTTCTCTGCAAGGTATTTCTGCAGTTCGTCACGGTGTCCTGTCCTGATGCTGAAGATGTGGAACACGTGCGCGTCCCAGTCCGCCACCTTCGGCAGGACGATGTCCGGGTTCTTGATGTTCTCGATGTAGTACTGCGCGACCTTCCTGCGCCGCAGGTTGTCCTCGTCCAGATGCTTCAGTTTCACGTCCAGCACCGCCGCCTGTATCTCGTCCAGCCTGCTGTTGCGCCCCTTGTATTTGAAAACGTACTTGCGGGTCGAGCCGTAGTTCGCCAGCGACCTTATCGTGTCGGCAAGCTCTTTGTCGTCGGTCGTGACTGCTCCCGCATCCCCGAGCGCCCCGAGGTTCTTCCCGGGGTAGAAGCTGTGCCCGGCGGCGTCCCCGAGCGACCCGGTCCGCCTGCCGCCGAACCTGCATCCGTGCGCCTGCGCGTTGTCCTCCACCAGCTTCAGGTTGTACTTCCTGCAGAGTTCGCCTATCCTGTCGGTGTAGGCGCACTGGCCGTAGAGGTGCACTATCAGTATCGCCCTGGTCTTGTCGGTTATCGCCGCCTCTACCAGGCTGTCGTCTATCTGGTATGTCTCAATGCTCGGCTCCACCAGCACCGGCTTGAGTCCGTTCTCCGTTATCGCGAGTATCGAGGCGATGTAGGTGTTCGCGGGGACGATGACCTCGTCCCCGGGCTTCATGACGCCCATCTCGATGTACGCCCGGAATATCCATATCAGGGCGTCCAGCCCGTTGCCGCAGCCTACCGCGTACTTCGTTCCGATGTATGCGGCGTAGTCCGCCTCGAATTTTTTGTTCTCCTCGCCCTGGAGGTACCATCCTCCGTTCACCACGCGGCTCACGGCCTCGTTGATCTCGGCCCCGTGGAGGGCCGTCACCTTCTGTAAATCAAGGAACTTTATCATATCAAATGAAGTTTATTATTCTATTGAGCCGAATATCCTCCGTCCACTATGATGTTCTGCCCCGTAACCCACCGGGAGGCGTCGGAAAGGAGGAAAATGCAGGTGTTAGACACGTCAGAGACATCTCCGAGTCCGAGAGGGAAACCTTCTGTACGTTTTTCGTATTGCTCTTCTGAAAGGGAGCTTAAAAAATCATGCATCATGGGAGTCAACACCGTACCCGGAGACACACAGTTGATGCAGATCCGCTTAGGGGCCAGCTCTAATGCCATGCTGCGTACTGCGCTTACCAGTGCGCCCTTTGATGCGGCGTAAGCGCTTACCCCAATTCTCCCCACGATGGATGTTATGGACGAAATCAGAACGATATGTCCGCCGTCAGAGAAATTCTTCCTGCTGCTGAACTGTCTGACAAATTCAAAAGCGCTCAGAGTGTTCACTTCGTAGATGTTCCTGTAGGCCGCCGGCGAAAGACTCTTTGCCGGAGCTGTTTTCTCAACCCCGGCGGCATGCACGAATCCGTCAATCTTCCCGCAATCGCCGACGACATCCGCCACCAGGCTTTTAATCCCTTCTGTGACGGACAGGTCGCACTGATATATCCTGTGCTCGTGACCGGAGCCCATTTCCGACAACGTCTCCTCAAGCCTCTCCCTGTTGCGGGCGACCAGGGCGACCTTCGCACCCATGCGGCTGCAGTCTATCGCGCACTGCCTTCCAATCCCGGAGGACGCCCCTGTAACCACTATGGTCTTGCCTTCCAGCGAAAACGGATTGTACATATTCTACACCTCCACAATGTCGCTGATTCTACACCCGTCAAGCGTGATGATTCCTGTGGCCCAGCTCAGTCCGACGCCGAAGGCGCAGAGCAGGAGCCGCTTCGGCGTGTCGAACCGCCCCTTGAGTTCGCTGACGATGGTAAGGGGGACGCTCACCGATGAGGTGTTCCCGTATTTCGAGATGGTCGAAGGAATCTTAGAACCGTCAAGCCTGAGTTTCTTCGCGAGATACGAGTTGATGAAGTTGTTCGCCTGATGGAACACGTAGTAGTCGCAATCCTCCACGTTCAGCCCGGAATACTCAAAGATGCGCTTCACATCCTTCGGCACTTCGCGGATGACGAAGTTGAACACGTCTCCGCCGTGCATGTATCCCTGCTCATCGTTACGGATGTTGCCGTATTCGTCGACGACTTTCTCTTCCAGCGTCGCCGCAGAGCTCGGATGCCTGTAGCCGCCTCCCTTTATCATGATGAGGTCTCCACGGCTGCCGTCCGAATTCATTGAGAAGTAGCTCCTGCCGAACTTCTCATCCCGCTCTATCAGCGCGGCCACGCCTCCGTCTCCGAAGAGGAACGCAGAGCGCCTGTCCTTCGGGGAATACACTTTCGAACGCGTCTCGCCATCGAGCAGCAGAGCCTTTCGCAGTCCATGGCAGTTCATGAACGAATAGACTATGCTGAGGGCATAGATGAATCCCGAGCAGCCCAAACTGATGTCGAACGCTATCGTGGAGGACGGAAGCCCCAGCCGATGCTGCAGCTGTATGGATGTGGCCGGCATCCTGTAATCCGGAGTCTGGGACAGGAACACGAGGAGGTCGATCTCGTTCCGGTCAATTCCGTTGTCCGCGAACAGCTTCTCCGCAGCGGCGAAGCACAGGTCGGAGGCGCAGGTGTTCTCGTCCGCGAACCTTCGCTCGTACACCCCTATCTTGTCGACCACCTCCCTGACCTCGTCCTTGGGGAAGAAATCGGTGTACTCGTAGTTGTTTATCACGGTGCGGGGCACCGCTCCGGCAAGAGCGGCAACCCCCATACCGTCAAACTGCATCAGTGCCATAAGCTATTTCTCCTGGTGCTTCTCGACGTAGTCGACGATGTCGGCGATGGTCTCCAGATTCTTGAAGTCCTTGTTCTCGATCTGTATGCCGTACTCCTCGTCCAGCATCACTATAACCGACAATACCGCCAGAGAATTCCAATCGTCAAGAGATCTGAATTTCGTTTCCATGGTCAGATTGGAAGCCTCTGTCTCTATCGCCTCGGCGAATTTTTCAATGAAATCGTTAATGTCCATGATATTTATTTCAGTTATGTAATTTATTATCTAATAGTTGAAATCTAGTCCAAGCACAACATTTCTATAAAGCGCTGCCTGTTGTTGAAATAGCTGTTTTTGTTCAGAGAAAAGTAATAATCCATGTCACTTTCCCCAGTAATATGAGCTCCGAACATTTTATGTGCTCTTACTACCATTCTATTCCCTTTTCTCACGTCAAATCTATCCTCCTCAAGATTTAAAACTTCGAACATGATTTCTCGAAGGATCATTGATGTGGCTATTGATTGCTGAGGGTCGCAGCCGGGGATACATACCCAACTCCCTCCGGTCGCCCAGCTATCATGTATGTCATATATTCTATTCACACCGATTGGCTTGCCTCCATAATAGTAGATGAAGTAATAGTCTTTACCTTCGAGCTCGCGTTTCTTGTACTCCCGGATCCATTGCCTCTGCTTATCTAGACTATCATCTGTATTATGGATATAGCGGGAGAGTTTTGGATTGGTACGTAAGGACAATATAAAACCAGCGTCCTTTTCTTCAACCAGACGCACATTCAATCCGTATCTTTCAATGGTAAAATTCTCAGGAAGTTTATTCATTATTACTACGTTTATATATTAAGAACTCTTCATAATCCCTTATATAATCTGAAGCGTCGTACTTCTCCGAGGCGAGCACCAGACATATCGCTCCGGAAGAGAAGCCCTGCTCCGAGGCCCAGATTCCGGGAGGGATGTGGAGCCCGTAGAAGGGGCGGTTCAGCAGCACGGTCCTCTTGTTGACGCCGTCGTCAAGCACGACCTCGTAGCTCCCGCTGGCGGCAATCAGGAACTGGTGGCACTCCTTGTGCGCATGCGCGCCCCTCGCTTCTCCTCCCGGGATGTCGTAGGTATAGAACACGCGCCTGATGCTGAACGGGACGTTGACATTTCCGTGAATCGGAGTGATGTTGCCAGCCCGGTTCGTTATTTTCGGCAGTTCGATGACCGAACAGTCGTAGACGGTAGGCTTGTTCATTGTCTGATAAGTTTTCTGTTCAAATATGCGGCGACCGGCTTCTCGTATAACCTGTTGACCGCGATGCTTCCGACAAGGATGACGGCAAGAGAAAGAGCCATCAGCATCGGCCACGGCATTTCCATATCCACTCTTTCAGTCACTGCTCCAAGGATTCTGATTCCGAGCTGATGGACCATATAGAAGCTGAAGCTTATATTTCCGAGGTAGACCAGCGCCCTGTTCTGCAGAATCCTCGTAATGATACCCCCCCCTATCTGGCTATTTACGGCGTATGTCAATATTATGAGGCATGAAGGCACCCACCAGTACGAGGCGTATGTCAATTTTTCGGGAACTGCCGAGAAGAGCAGTATGCACAGCGCCAATACCGCCACCGGTATCAACTCCGCAATGCTTTTGACGCTCACAGGCAACTGCCGCAGGCTGTTTATGATTCTGCTTCCGCTGTCGAGCAGGCTCTTGTACAGATTGTACAGCAGCATTCCGATTGCGAAATCCAGCAGCCTGAATACGGGGGAGATGTACAGGAGAGGGTGCGACAGCTTTTCCGGGACGGCTGCGAGCACGATGAAATAAAGTATGAGAGCAGCGCCTGTCATGGCCGCCGTTTTCTTATTCCCGGCCCTATTAAAGAATCGTGAAATCGGAGGGAACACCATGTAGAAGAACAGGAGGGCCGAAAGGCACCACGAGACGGCGTTGAACGAGAAGTACACGCCGCTCAACGGAATCCAGCTCTGCATAAGGGCGGCGTTGATGCAGAAGATTGCGCCGTCTTTGATTCCGAAAGTTCCTGCGGCCACCAGTATCGCCGCCGCGACGAGAAGGCATAAAAAGTGAAGCGGATAGATTCTCGTCAGTCTCTTCTTAAAATAGTTCCCGTAGCTGAACTCTTTCCTCCCGCCTTTCTCCGCATACCCCGCCGACATGACGAACCCGCTCAATATCAGGAAGAAAGAGACTCCGCAAGTCCCTCCGGCCCTGAACAGGCCGACACCGTCGACCGGGAAATGGTGCAGGAATATCATCAGCGCGAAGATGAAGCGCCAGGACTGGAGCGATTTTATCATCTGCTGGTTTTCAGGAATTCAGAATAGTCGTATATGTAGTCCTCCGGAGAGTACGGAGTCGAGGCCAGCACCAGCGCGAGGCTGTTGGTCGAGAAGTTGTCCATCTCCCTCCACAGGCCCTCCGGCACGTACAGGCCGTAGTAGGAGCGGTTGAGTGAAAAGGTCTTCCGCTCGCGCCCGTCGTCCAAAATCACGTCGAAGCTGCCGGACAGCGCGATGATGAACTCCCGGTTCTCCCTGTAGGCGTGGCCTCCACGCTTCTCGCCGCCCGGCACGTCGTATATCCAGTACGTCCGCTCGATTTTGAACGGGATGTGCCTGACCTCCTCCACGAACGAGAGGTTTCCTCTTGCGTCGAGGAACTTCGGTAGGTCGATGATTCTTGCCTCTTCGATTTTCATATCCGGTTTTCAGTTTTCTTTGCGAACAGCACTTTTCTAAATGCTATCGCCATGACCACTGTATAGACTATATAGTTGATCAGGTACGCCTGGTTCAGTCCGACAACTCCGTTGACCTTGACAAGCAGGAAGCCCAGAATCAAATGCAGCAAAGAGAAACTTATTTCCGTGGATATAAACAGTATTGTCTTCGCCTTCGCCAGCATCAGATAGGCGAGCAGCCAGCTGCATATCTTGAAGAAGTCCCCAAGCATCTGCCAGCCGAAGAGCCTCTCCATCGGCATGAACTCCGGCGTGAACAGCAGGCGGATCACGAAGAACCGCAGGAACCATATCGCCGTGAACCCCACCAGCAGCATCGGCACTATCACCGCGTACGCCTTGAATATCTCCCGCTTCAGCCCGTACCTGTCCTGTATCTCCGAGAGCCTCGGCAGGTAGTACACCGAGAATGACGTGGTTATCACCATCAGGTACATGTTCGATATCCTGTTCATCCCCTCCCACCAGCCGGCCTGCTCGAGCGACAGCTGGCTGATGACGTTCCCCCGCAGCAGCAGCTGGACCACCGGCACGCAGGCGGCAGAGACGAGGGCCATCAGCGTATACTGGAGATATTTCTTCGCCGTAGGGGTGCTGAACCTCTCCCGGAAATACTCCCGGCTCATCCACGGGAGTTTCCTCACCATGAAGAGCGTCACGAAGAGCATAACGCTCTGGTAAGAGATGGCGCTCAGCAGCGCTCCCTTGAGCCCGAACGATATCGCGAACGCCAGGGTGAAGCACAGGCCAACGATGCTGTTGGCGATGTTGATGCTCACATACTTCCTGAATTCCTTGAAGCCGTTGACGATGGAGATCAGCATGTTGTTCAGCGCGTACAGCAATATGGTGAAGCCAAACACTATGAACACATAGCCGTACGACTCGTCCAGCATTATCAGGCTGCTGAGCTGCCGGTGGAAGAGTATCATCACCAGCCCCACCGCGACCGAGCAAACAATTGTAATTCTCAGCGCCGTCGACAGCAGGGTGCGCAGCCGCCCCTCGTCCCCCTTGTTCTCTGACACGTACTTGGTGACCCCGGAGTTGATTCCTCCGCAGGCGAGCTGCATCACAATCGTGGCGAAGTTGTTCAGCTGGCCGACCAGCGCCACGCCGGCAGGGCCGATAATACTAGCCACAACCTTCACGCTCACCAGCCCCGTCGCCATCTTGACCAACGTCGCCACTGAGGTCAGGGAGAAGACCTTTATGATGTCCGCATGAAGTATTTTATGGATTAAATTCGGAATCTTAACCACGAATAGCTGTCGTTCTGGTTATCGTCAGAATAGCTTACTTGCTGATACTAGCTTTTTATCTGTTGTATGTGCCGTTCAACATGGTATCACGGCAGATGAATCAATTCTCCGAGTTTATAATCCCACGTTTCCGGGTCAAAAGGAACAAATCCGCTCCAGTGGTAGAAAGTGTATTCTCCAAAATAAATTTTTCCGTTGATGTCGTAAAAATCAATTCTCACATGCGGAATCCCGTTAGACATCTTTGCAGCTAAGCTCTTCATTTGCTCGAAACCGAGTGGCTTTTTCAATGGCTTTGTCGAATTGGGGTGCCCGTTTGTGAAAGGAAGCAGGTTGAAGTCCATGTCATAAAAATTGAATTTGGTCTCCTCGTTGGGGACTTCCCTGTCACATGCGATAAAGCAAAACTCCGGGACTCCGTCAAAGCAGAAAAATTTATAGTCTTTCAACTCATATCCCGATTCATCGACCATATATTCTTCGGCAATAATTTTTCTGGGGACATTTTTATATGGCCATTCCCGGGATAACCTATAATAGTTACGTTTAAGGGCCTTCTTTAATTCTTTCTTTGTAAGATTTATGTCTAACTTCTTCTTGTCCTTGCAGATTATGACTTTTCCGCTGTCGTGGGTACATTTAAGAACGAACTGCTCCGGAAGGCTGCCAAAATTTATTTCATCCGGGGAATTCCATGCCCCCAGTAAAGGTATGACATGTTCAGTTCCAATGAGTTCTGAAACATATTGCTTGACCGCATATTTATCAACCATCTTGACATATTCCGGGTTCCTGTCATACAGTTTCAGCCACTGGATTTTCTCGTTGTAGGTTTGCGGAGAGCCCCAGTTGATTTTTCTTCCGAAATGCGCGCGGTATTGGAGAGCAAGATATAGCTTGTCCGGAAAGAGAAAAGAGAATGTGTACAATAAATAAGCGCCGATTTTTCTGGGATTTTTTAGCGCTTTTCTAATCCTCTGCAAATTAATTTTCATTGGATAATAGTCAAGAACCTTACTGCACAGTTTAACGGGCGTTAAAAAGTGCAGGAAAAACGGTGTCCCGAGGAGGGAGATAAAAAACATGAAAATCTTGCATCGGAAACTTCAAAATCCGCGTCAGATTTTTTATCAGCCCTTGACTTTCCGGATAGGGTTAGGCATCTTTGCCGGAGACGCATTTGAATATTTTTGATTCTTGATCTACAATAAACGCTGCGCCTCAGCATATTCCGGACAATGCCCGGATCTGCATTCGGCTTGCAGTTTATTTTATACAACGGAACTATGGAAAATTTCAATGCAAAGTATGTGAATCCCTTGTCGGATTGGGGATTCAAGAGGCTGTTCGGCACGGAGATGAACAAGGACCTGCTGCTGGAGT
>UQQM01000009.1 GCA_900543205.1 uncultured Bacteroides sp. | reverse complement strand
TTGTCGACTAGGATAATTTTGGCGCAAATCCATCACCCCAAATGTCGACTAGGCCGCTGATCATGATCGTTGTTGTTTTAATGTCGTTTATGTTCTGCCGGCCGGGGCCGGTCTGCCCTTTCGGACAGCCGTACCGTTCCTGACCGGTATGCCCGAGTGCAAAAAGCGAACCTCGGCGGTTTTGCTGACATTTTTTCAGCGGCCTTTGTTCCGCCGGCAGGCGGCCCTCCGCCCTCGGAGGCGGAAAGCTCTTGGGAAAAGCCTCCTCGAGCGGAGGCCGCCTGCCGGCTCCGGAACAGAAGCGGAAAATCGCAGGACGATGCTGCGCCGGTTAGTCCCTCCTTCCTCGGAGGCGGAAAGCTTTTGGGAAAAGCCTCCTCGAACGGAGGCCGCCTGCCGGCTCCGGAGCAGAAGCGAAAATCGCAGGACGATGCTGCACTGTCGCGGTACGGGCGCCGGGAAAAACCCGCGAGGCGGGAGTGCCGATGCAAATGCGGTGATTCAGATAAAATTGCTAATTTTACAAAATTCATCGCAAGGCCATTCGAGACTATTGTCAAAACACTGAATATTATGAAGATTGCAAGAATCGTTACTGCTGCAATGATTGCAGCTCTCATGCTGGCCGCCGTTGCCAGCTGTGACAGAAGCGCCAAGGTTGAGACTGACGCAGTGCCCGCAGTGCTGCCTGTACAGCGCGACAGCGTAGCCGCCGAAGGCCCCGGCTCCATCTCAATCGTGCTCGACGCCCCCGCCGACACCAACACCATGCTTTCCAAGGCTATAGGCGAGTTCGTCAGCGAGTCCCTCGGCGGAAGCTGGGAAGGCTCATGCACCGACTTCGACGGCATGCTGAACCACTATGTGTCGGCTCTCTCAGCCACCTACACCGAGATGTTCTCCGACGGACTTGACGGCTCCGACTGCATGGACAACACCACCATCGTCAAGTATGCCGAGAACGAGAACTACGTGACCTATTTCATCACCCATGACCTCTATCTCGGAGGCGCCCACGGCTCACAGATGTATTCCGGAATGACCTTCCGCAAGGCTGACGGCCGCCGCATCGGCTGGGACGTGTTCACCGGAAAATATGACGACAATTTCGCCAACCTGGTCAAGAACGGCCTGAAGGCATACTGGAACATAGATTCCGACAACAAGCTCAAGTCATATTTCCTTGACGAGAACGATTTCTACAGCGTGCCTCTGCCCGAGTGCGCACCCGTATTCACCGGAGACGGAGTGATGTTCGTCTACAACGAGTACGAGCTTGCTGCCTACGCATACGGCCGCCCTTCGTTCACGCTCTCGTATCCCGAGCTTGAAGACTATATGATGGTAACCGCGAAGAGGCTGCTGTAAGCCGGCGGACAACTGTAAAAGAAAAGAGTCCCGGGGCAATCTCCGGGACTCTTTCCGTATATGTGCGGGCCTTATTCGGCGGTGAATCCGGCCACGTCCTCGTTGCTGGTGGGGAAGAGCTGGTAGGTGCCGTTGTAGACCTGCATCACTCCGCTGAGGTCGGCGGTGACGTGCTCGATGGTCTGGTCCGCGAACTCGGCGTATGATGTCACACGTGCGGTGACTTTGTTGCCCGCTGCGTCGGTGAATACGGTGTTGGTGGTCTCGCCGCCTACGACCCAGGTCGTCGCGCTTTCTGCGGGGGTGAGGTCCTTGACGGTCACGTACTGGCAGAGATATTGTCCGGCTTCCGCTGCGCTGATCACGGGTACGATCATCTCATCCGCCACATCTCCGGTCTTGAACACGACTCCGTTCTTGATTTCGTAGAGTCCGTTGTAGTTGTCGAACTCGGCCCGGCTGAGGCTGACAATGACCTCGGTGCCGACGGGCAGAAGGTCATCTCCCACGAAATCCTGTCCGTAGAGTATGAGCCCCGACTCCGGCAATCCGCTGTTGTCCGTGATGGAAATCATCCTGTAGAGGTTGCCTCCCTCGTTGTTGGCCGCCACATAGCCCTTCACGGCTACGTATTCTCCGAGCTCGTCGCCGTCATCGAGACCCTTAAGGATGGAGTACAGCTTGGATACGGTGAGAGCCTTATCCTCATCGGGCATCACGTCCTCCTCGGTCGGCTCCACCGAGGTCACCATCGTGGAGATGTATTCGTCTTCGCCGGTCACTCCGATGACCCAGCCGCAGACAATCACCTCGCGGTCAACGAGAGATTCGATGTTGATGCTGGCGTCGGGGTAGGATACCGTTCCCTGCACGTCCGTGCCTTCGATGCCCACATTGTAGTGCCACTGCCAGTTGTTGTCCCTGTAGGAGGTCAGGAGTCCGGTGTAGGTCACATATTCTATGGTGGGAGTCTGCATTGCGACGTAGCTGTCGAAATCCGATGCGCCCCATTCCTCGGGTGTGGGGTTGGTCCAGCTGCCGGTGCTGATCAGGGTCACCTCGCTGGTGCTGTCGAACTGGGCCAGTTTGCCGTATTCGGTGGTCGGGCCGGTGACGCTCACGTAGTTGCCGACCTGGGCCTCTTCGACGTTCCTCTTGAACACGAGAATGATTCCGCTGTCGTCCTTTACGAGGAAGCCCCTGGTGTGGGTGGCGATCACCTGTCCCTCGATACGGTATTTGGTGTCGACGGGGCCGGCGAGCACTTCGGCGATGGTGGAGAGCTCAAGCTCCGTCTCGCCTCCGGGAATCGCCTCCTGTCCGCCTTCGCCGGCGGTGAGCAGCACGTCATCGATACGGTTGACGCTGCCGGTGAGAGCTTCGAACCTGATGTAGAGGGTGCTTGCATCCTCGGGCAGGGTGAAGTCCAGCTCCGCGAGCCTCCACTGTCCGGGGTCGTCTTCAACCGCGAAATCATAGTCGAGGGCCTGTGACCAGACGGTTCCGTCGGTGGACACCCTGACCTCGAAGTTGGACTTCAGGAAGGTGTTGTTGCCGCCCTGGGAGTAGCGCTGGGCTCCGAAAGTGAGCTTGAAGTCACGTCCGCTCACGGCTATGTTGCCTATGGTGAAGTGGTTGGGCGCAGTGCTGAAGAAGATGTTGTTCTTGCCGGAGCCTTCGTATGTGGAGAGGTAGCCCTCCGAAGACTGGTTGCTGCGCACCGACATGTGCTCGAAGTCGTAGGTCACGCCTGCGGCTCCGCTTCCCTTCTCGTTCCTCCAGCCGTCGAACTGGTCGAGATAGGGCCATGAGCCTCCGTCGCCGAAGGTCTCGGAAGAAACCTCCTTGTCGAAGGTGTTGTAGTAGATGGCTCCTTCGGGAACCTCCTCCTCATATTCGCCCAGGTCAACGACCTCCACGGGCATGGTGTACATGTAGCTGCTGTATGCGCCGAAGAGCCAGCCGGTGATTTCCAGAACGTGGCCGTTGTACTTGTCCCTGAAGTCCTCGGTCATGTAGTCGAGGCTTCCGATATACGAGGTTCCGTCAATGTCCACGTTGGTGTAGTTGCCGGACTTGTACACGTAGCCGGTGTAGGTGACGTACTTCACCTCGGGGGCGCCCATGTAGGCGTCGATTTCAGTGGCGGTGAAGGTCTCGGGCTCGGGATATACGTAATCTTCGGTGCCGGTCTTCTCGAGCGTGCTGCCTTCTCCGAACTGGAGCAGGCCGTTGCGGCTCTCGGTCCTTCCGCTTACGCTGACGACGTCTCCGGCGGTGAATTCATGCTCGCTGCCGAGGAAGACGTAGATGCTGCTGCCGTCCTGCTCGATCAGCACTCCGCGCTCGTTGCGGCCGGTCACGACGGCTCCGCTCACGGTGTAGCTCTTGCCTTCGCCGCCTTCGAGAACTTCGGCTATGGTGGCCTCGGTGCTGCTTACGGTGAATCTGTCGGCGGTAAGCTGGATGTCATCCAGATTGCGGGGTGAAATCTGGAGGGTCGAGTTGTAGACCCCGGCGATACCGGCCACGCTGCCGCTCTTGTCCTCGGGTATGGTCTCGGCCGCGTATGAGGCGCCCTGCATGGTGCGCAGGGTCCAGGTGCCGCCGTCCTCGGTCTCCATGGTCACGTTGCCCTTGTTGGAGTCGCTGTTCCAGGTTCCGCTCTCACCCTCTACGGGCTGGGTGTTCTCGATTTTAACATACTGGGACTCATAGTCGGCAAGCTCCGATGCGCTGATGACTATAGGTTCGGGAACGCCTGCCTTCTCCTCGAATTCGGGCGCGTTTCCGGTCGAAACCTGGAGCAGGCCGTTGTAGAACTGGGCGGTCGCGTCGGAGAGTGATACCGAGATGATGTCTCCCGGGGCGAAGCTGTTGTTTTCCTCGCTTATCACAAGGGCGAGGCCGGCTCCTGCCTTATCGCTGTCGTCCACGATGCTGACGATGAAGGGCTGGCAGTTGCCGCCTTCCTTGTCGGATACCACGATTCCCGTCAGCGTCTTGGCCCTAAGGCTTGACGACAGGTCGGTGTCGGTGTTGGCGCCCGGCTTTCCGGCCAGCACGAGGCTGCGGATTTCCGCGACGTTGGTCTTGAGTTCAGGCTCCGGTTCTATGGGAGTCTTCTGGCAGGCGCCGAGGCCCGCCAACAGTGAGAACGCCCCTGCCATGCAGAGAGCCTTCCCGGCGATTGATTTCAGCATAAAGTCCTTTGATTGGTTTTTTGCGCCGCAAATATAAGAACTTATTGCCGTATGGGGATGTTAATTATCGGTTAATTCCGCACCTCCTCCGAGTGCATGGTACAGATGGATTACGCTCTGGATTTCCGCGTACTTGTCGGAAGCCTGCGACAGTTCGGCCTGGAGCAGGGTCTGCTGCGCCGTCAGCACCTCCAGATAGTTCGTGAGTCCGTGCTTCATCAGCAGGTTTGTGTTCCATACTGCGGCCTGGAGGTTCATGACCAGCCTCTGGTCCACGTTCAGCCTCTCCCTTGCGGTCTGCCATGCGACGAGCGCGTTGTTCACTTCTATGCCGGCGTCTATGAGGGTCTGCCTGAAGGTCAGCAGGGCCTGTTCCTGGCGGGCCTTGGCCGTCTTCAGCCTCGCGATGCTGGTGCCCCTGTCGAAAAGCGGGGCCGTCAGGGAGGCCAGAGCCCGGGCTATCCATCCGGCAGGGTCGCTTATCGCGGCTCCCAGGCTGCTCGACCATCCTGCCGAGCCTCCGAGGGTGATGCTGGGATAGAAATAGGAGCGGGCGAGGTTCTCGGCGTAGAAGCTTTCGGCCAATGCGAATTCGGCCTGGCGCACGTCGGGCCTGCGCTGCAGAAGCTGTAGCGGAACCCCTACCGATAGGTTTTCAGGAAAACGCTGGTCGTCCAGTCTGTTCCTGCGCATTTCTCCGGGGTCGGAGCCGAGCAGGGCGGCGAGCGAGGTCCTCTGCTCGTGTATCTGCTGGCGCAGGCTGAGTATAGAGGCCTCGACCTGGAGCTTGTTGGCGCTCGCCTGCAGCACGGCAGCCTCGTTGGTCTTTCCCGCGCGCTTGAGCGCCGAGAGGGAGCGTATGTTCTCTTCCCAGGTGTTCATGGTGCGCTGGCTGATTTCCAGCTGCTGGTCGAGCATCAGGAGAGTGTAGTAGCTGTCGGCTATCGTGGCGATCAGCTGCGTGCGTACGGCCTGGGCGTATGCCCTGGCACCTTCCAGCGCGGCCTTGGACCCTTTCATGGTGTTGCGCATCTTCGCGAAGGCGTCGATTTCCCACTGCACTTCCGGAGCTGCGGAGAATGACGACCCGCTGTTCGAGAAGCTCAGGTCCGCGTTGAGGGTGGCGGACGGAAGGAAGGCGAGCCTGGACGCTTCGAGCGTGGCTTCGGCCTCCTTGACCTTCAGCCTGGCGATGTTCAGGTCGGTGTTGTGCT
This sequence comes from uncultured Bacteroides sp., assembly GCA_900543205.1. Taxonomy (GTDB): domain Bacteria; phylum Bacteroidota; class Bacteroidia; order Bacteroidales; family UBA932; genus Cryptobacteroides; species Cryptobacteroides excrementigallinarum. Next base: position 69,295 of record UQQM01000009.1, on the reverse strand, counting down.
CCAGACCTATGCGTATGTAGTTCCTCAGCAGGCTGTCGGTGAAGAGCTCCTCCCATGTGAGGAAGGCGATCGAGCTGCTGTCGGTGCTTATGGCCTGGGGCGGGATATGGCTGTAGAGGCTGTCGACGACGGCCAGCTCGGGCCTCTTGTATTCGCTGTAGATGCCGCAGGCGGATGTCAGCAGCGGGAATATTATGGCAAATATGAGTAATTTTTTCATTTGGTTCCTGTTTTTCGCTTGGGCATGATTCTTTCTTCTATCTTCATGAATACCATGATCAGGACGGGGACTATGAACAGCAGCGCAATGGTGCCGACCAGCAGTCCGCCCACCGTGCCCACGCCGATGGAGCTGTTGCCGTTGGCTCCTACGCCCCGGGCGAACATCAGCGGAAGCATTCCGAAAATCATGGTCAGGGAGGTCATCACGATGGGACGGAACCTCACGCGGGCCGCCGAGATTGCGGAGGCCGCTATGGACATTCCCTCCTTCCGCTTCTCGGTCGCGTACTGCGTGAGCAGGATGGCCGTCTTGGCCAGCAGGCCGATGAGCATCAGCAGGCCCACCTGGAGATAGATGTTGTTCTCAAGTCCGAACATGCGCGCGAACAGGAAGCTGCCGGCGAGTCCGAACGGCACTGAAAGCAGGATTACGACGGGAATTAGCAGGCTTTCATACAGTGCGCAGAGAATCAGATAGATGAATATCGCGCATATCGCGAAGACCATTACCGAGGAGGATGAGGATGACGCCTCCTCCCTCGTCATTCCGCCGAATTCGTAGCTGTAGCCGGAGGGGAGGTATTCCGCCGCCACCTCGCGTATCGCCTTTATCGCCTCGCCCGAGCTGTGCCCTGCGGATGCGGAGCCGTTCACGGATATGGATGTGAACATGTTGAAACGCGAAAGCGACTGCGCTCCGTAGATTCGCGTGAGGGTCAGATACTGGTTGACGGGGGACATCTGTCCTTCGGAATTGCGCACGAACATGTTCGCGAAGGAATCCGTGTCGAGACGGAATTCGGGAGACGCCTGGACCATGACGCGGTACAGCTTGGAGAACAGGTTCATGTTCGAGGCGTAGCTGCCTCCCACGTAGGTGGCCACCACGTCCAGGACGTCGCTGGGCGACACTCCGTTGCGTATGCACCTTGCCGCGTTGACGGCGACCAGGTATTGGGGGTACTTGGTGTCGAAGGAGGTGTTGGCTCCGGAAATCTCCGGCCTGCGGTTCAGGGCGTCGACGAAATCGTAGGTCACGTTCTTGAGGTCCTCGATGTCTCCGCCCTTGCGGTCCTGGACATGGACTTCGAAGCCGCTGGTGGCTCCGTAGCCGGGGATCATGGGCCTCGTGAAGATGGTGATTTCGGCTGCGGATATGCCGGAGGTGCGCTTCCTGATCTCGGCTATCACCGAATCTATGTCGTCACCCTTGCCCTTTCTCTCGCTCCAGTCCTTGAGCCTGATGGTGAACATTCCGTTGGAGGAGCCCTGTCCGCTGATGGTTCCGCTTCCGGTGGTCGATGAATATGCCTCTATCTGGGGTATTCCAGCGATTCTGCGCTCCACTTCGTCCATGACCATGGAAGTCCTGACCATGTTCGTTCCGGGAGGGGTGCGTATGTCGATGTATACCGTTCCCATGTCCTCGTTGGGCACGAAGCCGGTCTTCGTGGTGGCCATCAGATACACGAGTCCGCCGACGGCGAGCAGGAGCAGGCCTCCGGTCAGCCATCTGTGGCCGGCAAGGAAGAACACGGCCCGCCTGTATTTGAGCAGCACGGCGTTGAAACCGGTGTCGAACGCATGGTGGAACCTGGTCGAGAAGCTCATCCTGGTGCCCTTGACATAACTGCCGTGCGGGGACATCATGAAGGCGCACATCGCGGGACTGAGCGTGAGCGCGTTGATCAGGGAAATCGCCACGGCCACCGCCATGGTGATTCCGAACTGGTAGTAGAATACTCCCGAGGTGCCTCCCATGAAGCTCACGGGTATGAACACGGCAATGAACACGAGGGTGGTGGCGACGAGGGCTCCGGATATGCCGTCCATGGCCTTGACTGTCGCCTCGTAGGGCGAGCTGTAGCCTTCGTCGAATTTGGCCTGGACCGCCTCCACGACGACTATCGCGTTGTCGACCACCGTGCCTATGACAAGCACCAGAGCGAACAGGGTCAGCATGTTGAGACTGAATCCGGCGAGGTAGATGAATGCGAATGTGCCGACCAGCGAGACTATGATGGAGACGGTGGGAATCACAGTTGCCTTGAAGCTCTGCAGGAAGATGTAGACGATGAGAATCACGAGCAGGATGGCTTCGAGCAGCGATTTCACGACATTGTGTATCGAGGCGTCGAGGAAGTCCTTGGTGCTCATGAGGTCCACGAGCTCCAGCCCCTTGGGGAGCTGCGCCTGAAGCTCGACCATCAGCTCGTCTATCTGCTTGATGACTTCATTCGCGTTCGAGCCCGAGGTCTGGGCTATGGTGCACAATGTGCCGACATGTCCGTTCACCCTTCCAATATATTCGTAGGACCTGGCACCGAGTTCTATCTTCGCCACGTCTTTCAGGCGGAGCAGGGTTCCGTCGTCGTTCGACTTTATGACGAAGTTCTCGTAGTCGGCCACATCTTCATAGCGTCCACGGTAGCTCAGGGTGTACCTGAACGTGTTGTCGGATTCCGCTCCGAGGGTTCCGGTGGGGGACTCGAGATTCTGCTCGTCAAGGACGTTCCTGATGTCGGAAGGCATCAGTCCGTACTTCGACATCTTTCCGGGGTCCAGCCAGATACGCAGCGAATAGTCGGAGCCGCGCACGTCGACTTCTCCCACTCCCGGGACTCGGGAGAGCTGGGGTTCGATGTTGATTTTCAGATAGTTGTTGATGAACTTGTCATCGAACGAATCGTCGGGGCTGTAGAGCGCTATGCTCTTGATGTTGCTGGTCTGCCTTTTCCTGACGGTCACGCCGCTTCTTGTCACTTCGGAGGGAAGCAGTCCCTGTGCGGACGAGATTCTGTTCTGGACGTTGACCATCGCCATGTCGGGGTCCGTGCCCTGGCGGAAATATACCTGTATGCTGGCGGATCCCGTGTTGGTTGCGGTGGAGACCATGTACATCATGTCCTCCACTCCGTTGATTGCCTCCTCGAGGGGGACGATTACGCTCTTCTGTACGGTGTTCGCGTTGGCTCCGGTATAGTTCGCCCTGACGCTTATCGTGGGCGGCGCTATTTCGGGGAACTGCTCTATAGGCAGGTTCACGAGGGAGATCATGCCCACCAGCAGTATGGCTACGGAGATCACCCCGGACAGGATGGGCCTGTCAATGAATGTCCTTATGTTCATGGCAGACTAGTTTTCGGCGTCCTCTCCGGTATTCCCGTATTCTTCTTCCGCATTGGGAATTTCGGTGCCTTCCTGGATCAGTCCGGCGCCTTCGGCTATGATCACGTCTCCGACTTCAAGTCCGGATTCGACCACATATTCGCTGCCGTTGTTGACGCTCGCGACCTTGATCTGGGTGGAGGACGCCTTTCCGTCCACGACCTTGTATACGAATATCCTGTCCTGGATTTCGAAGGTGGCGGACTGCGGGATGACTATGCAGTCGTTCATCTGGTGGGGTATGATGACCGAGCCGCTTCCTCCGTCCCTGAGTATGTGCCTGCGGTTGGGGAAGGAGGCCCTGATGCTGATTGCTCCGGTGGTCTGGTCTATGGTGCCGCTCAGGGCGGTGATCTTGCCGCTCTGGTCGTAGAGCCTGCCGTTGCTCATCTCGAGCTGCACTTCCGGTATGTTGCTGAAGGCGTTCTGGAGGCTTCCGGTCTCAAGTATCATGTCGAGCATCTGGTTCTCGGCCATCGAGAAATAGGCGTAGATCTGGCTGTCGTCGGAAACCTTGACCAGAGGCTCCGCTATGGTGCTGCTCACGAGGGCGCCCACGCGGTAGGGGGTCATGCTGGCGACTCCGTTCACGGGGGAGCGCACTTCCGTATAGGAGAGGTTGTTGTATGCCCTGGTCTCCTCGGCCCTGGCGAGGGCCAGCTTGGCTTCCGCTTCGACGAGGTCGTTCTGCGCGGTCATGAGGTCGAATTCCGAAACGACTTCGTTCGCGAAGAGGTCCCGCGTGCTCTCGAGCACGAGCCTGGCGGTCGAGAGTGCGGCTTCGGCACTCTGCACGTTGGCCACGGCGATTTCATATTCCGCCTTGTACTGGGTCTGGTCTATAACGAAAAGAATGGAGTCCTTGCGCACGGGGTCGCCTTCATTGATGCGGATTTCGGTGATCATTCCGCTTACCTGAGGCCGTATCTCCACCGTCTGCCGGCCTCTGAGGGTCGCCGGGAAGGACGAATTTATCAGCCTGTCGCTGTATTCCACCTTGAGAAGCGGGTAGGTCTTGCTCTCGGTCAGGACGGTGCCCTGCTCTTTGCAGGCGCAAGACAGCATCAGAATTGTCAGCAATGCTGGGAAAATGGTTATTTTCATCGGGTAAATTTTGGTTTAATAGGTGGTTGTTTTACTGCAAAAACCATGCTGCCGGTCCTTCGTGCCCCTGTTCTCCCGTAAATGCCCTAGAAGGTCGAAGTTCCACGCGAGTCCCAGACGGAACTGGGTGAAAGGCCAGTCCCTCAGGCCGTATTGCACATATATGAAAGGGGAGAAGGCTCCGAAATGCAGGTCCAGCCTGGATTTGAGGGTCTGCGGGCTGTCTCCGCCTTCGGTTCCCTGCGCGATGGCCGGCTTGCGCTCCCGCCCGCTGTACTGCCCGTATTCGACCGCCAGGCTGGCGGGGCCGCAGGAGTAGGCGAGCTTCGCGCCCAGCAGCAGGGCGTCGTTCTGGGTTCCCTTGCCTATCTGCCAGCAGACGAAGCCTGCGGTGGCCGACAGCCTTATGTCGCCCGTCCGCCCCACCTTGAAGCTCTTGCCTGCCGACAGGTCGAAGAAATAGCCGGGCGCGTCGTAGTGCCTAGCCACCTCGCTGTCGTCGCCGGTGGCCGACAGGGTCGATGCGCGCAGGGCGACAGAAGGGACGTAATTCCTTTCCTTGAGCAGCTGAAGCTCGATTCCGAAATACAGGTTCCCGGAATCGTTCCCCTGCAGCGGGTAGGCTCCTGCAGGAATGCCTCTCGCGGCCCTGGCGGCCGGAGTGTCGGCGTAGAACTCATGGAGTTCCCCCCATACTGAAAATGCGGCCCTGTCGGTCCAGAGCGGAACGCTGAGCCTGAAGGTCGGGGCGTAGGTCCAGTCTGCAGCCCCTTTTCCGCCTATGCGTCCGGCCACCACGTCGCCGGAGAGTTCGGCCGAGAGACCGCGATGTATCCTGCCGTCGAGCTGGTCAGGCACGGGGAACGCATACGGGCCGTAATAAAGGGTGGACACCTTGGTCACTCCGGGCGCGGCGGCCCCGTCGCCGGCCTCCGCCTCGATCCGGGAGGCGAGCAGCGCGAGTGGCAGTAGTATTGTCAGGCTTGCTGGCAGTCGCATGTCTTTTGAGCTGGTGTATCTACGACAAAGGCATCTGCAGTTTCCGACAGATGCCTTCTATATAGTGGTGCTCCCTTAGGGGCTCGAACCCTAGACACCCTGATTAAGAGTCAGGTGCTCTACCAACTGAGCTAAGGAAGCAGAATTTCAACTCGTGACCCGTTCGGGGCTCGAACCCGAGACCCCCACATTAAAAGTGTGATGCTCTACCAACTGAGCTAACGAGTCCTCCGTTTTGGGACTGCAAATGTATCCCTTTCCTTTGAATTCTCCAAATCTTTCTGAAAAAATTTTTAAAAATTTTTACCTTTGCGCCCTGAAAAACGGAATCTCCGGCCCTCAACCCATCCGGTCGGTCGAAGGTCGGAGAACTGAAGTCTTTCTGTATTAGGTTGATATAAACATAGTAATGTATATGCAAGGCATTTGGACCATTCTGCTGCTCATCGTCTCGAACGTCTTCATGACGTTCGCCTGGTACGGGCATCTGAAACTTCAGGAGCTGAAGATTTCGGATGGCTGGCCGCTGATCTGCGTCATTCTCTTCTCCTGGGGCGTGGCTTTCTTCGAGTATTGCGCCCAGGTTCCGGCCAACAGGCTGGGTTCCTCCATCAACGGCGGCCCGTTCAGTCTCGTGCAGCTGAAGGTGATTCAGGAAGTCATATCTCTCATAGTGTTCACGGTCATCATCACCTTCCTGTTCAAGGGGCAGGGAATCCAATGGAACCACATTGCGGCGTTCGCCTGCCTGGTCATGGCGGTGTTCTTCGTTTTCATGAAGTGAGCCATTTCCGTCGGCAAAATTATTCAAGAGGTTCGAGGGGATAAAGAAAGAGTTACGGATTTGCCGGAAAAGTTGATGAAACGTTGGATTTGTTGACGAAAAGCCTTATTTTAGGGACGAAAACGTGGACGTTTGAATTTCGTCCCACGATGAAATGGGATTGATTATGGAAAGTTCGTTCAGATTGCCCAAAGGCTTCTCGTATCATCTGCTGTACGTGCTCATCATGCCGGTCTTCTTCATCTGCTTCTGCTCCATCTACGATCCGTTCTCGGTCAAGGAGTTCTATCAGGTGGGCGGCAAGAGCTTCTTCTTCCATTTCCTGATGCTCAGCTGCATCATGCTCGGCGTGCTTGCGATAACCAGGCTGATATTGAGCGCCCTGGTCCGCCTTGTCTCTTTCCTGCGCTGGCACTATATGCTATGGTGCTTCGGCGAGGTCGTGGTAATCACCTTCTTCACCGCCCTGTACACGACTCTCTTCTTCGGAGAGGAACTGCCGTATTTCATGGCCCTGCCGCAGTGCTTCCAGTACAACGCGCTGATTCTTTTCTACCCCTATCTCTTCCTGGTTCTGGAAGGGGAGATAGAGGGGCGCAACGCTCTGCTGCGTTCGAAGGAGAGCGGAGGCGACCCCACCCTGGTCAAGTTCTACGATGACCACAGCCGTCTCAAGCTTTCCATCGACCCCTCCGCCGTGCTCTACATCAGCGCCGAGGCCAATTACGTGAAGATACATTATCTGGAGAACGACAAGGTCCGCGAGTTCCTGCTCCGCAACTCCATGAAGAGCCTCGATGCTATTGCCGCGAAGCACGGTTTCGTGAGGTGCCACCGCTCATATTACGTCAATCCCAAGCATATCAAGGTGCTGGGACGCAACAAGGAGGGCATCATAATAGCCGAGATGCTGGAGGACGGAGTCAGGCAGATACCTGTGAGCAAGCAATACTACGCGTCCCTGTCGGAACTGCTCTAGGAAGTCGAGATGTCGGGGTCCACGATTACGTCGCTGCGGTATTCGGGATAGCATGCGGTTACGGCGTCCACCAGTTTCCTGCGGAACGCCTCCCTGTCCTTGACACTGAAGTCGGTCACCACGTCGAAGGATATGGTCTTGTCCTTGGGGTCGATGTAGAGGCCGTGTATCTCTATGACCCCGGGCACCTTGCGCACCAGGTCGATGATCTTGTCGTACATTATCCGTGTTCCGGGGTCCTTCCAGTTCATGGCGTGTATGCCTATGGTGAAAAGGATTCCGTACTTGCCGAGCAGCCGGCGCTGAATCTGCCTCGTGAGGTCCTGCACTTCGTGGGCCGTCATGGTGTCCTCCACGACTATGTACATCGACCCCAGCCTGCGCCCGGGGCCGTAGTCATGTATGATGAGGTCGTAGACCCCGAGCACCTTCCCGAAGGATGCCACCTCCTTCTTGAGGGTTTCCGTCAGTCCGCTGTCCATCCTTTCCCCTATGAGCCGGTCCAGCGGGGACATGACCATCTTGACGCCGGCCCGGATGATGATGAGCGAGATGCACAGGGCGAGGGTGCCGTCGAGCCACGGCGCCACGTCGCCGAAGATGATTCCGACAAGGGCGGCGAGCAGTGTGGCCGAGGTGACGGCCGCATCGAACATCGCGTCGCTGGCCGTGGCCTTCAGCGTCTCCGACTCGGTGGCCGCGCCGGTCTTCCTGAAGAATCTGCTCATGAGCAGCTTGGCAGCTATGGCGAGAACCAGTACCAGGATGCCCGTCCAGCTGTATTGTGAGGGTTCGGGGTCGATGATCTTGCCGACGGACTGCACCATCGAGAATATGCCCGCGCCCAGGATGATCAGCGAGATGGTCATAGTGGTCAGATATTCGTACCTTCCGAAACCGAAGGGGTGCTCTCTGTCCGCCGGCCTGCTCGCAAGGCTGATGCCGGCCAGCGTGAGCACCGATGAAAGCGCGTCCGACAGGTTGTTCAGCGCGTCGAGCACGATGGCTATGGAATTGGACAGCACGCCTATCGCGGCCTTTGCCCCGCAGAGCGCGACGTTGGAGACTATGCCCACGGCGCTGGCGTGAATGATTTTCTTCTCTCTTGTGATCATGGCGGACAGTCTACAGGCGGACGCCTATTCCCAGCATCAGATGGTCCGGCTGGCGGAATTCGTAAAGACGGTAGCCCACATGCAGGAAAAGCTTCCTTCCGAGCATGGTCTTGAGCACGAAGGTCTGGTAGAAGCCGTCGGTGTCGGCTCCCTTGCAGATGAAGTTCCTGCCGATTCCGAGGTTGACCGAGAAAATCGGCATCGCGACTTCGGCCCTCACCGAGAGGCCGAGCGAGAACTGCTCGCGGAAAGGAGGGCGGTGGAATTTCAGATATATGTCGGGGTCCACGCGGTCGTTGGCTATATGGTCCCGGATGTTGGCGCTCTCGTCGAAGCAGGCGTCCAGCGACAGCCCGGCCTTGAAGCTGCGGCTGAAACTGTACAGGGGGTTGAAGCTCAGGCCCGCGACTCCGAACCTTCCCGGCGCGACGTATTTGTCTTCCCCTATCTTGAAGCCTTTCTTCTTCAGCGTCCCGTAGAGTATGATGTCGTAGCTTATTCCGCGTTGGAACGTTCCGCTTCCGCCCGCCTGCGGGGCCGTGCGTCGCTCTTCTCCGAAACTGCGGGAGAGCCCAAGGCGCACTCCGGTCGTGTTCACCCCGGCATTGGGGATGGAGGTGTTGCCGTTGGAGAAATGCGAGAATCCCGCTCCGGCGCGCAGGTTCCATGAGTCTGCGATGCGCCAGTTAAGCAGCAGGGTGAGGTTTATATAGGCGTTGGCCCGGGAGCCGACGACCACGTTGTTGGGGTTGGTGTCGTAATCGTGTTTCTTCCAGCCGAACGAAGCTCCGAAGTTCCACTCGTAGTCGAACGAGAGCCTGTCACCCAGAGCCGCGATGCGCGATGTCTGGAACACGTAGACCGAGACGGGGCGTCCTATCTCTGCCGGATTCGCGAAACTGTCGTATGCCACGCCTATGCCCTGTATGGCATAGGGATAGTCCCTGCCGAGACGGCTTTCTGGACTGAAGCGGAATCCGTATTTCAGATGGGCGGAGAAGTCGTACGTCATCGGGGCGCCGGTGGCGTTGGCTCCCCGGAAGAAGGCGTTGGAGGGAAGTATGTATGCGGCTCCGATGTCGGCTCCGACGTAATGTACGGGCTTCGGCACGGTGCCCGTGCTGTCCGGCCGATGGGAGGCGGAAGCATACAGGCAGCACGTCAGGGCCGCCAGGGTTGCGATCACTCTCTTTCTCATTGCCCGGTCTTCTCGAGTGCTATCACGAAACAGTCATACGGCCTGGTGCTGCTGAGAGTTCCGGAGCTGGTCTTCTCCCTTCCGTTGAAGGGGTTGGTAGCATGTATGGTGTAGGGGACGCGGTATTCCTCCGTGATGAGGTAGACGTGGACCTCCCTGACCAGACCGGCCCCGATCTCCACGGTCTCGATGTGGCCGGGGTCAAGCCCGCATCCGAGCTTCTGCGGCCCGCTCCCGAATTCGACTTCCGGCCCTTGCGGCACGGGCTTTCCGTCCGACACGTCCGGAATCCGGACTTTCGGCAGAGGCTCCCCGAACCACAGCTTGAAATCATATTCGCTGCTTCCCGACATGTCGGTGAACACTATCTCCCTGGCAGCATCGCGGAACGGCGTCACCGATACCGTAGCCGCACTGCCGCTTCCGCTGTTGTCGACCGTGAAACTGTCAACCAGCATGAGCCGCTCGTCGTAGACCTGGAAGTTCTGCCAGTCGAACTCCACCCTGTCGATCTCATATTTAGGGGTGGGCTGCAGCATGGCCCTTATCTTCTCCGTTTCGATTTCGTTGCCGACGGTGATTTCAATCTTCACCGCCTCGTCTTCGAGATTCTCCACCAGCACGATTTCCAGGCGGTCGGGGGCTCGGCGCACGATGTCGAAAGAATAGCTGTCCGTTTCGTAGACCAGCTTCCCGAGCCCTTCGAAACCGCGCGCGGATCCCAGTTCGTTCCCTTCGGCGTCGAAGGCGGTTCCGCTGAGAATCGCGGCGCTGCCGCTGGCGTAGTCGATGTTCCAGTTGCCGGCCTCGAACTCCACGGTGAAGCGGCTGTCCTGCGCATCGAGCGTCACGGAAGGCGCCTCGGGGAGGAATTCCTCGATGAACGCCCCGTCGTTGCAGGCGGCGGCTCCAAGGGCTGCAAGGCAGCAGAATATGCGTGCCGTAAACTTCACAATCTGCAAAGATAGTCCGATTTTGTATATTTGCATCAGATAAAAGTCCAGTCCTGATGAAAATAGATTTCAACTCCATCGAAGAAAAACTGCTCCCCAATTTCAAGGGAGGAGACAAGTCCCTGGCCGCCAGGATGTTCACCGACGGGCAGGGCAACAGGATAATGAAGGCGCGTCTGGAGCCGGGCGCCTCCATAGGCATGCACAGCCATGACGACAGCTCCGAGACCATACTGATACTTTCCGGCAGCGGCCATGCGGTTTATGACGGCGCCACGATAGTGCTCGGGGCCGGCGATGTGCACTACTGTCCAAAGGGCCACAGTCACTGTCTGGTCTGCGACGGCCCCGGAGACCTCGAATTCTTCGCCGTGGTGCCCCGGCAGTAGGTCATTTCCGGAACAGGAAAAACATCAGAGGCAGCGCGATTATTGCCATGGTGGCGCTTACGGGAAGATAGATTCCGAGCCCCGAGTAATTGACCGCGAGGTAGGTCAGGAGCAACAGCCCCACCCCCATCGCGCTTGAAATCAGGTAATGCCTGCGGATGTCGTTGCTTCTGGATATCGCACGGCTAAGGTTTGGCACGCCCAGGGAGACGAATCCTATCGGGCCGCAGATGCTGACCACCGAGGTCACGAGGAACATTATCATCAGCAGACTGACCGCCTTGCGCAGGTTTGAAAGTTCGGTTTCGCCCCGGAAGTGTGCGGTCAGGGACCTGTGTTGCAGCAGCGCCGCCGCCAGCCCTCCGCAGAACAGCAGCAGGGAGAACACGATGTCACCGGCGGTGACTCCGACCAGGTTGAAATTGGCCGCACCCCAGAGATAATACTGCTTGAGCAGCTCGCCGTTGGGGGCGTTTGTCACCACGATGGTGCAGAGCGAGCTGATGAAGGTCCCGAAGATGATGCCGAAGGTGATGAGGTTCTGCGTCGACAGACGCAGGGTCACCGCGAAGCACACCAGGGTGCATATCAGCGTGCAGATGAAAGAACCCACGGTCAGCGAGCACCATCCCGACATCGTGGCGGCGGCTGCGCCGAGGCAGGCCGCCGACCCGAGGCCGAGCGAATACACGTCGCCGAGCTGGTTGCGCCAGAGATACTGCATCTGGATGCCGCCCAGGGGAAGGGCGATTCCGGAAAGGATTACGTAAAGGAGGCTGAGCATGGCTTTAGAACTTGAATTCTGCCCCGAATAGTAGGGAGCGGCCAGGGGCGGGGTAGCCTCGGACTATCTCGTAGCGGCAGTCTCCGAGATTCCTGGCCTTCAGGTATACATTGACTTCGCCGTCCCCGCAGCTGAATTTCCTGCCCATGCGCAGGTCAAGGGTATTCCAGTCGGGCAGTTCTCCCGTCGAATCCATGCGGCAGCCCCTGTAGCTCCAGATGGCTGACAGTTGCCAGCCTTTCCGCATGACGTCGGCGGCCAGATTGAGCGAATGCTGTGGCGTACCGCTTATCTGCCTGCCGTAGGATGAGCCTCCCGGAGTCCTGTCCTCGGCGTCCTGCAGCGAATATGCCGCCGACATTCCGGCATTCCATGGTCCGTCGCTCCAGCGCAGGGCGAGCGAGGCGTCGAGCCCTGCGGCTTCGACCCTGCCTACGTTGTAGGGCAGCCAGACGGAGGGGTTCTCTTCGGTCGGGGCCGACACTATCTTGTCTTTCAATAAGTTATAGAAGCCGTCCAGCCTGGCGTCAAGCTTCCATTCCGTTCCGAGGCTGCGGCTCCAGCGTATGCCAAGGTCGGTAAGCCAGGCGTCTTCGGGCCGCAGGGCGGTGTTGCCGTAGCCGGGATAGTAGAGTTCGTTGAACGTGGGCACGCGGCAGGCCCGCCGCGCGAAAGCGCGCAGTTCGAGTGCCCGGGTCGGCGTCCAGCTGAGTCCGAGGGAGGGGGACAGGGCGTTCACCGGCGTCCTCGCGTCCTCGAAAGTGCCGTCGTATTCGAGTGCCAGCTCAGCCCTGAAGCGCCCGAGGGAGAAGCTGCTTGCGGCTGCGGAGATCACGCTGGTGCGTCCGCCTTCGTAGAGCGACGAGCTCAGCCGGTTCCACTGCACGCTCGCGGAGAGCGAAAGCCGCCACCAGCTGAATATGTCGAAACTGTGCGAACTGTTGAGCTGCAGCTCCTTCTGGTCATAGTCGCTTTCCGACCATTCGTCGGCGTAGTCCAGCCTGTCCATTGCTGCCTTGGCGCTGAGGTTCAGCGAGTAGAGCCTGGAGAAACGTTTCTGCAGGCGTCCCTGCACGAAGACGTTCCTGTCGTCCTGGGTGCTGACGGAGGGCCAGTCGACCGCTCCGGGCGAAGTCCTTCCGGCCCCGTTCCAATAGAGTTTCGCCTGCCATTCTCCGCCCTGCATCGAGCCGAACAGGTCCATTCCGGCGCGCAGCTGCCTGAGGTCGTTGTTCTCGCGGCGCTGTCCGTCGCCGTAGATGAAATCGCCTTCGGTGAGGACAGCCGAGGCCGATAGGCTCATGGCGACTCTGTCGGAAAGGCGCAGGTCGAGCCTGGCGGCGGGCATCCAGGTGTCGAACGATGCCGCTTCCATGGAAAGCCGCCCGCCCACAGGCCCGTGGCCGAAGACGGGACGTTCCGTCTTGAAGTTCAGACTGTTCTGTGCATAGTCGACCACCGTGCTGCCGAATACCGGAAGGTCCGTCATTCCGAGGTCGGCCTGCCCGGTCTGGAGATTGTTCACCCTGATGCCGTCGATGAAGATGGCGGTGTGGGTGCTGCCCAGCCCTCTCATGCTCACGCTGCGCAGCCCGGACAGGCCGCCGTAGTCGTTCACGTAGAGGGAGGGGAGAATCTGCAGCGCTTCGCTGATGTCGCCGCCTGAGATGCGGATAGTGTCGGTCATGGAGACCACCATGCCCTTTTCGGCCGTTATGGTGACGGCGTCGATCGAATCCGCGACCTGCGTTACGGCAAGGGATGCCGCAAGCATGAATACGGGTGTAAGCATAATTACGTCTTTTGGGAAGCCTGGCCCCGGGCTCCGTGGTTTGACTTGAATGCGGCAGGTCTTCTGGCTTGCATCATGCCTTCCCGGCCTTCTCGCCCCGATACGGGCAATGGCTGTCTTCGGGAAGCCGTGGCGATGCCTACAGCTGCGGGCACAGTTCCGGACTTTGACCGGATTCCCTTTTCAGGAGGATTCCTCCTCCCACCGCATTCCGGCTGCGAAGATAGTCAGAAGCCGGCAACGGAGCAAATTTATTCTCAGGAAAGCGCCTACCCCCTGATGCTGAGCTTGAAGCCTTCGTCGATCAGCGGCTGCACGAGCCGGCGCATCTCCTGCTCGCTGAATTTCTCCAGATGCTCTTCGGGAGTCGGCCTGGCTATGGTGTAGACCATGATTTCCCGGGGCCTGAGTTCGCGGACCATGTCCATCCATGCGGCGAGCTGGGCAGGTTCGGAAGAATCGAAGCCGCCGCCCCTCAGGAACATGGTCTGGAGCACGAAATTGCCGTTGAAGCGTTTCAGCGCCTCCACGGTGCGCTCCAGGCTGTATCCCGGTGCGGGCCTGTTGATTATGCGCACGGCCTCGTCGCTGGGGGCGTCTATCTTCATGATGGGGTTGTCCACCCTGGTCAGCGCTTCGAAGATTTCGGGCACATGCACCCTGGTCGCGTTGCTCAGCACCGAGACTTTGGCGTCCGGGAGCCAGATGTCGCGCAGCCTGACCGTGTCGTCGATTATCCGGGGGAATTCGGGGTTCAGCGTGGGCTCGCCGTCTCCGGAGAAGGTGATGGAGTCCACGTGCGTGCCCTCGGACACGGCCTGCCTGAGCTTCGCCTCGAGGGCCTCGCGGACTTCAGCTGCGCTTGGGAGGCGCACGTCGCCCCGGCCGTCGCGGTTCCAGCCGCATTCGCAGTAGATGCAGTCGAAGTTGCATATCTTGCCGTCCCGAGGCAGCAGGTTTATGCCGAGCGAGGAGCCCAGCCTGCGGCTGAAGATGGGGCCGAATACGGTTTCTTCCCTTATCATCGCACAATCAGAATTTTCCGTCCTTGTTGGCCTCCTCTATGCTCTGGTAGAGGTAGGTGGGATAATGGCCGTTGAAGCAGGCGAGGCAGAGTTCGCTGCGGCGGCCGGCCTCGAACAGGGCTTCCTCCGAAAGGAAAGCGAGCGAGTCCGCGCCGAGTATCTTCCTGACCTCTTCCTGGCTCTTGTGGGCGCATATCAGCTCGTCGTAGGTGGAGATGTCCACGCCGTAGAAGCATGGCCTCGTGATGGGAGGGCTGGCGAGACGCAGATGGACCTCGCTCGCCCCGGCGTCGCGGAGCATCGAGACTATGCGTTTCGAGGTGGTGCCGCGCACGAGAGAGTCGTCAATCAGCACGACGCGCTTGCCGCCGACCACTGTCTTCACCGCCGACATTTTCATCTTGACGCCCTTCTCGCGCATCTCCTGTGACGGCTGGATGAAGGTGCGGCCTATGTATTTGTTCTTGACCAGGCCCATCTCGTAGGGGAGACCGGCCGCTTCGGCATAGCCCATGGCGGCACTGAGGCTGGAGTCCGGCACGCCCACAACTATGTCGGCGTCAGCCGGCTGCTCGCGGAACAGCAGCTTGCCGCTGAGCTTGCGGAAATTGTGCACGTTGCAGCCCTCGATGTCGCTGTCGGGGCGCGAGAAGTAGATGTATTCCATCGCGCACATGAAGTGGTGGCGGAAGTCGGAGTAGAAGCTGGAGCGCACTCCCTGGCGGTCTATGGTCACTATCTCGCCCGGCTCGATGTCCCTGATGAACTCGGCCCCCATCACGTCGAAGGCGCAGGTCTCGCTGCTCACCACATAGCCGTTCTCCCCGATTCTTCCGAGCGAGAGCGGACGCAGGCCGTGCTTGTCGCGGCAGGCGTAGATGCGGTGCCTGGTGAGTATCAGGAAGGCGAAGGCGCCCTCTATCATGTTCAGGGCCGCCTTGATTGCTATGATTCTGGACTTCTTGCGGTCCTGGGTGTCCTTTCTTATGAGGTGGGCGAGTATCTCGCTGTCGGAGGAGGACTGGAAGAGGCTGCCGTTGTCCTCGAGATACCGGCGGAGCTGCGAGGAGTTCACGAGGTTGCCGTTGTGCGCGAGGGCGAAGTCGCCGGTGTTGTGGTGGAAGAGGAAGGGCTGCACGTTCTCGATGGTGCTGGCTCCGGTCGTGGAGTACCTGACATGGCCGATGGCCATGCTTCCCGGGAGGGAGCCGAGCTTGTCCTCGTCGAAGACTTCGGTCACCAGCCCCTGGCCCTTGATGCGCCTGAGCGTCCCGTCCTCACCGCAGGCCACTATGCCGCAGCCTTCCTGGCCCCGGTGCTGGAGGGCATGCAGTCCGTAATACACTAGATTGGCGGCATCCGGTACACCGAAAATGCCGAAAACCCCACACTCTTCGTGGATTTCTCCGCCCTGTCTGTTCATAACGGGGACAAAAGTAATAATTTTTCGCAGCTTCTTGGAAAAAACATATAACTTCGCAGACGAATTATTTTCTCAAGTCATCATGAAAGCCATCACCAAGACCGATTTCAATTTTCCGGGCCAGACGGCGAAATACACCGGCAAGGTCCGCGATGTCTACAGCATCGGAAACGATTACCTCATCATGGTCGCTACCGACCGCATTTCCGCATTCGACGTGGTGCTGCCCAGGGGCATACCCTTCAAGGGACAGGTGCTCAACCAGATAGCCTCGAAGTTCCTGGACGCCACCTCCGACATCGTACCCAACTGGAAAATTGCCGAAGTCGACCCCATGGCGACGGCCGGATGGCGCTGCGAGCCGTACAAGGTCGAGATGGTGATCCGCGGCTACCTTTCCGGGCACGCCTGGAGGGAGTACCGCGACGGAAAGCGCAGCCTCTGCGGCGTGGCGCTTCCCGACGGGCTGGTGGAGAACCAGAAGCTCCCCGAACCCATAATCACCCCCACCACCAAGGCCGCCGAGGGCCACGACGAGGACATCAGCCGAGAGGAGATCATCGCCCGGGGCATCGTGAGCCGCGGGGAATACGAACAGCTTGAAGCCTACACCCGCGCACTCTTCAGGCGCGGCACCGAGATGGCGGCGCAGAAGGGCCTGATACTCGTGGACACCAAGTACGAGTTCGGAAAGCGCGACGGCAGGATACTCCTCATGGACGAGATACATACGCCCGACTCTTCGAGGTATTTCTATGCGGACGGCTACGAGGAGAGGCTCGCACGCGGCGAGAAGCAGAAGCAGCTCTCCAAGGAGTTCGTGCGCGAATGGCTGATGGCGAACGGCTTCCAGGGCCTCGCCGGGCAGACCGTGCCCGAAATGACCGACGAGGTCGTCGCCGGAATCACCGACAGGTACATCGAGCTCTACGAGCACATAACCGGCGAGAAGTTCGTGCCTTGCGAGAGCGGCGACGCGGAGAAGCGCATCGAGGGCGCGATACTTTCATTCCTTAAGAGATAGCGGCCATGATAGAGAGATATTCGCGCAAGGTGATGAGGGACGTCTGGACCGAGGAGAACAAGTTCAGCGCCTACCTGAAGGTGGAGATACTTTCCTGCGAGGCATGGAGCAAGCTCGGGGTCATCCCGGAGGAGGACGTCGAGAAGATACGTGCCAGGGCCGCTTTCAACGTGGAGAGGATAAAGGAGATAGAACTCCAGACCAAGCATGACGTGGTCGCGTTCACCCGCGCGGTCAGCGAGAGCCTGGGGGAGGAGAAGAAATGGGTCCACTACGGGCTCACCTCCACCGACGTGGTGGACACTGCGAACGGCTACCTGCTGAAGCAGGCCGACGCCATACTGCTGAAGGACCTGGAGGACTTCCTGGAGGTGCTGCGCCGCCGCGCCATTGAGTTCAAGGGCACCCCCTGCATAGGCCGTACCCACGGAGTCCATGCCGACATCACCTCCTTCGGCCTGAAATGGGCTCTCTGGTATGAGGAGACCAAGCGCAACATCGAGCGTTTCAAGGCGGCCGCAGCCGGAGTGGAAGCCGGCAAGATGAGCGGCGCGGTGGGCAATTTCGCGAACATACCCCCGTTCATCCAGGACTACGTATGTGCACAGCTCGGAATCAATTCCGCCAACATCTCCACCCAGGTGCTGCAGAGGGACAGGCATGCGTATTACATGGCGACCCTCGCGGTCATAGCGTCCACGCTCGAGCAGATGGCCATGGAGGTGCGCAGCCTCCAGCGTACCGAGGTGCGCGAGGCCGAGGAGGCGTTCACCAAGGGGCAGAAGGGCTCCAGCGCCATGCCGCACAAGCGCAATCCCATAAGCAGCGAGAACATCTGCGGCTGCGCCAGGGTCATGCGCGGCTATATGTGCTCCTCATGCGAGAACGTCGCCCTCTGGCACGAGAGGGACATTTCGCACTCATCGACCGAGCGCATAATCCTGCCCGATGCCACCGAGCTGCTTGATTACATGCTCAACCGCTTCAAGGGCATACTCGAGAATCTCGTGGTCTATCCTGAGAGGATGCTCTCGAACATCTACCTGACCAGGGGAGTGATTTTCGCGCAGAGGGTCATGAACGCGCTGATAGGCAAAGGCCTGTCGCGGGAGGAGGCCTACGACACCGTGCAGCCCATTGCCATGAAGGCCTGGACGGAAGGTCTGGACTACAAGACCCTGCTGGCCGCTGAAGCCAGGGTCATGGGACTTCTCTCGCCCGACGAGCTTGACGGCTGCTTCACCCTCGACTACTACTTCAAGAACGTCGACTATATCTTCAAGAGAGTCGGCATAGAGTAGAGAATAGTCCGGCTGAGCAGTTTCCTGCCTCAGAGGTTCCGCTTCGCTCCATCGATGCTTCGCATCGCCCGCTCACAGCCGCGGGCGGCTAGCCTCTTCGACAGGAAACTGCTCAGCCGGACATGCTCTGCATATTGGGACGATTGCGGAAAAATTGCTATAATTGTAATTCGGAAAATTTAGATTTGTACGAGATATGAAGAAGTTCATCCTATCTGCCGTAGTTCTCGGCATCTCAGCGGCCGCCTTCGCGCAGTCCGCGCCCAAGGTGGCCGACCTTGACTACACCTTCACGACGGTCAAGGCCAACCCCATCACCTCCATCAAGGACCAGGCGAACAGCGGAACCTGCTGGGCCTACTCGACTCTCAGCTTCTTCGAGTCGGAGGCCATAAGGCTCAACAACATCACCGACACTCTCGACTATCCCGACTTCTCCGAGTTCTTCGTCGTGTCGCACTCCTACATGGACAGGGCCGAGAAATACGTCAGGCTCGACGGCAAGCTCAATTTCGGGGCCGGCTCGCAGGCCGGGGACGTGCTGGACGTGATCAGGGACTACGGACTCGTGCCCAACAAGGACATGACGGGAATGAACTACGGCACCGAGCTTCCGGCACAGTCGGAGCTTGACGCCGTGCTCCTCGGCTATGTCTCAGCCGTGTCCAGGAACCCCAACAGGACCCTCACCACCGCTTGGAAGCCCGGATTCCAGGCTATCCTCGACTGCTATCTCGGCGAATATCCCGAGACCTTCACGGTCGATGGCGTGGAGTACACTCCCGAGACCTGGCGCGACGCGATGAAGATAGTCCCCGACGACTATATCACCCTCACATCCTATACCCATCACCCGTTCTACACCTGGTTCCCGCTCGAAGTCGCCGACAACTGGCGCTGGGATGACATGTACAACGTGCCCATTGACGAGATGATGGAGGTTATAGACAACGCCCTCGAGAACGGCTACACCATAGCCTGGGCCACCGACGTGAGCCATCCCGGCTTCACCCGCAACGGACTCGCCATCCTCATCGAGGAGGAGTCCGAGACTCCCGGCTCCGACCAGGAGCGCTGGGTGGGCAAGGACGGAGAGGAGTCATCCGAAGCCTCCAGGCCCGTGATTGTCGAGAGGGTTCCGAGCCAGGAGACCCGCCAGATTGACTTCGACAACAAGACCGTTACCGACGACCACGGCATGCAGATTTTCGGAATCGCGAAGGACCAGGACGGAAAGAAGTACTATATGGTCAAGAATTCCTGGGGCATCACCGGGAAATATGACGGAATCTGGTATGCCACCGAGGCCTTCGTCAAGAACCAGACCCTCGACATCATGATCCACAAGGACGCCCTTACCAAGGATCTGAAGAAGAAGCTCGGAGTCAGATGACGATAAGGAAGTATCTTCCTGATTTTCTTACGGCGATGAATCTGGTATGCGGACTCATCGCCTTGACGTATGCATTCGGCGACCGTCCTGACATCGCGTTCTATCTTATGCTGGCCGCCGCCGTATTTGATTTCTCCGACGGTTTTGCCGCCCGCGCCCTCAAGGCGTATTCCGACCTCGGGAAGGAGCTGGACTCGCTCTGCGACCTGGTGAGCTTCGGAGTGCTTCCGGCGGTCATGCTCCACAGGCAGATGCTTTCGTCGGGCAATTCCGGCTGGCTCTGCTGGATTCCTCTGCTGCTGGCCGTGTTCAGCGCCCTCAGGCTCGCGAAATTCAACGTGGACGAAAGGCAGCACGCCTCCTTCATAGGGCTTCCGACCCCGGCCGCAGCGATGCTCTGCGCCGCATTCTGCCATTATGTGTACATGAACCCGGCCGGCGCTCCCGCCTCATGGGCCGCGTCCGGGGCGTTCATACCCGTGCTCTCGGCAGTGCTCTGCGCCCTGCTCGTCTGTGAGATACCGATGTTCTCCATAAAGTTTCGCCGCGACGACGGCCCGGCGCTCAGGAGCAAGAGGCTGGTGCTGTTCGTGCTGGCTGCGGTCTCCGCCGCCGCCTGCGCAGTCTTCGGCCTTACGTGGTCGTTTGCGGTCATCGCTGTATTCACGGTCTACATCTTGCTGAACATAATTTTCGCAATCATCAGGATATGAGGTTAAAAGCATGCATCTGCACGGCGGCTCTCGCCTTTCTTGCGCTTTCCTGCGGTCTTAGGGAGGAGAATCTCCGGCCCACCATCCCGTATGCGGAGGAGATCATCGACGGTGGCCGCGCGAGGGAAAGGCAGTTGCTCGAGACCGTCTCCGAGCCCGAACCTTCGGGCAACATCTGCATAATCGGAACGCTCGACGCCTGCTACGGCTACGCCGACTATCTCGCCGCCTACGACGTGCGCGACAACGTCAGCGGCGCGCATCTGACCGACGGGCTCCCGGATTTCGCGGGGGAGACCATAGTATGCATCGCCGATGCCGAACCTTTCACGGGCTATGTCGCCTCCGGTGACACCCTGGAGCTGCGCAGGCAGTCCGCCATGCGCCTGATATGCGCTCTCGACACCCTCGTGCACATCTCTCCATACGACCTTGACGGTTTCGGCGGCAAGGCTCCGGCCAAGCTCGTGGTCGTGGCCGACCCCGGGCTCTGCGAATACGGGATGTTCGACATCGATACGCTCAAGGCGGCCACGGGCAACCGTATACCGGTGGTCTCTCCTCTGGACATGATGCTCGACGGGGTCTTCGGCTCACGTCCGGGCAGGACGCTCAGCCTTGGCATAATCTATGACCCGGAGACAGCGGGGGAGGACATCTACAGGACCCGCTTCCGCCGGGCTGCGGCCGCGAACGGGGTGCCAGGCTCGCAGTGCCTGATGTTCCCTGCCTCGGAGCCGGACAGCCTGCTGCACCGGCTGGTGGAAAGCTATGCCGCGCAGGGCGTCAGGAAGCCCTTGGACGCAGTGATAGTGGATGCCCCGCGCGTCGCTCCCGACAGCCTCAGGATGGAGCTTGCGGACATCCTTTCAGTCATGAACGAAAGCTCCCTGACCTACGGGAGGATGCTTTCCAGGGATTTCGTGATGGTCCGCGGACTGGATACGGTGGCGGAATACTGCTATAACTGGCTGCGGCGCCACAACCTTTTCACCCATGACATTGCCTATCCGCAGCTGGCCCTCTACCGGCCCGCACCCTCTCCGGACTCCGAAGACGGGTCCATCATATTGATAAGCGACCTATATGTTCAAAATTAGCATACTGCCAGAAGAGATAGAGAAGATGCCTCTGGGGGCTTTCCCGGGGGAGATACGTGTAATCGACAAGACAGGTCTGGATTACGCCAGGGCGATAGCCTATCTGATGGGCCAGAAGATAGTCGGTTTCGACACCGAGACCCGGCCCGTGTTCACCCCCGGCCATCCCCACCACCACGTCGCCCTGCTGCAGCTGTCCGGGCCCGATAAGGCTTTCCTGTTCAGGATCAACAAGATGGGCATGCGCAGGCTTATGTGCGCCGTGCTTTCGAACCCCAACATAATCAAGGTTGGCGCGGCCGTGCATGACGACATCCGCGGTCTGCAGTACCACAACAAGTTCGAGGCGAAGAATTTCGTGGACCTCCAGAAGATAGTCTCCGAGTGGGGAATCAGGGACAAGAGCGTGAAGAAGATGTCCGCCATCATCCTCGGCTGCAGGGTCTCGAAGACCCAGCAGCTGTCGAACTGGGAGGCCGACGAACTTACGCCCGCCCAGAAGATGTATGCGGCCACCGATGCCTGGATATGCCGCGAGATGTACATGAAGCTGCTCAAGTCCGAGAAGAATCCCCTGACTCCCGAGCAGCTGGCTCCAAATTCCCAGCAGAATGATAAAGATAATACTGAAAAGAGGCCGTGACGAGTCTCTGAGACGTTTCCATCCCTGGGTGTTCAGCGGCGCGATAGCCCAGATACAGGGAGAGCCCGCCGAGGGCGACTTGGTTGCCGTCTACAGCAGCGAAGGCGAATATCTCGCGGCCGGACATTACCAGATAGGTTCCATCGCCGTGCGCGTGCTCTCGTTCGACTCGGACCCCCTGGCTCCGGACTTCTGGCTCAGGAGGCTCGGACAGGCTGTGGATGTGCGCAGGAGCATGGGCCTGGACCTTGGGGGCTCTTCCGGAACCAGCTGTTTCCGGCTCGTGCACGGGGAGGGCGACGGCCTGCCCGGCCTGATAGTCGACTGGTATGACGGGGTCTGCGTGCTCCAGGCGCATTCCGTAGGCATGTTCAGGGCGAAGACAAGGATTTGCGAGGCCCTGAGGCAGCTGCTCGGCGACTCCCTGCTCGCCGTCTATGACAAGAGCTCCGGAACCGTGCCTTTCAAGGCCGGTCTGGACCCCGTTGACGGGTATCTCTATCGCAGCGACGGTTTCGGCGGCGAGGAGAGGACGGTGCTCGAGAACGGCAGGCGCTTCATCGTGGACTGGGAGCATGGCCAGAAGACCGGCTTTTTCCTGGACCAGAGGGACAACCGCGCCCTGGTCGGGAAATATGCCGCCGGACGCAGGGTGCTCAACCTATTCTGCTACACCGGAGGATTCAGCGTATATGCCATGGCCGGGGGAGCGTTGTCCGTGGACTCCGTGGATTCCTCGGCGAGGGCGGTCCAGTTGCTTGACAGGAACATGGCGCTGAATGCGGAAGGCTGTTCCACCGTTGTAGAGAGCCATTGTACGGACGCGATGGACTTCCTTGCGGCCAGCGAGGACGGGCGCTATGACCTCATGATAGTCGACCCGCCGGCATTCGCAAAGCACCGGGGCGCACTCAGGAACGCCCTGCGGGCATACCAGCGTCTCAATGCTGCGGCAATTTCGAAGGTCGCCCCGGGAGGCCTGGTGTTCACTTTCAGCTGCTCCCAGGTCGTCGACAAGATCACTTTTGCGAACACAGTGTTCTCGGCCGCAGCGCAGACGGGCCGCAGCGTGCGCATACTTGACCGCTTCTGCCAGGGCGGAGACCATCCTGTGAGCATCTATCATCCGGAGGGCGAGTATCTGAAGGGACTGCTTCTATATGTCGAATGACCATATCATGCGCAAGTTCACTTTCCTGTGCTTCCTGACGCTGCTCGTGGCGGCCTGCGACGGAAAGTCCGGGCAGAAGGAGTTTATTCCCGAGGCTCCCGACTACGGGGACGCTGTGTCGTGGTATGTCCGTGAGGACGATGCGACCGGCCGGGGTGCCGATGTGCTGTATTTCGTGTCCACCTGGGAGGCCGACTGGACGGCGGACGACGGTTCCGTCTGCCACTATGCCGATGTCTGGAACCCAGGGCACCGCGCCGACATGGATACCGAAATCTCCAGGATTGCCGATTACATGGGCGAGGGCAACAATTTCTACTCGCCGTATTACCGCCAGATCACCATCGATGTCTGGGAGACGCAGGACGAGGAGGTGGTCGCCGACCGCTTCCGGCTCTCTAACGAGGACATTCAGGAGGCGTTCAGGGTGTTCATGGAAAGGCGCGACCCGGACAGGCCCTTCGTTCTCGCAGGGTTCAGCCAGGGTGCCAAGGCCGTCGTGGAGGTCCTGAAGAACATGCCGGATTCCCTGCACAGGCATCTTGTGGCCGCATACGTGCTGGGCTACAAGGTCACTCCGGAAGATGTGCAGGCGACGGACAACGTCCGTGCGGCGCAGGGGGCGACCGACCTTGGAGTCACCGTATGCTACAATTCGGTTTCGGACGTGGAATATATCAAGCCCATAATATCCGTGCCCTGTGCGATGTGCATCAATCCCGTGAACTGGCGCACCGACGATACGCCCGCCATCCTGCATGATACGATCACGGTGACGGTTTCGCCGGCCCACCATGTGCTGGTGCTCGACGGATACAGCGGAGATGAATATGAACCCATACGCGGATTCCTGAACGTAGGGGATTTCCACGGCTGCGAGCCCTGGCTTTACCAGGACTGCCTGCGCAGGAACATCAAGGACAGGATTGAGGCCTATTACGACAGCCTATAGGGCGGCCTTGTCGGCCTCGATGAGCTCCAGCAGCCTGTCTATGGCTTCCGAGTCGGGTATGTGCCGCAGCACGGGCTTCCCCTTATGGTAGATGGCCACGTTGCCGTTGCCTTCGCCCACGTAGCCCCAGTCGGCGTCCGCCATCTCTCCCGGGCCGTTGACTATGCAGCCCATGACCGCTATCACCACTCCCTTGAGATGTGAGGTTCTGGCCTTGACCTCGGCGAAAGTCTTCTGAAGGTCGTACATCGTCCTTCCGCATCCCGGACAGGCTATGTATTCCGCCTTGTAGAAGCGCCTGCGGGCGGCCTGCATGATTTCGTTGCGGAGATATTCCGAGACTCCCGCGGAGGCCGGAATCTCGTCGATTTCGTGTTTCAGCAGCCTGGGCCCCCACTCGATGGCGGCGTCCAGCATCTCGTCGCCCCTTCGTCCTTCCGCAAGGTATCTCGCGACGGGAATCTCATTTTCCGGAGCCTCGGTGAGCGATACCCTGATGGTGTCGCCTATGCCTTCCTGCAGCAGTGTGGCTATGCCTATGCAGGACTTTATCCGTCCGCTGTCGCCTCCGCCGGCCTCGGTTACTCCGAGGTGCAGAGGGAACACGGTGCCGTCCTCCCTCATCATCCTGACCAGCTCCCTGTATGCCTGCGTCATCACGACCGTGTTGCTGGCCTTCAGGGAGACGACCACGGAGTGGAAATTCCGTTCGACGCACATCCTTATCCACTCCATGGCGGCGGTAGCCATGGCGAACGGGGTGTTGCCGTATTTTTCGGTGATGTAGCGTCCGAGTGAGCCGTGGTTCAGGCCTATGCGTATGGCCGTGCCGTGCTCGCGGCAGACTTCGATCAGCCTTGCGAACTCCGCCCTGGCCTTGTCGTGGTCGGCGTGGAAATTCCCCGGATTGATGCGCACCTTCTCGACGACGGGCGCCACCGCTATGGCGGTGTCCGAGGAGAAGTGGATGTCGGCTGCCAGAGGTATCCCGCAGCCGGCTTCCCTTAGCCTCCGGTGTATCTCACGTATGCTTTCCACGTCCTTGAGTCCGGGCACGGTGATGCGCACCAGCTGCGCTCCGGCCTCTGCCAGCCTCAGGCACTGGGCGACGGTGGCGTCGATGTCGGAAGTGTGGGTGTCGCACATAGACTGTACGACTATCGGGGCGTCTCCTCCTATTGTGAGGGACTCACCTATTCTTACCGGAATTGTCTTGAGTCGTTCCATATACGGTATTGTATGCCTCCTGCCTTATTGCCCTTCTTGTCTTTCCGTTGCGCTTCGTAAGCTGGAAGTGCAGCCCTACGGAAGCTATGATGTCCAAAGGGTAGGCGTATTCGTAGAAATACCTGCTGGCGTAGTCGGGCTGGTACAGGCTCGACCAAGACCATCTTATCAGGCAGTTGAAATGGATTTCCACCGGGTCGAACATGAGTCCGAAGCCTATGCCGCCCAGAAAACCGTAGTCGATTCTGTTCTCGTACGGCCTGAAGGCGTTGCTCCATTGGGGGTCCAGTCCGGGCCCCTTCCGCAGTATGCTCTGTCTCCAGCCTCCGTAGATTCCGGCGTCGGCCATGATCTTGAAGGGGTCGGAGTCAATATGGAGCTGGGCCATCACCGGCACTTCGAACACTTTCATCGAGCACCATGTGGCCCCGTCTATCGCAGTCGTCTCTCCCGTCTCCTTGTCGGGCTCGAAGGCGAAGCCCTCGTTGCCCATGGCCACTCCGCCCACTATGGCGAAAAGGGGCATCGTGTCGAACATCTTGCAGTGCTTCGTGAACATTATTGACACGTAGTTCGGGGCGAAGACATACTGCTTCCGATGCTTGGTGGGGCTGAAGTACATGTTCGAGAAGGTCACTCCGTAGCTCACGCCTATCATCGAATAGTCGTTTATCAGCTTCGGTGACGAATCCGTGGCGGTGCTGTCCTGGGCCCCTGCGGGGGCGGCCATGAAGGCGAGCAGTATGAACAGTGCAAGTAGTTTCTTCATGCCTTTTCAGTCTTTGAACATTGCGGCTATGTCGATGGTCTGCACAAGCTCCGTTGCGGCTGGGATGTCTATGAACGATTCTCCGTCAATTTCATAGAACATGACCTTCTCGGGCTGGCGCCTCTCCAGTACGGAGCCGGTGTCCACGAAGGAGTTGCGGTTGGCGTCCTCGGTGATGCGTATGCAGTAGCGGCCTTCCTTGAGGTAGGGGAAGCCGAGGGTGGCGTCCTTGTCTATCACGTAGTTGCGCAGGACCTTGTCCCTCTTTTCGTCAAGAAGGTCTATTATGAGCTTGCGGTCCACGCCGGTGAAGTTCACGGTCATGGTGCTGAGCTTGTCGTCGCTGGGCAGGCTGCATTTGACCTCGGTGCTGTCGGAGTAGAACCCGTTGATGTCGCGGAACGCCCTGTGAGGTATCTTCAGGCGGTATTCGTAGCCCTGCTGCAGCTCGATGTCGGGTATTATCGAATATCGCCTGAGGTTGAGGCTGTCGCGCACCACGTGGAAGGTGCTGGTGTCCACGCTCTGCCTCGGGGTCACGTAGCTGAATATCAGGGAGTCGAAGTTCTCGTAGATGATGGGGTACTTGAACTCGATTATGTAGCCTGTCTGCTCTATGGTCTCCGGCTCGGCGGTCAGGGAGAAGGTGCAGGTCGTGTCCTGCTGCGTGATATCCCTCCTCGAGCGTTTGGAGTAGGTGCGCTTGTCGTTGTCGAGCGGGAGCCGGAGCTCTTCGACTACGGGCTGGAGCACTCCCGTGGAGTCGGTCTTGTAGTAGTCCACCGAAATCTTCATCGTGTCCGGCGCGGCCCTCCGGCTGTTTATCCATAGCTCAAGGCTGTCGCGCTGCAGGTTGAACTGGCTGATTATCTGATTGGGCCGGTAGTCGTTGATGCTGATGGAGTTGATGCGGGCGTTCTGGGCCATGAAGGTGATGTAGGCCGAGCGTTCGGCAGTCCTCACGCGGTTCACGAGCAGCTGCTTGGAGGGAATCTCCCGGAACAGACGAATGTCGTGTTCGCTGTGGCGTGCGAGGCAGGAGAGAGTGTCCAGCATGTCGTAGCGCAGCATCTCGCGCGTGGTGTCGGAGGCGGTCATGACCGGCCTGACGACGGAGTCGCAGAAGCCCACGAGCTCGGTCTCCGAGTTCAGCAGGTTGTCGTTGTTGGCGTCCTTGATGGCGTAGAGCCGGTAGACGGTGTCCTGGATGAACGGAAGCACGAAGAAGCCCCAGTCGTCGGTCTTGGCCACCGCGTAGGGCAGGGTCTTGAACACGGCCGAGTCGGAGGTGTTCTTGTGCAGCAGCACGGTCGCTCCCTTGACCGGCGAAAGGGTGTTGCAGTCCCTCACGGTTCCGGTTATCATCATGGAGTCGATTTTCTCTCCGGTGGAGAAGGCGTAGGAATAGCCGGCGAACACGTTGCCCTCGTTGGCGTCGGCTATCGCGTCGGTGAAGCTCAGGGTGTAGGTGGTGTTGGGCTTCAGCTCCTCCTCGAAGCTGACCACGAGGTTCTTTCCCCTCAGCCGGGCCACCGGCCTTTTCTGCTGCGGAGGCGAAAGCAGTATGTTGCTGGTGTTCTTGATGGTCACGTACTCGTTGAAGCTGAACGTTATGGTCGCCCCCTTGGTCGGGAAGCCGGTGGCGCCCGGAAGGGGGTTGATGCCTATGATATAGGGCGGAATGGTGTCCTTGTCACCTCCGGATGGCGCTTCGGTGGTGTTCGCGCAGGAGTTCATGAACATCAGCGGAAGGAGGATGGCGCAGACTATGGCGATCAGTGGCAGGAAACGTTTCATTTTCAGATGTCGGTTCTGACGACATCCTGTATGCCGTCGATTTTCTTGAGCCCCTCTCCCATCTTCGTGAGAATGCGCTTGTCGCTGACCAGGAGCTCTATGTAGCCTTCGAACACTCCGCCCTCGGTCGAAAGGTGGAGCTTGCGCATGTTGATGCCCAGGGTCTTGGAGATGAAGCTCGAAATCTCGTTGAGCAGCCCCACCCTGTCTATGCCCTTCAGCGAAATCCTCACGGGATATTCCTTGTCGAAGGCGGACCACTGCGGGACCACCATGCGGTTGCCGTAGCGGCTGGCCAGTCTTTCCGCCACGGGGCAGGACTTCTTGTGCACGATTATGGTGTGGTCGTCTATGAAGAAGCCTATGAGCGGCTCGCCCGGTATGGGATTGCAGCATTCGGCGATCTTGTAGCTGATATTGTCCGCCTGGCCCTCCTTGAGCACATATTTCCTGTCCTTGCCGGTGGACATGGTGTCCTCATCGATTATGGTCTGGAACTGCTCCTGTCCGAGTATGCCCAGCCCCACGCGGAAGTAGAATTCTTCGATGTCCTTGAGCTGGCAGTAGTCCATGAAGCGTCCGAGCAGCTTGGCGCTGTATTTCTTGCCCATGAGCTTGAGCCTCTCCTCGAAGATTTTCCTGCCCTGCCTTGCTATCCTGTCCCTGTCGCTGCGGAAATACTCCATGACCTTGGCCTTGGCGTTCCTGGTCTGCAGGAACTGGAGCCACTCCATCTTGGGCGTGGCGTTCTCCGCCGTGATTATCTCCACCTGGTCTCCGGATTTCAGGACATACGAGAGCGGTACGAGCTTCATGTTCACCTTGGCCGCTATGGCCCCGTTGCCTATGTGGGTGTGAATCTGATAAGCGAAGTCCAGCGCGGTGGCGCCGTTGATTATCGACTTCTGGTCGCCTTTGGGCGTGAACACGACTATCTCGGTGCTCACGAGGTCCTTGTGTATGATGTCCAGCAGCTCCAGTGCGCTGACATCGCTGCTGAGCAGAATCTCCTGAATCTGCCCCAGCCATTTGTCCACCTCGGAATCGTTCTCGGAGACGTAGCCGTCCTTCTTGTAGGCCCAGTGGGCGGCGATTCCCTTTTCGGCGATGTCGTCCATGCGCTTCGAGCGTATCTGGACCTCTATCCATACTCCGGCGTGGCTCATGAGCGTGCAGTGCAGCGCCTCGTAACCGTTGTTCTTCGGCCTTGAAATCCAGTCCCGGCGGCGGCTGAAGTTCTCGCTGTAGAGATTGGTGATCAGGGAGAAGATGAGGTAGGCCTGGCTCTTCTCGCTCTGGTGGCTTTCGGCGTCCGGCTCGAAGATTATGCGCACGGCATACAGGTCGAAGATCTGTTCGAACGGGACGTGCTTCGTGTGCATCTTGTACCAGATGGAGTAGGGCGTCTTGATGCGCTTCTTGATAGTGAACCTGAACCCGGCGTCGGTGAGCGCGTTCCTGATGGGGGCTATGAAATCGTCTATGTCCTTGTCCCTGGAGGCGATGTTCTTGCTTATGCGCTCGGAAATCTCGTTGTATTCCTCGGGTTCCTTGAACTTGAGCCAGATGTTCTCCATTTCCGACTTGACTCCGTAGAGA
This sequence comes from uncultured Bacteroides sp., assembly GCA_900543205.1. Taxonomy (GTDB): domain Bacteria; phylum Bacteroidota; class Bacteroidia; order Bacteroidales; family UBA932; genus Cryptobacteroides; species Cryptobacteroides excrementigallinarum. Next base: position 39,671 of record UQQM01000009.1, on the reverse strand, counting down.
CCCAGCCTGTGGGCCAGCGGAATGAAGATGTACATGGTCTCGGAAAGTATCTTGTCCCGCTTGTGCTCGGGCATGAACTCTATGGTGCGGCAGTTGTGCAGACGGTCCGCGAGCTTTATCAGGACCACCCTGATGTCGTCATTGAGGGTCAGCAGGATGCGCTTGAAGTTCTCGGCCTGGAGGCTCTCGGTGCTGGCCGTGGCTCCTTTCCTGTCCTCGTTGTCCAGCACGGTCTTGATCTTGGTGAGTCCGTCCACGAGCGAGGCTATCTTGTTGCCGAACAGGCTCCGGATGTCGTCCACCGTGTATCCGGTGTCCTCCACCACGTCATGGAGCAGTGCGGCGCAGATGGACTTGTAGCCCAGGCCGATTTCGCTCACCACTATCTTGGCGACCTCTATGGGGTGCAGAATATAGGGTTCGCCTGAGCGGCGGCGCACGTTCTTGTGGGCCTGGTTGGCGAATTCGAAGGCTTTCTGCACATAGTCGATCTCTTCTTCGTTGCGGCAACGGCGGCGCGCGATTTCAAGCAGCGACGCGTATGCTTCGTCGATGACCCTGTAATCGTCCTTGGTAAATTCTGAAAAGCTCATCTATTTGTTCTCACTGTCCCATTCGAGGACTTTATATCTGTCAACATTATGGTATCCGTAGCACAGTTCCGCCCCCAGTATGATTATCTGCCAGCTGAGGTTCAGCCAGACCAGGAACAGCGGAATGGCGGCTATCACGCCGTAGACGCTGCCAAGCCTTCCCACGAACATCTGGGTTTCGAGGTAAAGATACTGAAAGATTACGAAAAACAGCGCCGTTATGAAGGCGGATTTGGCAGCATATCTGTATTTTACCCTTGCGGCGGGTATGAATTTGTACATCACCGAGAAGGTCAGGGCGCATACGGCATAGAACGCCGTGTATCCGAGCAGCCTGGGAAGGAAGCGCAGGTCCGACAGGTCCAGGCCCATCAGGTTGGTGATGTTGGTGTAATAGACGATTCCGGTACCGAAAATGAGTATCAGGAAGGGCAGCAGCACCAGCACCAGCAGGTAGAAGCCGAAGCGCTTGAACAGGTTGCGCGGAATCTTGCGTATCCCCCACACGTTGTTGAACACCCTCTCCACCTGGAACATCATCCAGAGCACCGTCCAGATCAGGGTCAGCGCGGATGCCAGCCCGAGACCGCCGCCCTTGGCCGAATCCAGCAGCTCGCTGGCCTTGTTCATGATGATGTCGATGTATTCGGGGTTGTTCGCGAAGAAGCGGTGCAGTATCTCGGAAATCTTCTCGGAAAGCCCGAGGTCGCCCGTGATGGCGAAGATCAGGGCCAGCAGGGGGATGATCGCCAGGGTCACGAAATAGCTCAACGCCACGCACTGGAAGCCCATGCGGTTCTGGGTGAAAGTGTCTATCGTCACGCGTATGACCTTGATGTGCCTGACCATGGCGGCGTAGGCCTTCGAGCACGAAGAGGTGTCGATGGTCCATATCCTGTCGGTAAAGAGGTCGAATATCCTGTCGGTCAGCTTCATCTTCAGAACAGGGTGAGTTCGGTTACGCTCTCGTGGCCGGCGGGGGCGTCCGGCAGCATCTTCATGAATTCGTCTTCGGAGACAACCGGTATGCCGAGCTTCTCGCACTGCCTGAGCTTCTCGGGGCCTGGCTTGGTGCCTGCCAGCAGGAAGGCTGTCCTGCCGCTCACCGACGATCCGGCCTTGCCGCCGTGTGCGGCGATGAGCTCCTTCATGGCGTCGCGGCTGATGCTGAAGTTGCCGGAAATCACTATCGTCTTCCCCTCGAGCACCGACGAGAGTGCGGCCGCCGCTGGCGCTCCGGAGAACTGGAGTCCCGCTGCCTTCAGCCTGGCCAGCTCTTCGAGCTGCACCGGGTCGTGCATGAAATCGTAGACGCTTCCGGCAGTCACCTCGCCTATGTCGGCGAGCATGAGCAGCTCCTCCTTGGATGCGGAAGCGATTCTGTCCATGTCCCCGAAATGGCGGGCGAGAATCTTTGCGGTGGCCTCTCCGACGTAGCGTATGCCCAACGCGAACAGGACTCTCTCGAAAGGGACCTTCTTCGAGGCTTCGAGGCTGTCGAGGAAACGCTGGGCGGACCTCTCCTTCCAGCCGTCGAGGGAAGTCAGCTGCCATTTGTTCAGGCCGTAGAGGTCGGAGGGCCGTTTCGCCAGCCCCAGGTTATACAGCTGCTCGACCGTGACCTCGCCGGCGAGTATGTCCATGGCCTTGCGGCCCGTGAAATGTAGCAACCTGCCCTTTATCTGCATCGGGCAGCCGTCCTGGTTGGGGCAGAACCATTTCGCCTCGTCCTCGCTGCGGACGAGCGGGGTGCCGCAGTCGGGGCACACGCTGGGGAATACGGGTCTGGCCGTGCCTTCTTCGCGCTTCGAGAGGTCCACTCCGGTGATTTTCGGAATGATCTCGCCGCCTTTCTCCACGAACACGTAGTCTCCGATGCGTATGTCGAGCTGCTCCATCATGTCGGCGTTGTTGAGCGTGGCCCTTCTGACCACGGTTCCGCTGAGCTGCACCGGATCGAGATTCGCCACGGGTGTGACCGCGCCGGTGCGTCCAACCTGATAGTCAATGCTGGTGAGCTTCGTGCATGCCTGCTCGGCCTTGAACTTGAACGCCACCGCCCAGCGCGGGAACTTCGCGGTGTAGCCCAGGGTGCGCTGGCAGTCCAGCTCGTTGATCTTTATGACTATGCCGTCGGTGGCGTAGGGTAGGAACTTCCTCTGCGTGTCCCAGTAGGAAATGTATTCCCGGATTTCATTGATGTCATGGCAGAGCCTCCGCTTGTCCGATACCGGAAGCCCCCAGCTTGCGGCGGCGTCCAATGCGTCCCAATGCGAGGCGAAGGTCACGGATTCGGCCGGGATATGGTAGAGCGTGCACATGAGCCCCCTGTGTGCGACCTCCTCGGGGTCGGCCAGCTTGAGGGAGCCGGATGCGGCGTTGCGCGGGTTCGCGAACGGAGGGTCCTCGTTGTCCTCGCGTTCGCGGTTCAGGGCGTCGAAGGCCTCGTAGGGCATCAGAATCTCGCCGCGTATCTCGAATTCCTCCGGATAGTCCCCGTGGAGTTGCCTGGGGATGTTGGAGATTCTCAATGCGTTTTCGGTCACATCGTCGCCGAAAACGCCGTCCCCGCGCGTCAGCGCCTGGACCAGCCGCCCCTTCCTGTAGCTCAGGCATATCGCCGTCCCGTCGAACTTCAGTTCGCAGCTGTAGCTGAACCTGGCGCCGTCCAGAGCCCTTTCGGCCCTGGCGGTGAACTCCTCGATTTCCGAGATGGAGTAGGTGTTGCCCAGCGAGAGCATGGGATAGCGGTGCCTGCGCTGCACGAAGCCTGTACGGGCCTGCGGCTCGGCGTTGCCGTCGAGGGGGGCGTCAAGGTCGGAGCCCACCTTCCGGGTGGGGGAGTCGGGGCTGTCGAATTCAGGGTATTCCGCCTCCAGGCCTTCGAGCTCGTGCATCAGCGTGTCGAACTCGAAGTCGGAGATTACGGGGGCGTTGTCGACGTAATATCTCCGGCTGTTCTCCTCGAGCGTGCGGCGCAGCTCTTCGATTCTTTTCCTGGCCTCGTTTCTGTCCATAAATTACAAAAATAGCATTTTTTGATAAAAATACCGCTGCGTGACGTCCGGAGGACAAATACGAAAGATGGCCGGAATCCGCTCCCGGCCATCCTCCTGCATGTCTGCGCCTCAGCTAGCGTATTACGATTTCGCTGCGGTCGGGACCGGTGGAGATGATTTTCACCGGGCATCCCGTCTCCTTCTCGATGAAGGAGATGTAGTCCTTGAGCTCATCGGGGAAGTCCTCGTAGCTGCGGACACCGCGGATGTCGCAGTCCCAGCCCTTGAATTCGCGGTATACCGGGGTCAGGTCCTCGCCGCATTCGAAGGGGAAGTGGTCCACCTGCTCGCCGCCTATCCTGTAGGCAGTGGCCACCTTGATGGTCTTGAAGCTGTTGAGCACGTCGGCCTTCATCATGATGAGTTCGGTGACTCCGCTCATCATCACGGCGTATTTGAGGGCTACCATGTCGAGCCAGCCGCAGCGGCGGGGCCTGCCTGTGGTAGCGCCGTATTCGTTGCCGGTTTTCCTGAGCTCTTCGCCCGTCTCGTCGGACAGTTCGGTGGGGAAGGGGCCGCTGCCGACCCTGGTGCAGTAGGCCTTGAAGATTCCTATGACCTTGCCTACGCGGCTCGGGGCTATTCCCAGTCCCGTGCAGACTCCGGCGGCCATGGTGTTGGAGGAGGTCACGAAGGGGTAGGTGCCGAAGTCGATGTCGAGCATAGAGCCCTGCGCGCCTTCCGCGAGTATGGAGACGCCGTTGTCGAGGTAGCGGTTCACCACGATTTCGCTGTCTATGAATTCGAAGCGCCTGAGCTCTTCCGTGGCGGCCAGCCATTTCTGCTCGTATTCGGCGATGTCGAACTTGAAGTCGTACTGCGCGAGCATGCCCAGATGCTTCTGCTTCAGGGCCTCATAGCGCTGCCTGAATTCGGGGGAGAGCATGTCTCCTATCCTGAGCCCGTTCCTTCCTGTCTTGTCCATGTAGGTGGGCCCTATGCCCTTGAGGGTGGAGCCAATCTTTGACTTGCCCTTCGCGGCTTCGCTGGCGGCGTCCAGCATCCTGTGGGTGGGGAGGATGAGCTGGGCCCTCTTCGAAATCTGGAGCTTGCCGGTGATGGGCCCTGTCTTGGCCTCGATTGCGCGGATTTCATCTACGAGGATGACCGGATCCACCACGACCCCGTTGCCTATGATGTTCATGGAGTCTTTCCTGAAGATTCCGGAAGGCACCGTGTGGAGCACGAATCCGTCTCCGTCGAACTTGAGGGAATGGCCGGCGTTCGGCCCTCCCTGGAAGCGTGCTATTACCTTGTAGTCGGGAGTGAGCACGTCCACGACCTTACCTTTGCCCTCGTCGCCCCATTGGAGCCCGAGCACTACATCAAGTTTCTTCATCTTATAGAATGGTATGTGATTTCAAGTGCGGCAGCCGTACCTGCGTGCCGGATTACGAACTTTAAAGATACGGAAATATTCTGAAACGGCAACGGCTTCTGCATGGAGTCCGGCTGCGGAAGGCTCAGGAGGCGCCCTCTTCGGTGAGCCTCGTGTGCATCCATCTGCCGCCACGGATTCTGACGGCGAATATGATGCCCTTGACGCTGAGCTCTATGGCCATCGCCGTCCAGTATCCGAGCAGGCCCATCCGGGGAATCAGGACCAGGGCGAGCCCCAGCCTTATCACCCACATGCTCAGCAGGTTGATTGCCGAGGGCACCAGGGTGTCGCCGGCTCCCACGCAGCAGCCGTATGCGACTATGCTGACACCGTAGAGGAGTTCCGCCCAGGCCTCGATCCTCAGGCACTTCGCTCCGAGCTCGATGACTTCCGGGTCGTGGCTCATCATGCCCATGATCCCGTAGGCGAACACCCACATCAGCACGGCCAGGAAGGTCATCATGGCGGCTCCGGAGGCTATCGTTATCCTGGCGAAGCGGCGGGCGGTCTGCCTGCGCCGGGCTCCCAGGCTCTGTCCTATCAGGGCGGTGGCCGCGTCCTGCATGCCGTAGCCGGGCAGGTAGCAGAAACCTTCGGCTATGATGGCGAAGGAGTTGGCGGCAATCGCGATCGTGCCCAGCGGCGCGACTATCACCGTGGCGGCTATGTAGGCCCCTCTCGAGACGAGGTTCTGCAGCCACAGCGGCCAGGTGATTCCGAATGCGTTCCGGTAGATTTCCCTGCGGTCGCAGGGGCGTCTGGGCCCGGCTTCGTCCTTTTCTGTCAGGAACCTGCGGCCTCCGAGTTCTCTGCTCGTGCTGAAGATGTACGCCAGCAGGAAAAGTCCGGCGCAGAGCATGGACAGACCCGTGCCTATCGCGGCTCCGGGGACGCCCATGCCCAGTTTGAATATGAACAGGTAGTTGAAGCCTACGTCAAGCACGCACATGCTGATGCTGGTGATGCCGGGTATCTTGGTGTTGCCGCTGGCCACCAGAGAGCCCTGGCAGAGTATCGCGAGCTGGTAGGCGGGCAGGAACATCGAGTAGATGCGGAAGTATGCGGACGCGTCGGAGCGAATCTCCTCCGAACCGCCGAGCCATCCGGGAAGCGGTCCGCTGAGCGAGATTCCGAGCAGGGCGAGGGCGAGGCTGACCATCAGCACCGTGAGCATGCCCTGGCGGAAGATTCCGGACGCACCCCGGAAATCCCTGGCCCCGCAGCGGTGGGCTATCTGCACGCTGAATCCCGAGCTGTTGGCGTAGCAGAAGCTGCCGAGTATCCAGGTCGACGTGCTCACCAGCCCGATTGCGGCCGCCTCCGCCGAACCCAGCCTGCCCACCATGGCAGCGTCGATGTAGCTCATCAGGCACATGGACAGCTGGGCCATGATGGAGGGGAAGGCGAGCAGCAGCGTGAGCTTGAACTGCTCGCGCCCGCTCATTTCGGCTCCCGTCCTCAATTTGCCGAGAAGTATGTCCTTGCTTTCAGCCATCGGGCTGCAAATTTACAAATTTTATATACAAAACGGCCTCCGGACGGACAGGGGGCCATTGTTCATAACTTTGTTGAAAACTTCGGCGGCCATGGTCCGGGGAAGCTTGCCGGGCTGGACATTTTATGTTTAAATTTGTGATGCCTTGCGTCCCCGCATTTAGAATGTTTCTAAATCGTGGAGTTTCTGCCGGGATAAGTTCAACTGATTGACAATAAAAGAAATATTATGGACGTTCGTAAGACAAACGGTTCTGTCGAGGAGTATGACAAGGCAAAATTGGCCAGAGGTATACACGAAGCTTACAAGACTGCCAACGAGTACTGTGACGATGCGGTAGTGGTATCCATCATCAACAATCTCTACATCTATGAAGGCATCACCAGCGCCGAAATCCGCCGCCAGGTGGAGGAGTCGCTGATGTCGGTGAACAAGAAAGTCGCCCACGCCTACATCCAGACTTTCGACGAAGGCATAGACCTCCGCAGGAAGCGCGACTTCATAAGGGACTACATCGCGGCGTCCAACGCCGCCACGGGCTCAAAGTTCGACTCCAACGCCAATGTCACGCGCAAGAACATCGTGACCCTCGGCAACGAGCTCTACAAGGAGAACAACATCAAGCAGAACCGCTACATCATGTGCGACAAGATAAGGCGGCTCTACGGACGTGCGCTCGCCGACCGCTATCTCAAGGATCTGAACACCCACGTGCTCTACAAGCATGACGAGAGCGGGACTCCCGGCTTCCCCTACTGCGTCGCCATCACCATGTATCCCTTCCTGACGAGCGGTCTCAAAGAGCTCGGAGGCGTGTCAGTCGCGCCCACTGACCTCAAGTCCTTCTGCGGGGAATTCATCAACCTCGTCTATTCCATATCCTCCCAGTTCATGGGGGCCGTGGCAACGCCGGAGTTCCTGGTGTATTTCGACTACTTCCTGCGCAAGGACTACGGCGACGACTATCTCGAGCATCTCGAGGACGTGGTGGAGCTCAACGTCAAGAAGCGCACCCTGGTCAAGGTAATAGACAACTATTTCCAGCAGGTCGTGCATTCGATGAACATGCCCGCCGGCAACAGGGGCTACCAGACCGTTTTCTGGAACATAAGCTACTTCGACAAGAACTATTTCCAGGGAGTTTTCGGCGATTTCCGCTTCCCTGACGGCAGCGCCCCCAGGTGGGAGACCCTCGACTGGCTGCAGAAGCATTTCATGAACTGGTTCAACGAGGAGAGGAACCACTACATCCTGACCTTCCCCGTGGAGACGATGGCCCTGCTGACCGACGGCGGTGACGACTATCTCGACAAGGACTACGCCGACTTCACTGCAGAGATGTGGTCAAAGGGCCACAGCTTCTTCTGCTACATTTCCAACAGCCCTGACTCCCTGTCGAGCTGCTGCCGCCTGCGCAACAGCCTAAAGGACCTGCAGGACAAGGAGGATACCGAGCACAACCACACCACCCACCAGTATTCCATGGGCACTGCTTCCGTGGCCACCGGTTCCAAGTCCGTGATGACCATAAACCTCAACCGCCTGATCCAGGATTCCGTGCGCAGGTATTTCCGCGAGCGCAGAGGCATCTCCCTACCCGCCGGCAAGCCGCTCGACCCCAACGTGCATTTCTTCGACAAGGACGACCTCTACAACAACTATATCTGCAAGGACCTCACCGAGATGACCGAGAGGGTGCACAAGTACCAGCTGGCCTTCAACGAGATTATCAAGGACTTCCTCAAGGCCGACATGCTCGATGTCTACAAGGCCGGCTTCATAGACATGAAGAAGCAGTACCTGACGGTCGGCGTGAACGGACTCACCGAGGCTGCGGAGTTCCTCGGACTCGACATAACCCCCAACAGCAGCTACAACGATTTCGTGAACCGCATACTCGAGACCATTAACATCTGCAACAGGAAGGACCGCACCAAGGAGGCGATGTTCAACACCGAGTTCGTCCCTGCCGAGAACCTCGCCGCCAAGAACTACAAGTGGGACAAGAAGGACGGCTATTTCGTGTCTTCCAAGCACAATCTCTACAGCTCGTATTTCTACAATCCCGAGGACGTGAACGTTTCGGTGATCGACAAGTTCAAGCTGCACGGCGACAACTTCGTGAAGTATCTTGACGGCGGTTCGGCCCTGCACATGAACCTGCAGGAGCACCTTACGAAGGAGCAGTACCGCCAGCTGCTGAACGTGGCCGCGCACTACGGAACCAACTATTTCACCTTCAACGTGCGCAACACGGTCTGCAACGAGTGCGGATATATAAGCAAGGACACGCTCGAATCCTGCCCCAAGTGCGGTAGCAAGAACATAGACTACCTCACCAGGGTGATAGGCTATCTCAAGCGCGTGTCTTCCTTCGCCGAGCCGCGCCAGGTCGAGGCGGAGCACCGCTTCTACGCCAAGAAGGACGTCAGGATATGATAAAGTACATTCCCGAACTCACAGACGTGGTGCTGGAGGAGGTTCCGGACAGAGTGACCCTGGCGGTGGAGATTCCCAACTGCCAGGGCTCGTGTCCCGGATGCCATTCCTCCTTCCTCAAACTGGATCTCGGGAAGGAGCTCACGGCGGCGGAGGCCGACAGGCTCGTGGAGGACAATTTCGGAGTCAACTGCTTCCTGTTTCTCGGGGAGGGCAATGACCATGAGGCTCTGATGAAGCTCGCGGCGCATCTGCGCGCCGCGCATCCGGATCTGGAACTTGCCCTGTATTCGGGCCGGCAGGAAGTCGAGGAGGAGATTTATGAGGCTTTCGACTTCGTGAAGGTCGGGCCATACGTCGAGGCCCTCGGGCCGCTCAGCGAAGCCTCCACCAACCAGAGGATGTACTATCACCGTGAGGACATAACCTCACGCTTCTGGCACAAGCACAGATGATTTTCAACTTCCATATTTTCCGAAGACCGGTTCGCCTGCTGCGGCCGGTCTTCTTATTTGACTGGAGTGACGCCCTGGCGGGGTCAGCGGGGATGGCGGCGGGGATGATGATGGTAGTCGCGGGGCGTCTCCAGGAAATGGGTGGCGAGGTTGATTTTGTTGACATAGTGCACAACGACCACGAAACTGCCGTCAGGCCCGGTCTGTGACCTCAGAATAACCTCGGGGGCTTCGAATTCGAATGTGACTATGTGCTGCATGCTTCCGTATTCCTCCCGCGTGGCGTCCCATCCGCATTTCTCGAAGCGCTCGTTCAGGTCGCAGACGGAGAATTCTCCGTATTTCCCTTCATAGCGGTGCACGAGGGGCATGACATCGTTGATTATGAACTGCCCTATGGTCTTTTCGTCGCTCGAGAACATCAGCGCGGCGTAGGCCACCTCCCTGTTCTCGGGAGAGATTGGATAAAGAATCAGCTTTGCCTTCCTGTCCAGGCAGACGCCCTCGAGCAGCACTCCGTTGCTGTTTCTGGTCTTCTTGGGGAAGCCGGCCTTCTCGAGTTCCCGCTCCGGGAACCTGCTGAAGGGATTTGTCCAGCCTTTTTCCTTGAACCTGGCTGCCAGGTCCTCCACAGTACCTTCGAGCCTGATGCTGTCGATGGTGGGGCACTCGTAGGTCACCGCCGCCTGCGCTATTATGCTGTCAATCTGGGCGCGGCTGAACCGCAGTTCCTGCGCGGAGACGGATACGGCGGCGGACAGGAGTACGACGAATGTCAAGATACAGGTTTTCATAAGTCAATATTTTTATTGTCCTCTCTAAAGTTAGTAAAAATATTTCTGAAAGGCGCAAGCCGTGGCGGATTTTTTTTCTTCACACGGGGTTATTTCCTCATGTACTTGAAGAATTCCCCTGCCGTGCCCAGCTCCTCCTCAAGGCTGGAGGCGGCGATTATCTCAGTGCTTATCTCATCGGTGGGCCTGGAGACTATGAGCACCTCATCGCCGGTCCGCTCCGTCATCACGAACCTGCCGGGCCGGAACCGCATTCCGGCGCCTATGGAGACAGGCTTCCCGCCCGGATTCATGGGATGGACGCCCCATACCGCGATATATTTGCGGCCGTATTCCACCTGCTCCCCGTCATGATAGTTTATTCCGGTGACGAACTGCACCTTCTTGCCGTTGATTTCGGTGGCGGTCACCTTGGCGACACGGCTCCTGTCCTTCATCTCTATGCGTATGGAGATGTCCACGAGACCGTCCATGTAGTGGACTCCGCAGGCGGTCATCTCGGCGAATGAGCCGCCCCGGATTTTTCCTGTGCGCGCCGTCCGTCCGCCGGTGGCCCTGAGCCTTACGACCTCGTTCCCGTCCCACAGAGCGATGCCGCCGAGCCCGAGGGTCCTGCCGACAAGATATTCGTCCCGTCCGGCCCCTTCTTCCTTCTGCTGCGTGCTGTCGGGATACCACAGATATTCTAGCAGCTCCATCCGGGCGCCGCTTTTCGAATATACGTCGATGGCTCCGCTGTCGTTGAAATAGATGCGCAGGGCGCAGGCGGAATTCTCTATCGCCGGGCCGTGGTGGCCTGTGGAATAGTACTGTACGGCCCGGGCGGAAGCTATCTCGCTGACTTGCAGGCTGTCGGTCAGCCGGAAAAGGCTGGTGGCGGTCTGGGCCCCAGCCCCGGGGCCGAAGACCAGGACGACTGCCGCCGAAGCCGCCAGCATGAGTCTTGTCTTCATGGCGTCTCTTTTCTGCAAACTTACGCAATTTTCCGCTGATTCTGGTCCTGCCGCCGGAGCTTCGCCCCCGTTTCCGCAACGGGATTGCAAATTGTTCCCGGAACGCGGCGGATTGGAGGATATTTTGTATTTTCGCCGGCGTTGGTATTAATAGATTCAGATGAGACAGTTCAACGTCACCGGAATGACCTGCTCCGCCTGCGTCGCGCATGTGGAGAAGGCCGTGTCCAGGCTTGAGGGAGTGGAGTCATGCTCGGTCAGCCTGGTGACAGGTTCAATGAATATAGAAGGCGGTGCCCCGGACGCCGAAATCGTCGCTGCGGTCGAAAAGGCGGGCTACCATGCTTCGCGCAAGGGGGCCGGGGGACAGGAGGACGTACCCTCAGATCCCGTTCCCAGATACAGGCTGCTCGCGAGGCGGCTCCTGCTCTCGCTCGTGTTCCTCCTGCCGCTGATGTACCTGTCCATGGGCGTGATGCTGTGGGGCTGGCCGCTTCCTGCCTTCTTCGGAAACAACTGCACGGGTGCCGGTCTTCTGCAGCTGCTGCTCGCTTCTGCGGTGCTGGTGATCAACGCCGAATTCTTCAGGGGAGGTTTCCGTTCCCTGTTCCACGGTTCGCCGAACATGGACACGCTGATAGCCCTCGGCTCCGGCGCGGCTTTCGCCTACAGCCTCGTGACGCTGTTCCTGATGACATCCGCTTCGGCTTCCGGAGGCGATTCTGCGGCCGCCGGATATATGGACGGCCTCTATTTCGACAGCTCCGCGATGATACTGGTCCTGATTTCGGTCGGCAAGATGCTGGAGGCCCGCTCCATGGGCAGGACCACCGACGCTCTCAAGGCCCTCGTCAGCCTCTCTCCCGGGAAGGCCGTGGTGGTCAGGGACGGAGCTGAGACCGAAGTCCCGGTCGGGCTGGTGAAGAAGGGCGACGTCTTCGTGGTCCGTCCCGGGGAGAGCATACCGGTGGACGGGGTGGTGCTGGAAGGAAGCGGCGCGGTAAATGAATCCGCCCTGACAGGTGAGAGCCTGCCCGTGGACAAGTCCGCCGGCTCCGAAGTTTCGGCGGCGACCGTCAACATATCCGGCTTCCTGCGCTGCAAGGCCTCCAGAGTGGGCGAGGACACGACTTTTTCGAAGATAATCAGACTGGTAAGCGACGCTTCCGCCACCAAGGCGCCCATAGCCAGAATCGCGGACAAGGTTTCGTCGGTGTTCGTTCCTGCCGTCATCCTGATTGCCCTCGCGACATTCGCAGGATGGCTGATTGCGGGGGAGACCGTGGGAGCGGCGCTGTCGCACGCGGTGGCGGTGCTCGTGGTGAGCTGTCCCTGCGCATTGGGTCTGGCGACCCCCGTGGCGATAGTCACTGGCGCCGGCAACGGAGCCCGCAACGGAATATTGTTCAAGAACGCCACAGCCCTGGAGCGGGCCGGAAAGATTCGCACGGTGGTGCTGGACAAGACGGGTACCCTGACTTCCGGCACGCCTGAAGTTACGGACATATTGCCCCATAAGGGCTTTTCCGCGGACAAGCTGCTCAAGCTGGCATGTTCGCTGGAGATGAAGAGCGGACACCCTCTCGCGAAGGCGATATGCGCAAAGGCTGCGGCATCAGGATTCAGATGTCCGGAGGTGGGCGACTTCGAGACCTTCCCCGGAGGGGGATTGGCCGGGGTAGCGGACGGAAGACTCATAGCCGGGGGCAACCTCGCTTTCGCGTCGGCCTGGTCCAGGATTCCGGATGACGCGAAACGCCAGGGCGAGGCGCTTGCCGATGCCGGGAAGATTCCCGTATATTTCTGCTATGCCGGAAGATATGCGGGCACGATAGCTGTCGCGGACGTGCTCCGCGAAGACAGCAGGGAGGCTGTGGCCGAGCTCAGGGAGATGGGCATCCGCGTGGTCATGCTGACCGGTGACAACGAGCGTACCGCGAAGACCATAGGGGACGCTGCCGGAGTGGATGAAGTCGTGGCCGGACTGTTGCCGGACGGAAAGGAGAAAAGGGTGCGTGAAATGCGCGGTCACGGTGTGGTGGCGATGGTCGGGGACGGGGTGAACGACGCCCCTGCGCTCACTGCGGCCGATGTCGGCATCGCCATAGGTTCCGGTCTGGACGCGGCGGTGGATGCGGCCGACGTGGTGCTTATGAAGAGCCGTCTCTCCGATGTGCCCGCTGCCATACGTCTGGGCCGCAAGGTCCTGCTCAACATCAAGGAGAACCTCTTCTGGGCGTTCTTCTACAATGTATGCGGAATCCCGCTGGCATCGGGCGTGCTGCTCTCCCTGACCGGATGGAGCCTGAGCCCTGTCTTCTGCGCCGCCGCGATGGGGCTGTCGAGCTTCTGCGTGGTCACCAATGCGCTGAGGCTGAATTTCGCAAGGATATATCCGAAACGCCGGGCCGTCCCTGCCAGGGAGGAAGACGGCTGCGCTCCCGCAGGTGCCGGACCGGAAACGGGCGGAGAGGCTGGAAATGACAACAAGAATAATAAGACTGTTATGAAAAAGACTTTGAAAATCGAAGGAATGATGTGCGCCAACTGCGAAAGGCACGTCGTGAAGGCTCTCGAGGCCCTGCCCGGAGTCGAGTCCGCAAGCGCCAGCCATGCCGATGGCACGGCTTCCGTGGAGCTCGGCGCCGAAGTATCCGACTCCGACCTCCGCAAGGCGGTCGAAGAGGAAGCCGGCTACAGGCTGCTCGGAATTGAGTAGAGGCGTCCTTTGCCCCTTTGGGGGCGTCTACAGCGCACAGAGTTTTTTGCCGATGGACCTTATTCCATCGGCTATTTTTTTATGCATATCACGGCGCGGATGCCTCCATCCGTTTGCATAGTGGCTCAGCTGCTGCTGGTTTATCCCCGTTTCCTGTGATAGAGCCTTAAGTGTGATCCAGTTTTCACTCCACCGTAGAAGTGCACGTGTTGTCAGCAGATATTCAGGTAATATTGTTCCGTTCAGTTCAACAGGGACGGGCTCTGCATCTTCAACAAGCCCGCGGACGTGAAGCTCCAGGGCTTCCTGCATATTCGATTGCAGTTCGTCCAGTGTTTTACCGGTAGCGATGCAGGCAATGTCTTCATTCATTGGACGTGCTGCGAAGTTCTTCCCGCTCCAGTCAACCAATATTGTTATTTTTCCCATCTTGAGTTTGTTGTTTTTATTTCCATCCTGCCTGTTTCCAAATGCTGTTCAATATGAACTGATCCAGCGTATGACTTCCTCTTTGCACAACTAGTGTCCAGCCGTCTCTTTCTAGCATTTTGATGACATGTCGGACTTTATATCTTTTCATAGCATATAGTTTAAGTGAAGCCAAGATATAAAATTTTATATCATAATCAAAATTTTCACTGTGAAAAGTCAAGAATGAAAAGAGATGTCCGTGTATTAACTAAATTATTTCGGAAAACTCCTAAAAATTTTAGGAGTTTTCGATTTTGTTCGTATATTTGCATCGGGAGGAATAGAAATGAAGCAGAAACTCACTGTAAAGGAAGAAGAGGTGATGAACATTCTTTGGGAGCACGGAGACATGTTCATCCGCGACATAGTGGCGAGGATGCCAGACCCGAAGCCGAACTACAACACCGTGGCCACCCAGGTCAGGTTTCTTGAGGAGAAGGGCTTCGTGGTCCGTCGGCCCATGGCCAACTCCTATCTCTACAGCGTCGCGGTGAGCGAGCGCGAGTACCGCGGACAGGCGGTGGGGGAGATGGTGTCGAAGTACTACGGCAATTCCTACTCCAGCCTGGTGTCGCAGTTCGTGGAGGAGGACAGGATGAACCTCGATGAACTGAAAGCCCTGATAGCTGAAATCGAAAACAGAAAGAAATGATGGCCTACCTTCTGAAAAGCGCGCTGCTGCTCGCGGTGTTCTACGCGTTCTTCCTGCTGTTCATGAGGAAGACCACGTTCTTCCGCTTCAACCGCATGACTTTGCTTGCGGGGACCGTGGTATGCCTGCTGCTGCCCCTTTTCAGAATCAGCCGTCTGCTGCCGGAGGTGTCGGACCTGCTGCCGACCATAATGCTGCCGGAGGTGTTGCCCGTAGGCTCTCAGGCGGAGAAATCCTTCGATTGGAGAATTCTCGCAACCGCGCTTTACGCGGCTGGTTGCATCGCAGTGCTTGCGGTGACGCTCCGCTCCATGCTGCGCATTCTCGGGATAATAAGGACGGACGAGGGAGAATGCCGCGACGGATACGTGCTCCACGTGCAGGATTCCGACATCGCGTCTTTCAGTTTCATGAACCATATAGTGATAAGTCGCAGCGATTTCGGGCAGCATCCCGAAATACTGCTTCACGAAAGCATGCACGTGAGGTTCCGGCACTCGGCCGACCTGCTGCTGATGTCGCTGGTATGCGCGCTGCAGTGGTTCAACCCGCTGGTCTGGCTCATGCGCTCCGAACTCAGGATGCTGCATGAATACGAAGCCGACGAGGCGGTTCTCGACAAAGGCATCGATGCATCACAATATCAACTTCTGCTGGTGAGAAAGGCTGTGGGAGACAGACGTTTCCTTATCGCGAACAGCTTCAATCACAGCAAACTCAAAAACAGGATTAACATGATGCAGAAAATCAAGACAGTAAAATGGGCGAGGCTGGCGTATCTGGCCTGCCTGCCGCTGCTGCTCGGAAGCCTGTGCTTCTGCTCCGGCGGCGGAAATGAAAGTGCGGCCCCGACTGCGGGGGAAGAGGTGTCCGACGCCGGATGGCTGAATGAGATCGAGGGCGTGGTCGACGTCGCACACGGAGGTACGTCCGAGGAGCCTGGGCCCGGCTTGACCACGGACGAGAAGGCATACGACAGCATCGCCGACCTCGAGACGGCTCCCAAGTTTAACGGAGGATCCCCCTCCGACTTCGCCAAATGGGTCGCAGAACATCTGGTCTATCCTCAGGCTGCCAGGGACGCCAAGGTCGGTGGGCGGGTGATGGTCTCATTTAAGATCAATTCCGACGGAAGGGTCTCCGACGTGACGCTGCTTGAAAGCGCCAACGAGCTGCTTGACGCGGAGGCGCTCAGAGTGGTCTCCGAATCTCCCGACTGGACTCCCGGCGCCATCGGCGGCAAGCCTGTGGCGGTGATGTTTGCGATACCCATAGTCTTCAAAATCGACTGACAAAAAGAGGCCGGGATTGCAAATCCCGGCCAACTTTAAAACTCAATCTCGGTCGCGGCGGAGTCGGCCTCCGGCAGTATAGGGTTGTGCGGTGGTTCTTACTGCCGGAGGCCGAGCTCGCGCGCGGCCGTGGTTCCTGGCAGACGAAGGTGCCGCGGGGTTACCTGACCGAGAACGCGACGGCTTCTCCGCTGTCGGAGTCCCCGGCCACCCACAGCCTGAAGTCTCCGCTTTCGACGGCATATTCCATCTCGGCGTTCCAGAAGGCCAGTTCGCTGACAGGCAGTTCCATCGTGACGGTTTTGCTCTCACCGGGAGCGAGCCTGACCCTGTCGAAGCCCTTGAGCTCCCTGACCGGCCTGACGACGCTGCCCACTCTGTCCTGTACATAGAGCTGGACGACCTCCACGGCTTCGAAGTCTCCGGTGTTCCTGAGCTCGCAGGAAACCTTGATAATATCGTCCTTTCCGTATTCCTCCTTGTCGAGGACGGGCCTGCCGTATTCGAAGGTCGTGTAGCTGAGCCCGTAGCCGAAGGGGAAGAGAGGGCCGTAGCCTGAGTCGAGATAGTACGAGGTGCAGCCTAGCGAGGTCTGTCCCGCCTGGAGAGGAATGTCGTCCAGGAGGGTCTCTGTCCCGTTGCTGGGCCGGCCGGTGTTGGTGTGGTTATAATAGAAGGGGGCCTGTCCTGCGTCGCGCAGGAAGGTCATGGGTGTCTTACCCGAAGGAACCTCCTTTCCGCTGAGCAGGTCGGCGATCGCCGGGCCTCCCATCGTGCCGGGGTGGAAGCAGTAGAGCATGGCGTCGCAGTTGGCGAGGTCGCGTTCGATGGTCAGCGGCCGTCCCGCCATCACCACCACGACTACCGGCTTGCCGCTCTTCGCGACTTCGGCGATCAGTTCGCTCTGCGCGCCCTGGAGGTTCAGCTGCGAGAGGGAGTGGGCCTCTCCGGAGAGTATGGCCTCCTCGCCGACTATGACCACCGCCGCGTCAGCCCTGGCTGCGGCCGCCCTTACCTTGTGGAAGTCGCTCCTGTCCTTGTCGCGGCTGTAGTCGAGCCCCGGCTCGTAGATGACGTTGAACTGTTCCCTGAGCGCCGTGAGGGGAGTCACGGTATGCTCCGGCTGCCCGTCGAAGGTCCAGGTGCCGAGCTGCTCGTAGGGAGCGTCGGCCAGAGGGCCGGTCACGAGTATGGTCTTCGCCTTGAGCGGAAGGACTCCTCCGTCGTTCTTCAGGAGTATCGCGGACTCGACTGCGCACTGCCTGGCGGCTGCGAGATGCTCGGGCGAATAGTCTACCTTTGCGGAGGCCTCCAGATCCACGTAGGGGTTCTCGAAAAGCCCGAGTTCGAACTTGAGCTTGAGTATGTTGCGCACTGCCCGGTCAATCTCCTTCTCCGACACCTTCCCTTCCTGCACGAGCTCCTCGACATACTGGATGAAGCCGTAGGACATCATGTCCATGTCCACTCCGGCATTGATCGCGAGCTCCGTCGCGTGCCTGAGGTCGGTGGCATAGCCGTGGGCTATCATCTCGCCGGCGGAGTTCCAGTCGGTGACTACCATGCCGTCCCAGCCCCACTCGTCGCGGAGCACGTCCTTGAGCAGCCAGCGGTTGCTCGTGGAGGGTATGCCGTCCACATCGTTGAACGAGGTCATGAGGGTTGCAGCCCCGGCTTCCGCGGCCTTCTTGAAGGCCGGGAAATAGGTGTTGCGCAGCTGGCGCTCGGTCACGACGGCGGTGTTGTAGTCGCGTCCTCCCTCGGCGGCTCCGTATGCCACGAAATGTTTGATGCATGCCGCTATGGCGTCGGGTGCGCTGAGGTCGTCGCCCTGATAGCCCCTCACCATGGCCGCACCCATGACGGCGTCAAGGTAGGGGTCTTCTCCCGAGCCTTCCGCCACGCGTCCCCAGCGGGGGTCCCTCGAAACGTCGAGCATGGGGGAGAAGGTCCAGCGTATGCCTGCAGCCGAGGCTTCCACAGCGGCGACCCGGGCTCCACGCTCCACGATTTCGGGGTCGAAGGTCGCAGCCTGTCCGAGCGGGATGGGGAATACCGTATGGAAGCCGTGGATGACGTCGCGGCTAACGATGACAGGTATGCCCAGGCGGCTCTGCTCCACGGCGGCCTTCTGCACTATGTTTATCTCTTCGGGGCTTACGCAGTTCAGGATGGAGCCCACCTGGCCGGCAGCTGCGGCTTCGGCCAGATTGGCGCCTCCGGAGAGCTGGTTCATCTGGCCGATTTTCTCCTGGAGGGTCATCTGGGCGAGCAGCCGGTCGACCTTGCGGTCTATGTCGCTCTTCTGGGTGCATCCTGCGGCCACGGCGAGGACGGCCGCCCCGAGGCCAAGCGTCTTCAGTATCTTGTTCATAGTCTTTTCAGTTTATCTGTTTTTCTGGAATACTCTCACATAGTCGATTTCGAAGGTCTGCGGCAGGCAGGATTCGTCCACGCCCTTGTAGCCGCCCCAGTCGCCTCCCCAGGCCAGGTTGAGCTTGAGGCCGAAAGCCTTGTGGAAGGGCCAGGTGTCCTCGTTGCGCCCGAGCGGGTAGTCGTCGGGATTGTATTCGAGGAGCAGCACTCCGTCGACGTAGGTGCGCACGCACTCCTCGGTCCATTCGAGGGCGTAGACATGGAATTCCTCCGTGGCTCCGTCGAGGTGGCGGGCGGCGGTCTTCTGGGTGTTTATGGCATGGTAGTAGGCCTGGCAGTGGATGGAGGAGGAAACCTCGTTCAGGTCGGCCCCTACATGCTCCATGATGTCCATCTCGCCGCATCCGGGCCAGCTGCCGGACTCCTGCGGCATCATCCAGAAGGCCGGCCAGGTGCCCAGTCCTGCGGGCAGCTTGAGCCTGGCCTCGAAGTAGCCGTAGGTCCAGTAGTCGGTGGTGTTGATGCGGGCGGAATAAACCCGGTCCCCGTCCTTGATGGCGCGTATCTTGAGCGTTCCGTCGCTTATCTCGGCGGTGACTATGTCTCCCTTCTGTCCGGCGATGTAGGTCTGGAGCTCGTTGTTCACCCATCCGGGCTCGGCGATCTCGTACCACCACTTCTCCGTGTCGGGAAGGCTGCTTCCGGCAGAGTTGAACTCGTCCTGCCAAACCAGGGTGTAGCCGAGGGGCGTTTCGATCTCCGGCTCCACATAGCGCGCGCCGCCGGGCTTGGTGAAGTTCTCTCCAGCCTCGAAGCCGGACCATACCAGGATTTCAGTCAGGCCGGGGTTGCCTCCGGCGTCGAAATATTCGAGGTTGTAGAGGTCGCGTATGTCGAGGTGCGTGAGATTGTTGTCGGAGCAGTCGAGCCGGACCAGGCCTGTCATGCCGGCAAGGTCAAGTTCGCTGAGCTCGTTGTCCGAGCAGTCGAGGGAGGTCAGCCCCGGGAAGGCGGAGCTGATTTCGGGCATAGCCTTGATTCCGAGGCCGGAAGCCTTGATTTCGCTGATCGCCGAGGCTTCCTTCGTGCTCAGGACCCCGTCGCCGTCGGCATCGAACTCCGAAAGCAGGTAGGCCTTGAAGGCGGGGTCGGAAATGGCGACTTCCTCTATCCTGTAGTTCTGGCGCACCGGCAGGGACTTGCTCCTGCTCCCGTAGCGGAATACGAGGGCGGATTCCCTGGCGTCGGCGCCGGTGTTCTCGGTTATGCTGACTTTCAGGGCCGTGGTCCCCGCTATTCCTCCGCTGGGGGAGACCGTGAGCCATCCGCTGTCTTCGGAGCTGACGCCCCAGTCGCAGTCGGAGCTGACGTTGAGGGTCTGCGTGGTCGCGGCCGAGGATACTTCTATTGTCTCGCGGTCGAAGCTTATGGTGCCGGAGCCTGTGTCGGGCGCGTCCGCCGGTCTCTCGCAGGAGCACAGCAGGAGAGACGCCGCTGCTATGAAGGATAACATCATATTTCTCATTTGTTGTCAGGTAAAGACGGCAGTGCCGTGGTTTCCCGGTACTGGTCCGGGGCGCCGCGGCACTCTCCGTCAGGGATGTTACTTGCTTTCGCGCAGTATGATGTCGCTTACCGTCACGGTCGAGCCTGCTACGCCGCCTCCGAAGTCAAGCACGAGCTTTGCGTTTCCGAGGTCCACTCCGGGCATGGCGGTCATCGTGTAGACGAACTCCTCACCCGCGAGCACCTGGTGCCTGTCGGCGAAGAAGAAGGTGTCGTCATCGTCCTGCTGGGTCAGCTTGATTGTGATGCCGGGATGGTCCTCATCGCTGCTAATCTTGAGCTGGAAGTCGTAGGTCTTTTCTGCCGTGGTGACTATTCCGGTGTTGTTGAACGCCACCTGGCCCTGCCACTGCTGGCTTCCGGTGCCTTCGGGAATCACGAGGGTGTAGCTGTTGTCACCGGCCGTGAATTCGGGATTGGCGATCTGTGCCCAGCCATCGTCGGCGAAATAGAAGCTCACGTCGTCAGTGACGGCTGAAAGCCAGAGGTTGTCGGGCGAAACGGGGTCGAACGGGGCGGCTCCCTTGCGGATGACCACGTCCTTGACCGTCACGGTCGAGCCTCCTACGGCGCCTCCGAAGTCAAGCACGAGCTTGAGGTCGGGCATGTCCTTGCCTTCCATTCCGCTGACCTGGAGAACGTAGTCCTCTCCGCCGATCAGGGCCACCCTGCTCTCGGTGTAGAAGTTGTTGTCGTCGTCATTCTGGGTGAGCTTGACGGTCACGCCCGGGTGGTCCTCGGTGGAGTTCAGGACTACCTGGAAGTCATAGTACGAGCCTGCCGAGGTCGCGATGCCGAGGGTGTTGAACGCCACCTGGCCCTGCCACTGCTGGCTTCCGATACCTTCGGGAATCACGATGGTGTAGCTGTTGTCACCTGCCGTGAATTCGGGATCGGCGATCTGGGCCCAGCTATCATCGGCGAAGTAGAAGCTCACGTTGCTTGTGTTGGCCGTGAGCCAGAGGTTGTTCTCCGCCGTGGCGTCCCAAGGCTCGGTCTTGTCTTCGTCTCCGCCGCTCTCGGAAGTACCCTGCGGCACGAACTCATATCTCCAGGAGATGTCGGCGGTACGGTGCACGAGGACGACTTTCCTGGTGGTCTGCTCCATGAGCTGATAGCGGGGGTTCTCCAGGGCTTCGGCGTTGGGGATGTAGGAAAGGTTGGTGCCTTCGGGGAAGCAGAGCCAGATTTCCTCTATGCCCGCGTCGTTCCAGTCCCTCTCGAAATGGTAGGTGGTGGTGTAACCCTCGATAGGTGCCACGTAGTCGTTGCCGTCACCGGGATTGTAATCGGGCATGTAGCCGGAGTCCTTGTTTACATAAACTTGTCCGTCGCCCGGGTCGTAGGTGTATTCTCCGCCCTCGGTGAAGCTCATGAGGTCGTCATAGAGGCTCATGCCCTCCTTCTCGTTGGCGCTTGCGGACCACCAGTCGGAACCTGTCTCGGAATCAGCCGCGCCGCAGCCGAAATGGCCGTCCACGTTGCGGTTCCATTCCCAGGTGCCGGCGAGCTTCTGCATGTAGGGAGCCGGGTCGAAGGGGTCGACGTATCTGTTGTCCAGGGTGAAGGTCAGTACGACCGAGCCCTGTGAGATGCCGTGGGCGTTGTAGGCCTTTACCTCCACGGAGTGCTCTCCGGCTTCGCGGAAGCGCAGGGAGATTCCGTTGGTGGTGTAGGCGAAGCGCTTGTTCTCCTGGCCGTCAATCTTCTCGCTGCCGAAGATCCAGAGGGGGACCATACCCTTGTTGTTGAGGGTGAAGGTCACGTAGTTAGTCTCCTGGTCCACCGAGATGTCCACGTCAAGCTCCGAGGCCTGCGGCAGCATGGACTGGTCGGGGGTGATTATGTCCTTGGTGCAGGCGGACAGGGAAAGCGCCGCTGCAGCACAAAGAATTGAGTATTTGAAGAATCTTTTCATGGTCGTGTTACGTTAATAGTTGTTCTGAACCAGGTTGGGATCCTTGTCGATCTCGGACTGAGGTATGGGCAGGTGCCTCTTGTTCTCCGTCCAGCTTACGGTGCGGTACTTGTGGTTCGCAGCGGTGAGGACGGTGGACGCCTTGCCGGTGCGGACGAGGTCGAAGTAGCGCTTGCCCTCGCCAAGGAATTCCTTGCGGCGCTCGTCGATGATGCCGTCGATGCTGTAGTCCATGGTGGAGCCTGCGCGGTCGCAGACCTTCTGGAGCCATTCCTGGCCGTTGCCGCCGGTCCTGAGCGCGAGCTCGGCCGCGTTCAGCAGGGTCTCGGCGTAGCGGTAGATGCGCTGGTTGTTGCCGTGGTTCATGTTGGGGTCTCCGCTGTAGCCGTGGTTGCCGTTGTTGCGGGCCATGTACTTGAGCAGGAAGTAGCCCTCGCACTGCCAGCGGGCCGAACCTGACTCCATATAGTCGGGAACTACCGCGAGGTGGTTGTAGATGCCTCCGTCGCGCCTCTGGTCGCCCTCCTCATACATGAGGTAGGCGGATTCGGGCACGGGTGAGAAGCCCCATCCGTCGGAGAAGCGGTCGGTGCCGCCGGGGATGCCGATGAGCACGGGGTAGACAGAGCCTCCGCACGCGATCGGTGCGTCCCATGAACGTACTCCGTTCTCGGAGACATAGTTGATCTCCCAGATGGATTCCATGCCCCATTCGCCGGTCTCCTCCCAGATGGAGGCGAAATCGTCCACGAGGTCATAGAGTCCGGAGTTGATTATCTCCTCCATGTATCCGAGGGCCTTGGCGTAGCGGCTTTCGTCGTTCTGTATCATCACGCACTCGGTGTAGAGCATGTATGCCATCGCGAGGGTCACGCGTCCGTAGTTCGCGGGATCCTGCTTCATGGGGAGCACGCCCCAGTCTATGGCCTCCTCGAGGCGGGTCACGATGTTCTCGTAGATTTCGTCCTCGTTCAGCTGGGGTGCCGTGTAGGGAGCGGTGAGGTTCTGGTCGTAATAGGGCACGCTGCCGTAGATTTTCCAGAGCACGGAATAGTAGTATGCCTTGAGCACGGTAGCCTCGGCCTTGTAGAGCGTCTTGGTCTCCTCGGACATTCCGGGCACTCCGTCCACGTTCTCAAGGACATGGCAGCAGCGGTTGATACCGGAGAAGGACGTGGTCCAGGGTACGTCTATGGTCTCGGTCGGGGTCGAGGTGAAATAGTGGATCTTCACCAGACCGGGCTGGTCGCCCTCGTTGGAACCGCCGCAGTAGATGTCGTCGGCCATTATGTCGTAGATGAAGTTGAGGGAGGTGTACTGGTAGAAGTAGTCATACCACTGGAGAGGGTCGTACGCCGCTATCAGCCCCTCGTACATCCTGCTCTCGTTGATGAAGTACTCGTCGAGAGGCTCGGATGAATTGTGTCTCACCGTCACGAAGTCCTTTCCGCAGGACGTGGCGAGAAGCAGTACTGCAAATGCGCTTAATATAAATGTCTTTTTCATATTTCGTCGCTGTTAGAATGTAAGGTTGATTCCGACGGTGAAGGTGCGTGACTGCGGGTATACGCCACGGTCAATTCCCACTTCGGTTCCGTAGCCGGAGTTTCCTCCGGTGACTTCAGGGTCGCATCCGCTGTAGGCGGTGATGGTGAAGAGGTTCTCTGCCTGTACGAAGAACCTGAGCCTCTGGATGAAGAGCTTCTTGGTCAGGTTCTGGGGAAGGGTGTAGCCGAGCTGTACGTTGCGTGCGCGCAGGAAGGACGCGTCCTCGACCCAGTAGTCGGATACGCGGTAGTTCTCGTTGGCGGACACGAACTCGAACTTGGGATACTCGTTGGTGGAGCCTTCGCCTGTCCAGCGGTTGAGTATGGTCTTGGGCAGGTTGATGTAGTAGAGGTCGGTGCGGCGGGTCACGTTGAATGCCTGCGCTCCGAGCTGGCCCTGGAGGAGCATGTTGAAGTCGAAGCCTTTCCATTCGAAGCCGAGGTTGAAGCCGAAGGTCCAGTCGGGGATACCCTTGCCAATATAGGTGCGGTCGCTGTCGTCCAGGATTCCGTTGCCGTCGACGTCGACGAAGCGGAAGTCTCCGGGAGTCGCGTTGGGCTGCAGAAGCTCTCCGTCAGCGTTCACGTGGGCGTTGACCTCGTCCATGTTCTGGAACACTCCGTCGGTCTTGTATCCGTAGAAGTAGGGGAACGGGAGACCGATGGAGCCCCTGGTCAGCTGTCCTATCTTGTGGCTGGAGCCGTAGAGGTGGGTCGCGTCGTCGCCGAGGTAGGTGAGCTTGTTGGTGTTGTAGGTTGCGTTCGCGCTCACATAGTACTGGAAGTCGCCGATGTTGTCGCGCCAGCTTATCTCGAACTCAAGTCCGTTGTTGACCATGTCTCCGAGGTTTCCGGTAGGAGACGAGTCACCGGCGTATGAGGGAACGGGCATCGACAGCAGCATTCCGGTGGTCTTCTTGCTGTACCAGTCGATGGTGGCGGTCAGCTTGTTGCCCCAGAATCCGGCGTCGAGTCCGATATCGGTCTGCGATGACTGCTCCCACTTCACGTCGGGGTTGGCGAGGCCGGAAGGCTTGGTTCCTATTATGATCGCCTCGGAGCCGTTGGCGCCTGAGCCGAGCACGTAGTTGTTGCCGGAGTTCATGTAGACCGCGTAGGTGAAGTTTCCGATGTTGTCGTTACCGTTGACTCCCCATGAGCCTCGGAGCTTGAGGGTGCTGAGCCAGCCTATTCCCTGCATGAAGTCCTCGTTCTTGATGTTCCATCCGAGGGAGAAGGAAGGGAAGGTTCCCCACTTGTTGTTGTCGCCGAAGCGGCTGGAGGCGTCGCGGCGTACCGTGGCTTCGGCCATGTAGCGCTCGTCGTAGTTGTAGGATACGCGGGCGAAGTATGAAGCCAGCCTGTAGGGGATGGAGTTCCATGAGCCCCAGCCGTTGCGGTCGCCGTTGCCGGCCTGTCCGACGGTGTTGTTCACGGAAATCTTATAGGGGTCGTAGGGGTACATCAGACCGTTGGCCGAAGCGCCCACGTTGGAGGACTCGGAAGACAGGGCTGACTGTCCGAGTATCGCGGACACGCTGTGCTTGCCGAAGGTCTCCGAATAGGTGAGTATGTTCTCGACCTGCCAGGTGAGCGAGCGGTTGCTGGACTGGGAGGCGCTGGTGCCGTAGTTGGTCTTCTCGGTCACCACGGGGTTGCCGTCCTTGTCGTAGGTGGTCGTGGTCGTCACCGTGTCGTAGTTGTAGTTCTTGGATGACAGGAAGTATTCCTGGGAGTGGCTGTGGGCGCCCCAGAAAGCGAGGTCGATACCCACCTGGGTGCGGAACTTGAGTCCTTTCCATATCTGGAGCTCCATGTTGGCGCTGGCCACGATCTTGTCGGTCCATGACTGCTCTCCGGGGAGCTCGAGGCTGGCCAGAGGGTTGGTCTGCTCGTTGTAGATGGTTCCGTCGGCGATGGAGTATGCGCGTCCGTTCGCATCGCGTATGATGTAGTCGTATCCGTCCGGGTACAGGGTTTTGTACTGCTCCTCCATCTCGGCGGTGGCGAATATGGGCTCGAGCGGCGACATTCCTATTGCGGATCCCAGAGGGGAGCCGTACTCGGAGTTGGTGGAGATGCCTGTGGACGAGATGTGCGCGTAGGAGACGCTGGACTGGGTCGTCATCTTGTTGAGGAAGTCACGGTCTTCCGAATTGTCGAAGAGCGTGGCGTTCAGGGCCTGGCGCACGGTGAGCCTTTCGTAGTTCGACCTGCCGAAGTTTCCTCCTATGGTTCCCTCGTTGCTGAGGTAGCCGAAGGAGGTCGTGTACTGCACGCGGTCGTTTCCTCCGCTTATGCTCACGTCATGCTTCATGATGGGGGCGTTGTCGTTGAATATGGCTCCCACCCAGTCGGTGCCCTCACCGTAGGAGTAAGGGTCGGCGTAGGGGATGGGCTGTCCGTTGTTGATGTAGCCTTCGTTCATCATGATGGCGTATTCGGTGGCGTTGAGCACCGCAGGCTTGCGCCAGGGGTTCTGCCAGCCGTAGCTGAAGTCGTAGTTGACGCGGGTCTGGCCTTTGCTGCCCTGCTTGGTGGTGATCAGCACGACTCCGTTGGCCGCACGCGCTCCGTATACGGCTCCCGAGGCGGCGTCCTTGAGGACTTCCATTCGCTCGATGTCATTGGGGTTGAGGTAGTCGATTCCGCCCACGGGCATTCC
Organism: uncultured Bacteroides sp.; assembly: GCA_900543205.1. Lineage (GTDB taxonomy): Bacteria > Bacteroidota > Bacteroidia > Bacteroidales > UBA932 > Cryptobacteroides > Cryptobacteroides excrementigallinarum. The sequence continues at coordinate 13,296 of UQQM01000009.1, read as the reverse complement.
GTCCACGATGTAGAGAGGGTCGGAGTTGTGGATGGTTCCTACGCCTCGGATGCGTACCTGGGCGCTGGCGTTGGGCGCACCTGAAGAGGTGGTCACGGTTACGCCTGAGGTCATACCCTGGAGCAGATTGTCTATACGGGTACTGGAGGTGGCCTTCAGGTCATCGGAGGTGATTGAAGAGATGGCGGCGGTCACAACGCTCTTCTTCTGCACTCCGTATCCGACCACCACCGCGTCTTCAAGGGTCTCGGTATCTTCCTGAAGAATCACGTTCACGGTTCCGTTCCCGACGGGAACCCTCTGGGTGACGTATCCTATCGAGGATACCACCAGGATGGTCTCGGGTGAATAGGAGCCGGGAAGTTCAAAGTTGCCGTCAAAGTCAACCATCACACCGGTGGTCGTTCCGTCCACCATGACCGCGGCTCCGATGACCGCGAGTCCCTGTGAGTCCTTGACAGTACCTCTTACTGCGTCTTGGGCAAGAGCGCCGGCTTCGCCCAATCCGAAAAGCATTAAGACTAATGCAATTCTAAGAAATAGGTGTCTCATGGTTAAATTTTGTGTTATTAAATAGGTTTAAAAATAGCGCGCTTGTTCGAGAAACTTTTATAATTCAAATATAGAGTTATCGATTTATTTTTGCAATGCCGACCGGTGGCGGAGGTTGAAATTAGTGGATTTTGTCAGGTGAATGTTCTGGCAGTCAGCGCGTTGGCCCCGATTTGCGGACAAAAAAAGTGGACGAAACCCCGGCGGAGAAGTTCACTTTACGGGTGAAAAGTGGATTCCGCCGGGGCTTTGTCTTAAGTCAAGATATTATCAATCAATGGATTGTCCTTGGAAGTCCGATTTGAAAAAAGTGGATTACAGCTTCTTCACCAGGTCTTCGAAGTCCTTCCTGTCGCTCAATGAGGAGTTCTTTATCTGCGCACGGTAGTTGTAGATGGTGTTCACGGAATAGCGCAGCAGGGAGGCTATGTGGGACGACTGGGTTATGCCGAGCTTGATAAGGGCGAAGATCCGGAGCTCTATGGTCAGCTTGTCGTTCTCCTTGGGGCGTATCCTCGCGTCTTCCTTGAGCAGGCCGTTGAATTTCTCGATGAAGTCGGGGTAGAGCTCCAGGAAGGAGCTGTCGAAATTCTTGTAGAAGTTCCTGAGCTCGGCTTCGTATTCCTCATGCGAGATGAGCTTTTTCAGCTTGTCGAGGTAGCTTGAGCTCTGCGAAAGGAAGAGGCCGAGATATTCCTCCTTGGCCTCGTTGGCTTCGGTCAGCCTGCGGTTCATGTCCTTGAGGCTCTCCTCGGTTCCGACGAGGTCGGCCGAGTAGCGTTCCAACTGGCGGTTCTTTTCGCTCAGCTCGCGGAAGCCGTGCCTCATGCGCGAGAAGAAGTAGATTGCCGCAGCCGTGGATGCGGCCATGATGAGGATGACGGCTGACATCAGGAATATCAGGTTGCGCATACTGGTCTGCTGCTCCAGCCTGGAGTTGGTGTAGGCCTTTTCTATCCACGGCAGGTTCGACGCAATCTGCGTCTTTCTGAGCATGGAATTGTAGAAAAGGGCATCGTCCAGCGACTTCTGGGTGTAGCGGAACGCCCTTTCCGTTTCGCCGAAGTCGTTGAGATTGAGGGCTATCGACTGCAGGGATGCGTTGTCCTTGGTCGCGCTGCGGATGTCGCTTATGGCGCTTTCCGTCCACCAGTGGATGGCTTGTTCTGTGAGCCCCAGGTTGTCGTAGATCACGCCCTGCCAGTAGGTGGCTACCGCGTAATCGTGGGAGTCTTTGTCGAGCGAGGCTATCAGCTTCTCGTTTTCGGTTCTCGCCTCCTCGATGCGCTCTTCGCGGATGAGCCAGGTGATGAGGTGATGACGGTAGTACACGGACTCCTTGGGTGACGCGGCCAGCATCTGCTCCTGATACCAGGCCACCTTGTTCTTGTCGGGGATGATGATGTCGAAGGAGTTGACGTATTCGGAGTAGTCGGTGATGAATCTCTGCCTGACGTCGTACCATTTGATCCGCTGGTCGGTGTTGAAGGCGGATGTGTCCATGCGCTGTATCAGCATGTCGGCTTCGAGATGAAGGCCGGAGGTGACGTAGAGCATGGCCTTTTCCAGCTGCGTGTCGTTCAGCAGGTCGTCGGAGCCCATGTCCATCGCCAGCCGCTCCTGGTTCTGGAGCATCTCGACCGCCTTGTTGAAGTTGTAGGTGGAGTATTCGTCGTAGAGTCTGCCGTAGATTTCGTATTCCTGCGTCTCCGTGATGCCGCGGGAGTTGAGAAGATTCTCTATGGTGCTGATTCTTAGTTTCTTGAGTTCGATGTATTCCGCGGCGGAATCGAGTTCGCGGTCAAGCCGGCTCAGGTCTTCCTCCAGGCTGGAACCACCGCTCAGGCCGCAGGAGACGAGCAGCGGCGGGAGAATCATGTAGAGGCAGATTCTTTTCAGGTCCATGTGGTCAGTGCGTGGAATCTCAATCCATCACAAAGTTAATAAAAATTCCTGTCCGTAAACGGCATCGGCCGGAAATCTTCCGGCCGATGACATTGATTATCTGCTGAGTTCGTCTATCTGCTTCAGCACCCCGTCGAGCATCGCTGTCTGCTTCCTGTCCAGGATGGCCGTGCAGATTCCGGCGCCCAGGAGTCCGAGGCCGCAGCCAAGGAGGAAGCCCATGAAGAGTTCGTTGTCGAGTCCTGCGATGACGCACTCCGCTGCCACCCAGATGAACCACGCCAGTACCAGAGGGTAGGCGAATTTCTTCCATTGCAGCCCCCGCTTCTTCATCAGGGCTATCTCCCTGCCAGCCTGTGTGAGATTCTCGCCCATGATGTCTTCCGGCCGTACTCTCCTGGTCGCCCAGAAGGAGAAGAAGACGGCGCCTAGAAGAAACAGCACCGTGAAGACCGAGAGTGCGAGCGAGAGCCCCATGAACCAGTGCAGAGCCCAGAGGCAGTAGGCCGCTCCTGCCACTCCCAGTACGGCCAGCAGGGTGGTCTGCACCTTTATCCTGTGGACCTTGTCGCACATTGAGCGTCGGATGTGCTCCTCGCTGATGATGGTCTGGCGGTCGAGTCTCGCTCTGAGTTCCGCCATTTCCTGACGCATCTGTTCAAGTTCGCAGTAGTTTTCCATTTTCCCGTGTTTTTAGTCGTTTGACATTGATTTCAACTGTTCCTTGATTCGTACCAGGCGGACGGAAACGTTCTTGGTGCTGATGCCCACTATCTGCCCTATCTCCTCATAGTTCAGGTTTTCGAGCCAGAGCAGGACTATCGCCCTGTCGAAGGGCTGGAGCCGGCTGATCCGGGAGTGGAGCAGGTCGACCTGCCGGTTGTCGGCGTCATTCTCGTCGAACAGGTCTATGTCCATCGTGAGCGGCATGGTCTCGTTCCTCTTCTTCTTTCTCGCGGCGGAGATGCAGGTGTTGAGACTCACCCTGTAGACCCAGGTCCTGATGTCGCTCCGGCCTTCGAATCTCCCGAAGCCCTTCCAGAGGTTCACCAGCACTTCCTGAACGAGGTCGTCGACCTCGGACTTGTCCTTTGAGAACATGTAGCAGACCAGGTAGACGGTGCTTTTCTGTTCCCGGACCATTTGCGCAAATTGCCTTTCAGTTTCCATCGCTTTTCCGAATTCTTTTACCCTTTAGACGCGGGAATCTTCGAAAAACTACAGTTGTCGTCGGAAAAAATCCGACAGTGATTACAAAGGCCGGGATTTCAAATCCCGGCAGACTTCAAGCCCCGGTTCCGGCCTCGCCGTGCTTGATCACCTTGGCGTCGATGTAGAACACGATTTCCTCGGCTATGTTCGTCAGGTGGTCTCCGGTGCGCTCGAGCTTGCGGAACACGGAGCCGAAACCTATGCAGAAGGCGATGAGCTCCGGACGGGCAAGCGCGTACTCCGCGAGAATGCCTGCTGAAGCCCTGTTGATTCTGTCCAGCAGGTCGTCCTTCTCGACTATGGCGGTGGCCTTTGCGGCGTCTTCTGTGCGCAGGGCCTCCTGGAGTCCCTTGAGCATTCCGAGCACGGTGTCGAACATGGTTTCCAGCTGAAGATTCCCGACCAGACCGGGGTCAAGCCCGGCCGCATCGCTGTCACGGACGAAGCGAGCGATGCCGTCGGCGTAGTCGCCTATCCTCTCGAGGTCGTTGTTTATCTTGAGCATCGCGAGAGCGAAGCGCAGGTCGACGGCCACCGGGGTGTAGAGAGCGATGAAGTCTTCCACATCGCTGTCAATCTTGAGCTCGAAGGCGTCCACCCTGCGTTCGCGCACGATAATCTGCTGCGCGGCCGCACGATCCATCTCCAGCACCGCCTGGCGCGCCTGTTCCATCTGGCCGCAGACCAGGGTCCACATCTGGTCGACCTCGCGCCGGAGGTCATCCAGTTCCGTTTCTATGAATTTGACCATTGCATTGTTGTTTTGTCGTTGTTCGCATTGCTGCGGCATCAGCCGAAGCGTCCTGTGATGTAGTTCTGCGTCGCCTCCTTGTGGGGGTTGGTGAAGATTACCTTCGTGTCGTCGTATTCCACCATCTCTCCCATGTAGAAGAAAGCCGTCTTGTCGCTCACGCGCGACGCCTGCTGCATGTTGTGGGTCACGATGACGATGGTGACCTCCTTGCGCAGCTCGCATATCAGCTCCTCCACCTTCGCGGTGGATATGGGGTCGAGCGCTGACGCCGGCTCGTCCATGAGCAGGACAGTGGGGGAGACCGCCATCGCCCTGGCTATGCACAGGCGCTGCTGCTGGCCGCCCGAGAGAGCGAATGCCGATGCGTTGAGCTTGTCCTTGACCTCCTCCCAGAGCGCGGCGCCCTTCAGGGCTTCCTCGACCCTGTGCGTGATGAAGGACTTGTCTCGTATTCCGTTGACCTTCAGCCCGTAGGCCACGTTGTCAAAGATGCTCTTGGGAAAGGGGTTGGGCCTCTGGAACACCATCCCCACCTCTTTGCGCAGCTCGTCCACCTGGACTCCCGGTGCGTAGATGTTCTTTCCGTCGATGAGTATCTCCCCGTCCAGCTTCGCTCCGGGGATCAGGTCGTTCATGCGGTTGAAAAGACGCAGGAAGGTGGATTTCCCGCAGCCTGACGGCCCGATGAAGGCCACGACCTTGTTCTGCGGAATCTCCATCGAGATGCCCTTGAGGGCATGAAAGCTGCCGTAGTGGAAATTTACGCCCTTGGCTTCGATTTTCTGCATATCGTCATTTTATTTTCAGTCTGTTTTCGAAATATCGGCGCAGCAGTCCGGCGAGCAGGTTGATTGCCAGCACGATGATTATCAGCACGAGGGCGGTGCCGTAGGCTATCGGCTGCTGGGCCTCGATGTCGGTGCCGCTGGTCGAAATCACGTAGAGGTGGTAGGGCAGCGCCATGCACTGGTCGAGCAGCGAGCTTGGCAGCTGCGGGAAGAAATAGGCCGCGCAGGTGAACAGAATCGGGGCGGTCTCGCCGGAGACCCTTCCGAGCGAGAGTATGAGTCCCGTAATCACGCGTGGCATGGCCATGGGCAGCACCACCTTCCATATGGTCTGGAGCTTGGTCGCGCCCAGGGCCAGGCTCCCTTCGCGTATGCCGTCAGGAATGTCCTTGAGCGCTTCTTCGGTGGTCCTGATGACCAGAGGTAGCGAAAGCAGCCCCAGGGTGAGCGAGCCGGCGAGTATGCTGTCGCCGAAGCCCATGTACTTCACGAACAGGGCCATGCCGAAGAGTCCGAAGACTATCGAGGGCACTCCGCTGAGGTTGTTGGTCATGAGCCTGATGAACTTCACGACCCAGCCTCGGGAGGCGTATTCGTTCATGTAGATTCCGCTCATGATGCCTATGGGGAAGGACACGACCGCGCTTCCGGCCATCAGCAGCAGGGTGCCCACTATGGCCGGGAAGATGCCTCCGGAGGTCATGCCGTCTTCGGGCGCCTTCGTGAGGAAGTCCCAGCTGAGCGCTCCGGCTCCCTTCACTATGATGAAGCCGAGAATCGCGAACAGAATCACAGTGATGAAGAGGCTGAGGATGCGGAATACCGCGAACGCGACTTTCTGTGACCTGCGCTTGCGGACGCCGTAGCCTGCCGGATATTTTGGGGTTCCGTTCATGCTAGTTGTATTTTGCCTTGTTGCGTGCGGAGATGAACTCCACGCACATGTTTATTATGAAGGTAATGAAGAACAGAATCACGCCGAGCAGGAAGAGCGACTGGTAGTGCGCTCCGCCCGCCGGGGCTTCTCCGAGTTCTGCGGCTATGGTCGCCGGTATGGTGCGCAGCGGCTCGAGTATGGAATGCGGCATCACTGCGGCGTTGCCGGTGACCATGAGCACCGCCATCGTCTCTCCCACGGCACGGCCGATTCCGAGGACAACCCCGGAGGCTATTCCCGACATGGACGAGGGGATCACGACCTTGTATATAGTCTGCCATTTGCTTGCTCCCAATGCCAGGCTGGCCTCGCGCAGGGTGCGCGGGCAGTTGCGCATCGCGTCTTCAGCTACGGTGACTATGGTCGGCAGGGCCATTATGGCGAGCACCAGGCTGCCTGCAAGGCCGCTCTCGCCGACCGGCAGACCGAATACGCGCTGCAGCATGGGCACTATCACTATGAGGCCGAAGAAGCCGTAGACCACCGAGGGTATGCCGTTGAGCAGTTCGATGACGGGCTTCAGGAAATTGCGTATGCGCGGCGACGCGACTTCGGACATGTAGACCGCTATGCTGATTCCGAAGGGCAGGGCGAACAGGATTGCGAACAGGCTGACCCACAGGGTGCCGAGCAGCAGCGGAAGCATTCCGAACAGAGGTGCCGGGGTGGCGGTGGGGAACCATTCCGTGCCGCCGAAGACCTCTCCCGCCGATATCGAGTTGTCTTCTATGAAGTTCAGGCCTGAATTCTCGGGAATCATGCTTTCGGGCACGAAGGCCACCATCCCGGGGTCGGAGGCCACGAGGCCGGCTATCAGGGCGCCCGCGTTCTCGTACTGCGGGCCGAGCTGCTCTTCGGTGAAATATTCGTCGGCGTCCTCCAGCCTGAAGGTGGAAATCGCAAGGTCCTGGCCTCCGAGTTCCTTCCAGTTGGTGACGTCCTCGTCGAAAACGGCCTTGATCTCGGCCGCGTCGAGCTCCCTTACGGGGTTGTCCTTGTTGATTGCGAGCACGTAGCCTTCCTCGATGACAGGCTCGCGGAAGAGCCCGGCACCCTCGGTGAACAGGAAGCCTATGATGAGCAGTATGACCAGGCTGGTCACGAAGCCGCTGGCAGTGAGCAGCCATTTCACCGCCTTTTCGAGAAACCTTTTCATCTGTCTTCGTCCTTTACCGGAATGAATCCCTGTCCGAGCACCGACTCCTGACCTTCTTCCGAGAGCGCGAAGTCAATGAACGGGCTGACCTCGTCCTCCTTCCGGGCGTCATAATAATAATAGAGCGGGCGCACTATCGGATATGAGCCGTCCGCAGCCGTCTCCACCGAAGGGTATGCATAATGGCGTCCGCCGTCGTAGGAGACGGAGAGCGCCTTGACATATCTGTTCAGGTAGGCGAGTCCGATGTAGCCTATGGCTCCCTTTGTCTGGCGTACCGACTGGATTATGGCCCCTGTGGCGGGCATCGAGAGCACGCTGCTCATGTAGTTCTTGTTGTCCAGCACGCTTTCCTTGAAGAACTCGTAGGTGCCGGAGGAAGTCTCCCTCGAGTAGACAACTATCTTGCGGTCTTCGCCCCCGACCTCCTTCCAGTTGCTTATCTTGCCCCGGAAGATGGCCTCCAGCTGTTCGCGCGTGAGGCTGTCCACCGGGTTCGAAGGGTTCACGACCACTGCGAGGGCGTCGTATGCCACTATGACCTCCCTGGCGTCCAGTCCTATTTCGGCGAATTTCATCTTCTCGCTGAACTTGATTTCACGGGAGGCCATCGCGATGTCGGTGGTGTTCTCCGGCAGGGCGGAGATTCCCACGCCGCTGCCGCCTCCGGTCACGATGACCTCGGCTCCGGGATGGGCGTCAATGTAGATTTCGGCGAGCTCCTGGGTGAGCGGAAGAAGGGTGTCGCTGCCTTTCACACGCTGGGCGCGGGCATCCGGCTGAAGGCAGAGCGTCAGAAGAATCGAAAAAATCAGGGTGTTCCTTGCCATAGCTCCAAAAGTGAAGTTCCGGTAGTCCTTTTCCGGTTTTTCCGCTGCAAAATTATTATGCGTCCCGGGTATTTACAATATGCCCGCGCCGTTTTAATGTTATAGTAATCATTCGGTAACAATTATGTAACAGCCTCGCTTTGCGGAAAGGGAAGGATTGGCTAATTTTGTGTCCGCAGACGGTGCCGGCATGCATCAGGAGTTTCATATAGTCATAATCACTCCGCCACGCTTCCTTCCCGGGGAGGCGGAGATGCTCTCGCTTCTTCTCGGAGGGCTGGACTGCAGGGTGCACCTTCGCAAGCCTGGCTGCACCGAGCGGCAGATGCGCCGGCTCATTGAAGCTCTTCCCGAGGAATTCCGCCCGAGGCTGAGCTTGCAGGATCATTTGTCCCTGGCGCCCGGATACGGGCTGGGAGGCGTGCATCCGACCTCCCGCTTTCCAGTGGTTCCGGAGGGCTGGTCGGGGCTCGTGAGCCGCTCCTGCCATTCGCTGGGGGAGGTCGCGATGTGCCGGGATGCGGACTATCTGTTCCTGAGCCCTGTTTTCGACAGCATCTCCAAGAGCGGATATTCCTCCGCATTCACCGATGCGCAGCTGCGTTCGGCTCCGGAAATAGACGGGCATGTATATGCGCTCGGCGGTGTACGTCCGGAACATTTCCCGCTGCTGGCGGAATACGGCTTCGGGGGAGCGGCCCTGCTCGGCCATGTCTGGAGGGACTGCTCTCCGGAGGGGATGCGTAAGGTCATTGGGGAAATCAAAAGCCATGTTTGAATATGTTGCAGTTCATCACGCATAAATCCGGAGGCTACGATGAGCTTTCGGGAGCCGAAGCGGTGCTCAGGGGCGGATGCCGCTGGGTGCAGCTGCGTATGAAGGACGCTTCCGACGAGGAGTTCCTTTCGGCCGGCAGAAAGCTCGCGGAGCTTTGCAGGAGTTTCGGGGCGCGGCTGATACTTGACGACCGGGTGCGGCTGGTGGAGGAACTTGGCGCGGACGGGGTGCATGTGGGGAAGAACGACATGCCGGTGGACGAGGTGCGCAGGCTGCTGGGCTCCGGACGCATCGTGGGCGCCACGGCCAACAGCTTCGCGGACATCGAGGCTGCCGCGGCACGGGGTGCCGACTATATAGGCCTCGGCCCGTTCCGTTTCACCAGCACCAAGCAGAAGCTGAGCCCGATTCTCGGGCTGGAAGGCTACCGCAGCGTCATGTCGGACTGCCGGGACGCCGGCATAGTGTTGCCCGTGGTCGCGATAGGCGGAATCACGGCGGAGGACATACCTGGAATCATGGCGGCGGGAGTGCACGGTATCGCGGTTTCCGGAGGTCTGCTGAGGGCGGAGGACACTTCCGCCGAGACATGCCGGATGCTGGATATGCTGCAGGAATACGCTGATGCCGCCTGGCAGGCGCTTCCCCGGTGATTCAGCCGGTAGTCCCGGACACGGCAGCAGGAGCGTGTGGGGGGGGCTGTCAATGCGTATGGGGTCAGGCGGCCGCGTTGCGGCTTCTCAGCCTGGTGCGCATGGCCTCTATGACCGCTGGCAGCACCGAGATGAAGATGATGGCCACTATCAGCAGCTTGAGGTTCTCCTGCACGAAGGGAAGGTCTCCGAAGAAGAAGCCTATGTAGCAGAAGATCATGACCCAGAGTGCTCCGCCGACGGCGTTGAAGGTTATGAAATGGCCGTAGTTCATCTTGCCCATACCTGCGACGAAGGGGGCGAAGGTTCTGACTATCGGCACGAAGCGGGCGAGGATGATGGTCTTGCCGCCGTATTTGCCGTAGAATTCCTGTGTCCTGGTGAGGTAGCTCTGCCTGAATATCCTGGAATCCGGATTGCTGAACAGCTTCCTGCCGAAAAAGTGCCCTATCATGTAGTTGCAGGAGTCGCCGAGGAATGCCGCCGCGAAGACTATGAGCACCAGCAGATGTATGTTCAGCGGCGAGCCGGGCAGTGCGGCTATTGCTCCTGTGACGAACAGCAGCGAGTCTCCCGGAAGGAAGGGGGTGACCACGAGGCCGGTTTCGCAGAAAATGATCAGGAACAGGATGGCGTAGGTCCAGAGATGGTATTGGTGGACAATTTCCACCATGTGCTTGTCGATGTTGAGGATGAAGTCGATTATTATGTCCATGCCGGCCGCAAAGATAGGAAAATCATTGAGTTCCGCAAAATTTTAATTAATTTGGCATCCTGATATGGAGGCAGGGGACAACAGGCTTTTTTCCGAGATGCTTTCCCGGCGTGACCCTTCGCAGGTCGCCGGGCTTTCCAGATTCTTCAAGACCGGGCCGGGGCAGTACGGCGAGGGCGACCGTTTCCTGGGAATCAAGGTGCCCGTGACCCGTGAGGTCGTGCGCGGATGCTGGAAAGGGCTGTCGTTCGGAGAACTGGAGGAGTGCGTGGTTTCCGAGTTTCACGAAGTGCGTCTGGCGGCGCTGCTCGCGCTGGTCCGGATATACGGCCATGCCGGAAGGGACTCCGGGCTCCGGCGGCGCTGCGTGGACTTCTACCTTTCACATCTTGATCATGTCAACAACTGGGATCTGGTAGACCTGAGCTGCTATGAACTGCTCGGCGCCTGGCTGCTCGACAAGGACCGTAGCCTGCTTTATGAGCTTGCACGCAACGGGAAGACCGTCTGGGAGCGGCGCATAGGAATCGTAAGCACGATGAAGTTCATACGCGCCGGCGAGCTGGACGACACCTACGCGATTGCGGAGATATTTCTGGAGAACCCGGCTCCTCTGCACGACCTGCTTCAGAAGGCTGCCGGCTGGCTTCTACGCGAAGCCGGCAAGCGCGACGAAGGGCGGCTGAAGCTCTGGCTGGAACCCCGTTGCGCGGTGATGCCCCGCACCATGTTGCGCTACGCGGTCGAGAAATTCGATGCGGAGGAAAGGAGACGGTTCATGGAGAGACGGCCCTGCAAGCTATGACGGATTTTGCGGCAATTGATTTCGAGACGGCCAACGAGTGCCCGAGCAGCGTGTGCTCGGTGGGGGTGGTGGTTGTACGCGGCGGGGAGATTGTTGACAAGTTTTACAGCCTGATACATCCGGAACCGGAATATTTCCAGTGGTTCTGCCGCGGGGTGCACGGGCTCGGTCCGGCCGACACCGAGGATGCGCCGGTCTTCCCGATAGTCTGGGAGAAGGTCGGGGCGCTGGTAGGGAATCTGCCTCTCGTGGCGCATAACAGCCCTTTCGACGAAGGCTGCCTGAAGGCGGTCTTCAGGGTCTATCAGATGGATTATCCCGATTATGAGTTCCATGACACCTGCGCCGCGTCCCGGCGCAGCTTCGGCCGCCTGCTTCCGAACCACAGGCTCCCGACAGTGGCGGCCGCCTGCGGATTCCCTCTGGAGAACCATCACAATGCGCTCGCCGATGCCGAAGCCTGCGCGCACATCGCGATGAAACTGCTCTGACGCCTAGCGGAGCAGGATCCTTACTCCGTCCAGGCTTTCCACGATGGCGAGGGACTCGACCCGGATCCCGGCGGCTTCGATACGTTCGCGCCCGTGCTGGAACGCCTTCTCTATAAGGAAGCCCATGCCGGCGATTTCGGCGCTCGCCTGTCTGACGAGGTCGATCATGCCCAGGGCGGCGTTTCCGTTGGCAAGGAAATCGTCGATGAAGAGCACCCTGTCACCCTTGCCGAGGTAGTCGCCGCAGACGCAGACATCGTAGTTCCTGCCCTTGGTGAAGGAGTATACGGTCGTGGAGAGCATGTTCTCCATTGTGCTGGGCTTTTTCTTCTTAGCGAATACCACCGGGAGCTCCATGGCAAGGCCGGTCATTATCGCCGGGGCGATTCCGCTCGCTTCGACTGTGAGTATCTTGTTAGTGCCGCTGCCGCTGAACCTTCTTCTGAATTCCTCGGCGACAGCCTTCATGAGCATGGGGTCCATCTGATGGTTGATGAAGCTGTCCACTTTCAGGATGCCTCCCTCGAGGCATTTCCCGTCGTGCAATATGCGTTCTTCGAGCAGTTTCATTTTGTGCAGGTTTTCGCTTGTCCCGGCAAATTTAGGAAATTGGCGGGATAATGTTTCGGCCGGAGCTCTGGTTTTCCTTACCCCGCTTCACCTCGCGGCGCAATTGCGCCGAGCAGATTCAAATGCGATTTCCCGGTCGTTCTTTACGGCAGTAATTGTTGATAATTGTGGCAATGCAGAGCAGTATTCCACCTCGGAGGTTCCGCTGCGCTCCATCGATGCTGCGCATCGCCCGCTCACAGCCGCGGGCGGCTAGCCTCCTCGGCGGAATACTGCTCTGCATACGCAATTCAGTCCGCGCGGTACGGCAAGTTGCGTACTGAAGTCGGATGCGGACTGCGGGTGAGGGAGGCTTGTCCCCCGTTTTCGCCTCACGAGCCGCAGTGCCGCGTCCGGCGCCTGCCGATTACAGGGGATTACAAATCATATCGGAACTGAATCTGACTGCTGGCGGCGAAATACTTGTGAGCGGGATGTTTTCCGAAATCGCACCTGCACGGCCGTCCAAGGCCGATTTTGCAATCCGCATTGCTCACAAGTCGGGATTGGAAGATCGACATGTGCGTAGCATAGGTTACGGAATGCGCTTATAATCAATTATTTGAACATTTTCATCTCTCACATGTTTTACACGAGACATGATTCAGTCGCATAAGTCTGGCCGCCGCGTCCGGCGTCACGCTTCGCGCAAAGCACCTTCCATAGCAGGATGCCTGACGCGGCGTACAGCCTGTCCCCGGTATGGACGGTGCGGACGATTTGTCAGCATCGTCCATATTGACCCGTGGCTCATCGCCGGCATTGCCTGTCGTGTTGGAAGGTGTTTTTCCCGGGAGGCTGGTTCTCATACCCTGCAATCCATCTCATTGGCGAACGGCACCATAGAAAAGAGGTATAATTGACATTTTTGGTTGGTGACAATGACAAAAGTGGTTGGTGGAAAGCGGCTGCATTCCACCAACCACATGGCTTTTGAAGATGGCATATCATTTATTCTTTTTCTTTTCGTCATTGAAGTAGAGATACCATTTTATGAAGTTGTCGACACGGGTTTCCGATAGACCGCGATGAAGCCTCAGCTGGTCTTTGAGATGCCCGAAGAACGCCTCGAGGGCGTTCGTGGTCTTCGGAAGCCCGGGATGGTCGACGA
>UQQM01000008.1 GCA_900543205.1 uncultured Bacteroides sp. | reverse complement strand
ATTCCGACAACGGTTCCGAGGAATCCGAGTGAAGGTGCAAGGGCGATGAACAGTGAAATCCATGAAAGTCCGTTCTCCATTTCGCTCATCTGGACTGAACCGTAGGAAACGACGGTCTTCTCGACAACGTCAACTCCCTGGTCGTAGCGGAGAAGTCCCTGATAGAAAATGCTGGCTACGGGGCCGCGGGTGTCACGGCAAACCTTCTTTGCCTCCTCGATGCCTCCCTTCGCGAGAGCGGCCTCAACCTGGGCGACGAGCTTCTTGGTGTTGGTCTTCGAGAAGGTGAGATAGAGGATGCGCTCGATGCAGAGTGCAAGACCGAGGATCAAGCAGAGGGCGATCATGGTCATGAATCCGGGACCACCGTCGATGAACTGGGTCTTCAGAGCCTGGTGAAGGGGAACTTCAGGGGCTGCAGCGGTAAGGTCAGCAAGGCTGGTGGGCTCGCTGGCGGCAGGAGCTGCTGCGGTTGTCTCGGTTGCTGCAGGAGCGTCGTCCTGAGCAGAAGCAACGTTGGCAGAGAAAGCCATTACTCCGGCAACTGCCAAAAACACAAGAAACTTTTTCATAATGATTTTAATAATGTATTATTAGTTGTAATATTATTGTCTTTAAATCCGGTGCAATTTAGTAATAAAAATTCATTTGGCAATACTTATTTTGATATTTCGCCTTTCAGATTCTTCTCCAGCAGCTGTTTCACTCTGTCGTTCGACGCATAGTTTCCCATCAGATAGAACAATTTCCCCAATGCGCTCTCGGTCGTGATGTCGTGGCCTGAAATCACGCCGGCTTCCTTGAGGCTGCGCCCGGTGGCGTAGAGGTCCATGTCCACATCTCCGCTAAGACATTGAGTGACATTCAGAAGAATCTTCCCGCGCGCGGCGGCTTCCTTGACCGTCTCTATGAACCAGGGCTTCGAAATCGCATTCCCCGAACCGTAGGTTTCGAGAATCACCGCCCTCGTCCCGGGGCCGAGCAGGATGTCGCTCACCGCCTGCTCGGTGATGCCCGGATGTATCTTCAGTATGGAGACCCTGGTGTCCAGCACGTCATGGATGCCGAGGGTCCTGCTCCTTGAGGCCGGGTAGTGGATGAATCCGTTATTGTACTTTATGCTGATTCCGGCTGTCGCGAGCGGGGGATAGTTCGGAGAACTGAAGGCGTCGAAACCGGTGGCGTTGACCTTGGTGCTGCGGTTGCCCCTGAAAAGCTGCGAGTTGAAGCAGATGCAGACCTCGGGCACCACCGCGCAGCCGTAGGAATCCTTCGCGGCCGCGATTTCCACAGCCGAGATCAGGTTCTCCTTGCCGTCCGTCCTCGGCCTGCCGACAGGCAGCTGGCTGCCGGTGAATATGACCGGCTTGCAGAGATTGTCCAGCATGAAGCTGAGCGCGGAGGCGCTGTATGCCATGGTGTCGGTGCCGTGAAGTATCACGAAGCCGTCGTAATGTTCGTACCGTTCCTGGATGAGCCTGGCGAGGGACTGCCACAGCGAGGGTTCGACGTTCGACGAGTCTATCAGCGGGGAGAAGGTGTGGGAGTCGATGGTCAGCCCGAACTTGCGCAGCTCCGGGACTTCTTCCAGCAGGCTGTTGAAGTCGAACGGCCTGAGGGCGCCGTCGACCGGGTCCTCCTTCATGCCTATGGTGCCTCCGGTGTAGATCAGCAGCACCGAGGAGGTCTTCGCCGATTTGTCCTTGAATAGATTGAAAGTCATAAGGCAAACAGTGTTTTCGCGTTGGCGGTGGTGGTCTCCGCAATGAATTCCAGGCTGGTCCCCGTGCGCCGCGCCACCTCAGAGGCGATCAGCGGAATCATCGAGCTTTCGTTCCTTTCGCCCCTGTGCGGCACGGGAGTCAGATAGGGCGCGTCGGTTTCGAGGAGTATGCGGTCGAGAGGATAGCGGTGCAGCTCCTCGGCTATGGCCGCCTTCCGGAAGGTCACGACCCCGCCCACTCCTATATACCAGTCGCCGGAGCGGCTGAGCCTGCGGAAGGTCTCGTAGCTGCCTCCGTAGGCGTGCAGGTTGCCCCGCAGGTGCAGCGCACGGCAGTCCTCGATGATCTCCACGAAGTCCCCTGTGGCGTCGCGCAGGTGTATGTTCACCGGGAGGTCCCAGGAGGCCGCCAGCTCCAGCTGCGCACGCAGGGCCTCCTTCTGCTGCTCCGCGAATTCCGCCCCGTAGTGGTAATCCAGACCGATTTCCCCCACGGCGACGGCTTTCCCGTCGTAGGCGGCTTCGACCGCGTCCAGCTCGTCCCGCCAGTCTTCATGGACGGAACCCGGGTAGAGCCCCAGCATGTGGCGCAGCCGCTCCGGGTGCCTCGCCGTAAGCTCAAGCATCCTGCCCCTCTCGTGCGAGTCAATGTCGGCCTGCAGCATCAGGCTGACTCCGGCGGACACTGCCCTGGCGATGATTTCGTCCTCAACGCCGGCGAAGGCCTCATCGTAGCAGTGTGTGTGGGTGTCGATGAACTCCATATCCTACAAATTTAATCTATTCATCGATATATGGTACCGCTAACCGGACAAATTCCCCATAAAACCTGCGTTTGCCGTGCATCTCTGGAACATGTCGCTCGTAATGAAGCCGGCGCCTTCGAGCAGACCCGCCAGCCGCGCCACCTCGGGATAGGGAAGCCCTCCGAGTTCGCAGAGCTCTTCGTAGCTGACCCCGCGCCTTTCACGTATCAGGCCGAACAGCCTGCACAAGCCGTCCACATCATTGCCGGGGAGCTTCCCGGAGAATTGCTGCCGCAGCCGGACTTCGGGACCGGTACGCGGCGAGACTATGCTGCCGAGCCCGACTGACGAAAGCAGCATCGCGGTGGAGACTATCGGCTCCGCAATCTTCTCCGCGAGCAGCTGGTTGCAGCCTGCGGATCGTATGTCGTCTATGCGCCCGGGCAGTACGAACACGCCGCGCCCGTAGCCGGAGGCAAGCCTGGCGGTCATCATGCCTCCTCCCTTCGGCTTCGACTCTATGAGTATGACCGCGTCGGCCATCCCTGCGATTATCCTGTTGCGGCGCAGGAAGACCTGCGGCATCGGCAGGGTTCCGGGCGGATAGTCGGTGACCAGGGCGCAGCCGGGCGTGGACACCATCCTTCCGACGAAGGCGGCATGGCGGCGGGGGTATACGTCATCAATCCCGACGGGGCTGACCCCGACGGTGGGGAGCGAGCATTCGAGCGCGGCCTGCTGGGCTGTGATGTCCACGCCTATCGCCAGTCCGCTGACTATGAGAGGGGGCTTCCCGGCCATGGAGAGCGCTGCCACGATGCGCCTGCACCAGTCCCTGCCGTAGAGGCTCATGTCGCGCGTACCCACTATCGCGACCGCAGGCCGCCGGTTGAAGATTTCCGGAGCCGGGGAGCCGGAGCGCATATACAGGAGCACCGGGGCGTCGGGGCATTCGGCCAGCCTTTTCGGATAGGCGGGGTCGGTGATGCATACGAACGAACAGCCGCTTCCGCGCAGCCTTTCATAGCTGCGTGCGGCTTCGTCCAGGCTGCGAGGCCCGATTTTTCCTGAATATCTGCTGCCGGGGCCGAAAATCCTGGCGATTTCGGAGGGTGGAAGCCCGAAAAGGGCATAAGTGCTGCCGAGTTCGGCGACGATGCGCACGGCAATCCCCGGTTCCTGCCCGAATATGTCATTCAGAGCTATCGCTCCTATGACGGAAAGAGTCTCCTTGTCCATTTTCCATAATTCAAGTCTGGACAAAGATAAGTCTTTCCTTCCGGAATATGAAGCCCGGCGCTATACGATGAGCATGGCGTCGCCGTAGGGGCCGAAGAGATAGTCACCCTTGAGGGCTTCTTCGTAGGCCTTCATCACGTTTTCGTAGCCTCCGAAGGCCGCTACGGTCATGAGCATGGTGGACTGGGGCAGATGGAAGGTCGACACTATTGCATCGGGAACCGAGAACTCGTAGGGAGGGAAGATGAACTTGTTGGTCCATGAGTCGTTGGGCCTCACCTCGTTCTCGGTGGTGACGTAGGTCTCCAGCGCCCTGATGACCGTGACCCCCACTGCGCATATCTTGTGCCCCGTCCTTTTGGTGGTGTTTATCTCGTCGGCTGCCTGTTCGCTGATTATGAACCTCTCACCGTCCATCTTGTGTTTTGACAGGTCTTCGACGTCCACCTTGCGGAAATGGCCTATGCCCATGTGGACGGTTATGAAGGTCTTCTCGATATCCTTGAGTATCATTCTGTTGAAGAGCTCCCTGCTGAAATGC
The DNA here is from genome assembly GCA_900543205.1 of uncultured Bacteroides sp. Classification (GTDB taxonomy): domain Bacteria; phylum Bacteroidota; class Bacteroidia; order Bacteroidales; family UBA932; genus Cryptobacteroides; species Cryptobacteroides excrementigallinarum. The sequence goes on along the minus strand of UQQM01000008.1, from coordinate 73,488 downwards.
AGGCCGGCGGCCGGAGCCGACACGGCGCCTTCGTTCCTGGCGAAGATGGTCTGGAACTCCTCGGCGTCCCTCTCGTCGGGATCCGTCTTCACCCATTCGGGGACAGGGGTCTTCCCGAGGCTGAACAGGGCTTCCTTGAACTGCTCGTAGGGGCCGTCATAGAGGAAGCGCAGCGTCCTTCCGCGTGAGGTCGTGTTGTCGATGACTTCCGCCACCATGCTGTCGTCCTCGCCGAAATAGAGTTTGTTGCCTATCCTTATCTTGCGGGCGGGATCCACTATCACGTCCCACAGCCTCTGCTCCCTGTTGAGCTCCCTGAGCAGGAAGACCATGATGTCTGCCCCTGTCTTCTCCTTCTTTCCCAGGAGCTTGGCGGGGAAGACCTTGGTGTCGTTGAGCACGAAGCGGTCCCCTTTTCCGAAATAGTCTATGATGTCCTTGAATTTGCGGTGTTCTATCTCTCCGCTGTCCTTGTGGAGGACCAGCAGCCTGCACTCATCTCTCCATTGGATTCTTCCGTCCACTTCCGGCTGCAGTTCCGTAGCTATCTTCTCCTTGGGCAGGTTGAAGTTGAATTGTGAAAGTTTCATGAGGGTTTCAGTAACGTAATAAACACAATACTTTTATTATACGGTTGCTGCAGTGAAAAAGTTTCACGGCTGGCTGAAGAAATTTCAGACCCTGGCTTCGCGGAAGACTTCCTGTATGGAGGGGTAGCTGTTCTTGAGGAAGGGTGGCAGGCTGGAACGCGCCACCCATGCGGCCTTGGTGATGTCCTCCTCCCGCTGCGGCGTCAGATCCACCGGGTCGGTGTAGAGCATATTGTACCACCAGGTGTGCTTGAGGTGCCACAACCCGCCCCTGAGATAGCAGTGGTCGGTGACGCAGATGAGGCTTCCGAGCTCCAGCTGGTCCACACCGGTCTCCTCCCGGACCTCCCTTATCGCCGTGAGCCTTATGTCCTCCCCGTTCTCCCGGTGGCCCTTGGGGAGGTCCCACAGGCCGTTCCGGCTGATCAGGAGGAAGTCGCCCCGGCGGTTGGCGACCAGGCCTCCGGCCGCGTCGACCTCCTTGAACTCGGCGCACAGCTTGCGGTACATCCATCCCGTGTCCTCGGTGGGGATGTAGATGCGCGACAGGGACTCCGAGGCCTCGAACATCGCCACGAGTGTGTGGATGTTGAAATGCTCCCCTATATGGAATTCGATGGAGTTGGGGTCGGCGAGCGCCTGCTCGGACGGTTCGCAGATAATTATGCAGCGCTTCTCGAAATATATCCTGTGCATGAGGAAATTTGCTATCTTTGTGTGGTTGCAAATGTAGCAATTCGACTGATTTATGACAACACATTATTCAAGCAAGCACGGCCTCGTGTCGCGGAGACCGGAGGAACTGTATATGACCTTCTGCGACATGCGCAATTTCTCCCGTCTCGTGCCCGGAAAGGTGGAGGCCGAGGTCACGGCGGACTATGACAATCTTCAGGTCACGGTGCGTGGATTCAGAATCGGGGTCCGCGTGGACGAGCGCGTGCCCTACGGCCTTATACGGCTCGGCAGCTCCGACTCGCCGGTGGAATTCGTGGTCGTGCTCCATTTCGACCATGCGGAGGAGTCCGGCAAGACGGATTTCAGCATAGACATAGACGCCAACCTCAATCTGATGATGCGCTCGATGCTCGGCTCCAAGGTGCAGCAGGGGATTGACGCGCTAGTCGACGGACTGGTGGCCGCCTCGGAAGGCAGGATGCCGGAAATGCCTGAGGATTTCCGCTGATGATTCCGGTTTCCGTCAGGCTCAATCCCTTCAAGGCGGAAGGGGTGCATCTCCCCATTCTTGACGGCTCCTCGCCGGTGCCCTGGTCGCCCCACGGAAGAATACTTGCGGAGCGTCCGGTTTTCACGCTGCACCCTCTTTTCCATGCGGGATGCTATTATGTGCAGGACAGTTCGGCGATGTATGTCGGCCATGTGTTCAGGAAGTTCCTGCCGCAGATGAAGCCCGGGCTGCGGGTCCTCGACCTCTGCGCGGCTCCCGGCGGCAAGACCACCGACCTGGCGGCGTCGCTCCGCGAGCGCTTCGGTGACGACTTCCTGCTGGTGAGCAACGAGGTCATGAAGGACAGGGTGAGGATTCTGGACGACAATGTCGCCCGCTGGGGCGATCCGAACGTGGCGGTGACCTGTTCCGACCCGGCGGCCTTCGCGGCTCTCGGAGAATATTTCGACATCATCGTCGCCGATGTGCCGTGCAGCGGCGAAGGCATGTTCCGCAAGGATGCGAAGGCGGAGGAGCAGTGGAGCCCGGAGCTCGTGAAGATGTGCGCCGCAAGGCAGAGGAGAATACTGGCGGACGCCTGGCCATCGCTGAAGAAAGGCGGAATCCTGGTCTACAGCACCTGCACCTACGAGGATGCCGAGAACGATGATAATCTTGAATGGGCGGCCTCCGTGCTAGGCGGCGAGGTGGTGGAGCCTGAGGACGAATTCCCGGGTTTCGGAGTCAGGCTCACGAGGCACGGCAATCTGCTCAGGGCGGGGGAGGTTCCCGGAGAGGGCCAGTGGGTCGGAGCCCTGGTGAAGAGCGGCGGAGGGGCCGGACGCGGCCGTGCCGACCTGGCTTCCCTGCATCCGCTGAGGTGCGGGCTCTCCAAGGGGGTGATGAAGGGAAAGGATTTCGTTCCGGACGCGGACTGGGCGCTGAGCATAAAATACGAGCGCGGCTCGTATCCCGAATTCGAGCTGGACAAGCCTACCGCGCTGAAATATCTGCACCGCGACGCGATAGTCCTGCCGGGCGCCCCTGCGGGCCATGTCCTCGTGACCTACCGCTCGGTGCCCCTGGGTTTCGTGAAGAACATCGGCCCGAGGTGCAACAACCTGCTCCCCAAGGGCCGTAAAATCAATATGGACGTATGAAGAAGATTATTATATTGATGCTGCTGCCCCTGCTGGCCGTTACCGGACTCCGGGCGCAGGAGAACGTGGAAGGTATCAAGGCCGAATATGAGCGTCAGGTACGCTATGTCGGAGCCTCGGGTCTCGGCGTGGAGACCATAATAAAGCGCTGGGAGGCGGCCGCTCCGGACGATCCGGAGGTGTACGTGGCGAAGTTCAGCTACTATCTCGAGAAGGCGGTCAAGCCCGAAATCATAACCAGGCCGGAGAAGAAGTATCTCGGCAAGGACCCCGTGCTTTCGCTGAAGGATTCGCTGGGTAAGGAGGTATATTATTTCGAGGACGAGGTCTATGACGACGCACTGTTCGGAGAGGCGCTGAAGGCGGTCGAGACCGCGATATCCCTCGACCGGGATGAGCTCCAGTACCGCTTCTACAAGATTACAGCCGTGCTCGGCTACGAGAAGGACAGTCCCGACATGGCCGCAGGGGAGATTCTGGATCTGATAGACGAATACGTCGGCGGAGGGCATCCCTGGACCTTCGGGGGCGAACCGTCCGGAGAGGAGGACTTCTGCCAGGGGATAGGGGAGTACTGCTACAACCTGTTCATGATAGCAAGTCCCATATCGTACGGATATTTTCTTGAAATCTCCGAGAAGATGAACCGGCTGTATCCTGACAACACTGTGTTCATCAACAACATAGGTTCATATTGGCAGGTGGCCGGAGGAAACAGCCGCAAGGCTCTGAAATATTACCGCAAGGCACTCAGGATAGACCCCGACGACTACGTGGCGAACACCAACATCCGCATCATTCAGACTTTACAGTCTCGGAAGGGTCGACCTTCGAAATGAACAGCGTGGGGATGAGCTGGAGCAGCATGATGACCGCGAATGCGGCGGCGTCGGCAAGCAGTATCCCCGGGAGATTCACGTCCACGGGAACGAAGGAGACGAAATAGTTCTCGGGATTGAGTTTCAGAATATGTGTCGTGCCCTGAATCAGGCAGAAGAGCAGGGCTGCGGCGTTCCCTATCAGCATCCCCGTCCCGGCCAGCCTGGCGGACATCCTGAGGAAAACTCCGGCTATCGACCTGTCGGTCATGCCCAGCGATTTCAGGGTTCCTATCGTGGATATGTTCCTGAACAGCAGGATGAGCAGACCTGAAATCATGTTGAAGCCGGCTACCACGGCCATCAGCACCAGAATCGCGTAGACATTGTATTCAATCAGGTTCAGCCAGTCGAACAGCTGGGCGTATCTGTCGGTGGATGCGCTTGCGGCGAGCCCTGTGACCATGCCGGCCTCGGCGGCCTTCTCCCTCATCTCCATCCTCGACTTCGGACGGCGTTCCAGCATCAGCTCCAGGGCCGAAATCTCATAGTCATGCCAGCCGTTCAGCCGCTGCATGTCGGAAATAGGCAGGTATACTATGATGTTGTCACCGGCATCGACCGCGTTATCGTAGACGGACGCTATCGTGAAACGGCGCACCTTGATTCTGTCGGAGATGAAGTATGCGGCGAAATCATCGCCGGGGCCTTTCCCGAGCGAGGCGGCCAGCCCGGACGGAATGCGGACGCACAGGGGTGCGGTGTCAGCGTCAGTGCCCTTGAACAGGGCTCCGTGGATTTCGTTCCCGTCCTTGATTATTCCGGCCCTGTAGACCGCCGGTCTGGCTTCCGCCACTCCCGGTATTCCCAGGACTTTTTCCATGAGCTCGCCGCTCCGGCATATAGGGTCGTCGTCGCCGTACCAGTCCGCCGCGGAGTTCGAGACCAGTATGTCTCCGCTGATTTCCGATATGGCTTTCCTGACTTCGCTGCTGAAGCCGGAAGATATTGATACCGAAATGATTATGATAAAGAAAGAGATGGCAATCGCTATGATTGCCATCCTTCCTTTGAACCGGAGGCGTCCGGCTATGAAGCCTTCGACCTTCATTGAATTTACCAGATTATCACTCTTTCGCTTTCAGGCCTCCACATGGGGTCTCCCTCCTCGATGCCGAAGGCTTCGAAGAAGAAGGGGAGGTTGCGTACGGTCACGTTCACGCGGTTTTCCGCGAGGGAGTGTACGTCCAGCTTGGTCAAGCGCTCCTTGTCCTCGTCGGTGGAGTTCTCGGCCCAGAGGTGGGCGTAGCCGATGAAGAAGCGCTGTGCTGCGGTCAGTCCGTCGATGGGTTCGGGCTCGGCGCCTCCCTCAAGCGAGTTGTGGTATGCCGTCCATGCTATGCTGAGACCGCCCTGGTCGGCTATGTTCTCTCCGAGGGTGAGGGCTCCGTTGGCATGTACGCCGGGTACCACCTCCACTTCATCGAACTGCTTCACGAGGATGTCGGTCTTGGCCTTGAAGGCGGCCTCGTCTTCGGGAGTCCACCAGTTGGTCATGTTGCCGTTCTTGTCGAAGAGCCTGCCCTGGTCGTCGAAACCGTGGGTCATCTCGTGGCCGATTACGACTCCGATGGCTCCGTAGTTGACGGCATCGTCAGCGTCGGCGTTGAAGAAGGGCGGCTGGAGTATGGCTGCAGGGAAGCAGATTTCGTTGGTGGTGGGGTTGTAGTAGGCGTTCACGGTCTGGGGAGTCATGCCCCATTCCTCCATGTCGGTAGGCTTTCCGAGTCTGCCGAGGTTGTCGGCCACGTACCATGCGCTGGCTGCGCGGAGGTTCTCGAAATAGCTGAGTTCGGGGTCGACGTTGAGCTTGCTGTAGTCCTTCCACTTGTCGGGATAGCCGATTTTCACCTTGAAGTTCGCGAGCTTGTCCTGCGCGTAGGCCTTGGTCTCGTCGGACATCCAGTCGAGTGAGTCGATGTGCTGGCTCAGGGATGTCTGGAGGTTGTGTACGAGGTCGAGCACCTTGGCCTTGTATTCTTCGGGGAAGTACTTGCTGACGTACATCTGGCCGACGGCCTCGCCGAGCACGCTGTTGGGCACGCTCATGGCACGCTTCCACCTGGGCTGCTTCTCGGTGACTCCGCTCATCTGGGTGCTGAAGAAGTCGAACGCCGCATCGTAGTATTCGTCGGAAAGGCTTCCTGCGGCGCTGTTCAGCAGGCATGCGGCCATGTAGTCCTTGAGCTCGTCGAGGGAGGCGGAGGCGAAGAGCCTGTCGAGTCCGTCGAAATAGGACAGCTGCTGCACGATGATCTTGTCCTGCTCGGGTATGCCGAGGAGCTCGAAGAAGGTGCCGTAGTCGAAGTTCTTCCACCTTGCGCAGATTTCAGCCGTGCTCATCGGGTTGTACTGCTTGGTGTAGTCGCGGTTCTGGACGCTGGTCCATGAGATTTCGGCGAGCCTGTCCTCGATTTCCACCGCGTTGGCGGCCTTCTGCGCCGCATCCTCATAGCCGCTGAGGCTGAAGAGCCTGGTCAGCATGTCGGTGTATCCCTGATGGAGGTCGGCGTTGGCAGGGTCAACATAGTAGTCGCGGTCGCCCATTCCGAGGCCGCCCTGGCCGAGGTAGAGAATCTGCACCTGGCTGTCCATGAGGTCGGCCTGCACGCCTACGCTGAAGAATCCGCCTTCGCCGTACTTGTTCTCGTCGGCGAGTTCGTCGGCGAGTCCGGCCTTGTCGCTGACGGCATAGAGCTGGTCAAGGTATTTCTTCAGAGGCTGGCCGCCCTCGGCGTTGAGCCTTACGGAGTCGAGGCCCTGCTTGTAGAGGTCCACGATCTTCTGGTCTATGGTTCCGGGCTCGGGTGACATCTCCGCCATCTCTGCGAAGAGGTCGTTGAGGCGGGTCACGTTGTTCTCGCGGAGCGCGTCGAAGGAGCCGAAACTTGCGTATTCGGGCTTGAGGGGATTCTTTGCCATCCAGCCTCCGTTTGCATACTGGTAGAAGTCATCGCCGGGCGACACGGTGAGGTCCATGTCGGTGAGGTCGATGGCGGGAACCTTCTCTCCCTTGGGCTGGCATGCCGCCAGCATCACCAGGGGAAGCAAAAACACTAATAACTTTTTCATATTCTATATGGTTTTGAAAATACCGTATTTTGCGAAATTACGAAAAAAGACGATATTTAGCTTCATTTTTCTGCAAAATACAAGTTTTATGGGCAATAGAGTCGGAAATATCATATTCAGATACGTGGTGGCCAGCGTGGGGCTCTTCATGATAGCCTTCGCGATTGCGCTCGCGATCAAGTCCAATCTCGGAACCGCGCCGCTCTCGTGCGTGGCCTACGTGCTCAACCTCGACATCCCCGGCATCTCGGTGGGGGCGTTCACCTTTCTGGTGAACATGGTCTATATCCTGGTGCAGCTGGCGGTGCTCAGGAAGCGTTTCAAATTGGTGAGCCTCATGCAGGTGGTGGCTTCGGTCGTATTCGGCTATATGATAGACGCGTCGCTCTGGATGCTGGGCTGGCTGGAGCCGGCGGGCTTCGGCACGAGACTGCTGCTGATTCTCGCCGCTGCCGCCATCACGGCGCTTGGCACGAGCATAGAGGTCGCCGCCAACGCCTGGATGGTCTCTGCTGAAATGACCGTGGCCGCGTTCTCGTCGACCTTCGGCAAGGAGTTCGGCAAGGTGAAGATGGTCATGGATTCGAGCATGGTCGTGATCTCGGCGGTGCTGGCCTTCATCTTCTTCGGGAATTTCTTCGGAAGCGGCGAGTTCACAGGCCTGGCCGATGTGCTCCTGGCCCGCACTCCCGGCGTAGTGATAGGCCTCGGAACCCTGCTCATGGCATTCTTGCCGGGCTATCTGATGCGCTTCACCGACCGGCTGGTCGCGAAGGTCTCCGGCGGTGCTCCCATGTAGGCTTCCGGAGAGTGACGTGGGAGCCTTGGTCCGACATGGTCCGTAACCGCCGGCAGCACCGGCTCGTCTACGTAGTAGTCTATCAGCAGAATTGATTCCTTCGCGGAGCGTATCAGGTCCGCGGCAAATTACTCTTAATCATAGAAACATTGTCATATATGCTGGAAGATACAGCAAATCTTCTTCCTTACGCATATCTTTCGTATAAATCAGATACTTGTTTTTAATCCGGGCAGAAAATTTTCTGCAAAAGGCATCCAAGGAAGCATGTGCCTTATAACCTGATGATTTCACCTCGATGGGACTTATCTTGTCATCTTCGGCTATCAGAAAATCTACTTCGTAATTGTGCTTTCCGCTTTCTGTGGGAAATGTGTAATAGTACAACTCGTGTCCGGCAGCTTTCAGCATCTGGGAGATGGCATTCTCATAGACATACCCTAAATCCGCACTCAGTTTGTCACTGAGAAGCTTATGGTAAATCGTGTTGTCGGTGAACTTCCTATCCCAAAACGCGAGAGTGACGAACAGTCCCGTGTCGCCTGCAAACATCTTGTATTTGTCGGGATTCTGATGCAATGCCATTCCAACGCCAGGATCATTGGCATGATAAGACATGTTGACCACCATTGACTCCTTGATTTCTGAAATGATTTCCGCCAATTCGGAGTTACGAGTGCCGTTTGTCGCACTCCATGCCAGATACCTGCTGGCGTTGCTTGTCAGTTGTGCCGGAATCTGATGGTACATCTTGGAAGCATTGCCTGTCGGGTCTATTTTATTGAAATCATTTTCATACAATGTTATGATGGAACGTTTCACACTGTCTACATTTTCAAGATTGTTGGTGTCAAGGTAGGAAGCCACAGCCTGCGGCATGCCGCCTATAAGCATATACAAGCGGAAATCACGCATCAGCTTACGGTTCGTTGCATCTCCCAAAGAAGTCCTGTCGTGGAAACAGCCTTGGAGCAAATTTATCGTTGCGGTATCTCCCAATGCCCACTTGAACTCTTCATAATCCATCGGATACATGTGGAGTTTGACTTCCTCGCTTGGGATAAGAATATCCTTGACGTTCTTGCGGATTGAAATCAGCGAACCTGTTTCAATATAATCATATCTTCCGTCTTTTACAAGATACTTGATTGCCTGCCTTGCTTTAGGCGCGAGTTGGACTTCATCGAAAATAATGGCAGACTTGCGTTCTTTCAATTCTATACCGTACTCCAGTTGCAGCCGCATGAAAATACGGTTAAGGTCAGATACATCATTGAACAAGTCGCGGATTTCGGGGGAGCATGCGGCAAAATCCACCAATATATGGGTGTCGTATTCATTTGTCGCAAATTCTTCAGCGATAGTGGATTTCCCGACACGTCTTGCTCCCTGTATCAATACAGCCGTTCTGCCTTCATCTGTCTGTTTCCATTGTAGAAGTTCATCGTAAATTTTTCTTTTGAATATCATAGATTGACTTTTATTGTCGGTAAAAATAACATGTATGGCACGAATCTCAAAATGTATTTGATTGAAAATAGCATTAATCTCAATTTGTTTGACTATAACGCATAAATCTCAGAATTATTATTGCGCAATAGTACAGTAATCTCGTTTTCTAAATAATCCCAATATCCTGTTCAACCGGATTTGCAATCCGGTTGTTTCCGGCAGATTGCATATCTGCCGGTATGAGGCAAGGATTCCCGTGAAATCTATCGGCTTTCACGAGACGGGTACTCGTAGATTATGTCGTTTCGCCTGCCCTGACAAGGGTATCTGATACTCTTTATCAAGGGTCACTGTGACTGTTCCGTCCCGTTGCCGCTGGCATCATACGTCACCGTCTTGTCCAGCGTATCGCCCGTGTAGCAATAGACGGTGCTGTTGGTGATGCTGCCATCCGCGCCTGCCTGTATGGAGTTTGTGCCGCCACCTGTGCCCGATGTGGACCCGGTCCACCCGATGTAATCGGCATTGCCGCCTCCACGATGGGTGTGGATGATGGAATTGCTGACAACGACCTTGGGCAACGCGGATGCGTAAATTCCATCCCTACTATTGAAGCCGACCCCTATGCCCGGGGCGAAGCTGGAAGAATTGCTGCCCCCATAGGTATGCACGGTGGCGTCTTGTATGGTAAGCGTGCCAACCTCACCATCGCCCGCGCCGCCGATGCCTGCTCCTATGCCCTCATAATCATTGCCGCTGCCGTCCTCGTTCTCGCCAACGCGCGTCCACGGCTCCTCGCTCGCCTCCGCGGTGATGCTTACGCTGCCTATCTGCAAGGGCTATTCGCCGTCGGGCAAAGCCGCACCCTGTTCCGCCAGTTCATCCTGCGTGCAGGCGGTGAGCAGGGTGGCCGCCATGAGGCATATTGTCGTAAATAATCTGTTTTTCTTCATATCTTCTGTCATTCTTGATTCTTCGTTATTATAATAAGCCTCCACCCGTGCCCGGATGTTCTCGCGCAGGCATTCCTCGTAGAGCCACGGCTCGGCGCTGTGGAAGTCGCCCGCATTCATCATATTCTGCATATAAAAGCGCGGCATCGCACCTTACGGCGCGATGTCGCGTTGTCTGCCTGTATAGGAGGGCCTTCCTACTCCTCCCTGTTCATGTTATAGCAGTGGTATGGTATCCGTGCGGCCTGTGCATCCGCATGGAGCTCCAGGATTTCCGGGTAATGAAATCCGGAAACCGCCGAAGGCCTTCCTGACCGGTGTATGGATTCTGTACGGGCCATTGTCCTGATTTGTGCGTAAATATAGTGAAAATATGGATATTGTCATGGCTTGTTCTCCGGGCATATCCGGCAGAACTCGCGGTAGATGGCCATCACATCGTGTACGTAGCGGGTGGTCTCGGAGCCCTTGAAGGTGCCCAGCTTCACGACCCCCGTGTCCATGACCGATTCCTCCCTCATCTCCGGAAGCACCTGGATGACATCCTCCCAGTATCCCGAATCCTTCTCCCTGAGGTCGGCGAGCCGCAGGATGTCATCGACCCTGCCCATTCCGGCATTGTATGCGGCGAGTGCGAACTTGTAGCGTTCGTCCTCGTTGGCCGCCACCCTGCGGTAGCGGTGTACGAGCCTGCCGAACAGTCTGGCGCCGGCCTCGATGTTGCTTTCAGGGTCGAGGGGGTCGTCAACCCCGTAATGCGCTGCGGTCGAGGGCATCATCTGCATAAGCCCGCTGGCGCCACGGTGGGACCTCGCCTCGATGTGGAAGCGGGATTCCTTGTAGATTATGGCTGCCAGCAGCCTCCAGTCCACATCTATCGAGTCGGCGTTCGCCCTGATCAGGCTGTCGTAGGGGCTCAGCACCTCCCTCTGCCGGCTCCGGAACACGTCGTAGCGTTCGAGGAAGCTGCTTCTGACTTTCTCATGCTCTTCCGAAAGCTCCCACTCGGCGAGCCACGAGTCGAAATCCTCCATGTCGCGCGTGTCATCCGCCCTCATGAGCCATACGGACAGACTGTCTACGGGCCGGGAAACGAGCACGCTGTCTATGGAGAGGCTGTCGTGCCATGAGACGGCCACCATGTCCACCCGCCCCGCCTTGAGCGAGTCTATATAGGAGCTGTTCTTCCTGGCGGCGCCTATTTCCACGCTCTGCCCGTTGTGCTCGGCGTAGCTTTCGAGAAGGTAGTAGTTGTATCCTACCAGCAGGGCGCCCGAGTTGCTGCTGCGGTCAAGCTGGATTATGCCTCTGATGTGTGTCCTGAGCGGTTCCGGCTCCGCTTCGCTGCGTTGTGGAACCCATAATACCGAGATTGCGAAAGTCGAGACGAGCAGCAATCCCGTCACGATGAGCGCTGTGATTTCCTGTCTTGTCATCTGCCTGATCCGGGCGGACTCGCATATCCCCTTGGTTGGGCGTAGAAGGGCCAGTAAATGCCCAGTTTGAGTCCTTCCATTCCGTTTTTGGTAACTATGTAGCGGTCGGCGCTGAAATAGTCGAACTGGTCCATCGGCCATCCGCCGCCCGCATTCTGGTATTTGATGAATATGGTCGCCCTCTTCCACTGCACGTTCACGAAGATGTCGAAGTAGGGTCCGTTCGTATAGAGGTTCTCGGTCTGGTTATGGAAGACTCCGAGATTGGGGTTCCACGCAGGAGAGTGCCAGGGCGTGTTGTAGAACGCGTTGGCGCCTATCTGCATCACCATTATGTTGTTGGTCTTGGTCTCGTCGCGCTGGACGACGAACTGGAGATAGTACTTGAGGTTGAGGGCCAGCTTGGGAAGCGGGAGCACGTCCTGGTTGGACGACAGCTGGAACAGCAGCTTGTTGTCCAGATGCAGGGGGCCAAGCACGAATTCCTTGCGCAGCGAGGCGTTCAGCACGCTCATGGCCTGCTCGTTCTGCCTGATGATGCCCTGGCTGTCGTACCATATATTGTTGGCCAGCAGGGCGTATCCCACCCTGGCATTCAGCTTCCATCTAGGTATGTCGACGGTGCCGAGGACGGAGGTATTGGATATCTTGCCGAATTCGTTGTCCCACTTGAAGTGGTTGGCGTTGATGTGCTGCTGGTACCAGGTCGGCTCGAGCAGCGTGCTTTCGAAATGCACGCCCACCGACACGGGGCTCTTCCTCTCCCTGCGGAAAGGGTAGAAGTTGTAGCGGCCGTTCGCGGAAATCTCGAAATCCCCGAAATCGTGGCCCAGGAGGGTGTATTTTGCCTTGGCGTCCCAGAAGAAGCTGTTGCGCAGCTGGCCTTCCGCTCCGGCGTAGATGTAGAAGGAGTTCTCGGTATGGTTCTGCGGGCGCACGGAGGTGCTGTCGAAATAGGTGCGCAGCACATCGCCGACTCCGACGTCGAGTTTCGAGACTACGCCCTCGCTGGACCAGGGCTGCAGTCTGATGAAGAATTTGTTGTCGAGCTTCATCACCCTCATCGAGTCCGCGCTCTGCACGTCGTTGTAGTTGAAGACGTTGTTGTAGAACTCACGTCCTATGTCGTCGCTGATGTTGTCGGTGTAGGTCCGGGTGTAGGTCGAGAATTCGGAGCTGTGTCCTATGTATGCCGTGGTGATGTCGCGCCTCATGCTGTCGGAGTCGAAGGTCAGCGTGCTGTCCTTCTTCGCCCTCATCTTCATTATGAAGTTGAAGGGTATGCGCAGCTGCTGGTCGAGGAACACGGTGTTCTTCTTTATGCGCGAGTGCGCGTTCGTGAGGTTCACCCTGATGTCGCGTCCGTCCACAGTGGTGTCGCGTATCCACGTCAGGTCGTTGATTCCTCCGTTCTCGTCGCGGGAGACCATGTTGTAGATGTAGCCCGCGTGCATGGTGTATTTCTTTCCGAGGTAGTTGGCCTGGACCACGGTGGTCTTGTTGACGGTCTCCTCGTTCTCAAGTATGCCCGCGCCCCCGTATCTGTCGTAGAGCAGGGAGAAGTTGAATTCGGGCGTTATGTTCTGGGTCGTGAATATGTGCAGGTTGTCGGACTCCTTGTCGTCGCCGGCCAGCAGAGTGCCGAAATACCCCAGCTCGGTGTAGGGGGTCTTCGTGTTGTAGTGCGGGAGCGTGCCGGGGGAGAAGCTCCATGACTCGTAGGCGTCGTAGAAGTCCACCCTTTCGTTGCTCTTCCTGTTGAAGTAGTCGTAGTACTGCACGGCGGAGCCGGAGACTCCCAGCCAGCTGGCGTTGACGTCGTTCCGCTGGAAGGGAAGGTCGTAGAAACGGTAGTTGAAGGAAGTGTCGGGTATCCCGACGTCCATCTTGTGGAAGTCCTGGTCCACAGTCCAGCTGATGATGCGCTTGTACTGCATCGAGTCGGGAATCGCGTAGGTCTCCAGGATCCTCGGGGTCTCGGCTATGATGGAGTCCCTGATGTTCTGCCGCTCTTCCTTGGCGAGCCGCAGGGAGTCGGCCCTGGCGGCCTTCAGGTTCATGCGCTGTTCGGCGTCGTACTTGCGGCGCTCCTTGGGTGTCAGCGAGTTGTACCATGCCTCGAACTTGGCCTTGGCCTTGGCTATGGAGTCGGCTATGTAGATGGAGTCCAGCTTGTCCCAGAGCGAGGAGTCGAGCAGGGCCTTGAGCGAGTCCCTGGGGCTGAGCCTGTCGGCGAGCGAATCATGCAGGTCCAGCACCTCCTCTTCTTCGAGGCTGTCGGCGAAGTCCAGCAGGCTGCTGTCGGTCACGGGCCCGGACCGATAGGCGAAGGGGTCGTAGATCACCGTGTCGGCGAAGTCGTACGCCTCCGGCATCCCGGAGGACATGAGCCTCGAACTGCCGAAGTCGACTGCGCCTGCGGAGGCGAAGGCGAGCACGGCCGCCGGGAACCATATTCGTGACAGCAGTTTCATTGCAACTTGCAAAGTTAAACACTTTTTTGTTAATCCCCCAAAAGTGCGTATTTTCGTGTCAGCTATGGATATTTTGACTAAACTCTACGAGGACTGGTCGGGCTGCCGCCCGTACGGGTCCGAGCTGCTGCCTCTTTCGGGCAGCGCGAGAAAATATTACAGAATCACCGGTGACGCCGGTACCGTGATAGGGTGCATAGGGACGAACCCCGCCGAGAACCGCGCCTTCCTCGCGATAGCGGAGCGCTTCGAGTTCGCAGGTCTGCATGCCCCGCACATATTCGCCGTCTCCGGCGACGGAATGAGCTACCTTCAGGAGGATCTGGGCGACGGTCAGCTCTTCGAGCTTCTGAAGCCGGCGGTCGCGGACGCCTCGTATTCCGGCGAGCAGCTGGCGTGGATACACGACGCCATCGCCCTTCTGCCGGCGGTGCAGTTCAAGGTCGGGGAGGGCCTCGACTGGGACGTATGCTTCCCCGACAGGGAGTTCAACCGGCGCATGGTGAATTTCGACATCAACTATTTCAAATACGACTTCCTGAAGCTGACGGGGCTCGAGTTCGATGAGATCCGTCTCCAGGACGATTTCGACCGGCTGGTGGAGGATTCTGTGGATTTTGAGGGCGATACCTTCATGTACCGCGACTTCCAGGCGCGCAACATCATGATAAAGGACGGCGAGCCCTGTTTCATCGATTTCCAGGGAGGCCGCCGCGGCCCGGTGCAGTACGACCTCGCGTCCTTCCTCTGGAATGCCGGCACGCATTTCCCGAAGAGTCTGCGCGGGGAGCTGGAGGACGTGTACCTGGAGGCGCTTTCCGAATTCCACCCGGTCGACAGGGACGACTTCTACCGCCGCTACCGCCTGATTACCCTCGTGCGTCTGCTTCAGGAGACCGGCGCATACGGTTTCAGGGGCATAGTGGAGCGCAAGCGGCTTTTCATCGACTGCATACCCGGAGTGCTGCGCAGCCTGCATGAGCTCGCATCGGAACCTTTCGAGCGCTATCCCTACCTGACCGAACTGCTGTTGCGGCTTTCGGAGGAGTGGGACGGAAGCACAATCCTGCCGGAGGTGAAGGTGCTATGAAGGCCATGATTTTCGCGGCCGGCCTGGGCACGCGCCTGCGGCCGCTTACCGACAGCATGCCGAAGGCGCTCGTCCCCGTGGGCGGCATACCCATGCTGCAGCGGGTGATAGAGAAGCTGAAGGCGGCCGGAATCAGCGGATTTGTGGTGAACGTACACCATTTCGCGCGGCAGATTGAGGATTTCCTTGCGGAAAACGGCAATTTCGGCGTCAGCGTGGAAATTTCGCGCGAGCTGGAGCGACCGCTGGAGACTGGAGGCGGCATACGCAAGGCGGAGCCCTACCTGGGCGGCGGGCGTTTCCTGGTCCACAACGTGGACATGCTGAGCGACCTTGATGTCCGAGGATTCATCGCCGCCGACAGGCCTTCATCGCTAGCGACCCTGCTGGTCACCGATTCCGAAGATGCCGACCGCTACCTGCTGTTCGACGACCGTATGCGGCTCGCCGGATGGACCAATGTGCGCACCGGGGAAGTGAAGAGCCCGTATCCCGATTTCGACCCCTCGCGCTGCCGCCGCCTGTCCTTCTGCGGCATACACATCGTTTCGCCGGAAGTTTTCCCGCTGATGCAAGCCTGGCCGGAGAAATTCTCGATAATAGACTTCTACCTCAGCGTCGCCGCCTCGCATGAAATCGTGGGAGTCTGCGCCCCCGGCCTCAATATCATCGACATCGGCAGCCCCGATAAGCTCGCCGAGGCCGACAGCCTGATGCGCAGTCTCCCAGGCGCATCGGCAGTTTGATGACGGTGCCGTTTCTGCAAACCGGCCCGTCCCTGGACGAACCTCTCCCCGCTCCGGAAAAAATTGTCGGTAAAGCCGCCGGACATGAAACTTTCCCCCGAGCCTTGCCGTATAATTAACAGAACTGTTAAACAGCATTGTTTATAAATTTGAGGCAAAATGAATGCGGAAAGAAAGCACAGAGAGCGCAGCAACAGCGAACAGGCGATAATGGCAGCCGCCGAGGAACTCTTCCTCGAAAACGGTTACAGCAAGACCACCACCACCATGATAGCTGCCAGGGCGGGCGTCACCCATGCCATGCTCCACTACTATTTCAGGACGAAGGAGCATATCTTCATAAAGGTGGTTGACAAATACATGGACGAGCTGCTGGACTCATTCCAGCCGCTGATGAGAAAGCAGGCCCCGTTCTGGGAGACTCTGGAGACTGGAATTTCCGCGCATTTCGACTTCCTGCTCAAACACCCCTCGCTGCCGGCCTTCCTCTATGACACCCTACGCTACAATCCGGAGCTGATAGAGTCTTGGATGGGGCGGATAACGGGCACGTTGCGGAGAATAGCCCTCTTTCACGGCGAACTTATACGCAAGGAGATGGATGCCGGGAGAATCCGCAGGGTCGACCCTGTCCAGCTTATGCTCGACATCGTCACGCTGAACATATCGCCTTTTCTCCTGCTCCCGGCCGCCAGGAACATGCTTGACGGAACCGGCGGCGGCAGGCTCTCCGGAATCATGGAAGGCCGGAAGGCGGAAATCATAGCCCTGATAAGGGCCAGACTATATGGTGACGATATAAACGACAGTCATGATGAAGGCAAGCAGAATTAATCCGGCGGCCGCACTGCTGCTCCTTTTCGCGGCCCTGCAGCCCGCATCCGCCCAGGTCACCCTCGAGCAGTGCATGGACCTGGCGCGGAAGAACTATCCCCAGATACGCCAGCTGAACCTGATTGAGGCCGCAGCGGAATACGACATCGCGGCTGCCATGAAATCCTGGCTCCCGCGCCTGACAGTTTCCGGCAAGGCTTCGTACCAGTCGGACGTGGTGGAGATGCCTTTCGAGATTCCGGGCTTCAGCTTCGACCTGCCGCACGACCAGTATTCGGTGGTCGGCGAAATCAGCCAGACCATCTGGGACGGCGGAACGTCGAAAAGCCAGAAAGAGCTGTACTCCGCCGGCGCCGAAGTCCAGAAGAGCCAGGTCGAGGTGTCGGTCTATTCCATAAACGACAGGGTGGCGCAGGTCTACCTCGGCATCTTGCTCATCGACGCCCAGCTGCACCAGAACGACATACTCGGGAGAAGCCTTGAGAGAAATGCGGACCAGGTCAGGGCGTGCATCGACAACGGCACGGCCTACAGGGCCGACCTCGACATCGTAAGGGTCAACATGCTCGACTGCGAACAGCAGAAGGAGGGCCTGCTGTCCGACAGGGCGGCCTACGTCGGGATGCTGGAGAAGCTTACGGGAATCAGCCTCGACGGCCAGGAGCTGGCCGTTCCTGATTACGACGTCCGCATCACGGACTCCGTCACCCGCCCGGAGCTTTCCCTCTACGACGCGCAGCTCAGGCAGGGGGAGGCCCAGCTCCGCCAGCTCGACACCAAGATATTCCCGAAATTCAGCCTTTCTCTCCAGGGCGGCATGGGCAGGCCGGGACTGAACATGCTGGACAGCTCGTTCCAGCCCTACTGGACCGCCGGAATCAAGATGTCCTGGGACATAGGCGCCCTCTATACCAGGAAGGACGAAAAGCAGAAGCTCGACGTCCAGCTCCGCACGATAGAGTCCGACAGGGAGACCTTCCTCTTCAACACGGGCATCAGCGCGCTTCAGCTGAAAAGCTCTATCGACAAGGCGCGCCGGCTTCTGGAGAAGGACGGGGAGATCATAGCGCTCCAGGAATCCGTCCGTGCCGCCGGCGAAGAGCAGTACCGCAACGGCGCGATTTCCATGAACGACCTGATGAAGAGGATAGACGACGAATATAACGCCAGGGTGGCGGAATCGATACACAGAATTCAGCTGCTGATGGCGATATGCGACTACAGGAACTGCATAGGATACGGCGAATAATGAAAACAAGCTTGACAATGGAAAATACGAGAATCATGGCGGCTGTCGCGGCGGTGCTGTCCGTCGCCGGCTGCGGACCGAGAACGCCCGACTATGACGCGTGCGGGCAGGTGGACGCCGTGGAAGTCACCGTGTCCGCCGAAAACGGCGGGCGGATGGTGAGACTGGACGTCATCGAGGGCGACAGGCTCCTGAAAGGGGAGTGCGTGGGCAGCATAGACACGGTGCAGTTATGGCTGCAGCGCGAAGAACTCCTGCGCAGGAAGGCCAGCGCCGCAGTCAAGGAGGTGGACGTGGAATGCCAGATGAGGCCGCAGTATGCGCAGTTGGAGAACCTCTCCCGGGAGCTGAAGCGCGCCTCCGCCCTGCTGGCCCGGGATGCCGGGACGCAGAAGCAGGTCGATGACCTGAACTCGCAGATAGACATCCTGCAGGGCCAGATAGCAGCGGCGGAGCAGAACTACAGGCAGAACAACGAGGGCATCGCCGCCGAGATAGCCACCATCGAAGTCCAGATAGCCGAAACCGAGGACAAGTTGAGGAAATGCAGGGTATGTTCGCCCATCGGCGGCACCGTTCTCACCAAATATGTCGAAGAGGGCGAGATGGTCACCGCCGGAAAGCCGCTCTTCACCATAGTCGACATGGACGAGCTCTACGTGAGGGCGTATTTCTCCACCGCCCAGCTGGCCGGACTGAAGCCCGGCGACCGGGTGAAGGTCCTGCCCGATGACGGCTCCAGGCAGCTCCGGGAATACGGAGGGACGGTCACCTGGATTTCGGAGGAGGCGGAGTTCACGCCGAAGAACATCCAGACCAGGGACGAGAGGGCGGACCTCGTGTATGCCGTCAAGGTCGCCGTGGACAAGGGCAGCCCCCTGCGTCTGGGAATGTATGCCTATATCGTCGCCGACTGAGCCATGGATGCCATCGAAATAAAGGGAATGTCGAAAAGCTACGGACAGCTCCGGGCGGTGAAGGATATCTCCCTGAACGTCAGGGAAGGGGAGATATTCGGACTCATCGGCCCCGACGGGGCGGGAAAGACCACGCTGTTCCGCATGATGACCACTCTGATGCTTCCGGACGCCGGAAGCGGGAGGATATGCGGTCTCGACATTGTCCGCGATTATTTCAGCATCAGGAAGATCATAGGCTACATGCCGGGGAGGTTCTCGCTCTATCAGGACCTCAGCGTAAGGGAGAATCTGGAGTTCTATGCGACGCTGTTCGGGACCACGATAGAGCGGAGCTACGATACGATAAGGGAGATATATTCGCAGATAGAGCCGTTCAGCGGACGCCGGGCGGGCAAGCTCTCGGGCGGGATGAAGCAGAAGCTGGCCCTGTGCTGCGCGCTGGTCCACAGGCCGTCGGTGCTTTTCCTTGACGAGCCCACCACCGGAGTGGACGCCGTGAGCCGGGGAGACTTCTGGACCATGCTGGGACGCATACGGGAGTCGGGGGTGACCGTGTTCGTGTCAACTCCGTACATGGACGAGGCCGCGCTATGCGACCGTCTCGCCCTGATACGCTCGGGCGAGATCATAGGCTCCGGGACGCCTTCGCAGATAGTGTCGGCATATCCCTACAGGATACTCGCCGTCAGGGGAAACAGGATGTATCCGCTGCTGAAGGCCCTCAGGGGGCTGGACGGGGCGGTGAGCTGCTTTTCCTTCGGAGATTGCCACCATCTCGCCTACGACCCTGCCAGGACGGATCGGGAGACGCTGCTGGGCGGGCTTGCGGCCAGGGGCTTCGGCGATTGCAGCGTCAGGGAAATAGAGCCGGGCATAGAAGACTGTTTCATGCAACTTTCAGGAAAATGGACGCAGCGGGCAATGTGATAGAGATACGGAACCTCACGAAGAGGTTCGGCGGCTTCACGGCGGTGGACGGCATAAGCTTCGACGTCCGCCGTGGGGAGATATTCGGCTTCCTCGGGGCCAACGGCGCCGGCAAGACCACCGCGATGAGGATATTGTGCGGGCTGAGCCGTCCTTCCGGAGGCGGCGGCACGGTAGCCGGCTTCGACATCTGCAGGGAGCAGGAAAAGATAAAGAGGAACATAGGCTACATGAGCCAGAAGTTCTCGCTCTATCCCGACCTCACGGTAAGGGAGAACATACGCCTGTTCGGAGGCATCTACGGCCTCAAGGACGGGCGGATAAAGGAAAAGACCCGGGAGATGCTCGGTATGCTCGGAATGGAGGGCGAGGGCGACAAATACGCCGGCGAGCTGCCTCTCGGATGGAAACAGAAGCTCTCGTTCTGCATCGCGCTCGTGCACGCTCCGGACATCATCTTTCTCGACGAGCCCACCGGGGGAGTGGATCCGGAGACCAGGCGCAGGTTCTGGGAGCTCATTTATGAGACGGCCGGCCGGGGCACCACGGTCTTCGTGACCACGCACTACATGGACGAGGCCGAATACTGCGACCGCGTGTCCATAATGGTGGACGGGAGAATAGCCGCGATGGGCTCTCCCGAAAGCCTGAAGCGGGAGTTCGGGGCCGGCGGCATGGACGGGGTGTTCCGGCTGGTGGCCGGCAGGGCTGAAAGGGAGGGCTGAACATGAAGGAGTTCCTGTCACTTGTCAGAAAGGAGTGCCGCCATATCTTCAGGGACAAGCGCACCATACTGATCGTCATGATTATGCCGGTGGTGCAGATCATACTCTTCGGCTTCGCGGTGAGCACGGAGGTCACGCGCGCCAGGGTGGCGTTCTGCGGCGACATGTCCGACACGCGGGTCAGGGAAGCCGTGGAGAGGATAGAGAACAACAGGTACCTGGAATATGCCGGGCAGCTGCCGGGCCCGGACGGGATCGAGGAACTTTTCCGCAGGAACGGAGCCGACGCCGTGGTCTGCTTCAGCCGGAATTTCGGACGTTCGCTGCCGTCGGGGGAGGCCGCGATAAGAATCATCGGCGACGGGTCCGACCCGAACACGGCGAGAATCATCACGAGCTACGTGGCGGGGGTCATACAGCAGGAGCAGCAGGATGTCAGCATCGGGATGAGCGGGAGCCCGCAGCCGTCCATGACCCCGGTGGTCCAGCTTATGTACAACCCCGCGATGAAGTCGTCGTATAATTTCGTTCCGGGCGTCATGGGGCTGATTCTCATGCTGATATGCTCCATGATGACGGCGGTCTCGATCGTGAGGGAGAAGGAGACGGGCACGCTGGAGTTGCTGCTGGTGTCGCCAGTGAGGCCGCTGTGGATAATTTTCAGCAAGCTCGTGCCCTATCTGCTGCTTTCGGTGCTGAATTTCGCTAGCATACTGCTGCTTTCGCATTATGTGATGGAGGTGCCCGTGCGCGGAAGCCTGGCGCTCCTGGCCCTGGTGGCCACGGTCTTCGTGGTGACCTCCCTTGCCGTGGGCATACTGGTGTCGGTGATTTCGTCCACCCAGAGGACGGCCATGCTGATATGCGGAATGGGGCTCACGATGCCTACGATGATATTTTCCGGAATCATCTTCCCGTGCGAGAACATGCCTCTGCCCCTTCAGTGGTTTTCCGACATAATTCCGGCGAAATGGTTCATAATAATGGTCAAGAAGATCATGATACAGGGCGGCGGGCTGGCGTCGGTGGCCGGCGAGCTGGCCATACTTTCCGGCATGGCCGCCGTGCTGCTCGCGGTCAGCATCAGAAGTTTCAGGACAAGGCTGCAATAGGAGGCGCGCTATGTGGAAGTATCTTTTGGAAAAGGAATTCAAACAGTTTTTCAGGGACCCGGGCCTCCCGAGGATGGCTCTCGCGTTCCCTGTGCTGATGATGCTGGTCTTCCCCTTTGCGGTGAGCATGGATATCAGGAACATCAATCTTGCGGTGGTGGACGGCTGCGTGAGCCGGGAATCCTCGCTGCTTGTGGAGAAATGCACCTCGTCGGGATATTTCAGGCTCGTTGACGTCTGCAGGGATCCTGCCGAGGCACAGAAACTGATGGACGCCAACAAGGTGGACGCCGTGCTGACCATAATGCCGGATTTTGACAGGCAGGTGGCCCTCGGTTCCGGCCTGCCGCTCGGCATAAAGCTGAACACGGTCAACGGCACCAAGGGCAGCATGGGCTCCCAGTATCTGCTAAGCTGCGTGAGGATGTATCTCGCGGACAAGGGGGAGCCGCAGGGTTCCGCCGCCCCGCAGGCCGACGTCTCGGAGAAATACTACTTCAATCCGTATATGGACTACAAGCTGTTCATGGTTCCCGCACTGATAGTGATAGCCATCACGATGATTACTGCCTTCCTGCCCTCGCTGAACATAGTGGGCGAGAAGGAGGCCGGCACCATAGAGCAGATCAACGTGACCCCGGTGAGCAAGACGGCCTTCATGGTCTGCAAGATGATTCCCTACTGGGCAGTGGCGTTCTTCATACTCACCGCCTGCCTGATAATCGCCTGGCTGGTTTTCGGTTACGTGTGCCGGGGCAGCCTGCTGTGGGTCTATTTCTTCACCGCGCTCCACATACTGGTCATGGCGGGCCTCGGGCTCCTGATTTCCAACTACAGCAGCAATTCGCAACAGGCCATGTTCGTGATATGGTTCTTTGCCGTGGTCTTCATGCTGATGAGCGGAATCTTCACGCCCATAGCGTCGATGCCCGGCTGGGCGCAGGCCATAACCTGCATCAATCCGATGAGATACTACGCCGATGCGATGCGCGCCGTGTTCCTGAAGGGCAGTTCCCTGCCGGACATCTGGTACGATGCCGCAGGGCTCGCCGGACTGGGCGCTGTGACAGTCACATGGGCGATTCTGAGCTACCGGAAGTCGGACTGATGCCGCCTGACGAAGTTTTCCGGCTGCGGCGGCGGAATGTGGCGATTTTTTTGCTATATTGTTAAACTGAAAGATGACTTCAGTCCTGACCATATTGTTGATTGCGCTCTTCGCCGCGCTTTCCAGCTTCGTCCAAAGGGTGACCGGCTTCGGTTTCGGCATAATCATGATGATTATGCTTCCCTACATCATGCCCACCTATGGCGAGGCGACGGCGCTTTCCGGCATACTTGCGGCCTGCATGGCGATAGTCCCGGCTGTCCGGCAGCGCAGATATGTCAGGCTGAAGAAGCTGCTCCCGATATTGCTGACCTTCGTCGTGCTCTCGTTCTTCTCGGTGAGGGTTCTGACCGTGGTCGACGGGCATTCGCTGAAGAGATGGTTCGGCATAGCCCTGATAATCGTGAGCATATATCTTTTCTTCTTCAACGACAAGGTGCGCCTGAAGCCGACGCTGCCGGTCCAGGTGTCGCTGGGTGCGTTGTCCGGCGTGCTAGGAGGCATGTTCGCGATGCAGGGGCCGCCCGCCGCCGTCTATTTCATGGCGTCATCCGACAGCAAGGATGAATATATCGCCGCTACGCAGTGGTATTTCGTGACCGGCAATCTGATGATGACCATTTTCCGCTGGCATAGCGGCTTCGTGACGCATACAGTGCTGGAGTCCGCCCTCATGGCGCTGCCGGCAGTCGCACTCGGCCTCTGGGTGGGTGCGATAGTCTACAGCCGCCTGCATAACGACCATGTGCGCAAGATAGTCTATCTGTTCCTTGCAGTGGCGGGCGTGCTTTCCGTGGTGTTGTGAACATGGATGTCCATCTGCGGGAACGGGAAGTCGATTCCGGCCTTCGGAAGCTCGTCGTAAACCCTTTTGTTGTAGTCGTAGAGCACTCCCCAGTAGTCTTCCGTCCTGACCCATACCTTGACGGAGAAGACCACCGCGCTGTCGCCGAGCTCTGAAAGGGTGACTGCGGGGTCGGCCGCTCCCTGGACCGAGGAGTCCAGCACGCGGGGGTCGGATTTCACGAGCTCTATGAGCTTGTCCATGCATTTGCCGGCGTCGGTGCCGTATTCCACGCCGATTTTCCAGTCGACCCTGCGCAGGGGATTCCGGGAGTAGTTGTTGATGTTCCCGTTGAACAGGGCTCCGTTGGGCAGGATTATCGCCCTGTTGTCGGTCGTGGTGATCGTGGTGCTGATGATGCTGACGGAGGTCACCGTGCCTTCGTAGCCCTGGGACTCGATGTAGTCTCCGGCCTTGAAAGGCTTGAACATCAGTATCATGATGCCTCCGGCGAAGTTCTGTACGGTTCCGCTGAGGGCCATTCCTATCGCCACGCCGGCAGCGGCTATCAGGGCGGCGATGGAGGTGGTGTTGACTCCGAGCGTGCTTATCGTGATGATGATCAGCAGGATGGTGAGTCCTATCGAGGTGAAGCTCATCACGAAGGAAGCGAGCGCCTTCTCGGTGTTGCGCCGTATGAACATCCGCGAGAGCCCTTTCTTGATGCGGCGTATGAGCCATGCGCCGACAAGGTAGATCAGCAGGGCCGCAAGCAGTTTCAGTCCGAAGTTTATGATGTCCTGCCCGAGGTCCTGGAGGGTTCCGGTCGGGTTGGTGACGAGGTCGTGGGCGAAGTTCTCGATGCCTACTACGACGGAGTCGGCGGATTCGATGGCGACTTCTTCTACTGAGGGGGTCTGTAATGGCGGAAGCAGCATTTCTCTTTATTTTTTGTCTAAAGATACTAATATTTTTATTGGGATGTATGCGGCTGGAGGCTGTTGCCATTCAGGAGGCGAGGGATTTGGGGAAAGCCTCCTTCACGGCAACAGCCACCAGCCGCCACTGCCCCCGGCGAACAGTGCCGCCGGGCGTTGCGGTGCTACCGTGCCAGGTCAAGCCATTTCCGGAGCGCCTGGCGGTAGGAGTTGAGGGCGTCGGCGCGCTTGTCGGAGGCCTGACGCAGGCTGGTCTGCGACTGTAGCAGTTCTGCTATTGTCACCATCCCTGCCTCGTAGTTGCGCTCGACCCTGCCGAATGAGGCTTCGGCCGCAGCCTCGGAGTCGAGGGCAAGCTGGTACTGGCTCCATGCCGAGTTGAGCTCGACCCAGCTCTGCCGTACTCCCAATATTATCTGGGACTGGAGGTAGTCGCGCTGCGATGCCGCCTTGTCGACCTGGGTCTGCAGGCGCTTCATCTTCGCGGAGGTCTTGCCCCAGTCCGAAATCGGAATCTGCACGGTGGCGAATGCGAGGCCGTTGAAATCGCCTTTCCCGGTGAAGTCGTAATAGCCGTAGGTGGCTCCCACTGCCAGCTGCGGCAATGCCTCGCCGAGGGCCATCTTCTTCTGCAGTTCCGCCGCCTCCACCTGGAGCTCCAGCAGCCGCGTCTCCTCCATCGAAGCCGCGATGCTCTCTTCGTCCACATAGTAGGCTTCGGGCGGTCCGGGCAGTCCCTCCTCGTCCGCCAGCACTATCGAATCGATATACGGCCTTTCCTCGGAGGCGTTGGCGCTGATCACCGTATAGCCCTGTCCTATCGAGTTCAGCAGGTTCATCTTTGCGAGCTTGAGTCCGTTGTCCAGCTGCACTTCGTTCGAGAGCAGCTCGTTGCGGGCCAGCTTGACCTGCAGCAGTTCGTCTTCCGTCACCAGTCCGGCTTCGTAGGCGGCCGTTACATCGCGGAAGAGCGTGTCGACGAACTCCTTCGAGCCCGCAAGCAGCTCCCTTTTCTCCTGGAGTGAGACCACCTGCCACCAGTATCCCTCGATTTCATCCGAAGTGCTGCGTCTCTGCACCTCCTGCTGCAGCCCTGCCGCCTCCACGCCGAGGGCCGCAAGCCTGTTGCCGTTGACTATCCTGCCTCCGGCGAAGATCGGCTGCATCACGCTGACTCCGGCGAGATACCCCCGGCTGAGCGTGGTATAGCTGGTCGGGAGGCCGTACATCGGCGCGTATGAGTCGATGAGACCCTGGAGATTGTTGCTGAAGTCATTGTTTCCGAAGATGTCCTTTACCCCTATCTCGAGCAGCGGGTCGAAGGCCCAGAACCCGAAGCCCATCGCGCTCACCCTGGGGAAGTATTCGGCGAAAGCCTCCTGCTTCTGGTACCGCGCGGCCTCCAGGTCGAGAGCGGCCCCTACTGCGGAGCTGTTGTTCTGCAGGGCCATTTCGCGGCATTCCTCCAGTGTAAGCCTCAGCTCCTGGGCCGGAGCCGCGATGCATGTCAGCGCGGCGAGTGCCGCAAGAACCGTCTTTTTCATTCGTTCACCTCCTTTGGACGCCTGTCCTTTCTGAAAATCTGCCAGTAGGAGACGGGCATGATCAGGGTTATCATGATTACGGAGAGCAGGGTGCCGAAGCATATCACCACCCCCATTGGCAGCCATAGCTGGTCGCCGCTGAGAATCATGGGCAATACCCCGAGCGCCGTGGTGCATGAGGTCAGGAAGATGGGCCGCATCCTGCGCTTGCCCGCCATGGCCGCAGCTTCCTTGACCGGCAGCCCGCGCTGGAAGCGCAGCTCCTCCGCATATTCGAAGAGTATTATGCCGTTGCGGACAATGATGCCCACGAGGCTTATGAGTCCGAGCACGGCTGTGATGCTGAAGTCCAGCCCGAATATCCAGAGGCCCAGGAAAGCTCCGAACAGGCAGAGCGCGCTGAGCACTATGGCCAGAATCGCTATGGAGATCTTACGGAAATGCAGGAGCAGGAAGAGGAAGAGCACGGCCACGGCGCAGATGAAGCTCATCAGAATCTCGGGAATCACCCCGGTGTTGATTGCGGTCAGGCCTCCGTAGCTTATGTGGACTCCCTCCGGCAGCTGCAGGCCGTCGATGAATTTCCTGATATGCTTCATCGAAGCCGGCTGGCTCTGCCCGGACTTCATGTCGGCGGAGACTATGATGGTCTCCTCGCTGGCGTAGCGTATGCGCTGGGCGGGCTCCCATCCCGGCGTGACATCTGCCACCTGCCTCAGGGGCACGCTTATGCCCGGCATCGAGGTGCTGACCTGCTGGTTGCCTATCATGTCGTAGGGCATTCCGTCTCTGACCCCGGAGCTGTAGAGATTGACCGGAATCGCCTTGTCGCCCTCCCAGAGCGAGGCGAGCGGCTGGCTTCCCAGCGTCCCGGCGAGCGAGAGCGAGAGCATGGCCTTGTTGACTCCGAGCCTTGCCGCCTCGTCCGCGTCGAGGCTGACTTCCACACAGCTCAGGTAGTCGTCGGCCGTGCTGTGGACCCATTTCATCTCCCTGTCATGGGCCTGAAGGTAGGCCCTGACTGTGTCGGCCACAGGCTTGATGGAGTCGAAATCGGCTCCCTGCACGCGTATCTCTATGGGAGTGGCCGCCTGATAGTCCATCTGCTTGATGCGTATCAGGGCTTCGGGGAAATAATGCTCGTATTTCTCCTCGTATTCCGGGAGTATGGATTTGGTCGCCTCAATCGACCTGGTGTTTACTATGAGCTGTGCGTAGTTGGGCGAGGGAGTGGCAGGGGTGTAGGTCGCGGTGAAGCGCGGGGCGCTGTTGCCTATGAACGACGTGACCGATTCCACGCGCCCGTCGCGCAGCATCATGTTCTGCAGCGAGTCCACGACCGCCCTGGTGTCCTCCAGGCCGGCATTGCTGTCCAGGGTGACTTCGACTGCGAAGAAGTCCCTGTCGGCCATGGGCATCATCTGGATGTTGAGCTGGAAGAAGAGCACGACGGCGAGAGCCACGGCTCCGACTCCGGCTGAGAGCGTCATCCTGGGATGGCGGAAGCACCAGTCCTGTGCGGTGTCGTAGGCCTTCTGCAGTCCGTAGAAGAATTTCTTCTGTATGCGCGAGAAGATGTTGTCCTGCTCGATGTTGGCGCTGCGTATGAACCTGACCTCGAGCGAAGGCACCACGAATATGGCGTAGAAGAGCGAGGCGGTCAGGGCGATTGCCACGACCCAGGGGAAGTAGGTCACGAAGTCTCCGAGATAGCCGGTGATGAGACCCATGGCCGGGAAGAACATCAGGCTCAGCCCCGTGGTCGCCGTAATCATGGGCATCATGAGCTCGCGTGCGCTCGATTGGGCCGCCTCTTCGCGGGTCATGCCTTTGCCCAGCTCTCCCATATAGCCGTCCATCGTGATTATCGAGTCATCGACTATCATTCCGAGTACCACTATCAGGGCTGCCAGCGAGACCGTGTTGAGCCCGATTCCGGTCAGGTACATGACCGCCAGGGCGACTGCCGTGCACACGGGCACTCCGGAACTTGCGATGAGCGCCGATTTCATGGGGAAGAGCATCAGCATCACCAGAATCACGACGACCATTGAAATCACGAGGTCCCTGAGGAAGGAAAACACTGAATTGCGCACCAGCTTGGGCTGGTCAGTAATGCGTGTCAGGGTCACGCTCTCGGGCAGATCCTGCTCGTATTCGTCTATCACCTTGTCGAGCTCCTTGCCGAAGGCCACGATGTCATTGTCGGAGCGCATCTCCACCGAGATTATCAGGCAGGAGTTCCCGTTGTAGTTGACGAACGAATCGGGAGCCTTGTAGCGCCTTTCCACCGTGGCTATGTCCTTGAGCCTCACTATGCCGCCCGCAGGATCGCTCCAGACTATCCTTTCTGCTATCTCGCGTTCGCTGCCGACGGGCGAGCTGATGTGGATGGGGGAATTGGCGTATCCGGAGTTGAAGCTTCCGCTGGGGAGCTGCAGCGTGGAGCTCTGGTAGCCCAGCATCAGGCTCGTAGGGGAGATGCCGTAGCTCGAGAGCTTCTCCATGTCCACGGTCACCGCAATCTCCTCGTCGAGCCCGCCGTAGACGGTCACGGCCGCCAGCTCGGGAATCGTCCTGAGCCTTTCGCAGAGTTCGTCGGCGAGCTCCATGAGCTCGCTATAGCTCTTGTCTTCGGACTCCATCGCAATCAGCGAGGAGGAGACCGATGCGAAGTCGTCAATGACCACGAGTGCCAGCACGCCGGGAGGCAGGGTGCTCTTGGTCTCGTCAAGCTTCATCTTGATTTTGGACCACACCTCGTCCTTGGTGCGGGCGGGGGAGGTGAGGTCGACGAGCATGTAGCAGATGCCGTCCTTCGAGGTGATCTGGAGATTCTGGCTGTTGACCTCGTCGAACGAGAGCAGCACCTGCTCCACGGGTTTTGCGACCTGCTCTTCCACCTGGAGCGAAGACGCTCCGGGGTAGACGGCGGCCACAAGGCCCTGCTTGATTTCGAACGAAGGATATTCGTCCTTGTTCATCTTCGAGATTCCGTAGATGCCGATTCCCACCAGCACCACCAGAATCAGGTAGATGATGGACTTGTGCCTTATCGTCCAGAGTATGAGAGATGATTTCCTGTTCTCCATCTATTCCTCCTCCGTCGTGACCTTCATTCCGGATGAAACTTTCTGATAGCCTTCCACGATGACGAGGTCGCCTTCGTCCAGGCCTTCGGTGATGATCACTCCGTTGCCGGAGAATCCTCCGACCTTGACCGGGGTCTTCTGCGCGCGTCCGTCACGCACGGTCCAGAGATAGCGGCTTTCGGCGCCAGTCTGCACTACCGATGCCGGCACCACGGCTCCGTGGCCGCCGCGCTCGCTGACATGGACTTCGCAGACCATACCAGGCATGAGCTTCCCGGGGCCGGCGTCAAGGCTGGCGGTGCAGTCGTAGCTGTGGGAGAGAGGCGACGCCGATATGCCCTTGGAGAGTATCCTGCCCTTCAGGGCGGCGGAGCCGGTCGCGGCCACGTCCACGCTGACTTCCTGGCCGACATGCAGGCTGTTGATCTCGCTTTCCGGAACCGCGAAGCGTATGATGATTTCGGAGATGTCCATGAGCCTGAGGACGGGGTCGAACATGTTCAGCTGCACGCTTTCGTCGGCCATCACCTCGGCGACATAGCCGTCGAAAGGAGCCTTGAGCGTGCATTCGTCGAGCGCGTTCTGCGCCGCCTCGGCGGCTGCGCGGGCCTGGCTCAGCTTGGTGTTGATCTCCACCATCTGCACCTCCGAGATGCTGCCCGAGCTGTAGACCTTGCTTGCGCGCTCGTATCCGTCCTCGGCCTGGCTGAGGGTGGCCTGGGCCATCTGCCAAGTGCTGCGCACGGTCTGGGACTCGATCTGGCCGAGAACCTGCCCTGCGCTCACCCTGTCGCCTCTGCCTGCGTTAAGCGATACCAGGCGTCCGGCGTTGGGTGCGGATATCACCGTGGACCTGACGGCCTCGGCGGTGCCCACGTAGGAAATGATACCGGCGGAGCTTACGTCGGTGATTTCCTGTACCTTCACCGCTATCGGCGCCCTTTCAGCGGAACCTGTCCGTCCGCCGGTGGAATTGCAGCCTGCGAGAACCAGCAGGGCAGCGATATATATCGGAATCCTTTTCATCTGTCGTTGAGTCTTGCCACGCATTTTATGTCAGAACCTGTCACCACATAGCTCCGGCCCATGTAGTCCATGGAGCCGCTTGCCGTGAAATCTATCAGGAGCATGTCGTCGAGCCGCTCGCCGCTGCCGCTGAAGGTGAAGTCATGGCTTCTTTCGACGGCGGAGCTGGACAGTCCGAAGCTCACATGCTTGCTGAAATCCTCGAGTGTCAGGCTGCTCCCTTCGGCCTTGCCCTCAACCTTGGCGACCCCGCCCGCGACGGCGTTCATCGTCAGCACCAGCGTCCCGGATTTCCTGTCACGCGTGAGGATGTTGAGCTGGCCGGATTCCGGAGATATGCTGAAGGTCATCTCGTCGGGGGCGAGCTCGGATTCCGAGGACGCGGCCGATGTAGCCTCGAAGCTGATCGTTCCGCTGGTCTTGTAGGAGTAGTATCCCTCGAATCTCGCCGTCCCCTCCTTGGTGCAGGAACAGGCTGCGGCCATGAGGGCTGCCGCAATCAATATCTTTTTCATCTTCCGCTGTAGTTATCTGTGTTTGTAATGAAGTTCACCATTTCGTCGTAGGTGGCCATCGAAGCCGCCTCGTCGTCGGACAGCAGTATCTGCACCTCCACGCCCCGGAGCACCATCGTGAGCATCTCGGCGAAGATTTCCGGTTCGACCTTGTTGTCGAGGGCGCCGGTCTCCTTTGCGAACGCGCATACCAGGCTGAAGAACTGCCTTTCGGCCAGGTCGAGCGGTTCGCGTGCCTTTAAGAGGATGCTTCCGAGCTCGCTTCTGTTGCCTCGCTTTATGGCTTCGACCAGAAATTTCCTGTAGAGCCGTGAACCCAGCAGGACGTCCATGCGTTTCTTGAGGTAGTCGCGCAGGCTGGGCACGATGTTCCCGGACGCCGGGTTGAGGTAGACCGAGAGCCCGTCCTGCATGGCCCTGACCTCCTCTTCCAGGGCGGCCGAGAAGATTTCCGCCTTCCCTTCGAAACAATAGTAGACGGTGGTCTTGGCCTTGTCCGCCATTTTGGCAATGTCCTCCACCGTGGTCTTGTCGTAGCCGTATGCGGAGAAGGCCTCCGATGCGGCTTCAAGAATCTTTTTCCGTACGTCCTTGCTCATTTCTACCGTCTGATTGGAATTTTCGACCGAACCGGTAAAAACGTACAAATAATATGCCGTACAGACGCCGGAGGGGCGGTTTCACCGCACTTTCTTCTGCAGATCCGGAAGGAAGATGGCGGCCAGACCGATGAGCGGCGACCAGGCCACGATGCGGTAGACGTATTCGATGCCGTGGAGGTCTATCATATTGCCCAGCACGGCCGCCACTATGCCTCCGATTCCGAAGGCGAAGCCGAAGAACAACCCCGAGACCATGCCGAGCTTGTTGGGCAGAAGCTCCTGGGCGTACAGCAGTATGGCCGGGAAGGCCGATGAAAGGATGAAGCCCGAGCAGAAGCTCAGCGCCGCAGTGGCGGCCAGCCCCGTGTGGGGCATCGCGAGGCTGAACGGAGCGGTGCCCACTATCGACAGCAGAATCACGTATTTCCGGCCTATCCTGTCGCCGACGGGGCCGCCCACGAGCGTTCCGGCAGCAGTCGCGAACAGGAACACGAAGAGGAAGACCTGGGAGAGCTGCACGCTGATGCCGAACTTCTCCAGCAGGTAGAAGGTATAGTAGTTCTTCAGGCTTTCCAGATAGATGTACTTGGATATTATGAGCACGCAGATGAGCGCTATGACGGCTATGGTGGCGCCGAGGCGGAGCGGGCGAGGCCTGAATGACGTGGCCCTGGAGTTGTGGCCGTGGGTGTCGAGATAGGAATTGTACCAGCGGCTGATGAAGGCCGTGACGGCGTAGGAAACGGCCGAGAGCAGGACGAACCAAAGGAAGTGGCTGCGTCCGTAGGGGACGACCGTGACGGCTATGATGAGCGGGCCGACCGCGCCTCCGAAGTTGCCGCCCACCTGGAAGATGGACTGGGCCAGACCACGTCTGCCACCGGAGGCGAGCGAGGTGATGCGCGAGGCTTCGGGATGGATTATCGAGGAGCCTATGCCTATGGTGAACACGGCGAGATATATGCCGGCGAGGTTGGGGGCCAGCGCGAGGCAGATGATGCCGAGCAGGGTGAAGGTGGTGGCCAGCTCCATGCTGCCACGGAACGGTTTCCTGTCGAAAAGCATGCCCACGAGAGGCTGGAACACCGATGCTGCGAGCTGGTAGACGAAGGTTATCGAGCCTATCTGCGCGAAGTTCAGGTCGAGGTCATCCTTTATTATCGGATATGCCGAGGTGACGGTGGTCTGCAGCAGGTCGTTGATGAAATGCGCGACGCTTAGCGCAATCAGCACGGGCATTGCGGCCCCGGCGGTAGTTTTTACTCTGGTTTCCATCGGGGCGCAAAGATAATAAATTACCTGTGTCTTCTGCGGTATTCCGAGGGTGTCATGCCGAATTTCTGCTTGAAGGCCTTGCTGAAGTAGTGGGAGTCGTTGAATCCGGTGGCCCAGGCTATCTGGGAGATGCTGTGTCGGTCGGAGCCCAGCATTTCGGCGGCTTTGCTGAACCTCATGCTCCTCAGGTATTCCAGCGGGGCCATGCCGGTGGCGGAACGGCATTTCCCGAAGAGCGCGGAGCGGCTCATGTTCATCGCCGCCGCCATCTCCGTGATGTTCAGCTCCCCGTCGTCGATATGTTCAGCCAGGTATTCGGAGAACTCCTTCTTGAACCGCTGCGCGCTGTCCAGGTCATCTTCCGTTCCGGGTGAGGGAAGCGTGCGCCGCCGTGTCAGGCTGAACGCCGCCGCGCCCAGGAACAGGACGGCCAGGAGCAGGCAGGGCAGGAAGTCGGGGCTGACCACCAGCTCTATGGTCTTTTCGTTGTCCGTAAAGACTCCGTCGCCGTTGGTCGAGCGCAGCCTGAGGCTGTATTTCCCTGGCTTGAGCTTGTCGATATGTATGCGCGGGTCGTTCCCCAGGCTGTTCCACTGCCTGTCCCTGCCGTCGAGCATGTAGTAGTAGATGACCCTTTCCGGGGCGCTGAGGTCGATGGCGGAGAAATTGAGGTTGAGGGCGTCGCGCTTCCTCATCCTCACGATTCCAGAGGCGTCGTGGTTCTTTCTCTTTCCCGTGACCGTCAGCGAATTCACAAGAATCTTCGGGACGAAGGAACTGTTGGAGACTTCATCAGGGTCGAAGTACATCAGGCCCCTAGTGGTGTTGAAGTATATTTTCCCGTCGGAGGCCATCAGGGGCTTGCCTTCGTTGAAACGCATGTTCAGGCCGATGCGGCCGTAGGAATAGCCTATTATGCTTCCGGTCCGGGGGTTGAACTTGTTGAGCCCTCCGTTGGAGGCGATCCAGATGTTGCCCGACCTGTCCTCTATGGCGCTGAGGACGAAGTTGGACATGAGCCCGCTGCGCGTGGTGAATGTCCTGATGTCGCTGTCAGGGGAGGTGCTTTCGAGGCGGATGAACCCGTTGCCTGAAGACGAGGCCCAGAGCTCCCCTCCGCCGGTGAACAGTATGTGCTGGATGTCGTAGTCCTTCACCCTCGGGAAGCGTATGAAGCGCAGGTCCTGGGCATCTGCGTCGGGGTTGGGGCATACGAAGAGACCGAGGGTCCCGCTTGCATAGAGCTTTCCGTCCGGGCCGAAGCTGACGTGCCTCATCATGTTGAGCTGTTCGGTGGGGAAGGAGAGGAGGTTCTTCTTGCTTATGAACCGCCGTTCGCTGTCGCTCATGTCCACATAGGAGAGGCTGCCGTCGAACGAGGCTATCCAGAGCCTGTCGGGGCTGTCGGAGTTGAAGTCGTAGATGAGTTCGCTGTTGGGGGCGTAATAGTCCTCGGATTTGGCGTAGCGGTGCGGCCGGTAGTCCGCGGCTTCCGACGGGCCGGCAGTGTTCTCGATTATCCCCGAGCCTTTGGTCCCCAGCCAGATGTTTCCGTCGCCTGCCTGCGTTATCGTGTAGACCGGGGCTTCAGTCTGCCAGAAGGCGATTTCGTGCAGCAGGCTGTCCAGCAGGTGGACCTTGCAGTCCCGCGTGGACACGTATATGGTGCCGTCGCCGCTCTGGAACACGGCTCTGACGTCGTTGGCGGCAGGAGAGGCGCCGGGGCGCGAGTCGATGGGCCTTAGCCTGAATTCTCCCGCGTTGTAGCTGGCTCTCTCCAGTCCGCCCCAGGAGCCGGAGAGCCACAGGTTGCCCTGGCTGTCCACGAACAGTGCGTTGAGGCGGGTCTCGGGGTTCCATGCCGGCTGGAGCCTGCTGTTGTAGAATGGAACCAGTTTCCTGGCGTCCTTGTCGTACCAGTTCAGGCTTCCGTTCTCCGAGTATATCCAGAGGTTGCCGAAGCGGTCGCGCTGCTGCCTGAGCGGCCCTCCGTTCCAGGAGTCGTTCTTTACCCGTGTCACGCTCCCATCGGCCCTGTTCCAGCAGAACAGCCCGCTCTCGCCGGAGCCGGCGAGGAATTCTTCTCGGCCTGGGACGGCGGCTATGAGTTCGACCCGTATGCCCGTCCCTATGTTTTCTATGCTTGTCCCGTTTTTCCCGGCTATGAGCATCCGGCCGCCGGTGCTGCCGATGTAGAGCTTGTCGGTGCTTTCATAGGAGCACAGCCCGGGTATGGCGGCTACAAGCTTCTCCCCGCTGTATATCCCCTTGTCCGTCAGGGTCCAGACCGTACCGTCCGAATCGGAGAAGACCGAGATGACGTTCTCTCCCCTCGGCAGCCTGAGGCATTCGGACAGTGTGCAGTCCTTTCCGTCCCTGGAGTAGTCGCTTTTCAGCACCGTCCCGTGGGAGGTCACGAAGCGGAAGTCGTCGCCGGCCAGCTTGAAGATGGCCTGTATCCCATAGGCGAGCGGTTTCCCGGATTCTCCTGAAGAGCAGTCGAAACGGTGCAGGACATTGTTCATGGTGAGCAGCCAGAGCTGTCCGAACCTGTCGCCGCTGAGGTCGGCGAGCCTCTCGTCCGCAGCGCTGGCGGCTGCCGCTGCGGGATTTTTCCTGAAGCTGATGAACCGCAGTCCGTCGAAGCGGTACAGCCCGGACCATGAGGCGAGCCAGAGGTACCCGTCGGCGTCCTGTATTATCTTCTCGACCCTGGTGGTAGGGATTCCGTTCCTTTCGAGATAGCGCGTGAAGGTGTATGACGGAAGGGCTTCGGCCGTCATGGCCGAGAGAATCAGAAGGTTCAGCAGTGCGAGCCGCTTTCGCATGGTTTTCTTTAAGTTTGAACAAAAATACACATTAATTTCCAATTTGGACTATTTTCCACTTTTTGAAGATGTGAGTGTACCGCGCAGAGAACGTGCTTGTGTATATTTGTCGTCACTAGAAAGATTCTAACCAAACTATCATATTGGCCGGGAATCCGGCCGTTCTTAACCTACACTTGAATATTCCTGGGTATTAGCGGTTAATAATTTTGTATTCAGGACAGGGAGCGTTCCAGGCGTGGCCCTGTCCTTTTTCTATTCTAGTCTAGGAACTCCGACAGCGAGGAG
The DNA here is from genome assembly GCA_900543205.1 of uncultured Bacteroides sp. Taxonomy (GTDB): domain Bacteria; phylum Bacteroidota; class Bacteroidia; order Bacteroidales; family UBA932; genus Cryptobacteroides; species Cryptobacteroides excrementigallinarum. The sequence continues at coordinate 37,903 of UQQM01000008.1, read as the reverse complement.
CTGTAGAGGTTGCCGTAATTGTCGGAGTTGTAGTCCATGACCCCTGGTCCTCCTGGGGAGAGCGCCCGGCTGACGCTTATGCTATGGCGCGACGGCATCCGGCTCGGTCTTGGAGCAGACGGCGGATATTGCGAGATCTATGGCCAGAGCGGCAGGGCCGGAATATCAGATACGCAAAACAGCTTGGGAAACTAATGGTTGAAGAGATTCAGGGCGTCGTCGAGGCTGAGGGCCTCGGAGATGCCGTAGCCCCCGTTTCCGGTACGGCGGAGGCTGCTGAGGAAGGCCGCGCTGCCCAGAGCCTCGCCGAGGTCCCTGGCCAGGGCGCGGATATATGTCCCCTTGCTGCAGGATACCCTTATCATGGCCGTCGGCAGGGACAGCCCCGAGACGTCGGCCACCTTGATCTTCCTGTCCTGGGCGTCGAAAGCCGGAACTATCTCCGAAAGCGGCAGCGAATCTGACCACGAGAGCAGTTCCATCTCATAGACATTGATGCGCGACGCGCTGATTATGCCCTCGGCGTCCGCCTTCTTCCCCTGGCGGTAGAGCTTCCTGGCCATTTCGTAGGCCCGCACCCCGTCCACCGACTTGGCGCTGAACAGCGGCGCTATCTGCTCCTGCTCCCCGATGAACGAAGGCAGCACCGCCCTGAGCGCCGCCTCGCTGACCCCGGCGAGAGGATAGCCGGCCTCCACCTCCTTCTCCAGGTCGTACGAAGCCGTGAGGGCGCCGAAGCTGACCCCGGCGACATACTCCTTCCTCGAAGCCTGGAGCTCCTCGGCCCTGCGCGTGGCCGGACCTATGCACACCAGAAGTATGCCGGTAGCCAGAGGATCCAGCGTGCCGGCGTGCCCCACCTTGAGATTCTTCTTCCCGAAATGCCGCTTGGCGGTGAACTTGATCTTCCGCACGAGGTCGGCGGAGGTCCAGCGCCAGGGCTTGTCCACGGGAAGCACGATGCCCTCGGGGTAATCGGATATGTCAGTGGAGAGCAATCTTGTCAATTCTGCGTTGGTGCCGTCCTCCGGCAAACTGGGTTTCCAGCCACTGGCGTACCATCATCACCGCCATGCGGTACGACACGAAACGCGCCGGCATCACCAGCACGTTGGCGTTGTTGTGCTCCTTCACGAGCTTCGCGACCTCCTGGTTCCATGCCAGTCCGGCCCTGACCGAAGGATGATGGTTCAGCGTGATGGCCATGCCGTTACCGGTGCCGCAGAGCGCGATTCCGGCATCCACATCCCCGTTGTCGAGTGCATATCCCAGCCTGTGGGCGAAATCGGGATAGTCACAGCTGTCGGGGGAATCGGTTCCGTAATTCACCACTTCATAGCCCTTGCCGAGCAGGTAGGCTATCAGCCTGGTCTTGTACTCAAGACCGGCGTGGTCGCTGCAGATTCCTATTTTCATTTGTCAGTTCTCCGTAATTCCAGTTGAAATTCTCCTCATCGGTCTGACGGACCGTCACGGTGACGCTCTCGCAGCAGGTGCTGACCGTTATATATGCGGTACGGGTGCCGTCGGCATTGTCCCAGGGTTCGGCGATGACGGTCACGAGGCCGCTGTGGCAAACATCACCATCGTTCTTCCCATAAGGGGAATTTTCAACTTTCAAAATTACTGAATCGGCGCATAATCTGCAAGGGTGGAAAATACATTTTGACATTGCGTGCGGGGCGGTGCATGGAAGGCTACTTGTGCACGGAGTTGTTCCGGAAATCGCCGTTTCAGTGCCTCGCGGCTGCAATTGCGCCTCACAGGCGAAAAAAGCCTGCTCGGCGTCAATTCAGTCCGCTCGACAGGGCGGGCCGGTTCTTTTGCCCTGGAATCCTTTTTCGTCCAAATCGGCCTTGCATCACGTTCCGCAACATAATTGCCGTTTTCGGCTTGCAGCAATGACAAAAACTGCTCGTGACAGGGACGAGGGATGGCAGATGTAAATACCCGAGTACAACAGTTTTTGCAAAAATCGCCTTGGAGGCCGCTGTGGGGCAGCTTTCTCTGAATGGCCTGTCCGCGAGTCGCTTCGAGGACGTTGACCTGCGTACATGTTTCGATTGCAAATAGCTGATAGCAAGGCATTTCCGGGAACACCGCGTTCCCGGGAAATTTCTTTTTCTGGCAATTATACCGCGAACAGTGCGGAACGAACGGCCATAAACAAATTACGACCCGATATCACATCGGGTCGTAACGGCAATTCTAACCTAAAATTAAACCTATGAAAAAACTATTCGGTGAAACTCACTGCCAATTCCGTGCCGAAGCACTTGTTTGTGACAGAGAAAACACCATTATTAAATGATTATCCTGTCGGCTGTCGTGGCGGCTCGAAAAAGTCAGAAGCAGGATTGAAGGTGGAATCCGGAATCTGGAATCCGGAATCTGGAATCTGGAATCAGTAATCAGGAATCTGCAATCAGGAATCAGCAATCAGCTATTCACAATCCGGAATCCAACCGGTTACAGGAGGGTTTCAGCAAAAATTCTGTGCCTTAGCCGGATTTCAAGATAAGGCCAGGGCACATGAATGTCCCGTACCGCACTTTTTGCATAGGCGGATTCCGAAGACTTCCGCTCTGCGGCAGGGAAGGGGAATCAGAGCTCAAGATGCCGATGCGATGCAGGCGTGTCGGCAAGCGGCATCATGCCGTCGCAGGAGAATCAAACCTCAAAATGTCGATGCGCTGCAGGGGCAGCCTCAGGCCAGGCGTCTGAACGCATAGTCCAGCCGCGCGAGCGCCTCATCTTTGCCGATGAATGACACGATGTCAGCGATTCCGAGCCCGCTTGCAGCGCCTGTCAGTGCAAGCCTGAGACAGTTCATGACCTTGCCGAGAGGCAGGCCCTTCGACCGTATGTATTCCTCGATGCCCCCGGCTTCGCAGTGTTCCAGGGCATCCTTGGCAGCAGTCCGGTATTCTTCTTTCCAGAACTTGTCCACATCCTTAGCGAGGAAGGGTGCGGTCGAAACGTCGTCGTAGACCTTTGCCCTGGGGTCGGCGGGCCTGCCGGGTGTTGCCGGCTTTTCGAACGCGGCGCCGGCCTTGATGCCGTAGGCCTCGAAATTCTCCGGAGCCACGAAGATGCAGGAGGCGATGTCCCAGAAGTCAGCCACGAAAGTGGCTCTTTCCTTGATCAGCCCGACGACCTTCTCCACGAATCCGGGTTCCGCCTTTATGCCCTTCTTCTCGAGAATGGGCATGAAAAGCTCCGCAAGCTCCCCGTCCGGGCGCATGCGCAGGTATTCCCTGTTGTACCAGCGGGCCTTCTCCGGGTTGAACTTCGCCCCGGACTTCCCGACCTTCTCGAGGGAAAAGGCTTCGATGAGCTGGTCCATGGAGAAGAGCTCCTGCTCCGTGCCGGGGTTCCAGCCCAGCATGGCGAGCATGTTCACGAAGGCCTCGGGGAAATATCCGTCCTCCCTGTAGCCGTGGCTCTTCTCTCCGTCGGCGGAGGTCCATTCGAGGGGGAACACGGGGAAGCCCATCTTGTCTCCGTCCCTCTTGCTGAGCTTGCCGTTGCCTACGGGCTTGAGCAGAAGCGGCAGATGCGCGAAGCGCGGCATGCTGCCGGTCCAGCCGAAGGCCTCGTAGAGCAGCCAGTGCAGGGGCAGTGAGGGCAGCCATTCCTCGCCGCGTATGACTTCGGTGATTTCCATGAGATGGTCGTCGACTATGTTGGCGAGGTGGTAGGTGGGCAGTTCGTCGGCCTTTTTCCAGAGCACCTTGTCGTCGAGGGTCGAGGTGTTGACCTCGATGTGCCCGCGTATCAGGTCGTCCATCTCCACGATGCGGTTCTCGGGCATCTTGAACCGTATGGTCCAGTCATTGCGCTCCTCCAGCAGCCTGGCGGTCTGCGCGGCGTCGAGGGTCAGGGAGTTGCTCATTTTCCCGCGTGTGGCGTGGTTGTAGATGAATGTCTCGCCGGCGTTCTCGGCCTTTGAGCGCATGAGCTCCAGGTCCTCGGCGCTGTCGAAGGCGTAGTAGGCATAGCCCGCCTCGACGAGCTGCTCCGCGTACTTGCGGTAGATCCCGCGCCTCTGGCTCTGGCGGTAGGGGGCGTGGGGGTGGCGCTCCGAAGCGGTCTCCACCACATGTCCCTCTGCGTCCACGCCCTCGTCCGGCGTTATGCCGCACCATTTCAGGGCTTCAATTATATACTGCTCGGCTCCGGGCACGAAGCGGTTGGAGTCTGTATCCTCTATCCTGAGTATGAAGTCACCGCCATGCTGTTTGGCGTACAGATAGTTGTAGAGCGCCGTGCGGACTCCTCCCATGTGGAGGGGGCCGGTGGGTGACGGCGCGAATCTTACTCTTGTCCTTCTCATTGTCAATCCGATATATCCGGCAAATATACGCAGAAGCCGAGCGCAGAACAAATTTATTTGTTATGCCGAGGCGCTACCGTATACCTCTCCCCCCACAGGAATAAAGGCAATTATTTCAGTTGTATCGAACTATTTGCTAACTTTGCGCCTGATTATGAAGCAGAAACAGACTAACAACCGCAAGCAGCTGCGGCAGGGCCGGAAAAAGCAGGCGGCCCGCAAGGCCTTGGCCGAAGTCACCGGCAAGGTCCAGATGACCCGGGAGGGCTATATTTTCGTGATAGTTGAAGGTGAGGAGGATGACGTGTTCGTCAAGGCTTCGAAGACCCGGCACGCCCTCGACGGCGACATAGTCAGGGTCGTCGTGACCAAGGACAAACCTGTCAAGGACGACAAGCGCCGCCGCGAAGGAGAAGTGGTGGAGATACTCGAACGTTCGAACAAGCCTTTCGTGGGCATATACCATACTGCGGGAAACCAGGCATGGGTGCTCATGCAGAGCCGTTCCATGCCATACGACATATCCGTGGACCCGAAGGAGGCCGCGTCCATGGGTGCGGAACCCGGAATGAAGGTGGCCGCTGTGGTGGAAGGCTGGCGCAAAGGCGACACCAACCCCTCCGGCGTCATCACCGACGTGCTGGGCATGCCCGGGCTCAACGACACTGAGATGCATGCCATACTTGCGGAATTCAACCTGCCGTACCGTTTCGAACCCCAGGTCGAGAATGCCGCCGACGACATTTCTGAAGAAATAACCCCCGAAGACCTCAAGGGTCGCAAGGATTTCCGCGACAGGCTCACGTTCACCATAGACCCCGCCGACGCGAAGGACTTCGACGATGCCCTTTCGTTCCGGAAGCTGGACAACGGCAACTATGAGGTGGGCGTGCATATCGCCGATGTTTCGCATTACGTGACTCCCGGCAGCATCGTGGACAGGGAGGCGCGCAGCCGTGGCACTTCGGTCTACCTGGTGGACCGTACCGTGCCCATGCTCCCGGAGAAGCTCTGCAACAAGCTCTGCTCCCTCCGCCCGGATGAAGACAAGCTCGTCTTCTCCGCAGTCTTCGAGATGACCCCGAAGGCTGAGGTCGTTTCACGCTGGCTGGGACGCGCGGTCATACGTTCGGATCGCAGGCTCGACTACGACGGCGCACAGAGAATCATTGAAGCCGAAAGCGTTCCCGAATCCGATGCGCTTGCAATGGCGATAAGGGAGCTCAACCGTCTCGCCGGCATCATGAAGGCTGCGGAACGCAAGGCGGGAGCCATAGATTTCGACCGTCCGGAGATGAAGGTGCTCGTGGACGAGAACGGCAAACCGGTCGATGTCTATGAAAAGGTCTCCAAGGAGGCCAACTGGCTGATTGAGGAGTTCATGCTGCTCGCCAACAGGACCGTCGCCGAATATGTGGGAACCGGCGGCAGGATGAACGGCGTGCCTTCCCCCAACCCCAAGACTTTCGTCTACCGTATCCACGGGGAGCCCAACGAGGTCAAGCTGGAAGGTCTGCGCGTCTTCGCCAAAGGCTTCGGCTACAGGGTCGAGAATGCCCAGGGCCACGATATAGCCAGGGAACTCAACAGGCTGCTCGAGTCCGCCAAGGACAAGCCGGAATATGCCGCGCTTGAGAACCTTGCCCTCCGTTCGATGGCAAAGGCTATCTACAGCACCGACAACATCGGCCACTTCGGTCTCGCATTCAAGTTCTACACCCACTTCACGTCGCCCATTCGCCGTTATCCCGACCTCATGGTCCACAGGCTGCTGGCGAGGTATCTCGCTGGCGGCGACAGCGTGCAGAAGGATGTCTATGAGGAGGAATGCCGCCATGCTTCCGAGAGGGAGATGGTCGCCGCCGACGCCGAGCGCACGTCCGTGAAATACAAGCTCGTGGAGTTCATGCAGGACAAGGTCGGACAGGAGTTCGACGGAACCGTGTCCGGAATCACCGAGTGGGGTATGTATGTGGAAATCGAGCCTACGAAAATCGAAGGCATGGTGTCCCTGCGCGAGATAAAGTCGGATTTCTTCTATTTCGATGAGGCCCGCTACAGGCTGGTCGGCCGCCGCACGCACAAGATATACCGCCTCGGCGACAAGGTGCGCATCAGGGTGACCAATGCGAATCTCGAACAGAGGCTGCTCGACTATGAACTTGTCGAGAATCTGCCCGGAGATAACGCCGGCACCGCAGATGGCGGAAATCCCGAAGAAGGCGGCGAAGGCCGCGGAGAGCGGCCCGTCAGGGGGCGTTCCGGCAGGCTCCGTACAGGAGAAGGACGCGGCAGGAAATCATCTTCCCAGAAGAGGAAGTAGCCCGGGCTGGTGTTGCCTGTAACATGTAAAATTATGCAAAAAGTGTTGCCAGTGCGCAACACTTTTTGCATAAATATGCTTTAAATTCGCAATTTATGTTGCGCATAAGCAACATAAATTGGCTAAAAGTGCTGCGCATGAGCAACACTTTTGCTATATTTGTCCGGACTAATCAGATTTTAATATGGAGACTCTGTTCAGAAGACATGACCAGTATATCGCGAAGACTCCCATTGACATTGTCCGCGAGACCATGCAGGACATAGGCTGGGATTCCAGGCTGATTGCCATAGTCGGGGCCCGTGGTGTGGGGAAGTCCACTTTGATGCGCCAGTATGTGAAGCTGAATTTCGAGCCTTACGACAGGTCGGTACTCTATTGCTCCCTGGATTCGGTATATTTCTCGACTCATACGGTCATTGAACTCGCCGAGAGGTTCGTGGCCCGGGGCGGACGCAGGCTGTTGCTTGATGAGGTGCACAAATATGATGGATGGAGCCGTGAGATAAAGGAAATATACGAGCTCTATCCCGAGCTGAAGATTGTCTTGAGCGGTTCGTCTCTGCTTCATATTCTGAATGCGGATGCGGATCTGTCGAGGAGGTGCGTAAGGTACTCCATGTACGGTCTGTCGTTCCGGGAATTCCTGAGGTTCTACAAGGGCCTTGACTTCGGGAGATGCGGTCTGGAGACCATATTGTCCGACAACGCCCGCCTGTGCGCCGAAGTGAACGCCGGATGCAGGCCTCTGATGCTGTTCGACGAATATCTGGAATATGGATATTATCCGTTCTACAGCGAGAACGCCTCGGACTATCATATCAAGATAGGCCAGGTGGTGAATTTTGTCATAGACGTGGAACTCCCGCTGCTTCGCAGGGTTGATGTCGCGAATCTGCGGAAAATCAAGTCTCTTGTCGGGATAATCGCGTCCGGAGTGCCCTATGAGCTGGATGCCAGTAAATTGGCGAAGGCGGTCGGCACGGGCCGTGACACGGTGGTGGAATATCTCAGGCATCTGAGCGACGCCCGGATTTTCAACCTGCTGTATTCGGGTGCGAGGAGCATAGGGAAACTGACCCGCCCCGACAAGGTCTATCTGGAGAACTCCAATCTTCTGTACGCCCTTTCCTCCGAGGCGGTTGAAATCGGTACCGCGAGGGAGACCTTTGCCGTGAGCCAGTTGAACAACGGAGGTTGCCAGGTGGAATACGGTAGGCATGGCGGGGATTTCATGGTGGACGGCAAATATGCCTTCGAAGTGGGAGGCAAGGACAAGGGGTATGCCCAGATTGCCGGAATAGGGGATTCCTATATCCTTTCGGATGACATCGAGACTCCCGTGGGGAACCGGCTTCCGCTCTGGCTTCTCGGCTTCCTGTATTAGCGGAATTTCTTGTCGTCCTCTAGCATCCCGAGGTAGGAATTGTAGCGCTCGGGGCTGATCAGCCCTTCGTCGATGGCGGCCTTGACCGCGCAGCCGGGCTCATGGGTGTGGGTGCACGGTACGAAGCGGCAGCGGTCGGCGACGCGGAGCATCTCCGGGAAGTAGCGGTAGATCTCCTCCTTCTCCATGTCCACGAGGCCGAAGCCGCGCAGCCCCGGAGCGTCAATCAGATAGCTGCCCGTGTCGGGTGTTCCGCTTTCCGCCGGGGCATTTTTGTCCGGGGCCAGGTTCAGGCGGTACATTTCATACAGGGAGGTGGTGTGCCTGCCCTGGAGGTGGGCTTCGGAGATAAGGCCTATCTTGGGGTCGAGACCGGGGTCCACGGCCTTGATAAGGCTGGATTTCCCGACTCCCGACTCTCCGGTGAGCAGGCTGAGCCTGCCGCGGCAGAGCTCGCGCAGACTCCCTATGCCTTCTCCCGTGAGCGCTGACGTGGGTATCACAGGGTACCCGGCCTGCCGGTATGTCCGGACGAAATCCTCGACCTGCTCCGGAACTTCCGAGCCGTACATGTCAATCTTGTTGAGCAGAATCACCGCCTGAATGCCGTAGACCTCGCAGGTCACGAGTATGCGGTCGAGGAAAGGCAGCTTTATCTCGGGGAAATACAGGCTTACGGTGACGAGCACCTGGTCGAGGTTGGCTGCTATCACGTGGGATTGCCTCGAGAGGTTGGTGGAGCGTCGTATCAGGTAGTTGCGCCGAGGAAGCACCTCTGTAATCACTGCGGGGTGCGTCTCGTCCTGAATCTCTCCGACGGTGTAGCGCACCCTGTCACCGACGGCGACCGGGTTGGTGGCGCTTCCGTGCTCCAGCCTCACCTTTCCCCGCAGCACGGCGGGGAAGAGCTTCCATTCCGGCAGGCAGCTCAGCAGGAAGTGGCTGCCCGCGTTCTTGACCACGGTTGCCTCGACTCCTCTGTGCTGTGATGTGTCCTGCTTCATCAGGCTATCTCGCCCTTCCAGTGAGCTTTTCGGCGAAGTCGCCGAGGATTTCAATCTTGTCTCTGCCGAGTCCGGCATCGCTTACGGCCTCCATCGCCCTGGATGTGAAGTGCATGATGGCTTCCTTTGCGTCCTTGTCGACCCCGAGGGTGATGTAGAGCTGCTTTACGGTCGCAATCTTCGTGGCCTTCTGGGTTTCGCTGCCTGCAGGGAGCGCGAAAGCTTCGAGGAAGCCTTTCTTGTCGTGCGCCTTCTCGACCGCCCTGACAGTAAGCCAGCTTTTCTTGCTGTTGACTATGTCGCCGCCTATGGGCTTGCCGAAGACCTTTTCATCGCCGAAGGCATCGAGGTAGTCGTCGGCTATCTGGAAAGCCATGCCCAGTTCGTAGCCGTAGTTGTAGAGGGCGTCGGCGACCTTGTCCGAGGCGCCTCCGATCAGTGCTCCGACCTTGGCGGAACATCCGAGCAGGACTGCGGTCTTCAGGCCTATCATCCTGTTGTAGTCCTCCATCGACACGATGTCCTGGCTTTCGAAGTCCATGTCGTACTGCTGGCCTTCGCAGACTTCGACGGTGGTCTTCATGAACAGGTCCATAACCTTGTCATGCACGTGGTGGGGCGACCTTGACATGCGCTTGTAGGCTTCGATGAGCATCACGTCGCCGGAAAGAATCGCCGTGCTCTCATTCCACTTCGTCCATACGGTGGGCATTCCGCGCCGCATGGGGGAACGGTCCATGATGTCGTCGTGCATCAAGGTGAACGAATGGAACACTTCGAGTGCTTCCGCCGGCGAGAGTATCTCCTCGCCGAACTTGTCGCCGAAGAAGGAGTAGGCGGTGAGGCAGAGCTTCGGGCGCAGCCTCTTGCCCCCTATCTCGATCATGTACCTCAGCGGGTCGTAGAGGCCTTCCGGTTCGCTTGTGAAACAGATGTCACGGAACATTTCCGCAACGATGCTGTCAATCTGGCTTTCTGTTGTCATATCAGGCAAAGATACTGATTTTTCCGCTACCTTTGCAGGCATGAGGAAAATCGTATTCGCTACTGCAAACAGGGGCAAGCTCCGCGAGGCTGCGGAGATTCTCGGCCCGGATTTCGAAGTCCTTTCGCCGGCTGACCTCGGCATAGACGGGGATGTGGAGGAGAACGGCACCAGCCTGAAGGAGAATTCCCTGATAAAGGCACGCCATATATATGCGCTTACCGGAATGGATTGTTTCGCCGACGACACAGGTCTGGAGGTGGACGCCCTCGGAGGCGCCCCTGGCATCTATTCCGCGCGTTATGCCGGCGAGGGCCACGACAGCGGTGCCAACATGGCCAGGCTGCTTTCCGAACTGGGGAAACTCGGTCCGGCCGCCGGCCGCAGCGCCCGGTTCCGCACGGTGGTCACGCTGATTCTCGGCGGAAAGGAATATTTCTTCGACGGCACGCTCGAAGGAAGAATCGCCACGGAACGCTCAGGCAGCGGAGGTTTCGGCTACGACCCGATATTCATTCCGGACGCAGCCGGGCTTGAACGCGTCCACGGAGCGGCCCCCTCCGGCAATGAGGCACATCCGCTGACCCTGGCGGAACTCTCCGAGGAGCAGAAGAATGCAATCTCCCACCGTGGCAAGGCCGTCCGCGCTATGGCTGCTTTTCTTTTGCAATTACCCTGATTTTTTCTATAATTGCATAGGAAAGTTCCAAAAAATGCAAATGTTGACATTTTTCGGAACAATTTAATGCAAGAAGTATGATTATAGAAAGGGACATACTCCAGGAGTTGCAGCGTTGGAAGGATGCAGCTGGCAGAAAGCCTGTCCTGCTGAAAGGAGCCAGACAGATAGGGAAATCGTGGGTGATGGAAGAGTTCGGCCGCAGAAGTTTTGATTACTGCGCCGTTTTTGACTTTGACCGCCAGCCGGAGTTGAAGTCGGTGTTCCAGAGCACGAAAGATCCTGACCGGCTCGTGAAGGAACTGTCGCTCTATACCGATGTCCCTGTCATTCCGGGGAAGACGCTGATTGTCTTCGATGAGATTCAGGAATGCGAGGAGGCGCTGAACAGCCTCAAGTATTTCTGTGAGGATGCTCCGGAATATCATGTGGTCGCGGCCGGCTCGCTCCTGGGAGTGGCCGTGAAAAGGAGGAGCATGACGGTTCCCGTGGGCAAGGTCAGGGTGATGAGGATGTTCCCAGTGACGTTCAAGGAGTTTCTGAAGGCTGCGGATCCTTCAGTCTACGATTACGTCGAAGGTCTGGAAGAAATCCGTAAGCTTCCGGAAATCATGCTCAACAAGCTTAAGACGGAATACAGGCGCTACCAGATTTCCGGCGGAATGCCGGAGGCTGTCTCGTCGATGCTGGAAGGACGAGGGATGGCCGATATTGAAGATGTCCTGCAGGATATACTCGACCTGTATGAACTGGATTTCTCCAAATATGCCGAACCTAGGGAAATTGCCCGTATCCATGCAATCTGGCGTTCTCTTCCGGCCCAGCTGTCGAAGGAGAACAGAAAGTTCATATACAGCGCCATCCGCTCCGGCGCGCGGTCCAAAGATTATGAGGATGCGCTGATGTGGCTTGAAGATGCAGGGATGATATATCGTGTGTTCAACATAAGCAAACCTTTCATTCCGTTGTCAGCCTATCAGGACATCTCGGCATTCAAGGTCTACGCCTGCGACTGCGGCCTGCTCAGAAGGCTCGCACGACTGCCTGCCGCCGTAATCAACGACCCGAGCGCGAATTATACCGAGTTCAAGGGAGCGATGGCTGAAAACTGCGTGCTTCAGTCCCTGATTCCTCTGCTTGACGCCCAGATTCCCTATTACTGGACTTCCGAGGGCAAGGCCGAGGTGGAGTTCGTGCTTCAGTCAGAAGGACGGGTCATCCCCGTGGAGGTGAAGGCGGAAGGGAATATTTCCGGTAACAGCCTGTCGGTATATACGAAGAAATTCAACCCTGAATATCGCCTGCGTTTCTCGATGCTGAATCTTCAGTATAATGACGGTCTCCTGAGCTGCCCGTCTCCGCTTGCCGCCTGGTTCCGGAAATTCCTGTCTATGGCTGCTTCTCTTTCCAGATGAAGACCTTGTCGCCCCGGCGCAGCCTGCCGTCGGGACAGATTGACGGGTCGACGGCTACGGAGCAGCGTATTCCTTTCCCGGCGGTGTCCGCAGGCTCCAGATTCACGCGGAGGTCGGTGACGTCGAACTCCACGACTCCGGTGGTGGCGCCGGTGACCATCAGCCTGTCGCCTCTGTGCAGGGGGACGGACTCCACGCCGATTTCGGCGACCCCTATCCTGTCGAACCAGTTGGTTATCTTGCCGCAGTAGATTTTCGTCCTGGTGGCCTGGGAGCCGTAGACCTCGCTCCATTGTCCGAGATAGGCGCCCTGGTAGTAGCCGTCCCAGAAGCCCCGGTTGAACACCTCGGCCAGCTCCTTCTTGAGCTGCGCCGCCAGTTCCGGCGTGTAGTTTCCGTCGCATACGGCATCCGCAGCCTTCCTGTAGCAGGAAGCGCAGCGCTTGACGTATTCGGCGGAGCGGGCGCGGCCCTCGATCTTGAACACCTTGACGCCGCTCGCGATGATTCTGTCCATGAACTCTATCGTGCAGAGGTCCTTGGGCGACATTATGTATTTGTTGTCCACTACGAGCTGGTTGCCGGTCTCCAGGTCGGTGACCTCATATCCCCTCCGGCATACCTGATAGCAGGAGCCCCGGTTGGCGGAGGCGCCGTAGCTGTGCAGGGAGAGGTAGCATTTGCCGCTCACTGCCATGCACAGGGCCCCGTGGGCGAACATCTCTATGCGCACCGGCCTTCCCGACGGCCCGCAGATATGCTCGCGCTCTATCATGTCGCCGATTCTGCGCACCTGGTCCAGGTTCAGCTCCCTGGCGAGCACGACCACGTCGGCGAAGCGCGAGTAGAAGCGCAGGGATTCGGAGTTGGATATGGAGAGCTGGGTGGAGATGTGGACCTCCAGGCCGATTTCGCGGCAGTATTCTATTGCTGCCATGTCCGAGGCGATGACTGCGTCCACCCCTGCCGCCTTCGCGGCGTCGAGGGTCGCCCTCATGGCGTCGAGCTCCTCCTCGTAAAGGGTGATGTTGAGGGTCAGATAGCTCCTGACGCCGGCTTCCCGGCAGATGCGGACCACCTCCGCAAGGTCTTCGGGACTGAAGTTCGCCGCCGAGTGGCTGCGCATGTTGAGCTTGCCCACCCCGAAATACACGGAGTCCGCCTTGCCCTGGATTGCTGCGTGCAGGCATTCGAAATTGCCTGCCGGAGCCATTATTTCAAGTTCTTTCCTGTCCATGTCATCCGTATAGTTCCCTGAGCACCGAAAGCGAGTTCACGTTGAGCTGCTCCCCGGTGTGGAATTCGATGTATTTCAACAGTTTCGCGGCTATGTCGCTTCTGGCCTGTCCGCTCAGCGGAAGCAGCATGCAGGCGGCGAAGTCGGAGCGCACGAGGGCTTCAATCTCATGCTTCCTGTCGCCGCAGAACGGCTCGATGTCGTCCGCTGACGGCGAGAACCCCATGGCTGCCGCGAGCTCCAGCAGGAAGCGCAGGTGGTAGTTGGCATAGCTGCCTTCGAGGGCGTCCAGGGTCAGTATGGACCGGCGGCACCATTCGTAGAATCCGTCCTCGGTGTCCCCGTCGTGGACCGTGCGGTAGAGGACTTCGCTCATGAACATGGTCATGCTGTTCTTGGCCATGCTTGTCCGGATGCCGTTGAGGCTGAATTTCGCGCTCACGCCCCGGAGCCTCCAGAGTTCCGAACGCGGGTTCTCGACCACCTCGGCGTCAAGTATGCTCAGCGGCTGGTAGAGTGCCGTTCCTGCGGCCTTGGGCACCGTGACTATGAATCCGCGACGTCCCCATTGCTCGCTGAGGCAGTGGAGCACCAGCGCGTTTTCCTTGATTTTCGTGAAGTTGAGGACTATGAGCTCCGAGTGGAATACCATCAGTATTTCGGGATTCTTTCGCTCCTCAGGGCCTGCCTGAGCGCATCATCGTAGCGCAGGCGTATGCCTATGCCGGCCTCCTGGAAGTAGTAGCGAACCACTATCTCCTCTTCAATGAACGGTATTATCTCGTCCTTCTTGAGCCTCAGGAAATCCTCCTTCTCGATGTTGATGGCGTTCTCCAGCGTGTCGAGCTGGGCGGCGATGCCCTCGCTGAGCCCGTCCTTGTCCAGCTCCTCTTTCATGCTGTCGAACAGCGCCTTGGCTGTGGAACGATAGTCGAACTCCTTTTCTTTGGCGAAGCTGACGAAGTCCTCCCAGTCGGCGTCGCTGAAATGGAATTCCCCGGCCGGGGCGATGCTGTCGTGCCTGCGCACATAGTCGAGCACGTATTCCTCGATGACCCCGTAGGCCACGAGGGCGTAGGTGAGGCGGCTGTATTCCTTCTCGTCCAGCTTCACGTCGGGGGTGATGCCTCCTCCGTCACGCACCGTCCTGCCGTGGGCGGTCTTGAACTCCCTGGTAAGAGAGTCCGGGATGTGGCCCACGCTGCCGTCTTCGTTGCGCCGCGAATAGTCAATGGCCTGCACGCAGCGCCCCGACGGCGTGTAGTATTTCGCTGTGGTGAGCTTGAGCTCGCCTCCGTAGGGCAGGTTGCGAATGCTCTGCACGAGACCCTTGCCGAAGGTCCGCTGTCCCATTATCGTCGCCCTGTCTGTGTCCTGGAGGGCGCCGGCGATAATCTCGGACGCGGAGGCCGAGCCTGAATCCACGAGCACTATGACCTCCAGATCGGGGTCGACGGGGTCTTCCCTGGTGGTCACGGTGTAGTTGGAGCTCTTCTCCTTGCCCTTCGTCGTCACCACGACCGAATTCTTCGGCAGGAAGATGGACACTATCTGCGCCGCTTCGTCGAGCAGGCCGCCGCCGTTCCCTCTGAGGTCGAGGACCAGGGTCTTCATGCCCTTGTCCAGAAGCCCGTTGACTTCCGCGCGCAGTTCCTTGCCCACTCCCTCGGTGAAGCCTGTCTGGAGTATGTAGCCGGTGGTGTCATCCAGCATCCCGGCGAATTCTATGTCCGGAATGCGTATCTTCTCCCTCACGACCCTGACATCCACCGTGTCGCGCGTGCGTATCTTCTTTACGGAGAAGAGCACGCTGGTGCCCGGCTCTCCGCGCATCTTGTCGCTGCACTGCTGGGAGGTGAGCCCCTTGACGCTCTCCCCGTCTATCGCGAGAATCTCGTCGCAGCACTGCAGCCCGTATTTCTCGGCTGGGGAGTCCTTGTAGGGTTCGTTGATGATTACGTTGCCGTTGACGTCGGGCTTGTATATGACGGCCCCTATGCCGCCGTAGGCCTTCTGTATCATCATCTGGAGGTCTTCGTTCTCCTCGGCGGGGATGAATACCGTGTAGGGGTCCAGTCCGGCGAGCATGGCGTCTATGCCTCTGCGCTCGATTTTGTCGACCGGCAGAGAGTCCACGTAGGACTCGGAAAGTTCCTTGAGGATGGCCGCGTGGGTCTCGGTCCATTTTCCGAGGAGGAAGTTCCGTGACTGCGCGGCCGCGTCCGATGTCCCTGCGAGCAGGATTGCCGCCGCAAGGAACGCCGTATATTGTCCAAAATGTTTCATGATGCCGATTTGCATTGGAATTTCGTGCCTAAGACGAGAAGAGCAGCAGGATCACGCCGGCCAGCATTATCACCAGCTCGATGAACTTCTCGCGTATGTTGTGCTCCCTGAACACCAGCGCGCCTCCCAGGAAGGTGACCAGCACCGAGCTGCGCCGCGTGATGGAGATTACCGAAATCAGAGCGTCCTCCTGGTTCACGGCGTAGAAGTACAGCATGTCGGAGCCCGTGATGAGCACCGCAATCAGCAGCAGCTTCCAGTCCCAGCGGAATCTATTGAAGCCCTCGCGGTCGCGCAGCCGGTCGCCCAGCAGCACCAGGGCCATGATGACGCTGATGTAGAGGTTGGTCCAGCTCTGAACGAACAGGGGCTCCATGATGCCGAGTATGTATTTGTCGTAGAGCGCGCTCGCGACCCCCGTCAGGACGGAGACCGCCATCCACGCCATGCCGCTGTTGCTCGTGAAGGTGATGCCTTCTTTCCTGCTGGAGCGTCCGAGCAGCATCAGGGCCGCGATTACCAGCAGCACCCCTCCCCATTGCAGCAGGTTGAGCTTCTCGTGGAAGATTATCAGGGAGAAGAGCAGCACGAACATGGGCCTGGACGCCTTTATCGTGCTCACGGTTGTCAGCGGCAGCAGCTTTATCGCTATCAGGCCGGAAATCCACGAGAGCGACACCAGTACCGCCTTCGCCATCAGTCGCAGATGGTCTTCGAGAGGCCCTGCGCTGAAGAAGGGGGTGAGG
The DNA here is from genome assembly GCA_900543205.1 of uncultured Bacteroides sp. Classification (GTDB taxonomy): domain Bacteria; phylum Bacteroidota; class Bacteroidia; order Bacteroidales; family UBA932; genus Cryptobacteroides; species Cryptobacteroides excrementigallinarum. Next base: position 21,505 of record UQQM01000008.1, on the reverse strand, counting down.
AACAGGGTCGAGAGGGCGGTGGCTCCGAAAAGCACCCAGAGCACGCTGTTGTTCTTGACGGCCTGCTTCTTGACTATGTCGTACGATCCCAGGAGAATCGCGGAAAATAGGGTTAGCCAAATCCACATACAGGGGTCAAAGATATGCAAAAATTCGTAAATTTGTCGTTCTCCGACCATGGACAAGCAAATAGAAATACGCGGAGCCCACGCCAACAATCTGAAGAACGTCGACGTGGACATACCTAGGGGAAAGTTCACTGTGATGACCGGCGTCAGCGGCAGCGGCAAGTCATCGCTGGCTTTCGATACCATATACGCTGAAGGGCAGCGCCGCTACATGAACACTCTCTCCCCGTATGCCAAGCATTTCATGGGCATCCTGGAGAAGCCTTCGGTGGAGAGCATAAACGGCCTGAGCCCGGTCATAGCCATAGAGCAGAAGACCACTGGCGGCAACCCGCGCTCCACGGTCGGAACCATCACCGAAATCTATGACTTCCTGCGCCTGCTGTTCGCCAGGGCTTCGGTGGCGTATTCGCCGCTGACCGGCAAGGAGATGGTGCGCTACACCGATGCGCAGATAGTCGAGCTGATAATGAGCGGCTACCATGGGCGCAAGTGCCTGCTGCTCGCACCTCTGGTCAGAGGCCGCAAGGGGCACTACCGCGAACTCTTCGACCAGTTGCGCCGCAAGGGCTTCACCGGAGTGCGCATAGACGGGGAGCTGAAGGAGCTTTCGGAGGTCGATGCGCTCGACCGCTACAAAAGCCATTTCATCGAGCTCGTGGTGGACAAGCTGAAGCCCGGAGACGGCGATGACAGACGCGTGCGCAGTTCGGTGGGCACGGCGCTTTCCGCCGGCAAAGGCTCGCTTGCCGTCATGGACATGGAGACGGGGACGCTCAGGCATTTCTCAAAGCATCTTGTGGATCCGGACAGCGGCATCTCCCTGCAGGAGCCGGCGCCGCATTCTTTCTCCTTCAATTCGCCCGAAGGATATTGCCCTCACTGCAAGGGGCTCGGCACGGTGGTCGATGTGAACATCGACAGCATCATCCCCGACAGGGACGTTTCGATAGCCGACGGCGGAATCGTGCCGCTGGGGCGCATGCGCGACGGGAAGAAGTTCGAGATACTGCGCTCCATGTCGCGGAAACACGGTTTTTCGCTATATGAGCCGATAGCCGCCCTGCCGGACGAGGCCGTCACCCTGGTGATATACGGCTCCGACGAGTTCTTCCGCGTGGGCGAGGGCGCGCTTTCCGAAATGGTCAACTGGCCCGGAGTGGTCGGGGACATCGAGGACAAGGTAGTCTGTCCCGTGTGCCACGGCACGCGGCTGAACGGGAACGCCCGCTGCTTCCGCATAGACGGAAAGGACATCTCCCAGGTGAGCGCCATGGAGATTTCGGAGCTCGCCTTATGGATTGATAGCCTGCCCTCCCGGCTGGACTCCAGGCAGAACGCCATAGCGCGCGACATCATACGCGAGCTTCACGACAGGGTGCATTTCCTGCTTGACGTGGGCCTGGACTATCTGAGCCTGGACCGGCCTTCCGCAACGCTTTCGGGCGGGGAAGGCCAGCGCATACGTCTTGCGACGCAGATAGGCTCCCGTCTCGTCAACGTGATATACATCCTGGATGAACCCAGCATAGGTCTGCACCAGAGGGACAATCTGAAGCTTATCGCGTCATTGAAGAAGCTCCGTGACGAGCACAATACCGTGATAGTGGTCGAGCACGATGAGGAGACCATCAAGTCGGCCGACTGGATAGTCGACGTGGGCCCCGGAGCTGGCGGGAACGGAGGCGAAATCTGCTACAGCGGCCCGCCACGGCCGGTGGTGAACCCCAACGTGACCCCTTCGGAGAGGGCTGCCGGCAACGGGAAGACCCTGGTGCTGCGCGGCGCGTGCGGAAACAACCTCAAGAACATAGACGTGACTTTCCCCCTGGGGATGCTGATAGGCATTTCCGGCGTCAGCGGCTCCGGAAAGTCCACTCTGATAAACGAGACGCTGATGCCCATCCTGAAGGGCAAGCTCTATAGGTTCAAGGGCAAGCCTCTCGGGTATTCTTCGATAGAAGGCATCGAGAACGTGGACAAGGTCATAGAGATAGACCAGAGCCCTATCGGGCGTTCCCCCCGTTCAAATCCGGCGACATTCACCGGGGTATTCACCGACATACGGGCCCTCTTCGAGGACACGCCGGACGCCAAGGTGCGCGGCTTCAAGGCCGGACGCTTTTCGTTCAACGTGGCAGGAGGCCGGTGCGAGGAGTGCAAGGGCGCCGGAATCAAGGTGATAGAGATGAATTTCCTGCCCTCGGTCAATGTGGTCTGCGACCAGTGCCGGGGACGCCGCTACAACGAGGCCACATTGGCCGTCAAATACCGTGGGAAGAATATTTCCGAGGTGCTGGACATGCCGATTTCCGAGGCCTATGAATTCTTCAGCTCCCATCCCAAGATAGCCCCGAAGCTCAAGGCTCTCGTGGACGTGGGTCTGGGCTATGTCCGGCTCGGCCAGTCTTCGGTCACGCTTTCCGGAGGCGAGAGCCAGAGGATGAAGCTGGCCGCCGAACTGTTCAGGAGGGCCACGGGGAATACGCTGTACATGCTTGACGAGCCTACGACAGGACTGCATTTCGAGGACATCAAGGTGCTGATGGGAGTGCTTCGGCGCCTGGTGGACCAGGGGAATACGGTAATCGTCATAGAGCACAATCTCGACGTGCTCAAATGTGCCGACCATATCATAGACATGGGCCCGGGCGGCGGTAAGTCGGGCGGCAGGATAATTGCATGCGGGACGCCGGAGCAGGTGGCTTCCGACCCGGCTTCAGTTACAGGCAGATATTTAAAGGATGTTTTATGAATAAAATCGAGGCCGCAAGGCAGGAATACGCCGACTGGTGTCAGGCGATAGGCATAGATACCATCGAAAAACTCAACGATACGCTTCTTGAAGGGGAGGCTATCGACCTTATCAACCTCTGCGAGGCCCGTCAGGAGCGCAAATACGCCCAGGCGGCCGACCAGATATTCTGGAACCGCCGCAGGTGCCCGATAGTCATGATGTCCGGCCCTTCGTCGAGCGGAAAGACCAGTTCGTCCCTGCGCATTGCCCAGCAGGCCAGGGTGCTCGGCCTCAATCCGAAGGTGATAGAGCTTGACAACTACTTCGTGAACCGCGACGACACTCCTCTCGACGAGAACGGGGAGCGCGACTATGAAGCCCTGGAGGCCATGGACATCAGGTTTCTGAACGAGCAGCTCGAAGACCTGCTGTCCGGCAAGGAGGTGAACCTGCCCAAGTTCGATTTCGTGGCGGGAGTGCGCACCTTCCCCGGCGAGACCATGAAGCTGGAACGCAACGACATCCTGTTCATGGAGGGCATACATGCGCTGAATCCGGCATTGACTCCGAAGATTCCGCAGAGCAAGATTTTCCGCATCTACATCTCCGCGCTCTCGTCGCTTCCCGGCGGCCACAAGGAACACAACTCCACTACCGACAAGCGCCTGCTCAGGCGCATCGTGCGTGACAACCGCACACGCGGCATTTCTCCCGAGGAGAACATATTGCGCTGGCCTTCCGTGCGCCGGGGCGAGGAAAAGTACATCTTCCCCTTCGACCAGAATGCCAACGTGGTGTTCAATTCCTCCACGCTCTACGACATGCCTCTCCTGAAATATTATGCCGAGCCTCTGCTCTGCGGCATCAGCGAGTCCTCGCCGGCCTACGCCAAGGCGCAGGAGCTTCTGGATTTCATGAAGAACATACTGCCGCTGAAGCCTATAGAGATAGCCGCCATCCCTCCCACCTCAATCATGCGCGAGTTCATCGGCGGCCAGACGCTGTAGTCTGACGCAGCCTGCGAGACGCAATTGCAGCCGCGAGGCTAGTTCCCGGCAACGGCCATATATCCGCTGCCGGAACCGTTGGCCCGGTAGTGCGGCGCATAGAGCGACTCTATCTCGGGCACAGGCGACTGGAAACGCCCCTCCTGGGTCACGAAGAACTCCTCGCTGATGGCGGTCTTCTCCTCGTGGTAGCTTTCGAACCAGTATTCGGTCCTGTCCGCCCTCACGCTGCGATACCCCTGGGGTGTGAACGTTGTCCATCCCGGGACGGAAAGCGCCCTGGCCATCCAGCCGTATCGGCCGGAAATCTGGTCGACCGGCCTAAGGGCGGCGTTCCTGGGTACGCTGAGCCTGACGAAGCTGCGGTTCTCTTCGCTCCATACCAGGTATACTGCGGTTAGCCTGTCGCCGACATGCAGGGTGTCGCCGTCGGCAATCTTCTCCCCGTTCAGGTAGAACTCGCTTTCCACGGTGAATCCGTTGCCGTCGGCGCGTATGTCTTCGAAAGGAAGCTCCACGGAGGCGGACAGAGCGATGACCTTCGTGTCCAGCGTTTCTTCCGAACCCTGCATCACACAGGCCAGGGCCTCGAGGTAGCCGGGATCGGACTCCCATTTCTGAGTCTCCTTCTGCACCATTGTCCACAGCCTGACACCTTCCGCAATTTCCGTATGCCCGCAGCTGTCCATGAGCTTGCAGAGCATGGAATGGGCGTACAGTTCGCTTTCGAGCAGACCGCGCCAGGGCATTACCGCGTTCGGATAATAGTATCCCCCGCTTGCATGCGGTCGGGCGTATTGGGCGAGGGACTCGATGTCGCGTCCGAGTGATTTTGCGAGCCTGCGGCCGGTCATCATCGGGATGCCGAGGTCCTTCGCCAGCCTGATTCCGGCCTCGTCGGCGAGCAGGGCCTGCAGGGTGGACAGCCGTCTGGCCTTTGCGAGAATATGTCCTTCGAGCCCGGCGTCACCGGAAGGGACGAGGTACTCGCGCACCGTCTTCCTGAATGCCTTGAGTTCCTTCCGGCCAAGCTCTCCGGTGCAGAGGCGGACTTCCGGATATGACGCTCTCACGTGCAGGTACTGCGCGAGACTCAGGCCTCCGCACCAGAGCGGACGCACCTTTCCGCTGAACATCTCGCCGTCGAGGTATTCCACTGCCGTGGGGAGCAGTTCCGAAACGGTATCCGGACATCCGGACCCCATCTCGCTGAACCTTTCGAGAAGCACTGCGGTAATCACGGGAGAGGAGTTCATTCCGGCGAACCAGCCGAAGCCGCCGTCGGAATTCCGGCAGGCGGCGATTCTGCCTACGAGCTCCGCTTTCTGCACATTGTCAAGCCCTACGGCCTCCGCACCTTCCAGGGAGGACAGCAGATTGTCCGCCCAGAGAGCCGCCGAGAGGCTCAGCACATCCTCGCTTTCGGGATAAAGTTCCTCCGGTATGGCTTCCCCGAGCATCCCGCGTATCGAGATTTCTCTCACGGAAGCCGTGCTGCCGTCGGCATTCACGAACATTCCGCGCAATCTGGCGATCAGTTCATCCCTGTCCATGCCGGGACGGTACAGCGCCGAATGCGCTTCGGTGATTGTCTGCACGGGCTTCTTGACGGGGATGGTTACGAACACCGCGTCCGAGCCGTATTCCGCATCGTCGGGGATGAAGCTTGCCAGCAGGCCGATGGTGCCGGTTGCTGGCGCGTCCAATGCGAGGCTGAACTCCGCCGCGCCTCCTGCGCTGACCGTCAGGCTGTCGCATCCTGATTCCAGTACGGCGGCGGTCTTCACGTCGTCTCCGTCAAGGAAACTGATGGTGATTTTTCCGCTGACTGCGGTCTCCAGCATGTTGGATATGCTCACGCGGGCGTTCCAGCTGTCGGATTCGTACAGATACTGCGGCTGTACGACTGCGACCTTTACCGGCAGGGTCACCGTCATCTCGCGGCGCAGGGCGCTGTTGCGGAAATTCCTGTCGTGGGCGAAGAGCTGCACATAGTAGCGCGACAGTTTGTCGGAGGTGCTGAAGTCGAAGCGTATCTCGCCGTTCCCGTCGGAGCGCAGGAAAGGCTCCCAGGCTATGGTGCTCTCGAAATTCTCGCGTATGTGCATTCCGGGCGCAGCGGATTCGTCCATGACGGCTTCCTCTATGACTGTGCCTGAATCCGAGTCCAGCTTGAACATCGGGCTGGCGGCCATGACCGAATTGATTCTTGTCATTCTCCTGGCCGTGCCCCTGATGATGCCGGGAGTGGTGCCGTTGACCCCGCAGATGCTGCTGTAGCTGACATTCCCGGCAGGCTCGCGCCAAGGCAGCACGTCATACCAGACATTCTCCATGAGGGTCTCGGTGCTGGCGTCGAAGATGGTGGCGGCGCACTCCACTCCGGGTTCGGTCCTGATGATGAAGCTGTATGTCTTCGAAGGCGATGTCGTGTCCAGGAATCTGGTGAATTCGAGAGGCAGCCTGGAAGCCTCATCTGTGAAATCGAATTCGCGGGTGTAGCTGAAGCTCCGCTTGTCGCGGAAATAGAAGACCTTGACGGCTAGCTGGCCGGGATATCCCTGCCTGTGTTCGAAGCTGACGGTCTCGAGCGAGCCTTCACGCCCCGTCTGTCCTCCAAGATATACCATCTTCCGGTCGAGCGGACGGTTGCCGTCGCCGTAGAGTTCCGCCACCGCCCACACGGGGCCGCAGGTCGCTCCCATCTGGAGCGAGAGGCCTTCTGCGGGGCTTTCGAGGAAGAAGCTCCTGACTCCGGGCATGTTGAGTGCCTTGCTGCCTGAAGGTACATGGATGATAAGTACGCTGTCGCGTGAACTGAACTCCTCTCCGTTGTGCGCCTTCGTCCTGATGCTGACGTCAAGCCTATAGAGGCCGGTGCCGCCGCCATCCAGCGGGAGATCCAGCCTGCCGGGGTCCATGCTGCCTTCCTTGAGAATCTTCCCTTCGGACGACAGGCTGTATTCCACGGTCGCGCCGGGGCGCTTGTAGCCGCTGGCGGTGCCGAGGACGAAGCCGGCCATGTCTCCGGTGAATATGTATCTGTCTTCCCGGAGGTAGATGTCATCATCGTCATCAGTTAGCTCAAAACTGCCTTCGGCGGCTTTCACGGCTTCGATTTTCAGGGGGATGTCAGGCCGGACATTCAGGCTGGTGCTGAACTCCCTGGTTTCGCCCGTGGCGTCGCTTACCCTGACGCTGACGGCATAATGTGCATATTCCCGTTTGGACGGGCTGTCGAATGTGATGGTGAAATTCCCTTCGGTATCGCTTGCAAGCGGGCCGGAGGCGATGGTCTCATTGCCATTGGAGACCTTGTAGCTGATGTCGGCGGCGCTGAGGCTATGGCCCGAATAGGCCTTGATTCTGCCTTTGACCTCGATGCGGTCGCCCGGAAGGTGCAGCAGGCTGTCCTCGGTCCAGACGAGGTCGAAGGTCGGCAGCACGAATTCGTCGGCCAGCACCCTGGCGGATGCAAGCGTGTGGTCTTCATGCTCGATGCGTATGGTGTAGAGTCCGCCGAGACGGCTTTTCTGCAGGACGAAGCTGCCGGCCGCCGAACTGAATTCTCCGGTGGTGAGTACGGAGGATGAAAGTTCCTTGCCTTCGGGATCCAGCAGCCTGGCGGTCAGACGTATCCCTTCTCCTGCGAGGCTGTGCCCGTAGTCGCCTCTGTACAATATTGTCTTGAAGCGGACGGTCTCCCCGGGATTGAAGGCGCTGCGGTCGGTGAGAAGCAGGCAGTTCAGCCGGTCATCGGGAGTCTCGTCTGCGGCTCCGTCATCGGATGACAGGAGATAATTGTAGCTCAGCAGCAGCTCTTGCGAAAGACGCGTGCTTCTTCCGGGAAGGCTGAGAGCGGCCTGCAGCGTCCATCCCCATTTCCTTTTCGGGAATTTTGATGTGAATGATTCCGGCAGGCGGCTGAAACCGTCGATGTCCAGCCTGGGCAGCTCCGCCACCTTCTCCCCGTTCTCGTCGCGTAGAATCAGGCTGCACCATCCGAGAGGCTTGCCGCTGATATAGTCTGCGGCGTATGCGGCCGTCCCCTCGCTGTCGCTCTTGAGGGCCAGCGATATGCTGTATTTCCCGTGGGTGATGGCGGTTTCTGTCTTTCCGGAGACCAGCTTGATGCTGTAGCTTCCGTCGGCGAGCTCCGGCAGTTCCATTGTCAGAGTGTCGATGGCGTAGAAGCTTTTCGCGGGATTGTCGAGGCTCTGCTCGAAAATCTTTTCCCTGTCCTTGAATATGCTCACCCGCACGGATTCGAGATTTCGAAGCCCGATGGTCAGCACGTCGTCGGAAGTGTCGGCGAAGATGTCTTTCGACTCCAGTCGTTCCTGCAGGTCGCGGCACCGTTCCCTGCAGATGCGGGCGATGGGCTTCTCGTCTCCCGAGGCAGCTGCGGCCCTGCCCGACAACGCCATGCAGTCGGCGTACAGCGCGAGATATTCGCCGCTATCCGCTCCGTCCGAGTTGAGTCTGGAGAACTTGAGGTCCAGCAGCTTGTGCTCGGCCAGCATCGCTACCGCTTTCCATTCATATTTGCTGATGAACTCCCTGAGCTTCTGCTCATCGGGTATGCCGTCGGTGAGCCTGTCGAACTCGAGAAGAGCGTTCATCGGATAGCGCTCCCCGAGTCCGTCGGCAATCAGCTCCATGGCGGTTTCGCTGCGGTTCCAGCTGGCGTTGAGGCGCCATAGCGCATATTCCAGATCGTTCTCAATGAGTTCCGGAAGAATCTCTCCGAAACTTCCGCCGGTCAGCCTGTGGTCGTTTGGATACAGGCTGGCGTTGTGCGAGCTGCGGAGCCTGTCCGCGTTGGCGCGAATGTAAGCTTCGAGCGAATCGGCGTTGCGTCCCCTGCTGCCGGCGTATATTGTCGCTGCCGGTTCCCCGAAGGCTTCGAGCTCTTCGTCGAGACGCGCTACAAGGCGGTCGCGCAGTTTCCAGTCCATCCTGTAGCTCACGTCGACGTAGGCCTGCGCCGCATCGCAGAAGTCAAGTATGAGATGCCGCCTGTAAGCTTCACTCTTTATTTCCTCGAGCACTGCCAGCTGGTCCTTGGGCCGGTCGTCGCCGGAAGCTTTCTCATATCTGTCCCAAAGTTTCGTGAGGACGTGCCCCTGCACGTCGGCGGAGGCGGAAAATACGTTCAGTGTCATTGTCAGCAGAAGAAGCAATAGCGGTTTCATGATGTTGTCTGTTTTTCAATGTCGCTCGAGAGAAGAGATGCACTCGGCGACCACAAAGTTGCTTCCCCCGACATAAACCATGCCGCCCGGGGTCTCCGCCGCCTCCTCCCGGGCCATGCGCACGCCTTCCCCGACGCTTCCGCACACGCGGCGGTCAAAGTCCTTCATCAGTTCTCCGAGCTCCCCGGCCGGAAGGGAACGTGGGATGGCGGGTGCCACGCAGAAGTATTTCGCCCTGCGCGGCATCAGTGGGATAATCGAGGCTATGTCCTTGTCGGCCATGATTCCGAAGACTATGAACAGGGGGCGGTTCAGGGATTCGAGCCTGGCGAAGTTGATGCGCAGGGCGGCCGGGTTGTGGCCTATGTCGCAGATCGTGTCGGGCTTTCCGGGCAGCTTTTCCCAGCGTCCGCGCAGTCCGGTGATTGCGGCGGCACGACCGAGTGCGTCGTGGTCGGCGCGTTCTCCCAGGAGTCCGAGGGCGAAAAGCACGGTGTGGAGGTTGCTTGTCTGGCAGGCGGCTCCGAGGTCAAGGGGGAAGACGTCCTCCGGGTAGCTGTCGGCGAAGAACAGCGGACAATGGACTTCGGCGGCCTTGCGTTCGAAGACTCCGGCTGTCTCCCAGTCCTCTTCCGAGACCACCGCCGGGACTCCTGGCTTGAATATCCCCGCCTTCTCGGCTGCGATTTCGGCCCTCGTGCTCCCGAGCATCTTGCAGTGGTCCAGCCCTATGCTCGTGATGATGCAGAGCTCCGGCGTGATTATGTTGGTGCTGTCCAGCCGTCCGCCGAGTCCGGTCTCTATCACTGCGATGTCCACCTGCTGCGAGGCGAACCAGCTGAATGCCAGGCCTGTGGTGATTTCAAAAAAGGACAGGTCTTCGAGCTCGTGCCCGTTCACGAAATCCCAGACCTCCTTTTCGGAAATCATCCTCCAGCTTCCGCCCTCGATTATCTTGGCCCTTTCCCTGAAGTCGATGAGATGGGGCGAGGTGTAAAGGCCCACCTTGTACCCGTTGGCCGCCAGGGCGGCCGCCAGCATGGAGCATACGGAGCCTTTTCCGTTCGTCCCCGCCACATGTATGGTCTTGAAATTCCGCCAGGGACTGCCCAGCCGCGCGTCGAATTCCATCATCCCTCCGAGCCCGGGCTTGTAGGCTCCGGCGGTGAATCCGTCCTTCTGGACGCTGGGATGCCTGGCGAACAGTTCGTCAAGCATCTTTTCATAATTTGTTCTGTTGAATTCCATAGTTGCAACTGAATTCAAATTTAGTTATTTTTACAAACTGAAACCAATTAAATCAATGTCTGAAAAAGCTTTCGCCCTGAATTCGAACTATGTCATCGACGGCGTGCGGCAGGAACTCACTCCTGCACAGATTCTTGATGCGCTGACCGAGGATGTTTCGAATGCGGAGCATCCGTCTCCGTGCGAGGACGCCATCGTCGACGAGAGCGTGGATCCCGAGGTCAGGGCGTCGGAGCCTGAGGGTGACGATGTGGCCGGATATCTTTCTTCCGTGCTTTCCGCCGTGAGGAAGCCGCCGCTTTCGTGCATGGATTCATATACCCGCTGCAGTATCGCGTCGGCTCTTGTGGACGCGATGTGGAATCGCGGGCATTTCCGCATAGGCAATCTTCTGATAGACGCCAGGTGGCGCTGGAACGAAGGCCCCGTCGGGGCTATGGCTGCCTTCTATGAGTCCGTGAACGCTGCAGCGGATTATGTGGATTCCCTGAATCTGCGTTTCAGCCGCTACAGGTACGTCAGGACGGACGGGGCGGCTTCCCTCGTCTTCAAGGCGGTGCTGGGCGACGACGAGCCCGGCGACGAGGCCATAGTGGCCGGCGCCGCGCGCTCCGACGAAGCTTTCATGCTGAACGAAAGGGTGTGCCCCGTAGAGCTGGTGCCCGACAGCCGCAGTTGGGTGATATATATTCCCTTCGATTCATCGGACTACCGTCTGGGCGGCTCGCTGCTTGCGCAGACCCTCGGCCTCGGCGGAGCGGCCCCCAAGATAGAGGATGCGGACTATTTCCTCGACTGCTATGAGGTGGTGAGGGAGTTCGCCGAGGACGGCCTGCTGCTTTCGGCCGCCACGGTAGGGGAAGGGGGGCTTATGGCTGCGGCCGGAAGGATGGCCGGCAATGGCGTCGGAGTCCGGCTCGACATTTCAGACCTTTTAAGGTCGGCAGGGGAGACAGACATGGTCAAGGTTCTGTTCTCCGAGATTCCCGGCGCTATGATTCAGATTCGGGACGCCGACTTCGACTATGTGGACGCGGAGCTGCTGCTGCAGGACGTGGTCTATTTCCCTCTCGGACATCCGGACCCGTCGGGGCGCAAGGTGACCGTGGCGGCCTCCGCGAAATCGCGCATACAGACTATCCTCGAATCCCTGATGCTGAATGCGGAAGGGGAGGACTAACATACAACAGCTATGGGCAAACCGAAAATCTTTGTGCTGGACACTAACGTGATACTGCACGACCACAAGGCGATACGCCATTTTCAGGACAACGACCTCGTGATACCGGTCGCGGTGATTGAGGAGCTGGACAAATTCAAGAAGGGCAATGACGCCCTGGCCTACAATGCCCGGGGCTTCGTGAGGGACATCGACAGGATAGCCGAGGGAAGGACCTTCGCCAAGGGCGGGCTGCCCATAGGCAAGGGGCTCGGTACCATCAAGATTGAGCCCAACCATCCTTTTCCCGAGAAATACGCCGGGATGTTCACCGACGACATTCCCGACCACCGCATCCTCGCCACCGCGATGTGGGTCAGGGAGAACAATCCCGGAACCTTCGTCGCCCTGGTGACGAAGGACATCAATCTCCGCATCAAGGCCAAGGCCGTGGGCATGGAGGTCCAGGACTATCTGACAGACAAGGTGGAGGACGCGAGAATCGAGAATACGCTGAAGGAGGTCAGGGAGATGTCGCTGGACGACGCGCTGATGCAGTCGCTCGCATACGGGCCGGAAACCTCTCTCGACTGGAAGGACGTCTGCAGTGACAGGCCCGGGGCCAACCAGCTCTTCAGGTTCCGCTGGAAGTCGTCCGACAAGGGAAGTGTCTGCGCCAGGTACGATGAGGACAGGAACAGGATAGTCCTGGTCAAGAGCCATGAGGCCTATGGCATACGTCCTAGGAACGACGAGCAGATGATTGCGCTCGACGCCCTGCTCAACCCCAGGATAGAACTGGTCTCCCTGACCGGAGGTGCGGGAACCGGCAAGACCCTTCTGGCCCTCGCCGCCGCCCTCGAGCAGGAGAGGGAATATGAGCAGATAATATTGTCGAGGCCTACCGTGGTGCTGGGCAATCAGGATCTCGGTTTCCTCCCGGGCGACCAGAAGGCCAAGATGAGCCCTTTCCTGCAGCCGCTCATGGACAATCTCAATGTGATAAAGGGCCAGTTCCGCCCGAATTCGAAGGAGGCCCTGCGCATCGAGGCCATGCTCACGCAGGAGAAGCTCATAATCGAGCCGCTGGCCTACATCCGAGGACGCAGTCTCGGGAAATGCTATTTCATAATCGACGAGGCACAGAACCTTACGCCCCATGAGATGAAGACGATAATCACCAGGGCGGGCGAGGGCACGAAGATGGTCTTCACCGGGGATATCTTCCAGATAGACCAGCCCTATCTCGACCAGTGGTCGAACGGTCTGACGCATCTCGGCGAGAAGATGTCGGGGCAGAGGCTTTTCCAGCATGTCTTCCTGCGCAAAGGTGAGCGCAGCAGGCTCTCCGAACTCGCTTCAAAGTTGCTATAATCATAATTTTATAATAAATTCGCAGTCTTATTTTTGAAAACCATTCAAAATGTTCGAAACAAAGAAAAGAGTCTACTGCTTCGGTGCCAGGACGGCCGAAGGCGACGGCTCTATGAGGGAGCTCCTCGGAGGTAAAGGAGCAAATCTGGCCGAGATGAACAGGCTCGGCATGCCGGTTCCTGCAGGTTTTACCATCACAACTGATTGCTGCGCGGAGTATTACGCTCTAGGCGGCGGCTACACTGACGAACTCAAGCTTCAGGTCAAGGAGGCCATGGCGGCGACCGAGAAGATCATGGGCATGAAGTTCGGCGACCCCAAGAATCCGCTGCTCGTGAGCTGCCGCTCGGGCGCCAGGAGCTCTATGCCCGGAATGATGGACACGATTCTGAACATCGGACTCTGCTCCGAGACCATTCCCGGCATGATCGAGAAGACGGGCAACCCCCGCTTCGTATATGACGCCTACCGCCGCCTCATAATGATGTATTCCGACGTCGTGATGGAAAAGGCCGAAGGAATCGAGCCCGAGGACGGCCAGGGCATACGCCAGCAGCTCGACAGGATGATGGGCGAGCTCAAGAAGTCCAAGGGATATACTTCCGACACTGAGATCACTGCGGACGAGCTCAAGGAGCTGTGCGAGCAGTTCAAGCTGAAAGTGAAGGAGGTTCTCGGAGTGGAGTTCCCCGACAATGCCACCGACCAGCTCTGGGGTTCCATCGGAGGCGTATTCAAGTCCTGGAACGGCAAGCGCGCCATCACTTACCGCAAGATTGAGAAGATTCCCGATGACTGGGGCACGGCCGTGAACGTGCAGGCAATGGTGTTCGGAAACATGGGTGCGTCATCCGCTACCGGCGTGGCGTTCTCCCGCAACCCCGCCACCGGAGACAACAAGTTCTACGGCGAATGGCTGATCAACGCCCAGGGAGAGGACGTGGTCGCAGGTATCCGCACCCCCAACCCTCTCAACGAGGCCACCAAGAACGAACATAACAAGAATCTCGAGTCCCTCGAGAAGGCGATGCCCGAGGTTTATGCGGAGCTTGACGAGATCCGCAGGAAGCTGGAGGAGCATTTCCACGATATGCAGGATATTGAGTTCACCATCCAGGAAGGCAAGCTCTGGATGCTGCAGTGCCGTATAGGCAAGCGCACCGGTCTCGCCGCAATCCAGATGGCCATGGACATGCTCTCTGAGGGCATGATCGACGAGAAGACCGCCGTGATGCGCGTGTCTCCCTCGCAGCTCGACGAGATTCTGCACCCCGTATTCAACGTAGCAGCGGAGAAGGCCGCCAAGCCTGTAGCCCAGGGACTGCCTGCGTCTCCCGGCGCCGCCGTGGGAACTATCGTGTTCTCGCCTGAGGCCGCCGTCGCCGCCGCCAAGGAAGGCAGGAAGGTGATCATCGTGCGCGAGGAGACCTCTCCCGAGGACATCGAGGGCATGCGCGCTTCCGCCGGTATCCTCACCGAGCGCGGAGGCATGACCTCCCATGCCGCCCTTGTCGCCCGTGGCTGGGGCAAGTGCTGCATCGTGGGATGCGATTCGCTGAAGATCAACTTTGCCGAGAAGACACTGCGCTTCAACGGCAGCTCCAAAGTATTCAAGGAGGGAGACTGGCTTTCCCTCAACGGCTCCAAGGGCCTTGTCTATGCTTCTAAGATTGAGACCATGGACGCCAGCGAGAATCCTCTGTTCATCAAGTTCATGAGCATCGTGGACAAGTACCGCCGTCTCGGTGTGCGCACCAACTCCGACACTCCCGAGGACGCCCAGAGGGCCCTGCAGTTCGGTGCCGAGGGAATCGGTCTGTTCCGTATCGAGCACATGTTCTACGGTTCCAACTCCGAGGTGCCCCTCGCGAAGCTCCGCAAGATGATTCTCTGCTCCAGCGACGATGAGCGCAAGGCCGCTCTCGCCGAGCTTGAGCCTTTCATCAAGGCTTCCGTGAAGAGCACGCTCCGCATCATGGACGGCAAGCCCGTGGTGTTCCGCCTGCTCGATCCGCCTCTGCACGAGTTCGTGCCCAAGACCGAGGAGAAGGAGGAGGAGGTTGCCAACGAGCTCGGCATCAGCGTGGACGAGGTCGAGAGAAGAAGCGAGAACCTGCGCGAGGTCAATCCTATGATGGGTCTCCGCGGCGTGCGTCTCCACGTGGCCTATCCCCTTATCGCCGAGACTCAGTACAGGGCCATCTTCACGGCTGTCGACGAACTCCTCAAGGAGGGATACAACCCCCAGCCTGAAATCATGATTCCCGTGACGGTTTCAGCTCGCGAGCTCAGCTTCCAGAAGGCTATCTGCGACCGCGTTAAGAGCGAGGTCGAGGCTCATTCCGACCAGACCATCACCTACCATTTCGGAACCATGATCGAAATCCCCCGCGCGGCGCTGACCGGCGAGAGGATGGCGCGTACCGCCGAGTTCTTCTCCTTCGGTACCAACGACCTGACTCAGATGACCTTCGGTTTCTCACGCGATGACGTAGGAACCTTCATGGGCGACTATCTCGGACATAAGATTCTCGATGCCGATCCGTTCCAGACCATCGACACCAAGGGAGTCGGCAAGCTCGTAGAGTACGGCGTCCAGGCCGGACGAAGCAGACGTGCGGACCTGAAGTGCGGTATCTGCGGCGAGCACGGCGGCGACCCCGATTCCATCAAGTTCTTCAACAAGATAGGTATCGATTACGTCAGCTGCTCACCTTACCGCGTGCCCATCGCCCGCCTTGCTGCGGCGCAGGCCTCAATCGAGCAGAACAACTAGGAGAACCTCCCATAAAGTCAAAAGGACCCGCCGGCAACGACGGGTCTTTTTATGTTCTGCAGGACATGAAAAACGGCCGCCTTGTTCCGGGCGGCCGTAATCGTTGGGATGTCAATGTCAATATTTGTTCAGGGGGACTCCGGCGGTCAGCTGGTTGACGCGGCGCTTCACGCTTTCGAGCATTGCGGCGTGCTCCTCGAGCTCGGCGGCCTGCCCGGCGGTGGGAACTTCGCCCTTCTTGAGGGAGAGTGCTCCGATATGCTGGTTGCAGGAGGTGAGCACTTCGTCTATGAGTCCGACTATGTCGACCATGTCTTTCTCCACGAAGCCCCTTGAGGTGATTGCGGGGGTGCCGACGCGTATGCCGGAGGTCTGGAATGCCGAACGGGTGTCGAACGGAACCATGTTCTTGTTCACGGTGATTGCGGCCCTTTCGAGCTGGGTTTCGGCCACGCGGCCGTTGAGAGCCTCAAACTTGCCGCGCAGGTCGACGAGCATCAGATGGTTGTCGGTGCCTCCGCTGACTATCTTGTAGCCGCGCCTGATGAATTCGTCGCACATTGCCTTGGCGTTGGCGAGCACCTGCTGCTGGTAGACCTTGAATTCAGGCTGCTGGGCCTCGAAGAAGGCCACCGCCTTGGCGGCAATGACGTGCTCCAGAGGGCCGCCCTGGGTTCCGGGGAATACCGATGAGTCGAGCACCTGGCTCATCTTCTTCACAACGCCTTTCGGGGTGGTGCGCCCGCGCGGGTCGTCGAAATCCTTTCCGATCAGAATCACGCCGCCTCGGGGGCCGCGCAGGGTCTTGTGGGTCGTTGAGGTCACGATATGCGCATATTTCACCGGATTCTTGAGCAGGCCGGCCGCGATGATGCCGGCGGTGTGCGCCATGTCAATCCACAGGATCGCCCCGACCTTGTCGGCTATGCCGCGCATACGCTCATAGTCCCATTCGCGTGAATATGCGGACGCTCCGCCTATTATGAGCCTGGGCTTGTGTTCGATGGCCAGCTGCTCCATCCTGTCGTAGTCGACCATGCCTGTTTCGGGATTCAGCCCGTAGGGCACGGCCTTGTAGAGCATTCCGGAGATGTTGACGGGTGAGCCGTGGGTCAGATGTCCGCCCTGGCTGAGGTCGAGCCCCATGAAGCACTCTCCCGGCTGCAGAATCGCGGTCATCACCGCCATGTTGGCCTGTGCTCCGGAGTGCGGCTGGACGTTCGCCCATTCGGCGTCGTAGAGCGCCTTCAGCCTGTCTATCGCGAGCTGCTCTATCTGGTCGATGACCTCGCAGCCGCCGTAGTAGCGCTTTCCGGGGTATCCCTCGGCGTATTTGTTGGTGCAGATGGAACCGAGCGCCTTCAGCACGCCTTCAGTCACATAGTTTTCAGAGGCGATGAGTTCGAGGCCGGATTCCTGACGTTCCCTCTCCCTCTTGATCAGGTCGATGATTTGAATGTCCTGTTTCATGTCTTAATTTTAGCGGAGACAAATATACTACTTTTTCAGTACCTTTGTCCATCATGAAGGACAGGAAACTTCTAAATATGGAGCTGGGACGCGCTAGGCCGTCCGAGTATTCCTCCCTCCCGCCGTCCGGCGCAGTCCTGATTCTCGACAACATACGCAGCGCGCATAACGTTGGCAGCGCCTTCCGCACGGCGGACGCGTTCCGCGCGGACAAGGTCTGGCTGTGCGGCATCTGCGCGTGCCCTCCGTCGGCCGAGATACACAAGTCCGCGCTGGGCGCCGAGAACTGCGTCCCCTGGGAGCACGCGGATGACACTCTGTCGCTGGTGCGCCGCCTGCATGACGAGGGATATATAATAATAAGTGTGGAGCAGACCGAGCATGCGGTCCGGCTGCCCGACCTGAAGCTCAGCGGAGACGCCCCGTGCGCGTTCGTATTCGGCAATGAGGTCGACGGGGTGCAGCAGGAGGTCGTGGACGCCTCTGACTTCGCGCTGGAGATACCCCAGTATGGCACCAAGCATTCCCTGAACGTCTCGGTATCGGTGGGAATCGTGCTCTGGCAGTACCGTTTGACAAAATGTCACTGGCACGGACATTGATTTCTCTGTGTGCGTCCGGGGTGTTCCCGGAGGAAAAGAATAATTTGTTAAAACAATAGAATTATGATCAAACCTTTAGCAGACAGAGTCCTGATTGAGCCCAAGGAGGCTGAGACCAAGACTGCCGGCGGAATCTACATCCCCGACACGGCAAAAGAGAAACCCCAGCAGGGAACCGTTGTGGCGGCAGGCCCCGGAAAGAAGGACGAACCCATGGAGGTCAAGGTCGGAGACCAGGTCATCTACGGCAAATATGCCGGAACCGAAGTCACTTTCGAGGACAAGAAATATCTTATTGTAAAACAGTCTGACATTTTAGCAATACTGTAGTCGGACAGGAACATAAAAACGTATCTATTATGGCAAAGGAAATAAAATTCGATGTTGACGTACGCTCCAAGATGAAGACCGGAGCGGATTCGCTTGCGAACGCGGTCAAGGTGACTCTTGGCCCCAAGGGACGCAATGTCGTCATAGAGAAGAAGTTCGGAGCGCCGCAGGTGACCAAGGACGGCGTCACCGTCGCCAAAGAGGTCGAGCTCGAGGACCGCTTCGAGAACATGGGTGCGCAGATGGTCAAGGAGGTCGCTTCCAAGACCAACGAGCAGGCCGGTGACGGCACCACCACTGCTACGGTACTGGCCCAGGCCATCATCAACGTGGGCATCAAGAACGTGACTGCCGGCGCCAACCCCATGGATCTGAAGCGTGGCATCGACAAGGCTGTCGACGCGGTCGTTGCCAACCTCAAGGAGCAGAGCCAGGAGGTGGGTTCCGACTATTCCAAGGTGGAGCAGGTCGGCACGGTTTCAGCCAACAACGACGGCTATATCGGCAAGCTGATTGCGGACGCCATGTCCAAGGTCGGCAGGGACGGAGTGATAACCGTGGAGGAGGCCAAGGGCACCGACACCGAGGTCAAGGTCGTGGAAGGAATGCAGTTCGACCGGGGCTACATCTCACCTTATTTCATGACCAACGGCGACAAGATGGAGGCCGTGCTCACCAACCCCTCCGTGCTCATCTGCGACAAGAAGATATCCACGATGAAGGATCTTCTCCCCATACTCGAGCCTATCGCGCGTGAAGGCAAGGAGCTGCTCATCATCGCGGAGGATGTTGACGGCGAGGCTCTCACCACGCTGGTGGTCAACAAGCTTCGCGGAACGCTGAAGATCGCCGCCGTCAAGGCTCCCGGCTTCGGTGACCGCCGCAAGGAGATGCTTCAGGACATCGCAACCCTCACGGGCGCGGTAGTCGTTTCCGAAGAAAGAGGCTTCACTCTCGAGAACACCACCCCCGACATGCTCGGAAGGGCCGAGAGGGTGACCATCACCAAGGAGAACACCACCATCGTCGGCGGAGCCGGCGACAAAGCTGCCATCCAGGAGCGCGTGGACTCCATCCGCAAGCAGATTGAGACCAGCACCTCCGACTATGACAAGGAGAAGCTCAAGGAGAGACTCGGCAAGCTCGCAGGCGGCGTGGCCGTACTTTATGTAGGAGCCACTACCGAGGTGGAGATGAAGGAGAAGAAGGATCGCGTCGAGGATGCGCTGAACGCCACCCGCGCGGCTGTAGAGGAGGGCTATCTGCCCGGAGGCGGAGTTGCCTACATACGTGCCGCGGCCGCTCTTGAAGGACTCAAGGGTGACAATGACGACGAGACGACAGGTATCCATATCGTCGCGAAGGCGATTGAGGAGCCTCTCCGCCAGATTGCGCAGAACGCAGGCGTAGACGGATCCGTGATTATCCAGAAGATCAAGGAAAGCGCCGGAGACTTCGGCTACAACGCGCGCACCGGTGAATTCGTCCACATGTACGAGGCCGGAGTCATCGACCCTACCAAGGTTGCGCGCGTGGCCCTCGAGAACGCGGCTTCAGTCGCAGGCATGTTCCTGACGACCGAGTGCGGCATCGTCGACATCCCCGAACCGGCTCCTGCAGCTGCGGCAGTTCCGGCGGGCGGAATGATGTAGAGGAAACTTTACGCTCATGATATCGGGAGGAGTCGGCGTGTGCCGGCTCCTCCTTTTTTACCGGGGGCTGCTGCCAATGTGCCTTTCAGGGCTTTTTTAGAGAAAAATTAAAATTTTTTATAAAAATAATTTGCAAGTTCAGAAAAAGTGACTACCTTTGCCGTCCCTTTCGGAAACGAAGGGATTGAAAAAGTTCTTTGCAAAAACAATCTGAAAAAATTTCTCAAAAAATTTTGCAGATTAAAAAAAAGCGATTACCTTTGCAATCCCGAACGAAACGAACGGGACTGGCCATCAGCCGCAAGGCTGGTTTTTTTAGCGCCAAACTTGAAAGATCATTGAAAAGACTGAATCGGAAAGTACAAGCAAGTACCAAGAGAACGAGATAGAAACGAGAGCGTTGATTTCTTAAGAGGGAGCGGGGACAGGCTTAGAGAAAGTAAGAATATACAAAGAAGAGTTTGATCCTGGCTCAGGATGAACGCTAGCGGCAGGCTTAACACATGCAAGTCGAGGGGCAGCGCGCGGGTAGCAATACCTGTGGCGGCGACCGGCGGAAGGGTGCGTAACACGTGAGCAACCTGCCCGCGTCCGGGGGATAACCGGTGGAAACGCCGACTAATACCCCATGGTACGGAGGGCCGCATGGCCTTCCGTTGAAAGATTCGTCGGACGCGGATGGGCTCGCGGGGCATTAGCTAGTCGGTGCGGTAACGGCGCACCGAGGCGACGATGCCTAGGGGTTCTGAGAGGAAGGTCCCCCACACTGGAACTGAGACACGGTCCAGACTCCTACGGGAGGCAGCAGTGAGGAATATTGGTCAATGGGCGGAAGCCTGAACCAGCCATGCCGCGTGAAGGAATGAGGCCCTATGGGTCGTGAACTTCTTTTGTGGCGGAGCAATAAGGCCCACGTGTGGGCCGACGAGAGTACGTCACGAATAAGCATCGGCTAACTCCGTGCCAGCAGCCGCGGTAATACGGAGGATGCAAGCGTTATCCGGATTTATTGGGTTTAAAGGGTGCGTAGGCTGTCCGACAAGTCAGGGGTGAAAGCCCGGCGCCTAACGCCGGAACTGCCCTTGATACTGCCGGGCTGGAATGCGGATGCCGTGGGAGGAATGAGTGGTGTAGCGGTGAAATGCATAGATATCACTCAGAACACCGATTGCGAAGGCATCTCACGAATCCGCCATTGACGCTGAGGCACGAAAGCGTGGGGAGCAAACAGGATTAGATACCCTGGTAGTCCACGCAGTAAACGATGATGACTAACCGTCGGCGATACACAGTCGGTGGCCAAGCGAAAGCGATAAGTCATCCACCTGGGGAGTACGTTCGCAAGAATGAAACTCAAAGGAATTGACGGGGGCCCGCACAAGCGGAGGAACATGTGGTTTAATTCGATGATACGCGAGGAACCTTACCCGGGCTCGAACGGCTGGCGAACGACCCAGAGATGGGGAGGCCCTTCGGGGCGCCAGTCGAGGTGCTGCATGGTTGTCGTCAGCTCGTGTCGTGAGATGTTGGCTCAAGTGCCATAACGAGCGCAACCCTTGCCGGCAGTTGCCATCAGGTTATGCTGGGGACTCTGCCGGGACTGCCACCGCAAGGTGAGAGGAAGGCGGGGATGACGTCAAATCAGCACGGCCCTTACGTCCGGGGCGACACACGTGTTACAATGGCGGCTACAGAGGGATGCCACCCGGCGACGGGGAGCGGATCTCGAAAGGCCGTCTCAGTTCGGATCGGAGTCTGCAACCCGACTCCGTGAAGCTGGATTCGCTAGTAATCGCGCATCAGCCATGGCGCGGTGAATACGTTCCC